>NZ_JBFAEA010000017.1:81855-177619 GCF_040641675.1 Streptomyces sp. NPDC020742
TAGGGGGTGCCCCCGGGCGAAGTCTGGGGGAGAGTCAATGTGGCGTAAGTAGAGGGTTCTCGTTGGTTGGGGGTGCCCCCGGACGAAGTCTGGGGGAGAGTCAACGTGGCGTGAGTAGAGGGTTCTCGTTGGTTGGGGGTGCCCCCGGACGAAGTCTGGGGGAGGGCTAACGTGGCCTGACCGTCCCGGCTCCCCGGGCACCTACCTGCCTCGGACTCCTTCGCTCCCCGGGCACCTTTGCCCCTTGGGCGCCTTCGCTCCCTTGGCACCTTTCCCCTTGGGTACCTTCCTGCCTCGGGCGCCTTGCTGCTCGGGGAACTCCGTCCTGGACCTCGGAAGGTCCGCCGGCCCCGCACGCGGGAATGTTCCCCGCCCCCGGCCCGTTGTGGCCCCGTAGGGGGCCGTCGCACCCCCTACGGGATCCGTTCGGCCACCCCCTACGGCCCCCTACGGCCCCCGCCGCCTCCCCCTACGCCGCCGCCTCTCCGCCCCCCCACGGCCCCTCCCCACGGGCCCGTCCCTACGGCCCGTCCACCCCCAACTCCTGTGCCAATACGGCCGCTTGCACCCGGCTGCGCAGGTCCAGCTTCGCCAGCAGTCGGCTCACATGGGTCTTCACGGTGGCCTCGGCCATCGCGAGCCGGGCGGCGATGTCCGCGTTGGACAGCCCCCGCCCCAGGCACCCCAGCACCTCCCGCTCGCGCGGCGTCAGCGCGTCCAGCACCGCCGGATCCGCCGCGCCGCCGTCGCGCGCGGGCCGGGTCGCCCTCCGGGGGCTGGCGAACTCCGCGATCAGCCGACGGGTCACCGCCGGCGCGATCAGGCCCTCGCCGGACGCCACCGTGCGGACCGCGGTCAGCAGCGCGGCGGCGTCGCTGTCCTTGAGCAGGAATCCGGCGGCGCCGGCCCGCAGCGCCCCGAAGACGTACTCGTCCAGGTCGAAGGTGGTCAGTACCAGGACGTCCGCGAGCCTCTCGGAGACCACCTGCCGGGTGGCGGAGACCCCGTCCAGGCGGGGCATCTGGATGTCCATCAGGACCAGGTCGGGGCGCAGCTCCCGGGCGAGCCGTACCGCCTCCGCGCCGTCCTCGGCCTCCCCGACGACCTCGATGTCGGGGGCGGATCGCAGGATGAGGACCAGGCCGGCCCGTACGGCGGACTGGTCCTCGGCGACGAGAACCCGGATCGGTTGCGCGTCGGCGCCTGTCATCGTTGCTCTTCCTCCTCGGCCGCGGGCAACGCCGCCCGCACCAGCCAGACTGTGCCGGCCGGCCCGCTCTCCGGGCCGGCCTCGAATGCTCCGCCCAGCAGGGCGGTCCGCTCCCGCATCCCGGTCAGGCCGGTGCCGGAACCCGGTGCCCGGGGGCCGGGCCGTTTGGCGTACGGGCTGCGGACGGTGACGGTGAGCGCCCCGCCGCGCTCATGGGCGACCCGCACCCGCACCTCACCGGGCGCGGCGTGCTTGAGCGCATTGGTCAGGGACTCCTGGACGATGCGGTACGCGGCGCGGTCGGCCGGCGCCGTCGGGTCCGGCCCGTCCTGCGCCCCCTCGGGGGACCGGGCGTCGTCCAGGACGAAGGTCAGCCCGCTGCTCGCGCCGTGCACCCGGGCCTGGTCGAGCAGGGCGTCTAGGCCGTCGAGGGCGGGGGTCGCAGCCGGCTCCACGGAGTTCCCGGTCTGCTCCGGGGCGCGCAACAAGCCAATGAGCCGGCGCATTTCGGCCAGACCTTGCACGCTGTTCTCGCGGATCACCCCGAGCGCCTCGCGGGTCGCCGACGGGTCGTCGATGGACTGGGCCGCGGTGGCGTGGATCGCGATGGCGGACAGGTGGTTGGCGACCATGTCGTGCAGCTCCCGGGCCATCCGGGCGCGTTCGCAGGCCACCGCCCGGGTGCGGTCCCGCTCGGCCAGCAGTGCGATCTGCTCGGCCCGCAGATGGGCGGACTCGGCGGCGTCGCGGTGGTTGCGGATGATCAGGCCGGTCCAGGCCGGGGCGATGGTGACCAGCGCGATGCCGATCACCGCGATCACCACCTGTGGGTTCCGCCAGAGCGCGGTGAGCGCGACGGCCGCCACCACCGTCACCAGGACCGAGTGCAGCGGGATCCGGCGGGCCACGCGCGGCGGTCCGTAGAGTACGGCCGCGTAGACCACGTCGGTGAACATCAGGAGGGTGGCCGTCAGCGTCCCGGTGCAGATGTCCAGCGCCAGCGCCGGGATCGCGACCGCCAGCGCGGCCATCGGGGCGGTACGGCGCAGCAGTTCGGCCGCCGACATCGCGCCGAGCGCGGCGAGGGTGAGGGAGGGCGGCAGCCCGAGCCGTGCCGGGCCGCCGTGCAGATCCAGCGCCCACAGCAGCAGTCCGCCGAGCAGCCCGCCGCCCGCGATGAGCACATCGAGTCGGTGCGGCCGGCCGACGGCGGCGAGGGGTCTGGCGGTCACCCCTCCATCAAACACGGAGCCGGGGCGCGCTGCCTCCACGTCCGGGTCATCCCCTCACTTCGCGGGCTACATCAAAAGATGCAGTGGCGGATCGTCATGTGCGACGACGTTGCGGGTGGGTGGCGCTGGGAGCCTTGAAGTGTTCGATGGAGGGCCCTGAAAGGAGACAACGTGGTCGTCACGCTGATCATCGCTTGCGAGGTCGGCTTCTGGGTACTGCTGGCGGCCGGGTTGGCGTTGCGCTACCTGGCGCGGATGCCGCGGACCGGGGCGGCGGTGCTCCTGATGGAGCCGGTGCTGGAGCTGGTGCTGCTGATCGTCACCGCGATCGACCTGAAGAACGGTGCCACCGCCGACTGGAAGCACGGGTTGGCCGCCCTCTACATCGGCTACACCGTCGCCTACGGCCACTACACGATCAAGTGGGTCGACGGGCACTTCTCGTACCGGTTCGCGGGCGGCCCCCGGCCGGTGAAGCCGCCGCGCTACGGCCTGGCCCGGGCCCGGCACGAGGGGATGCTCTGGCTGCGCACCGCGCTGTGGGTGGCGCTGTCCTGTGCGCTGTTGCAGATCGCGATCTGGTACGTGGGCGAGGACGGCGACACCACCTCCCTGCACGACTGGCAGGGCACCTCGCTGCGGATCCTGATCATCCACGGGGTGATCGCGCTGTCGTACCTCATCTGGCAGAAGAAGGACCCGAACCGGGGCCGGGCTCCCGCAGAGGAGGAGGCCGGCCCCGGCCGGAAGGTCCTGCGCTGAGGGCCGGTGTCAGCGTTCGCCGCCGGGCACCCACAGCACGTCTCCGACCTCCTTGTTCGCCGCCCTGGCCAGGATGAACAGCAGGTCGGAGAGGCGGTTGAGGTAGGTGGCGGTCAGCGGGTTCATGGTGTCGCCGTGTTCGTCGAAGGCGGCCCAGGTGGAGCGTTCGGCGCGGCGCACCACGGTGCAGGCCTGGTGGAGGAGGGCCGCGCCGGGGGTGCCGCCGGGGAGGATGAAGCTGCGCAGCTTCTCCAGGTCCGCCAGGAAGCGGTCGCAGTCGGCCTCCAACTTGTCGATATAGGCCTGTTCGACGCGCAGCGGCGGGAACTCCGGGTTCTCCACCACGGGCGTCGACAGGTCCGCGCCGACGTCGAAGAGGTCGTTCTGCACCCGCAGCAGCACCGCGGCGACGTCCTCGGGCAGCGCGCCGAGGGCCAGCGCGACGCCGATCGCGGCGTTGGCCTCGTTGGCGTCCGCGTACGCCGCGATCCGCGAGTCCGTCTTGGCGGTACGGCTCATATCGCCCAGGGCGGTGGTGCCCTTGTCGCCCGTGCGGGTGTAGATGCGCGTCAGATTCACCATGGGGCCGAGCCTACGCCGCGGCCCTCCGGAAGGCCCGGCTCCCCAGGACCACCGACACCGCGGTGAATCCGGCCGCCACCAGGACGCCGATGAGCAGGTCGGGGGAGGAGTAGTCGCCGACGAAGGCGGCCCGTACCGCGTCCACGAGGTACCGCAGCGGCATCAGGTGCGAGAGGGCGTCCAGCCAGGCGGGGGCCAGCGTCATCGGCAGCATCAGCCCGGACAGCAGCATCGAGGGCATGGTGACGGTGTTGATGACCGGCCCGAACTCCTGCGGCATGGTGACCTTCATCGCCAGTGCGTACGACAGCGAGGCCAGGGCGACGGTCAGTACGGCGACGAAGGCGAAGCCGATCAGCAGACCGAGCAGCGGCGCGCGCAGCCCCATGATGAAGGCCGCCACCAGCAGCAGCGCGGCCTGGAAGACAAAGAGCGCGGCGTCCCGCAGCACCCGCCCCAACAGCAGGGCCAGTCGGCTCACCGGGGTCACCCGCATCCGTTCCACCACCCCGCTCTGCTTCTCGACGATGATGCCAAATCCGCAGAACGAGGCACCGAACAGGGCGAGTTGGAGCAGCAGGCCGGGCACCAGCACCTGCCAGGAGCTGGCGGACGAGGACAGCGGCAGGCCGGTCAGCAGCGGGCCGAAGAAGAGCAGGTACAGCAGCGGCATCAGCATGCCGAAGAGCATTTGGAGCCGGGAGCGCAGGGTCTGCCGGGCGTAACGGCCGAAGATCAGCGCGGTGTCGGAGAGCAGAGCGGACATCGGACTCCTAGAGGGCGAGGGGGGACGGGTCCTGGGGTGCGAGGGGGGTACCTCCCTGCTCGAACGGAGCTGAGAGCTTGGGGGAGCGCCCGGTGATGGCCAGGAAGGCGTCCTGGAGGGAGGCGTCGGGGGATCCGGCGTGGGCGCGCTTGAGGGCCTCGGGCGTGCCCTCGGCGACCACCACGCCCTTGTCGACGATCACCAGCCGGTCGGCGAGCGCATCGGCCTCGTCGAGGTAGTGGGTGGTCAGGAAGACGGTGGTGCCGTGGTCGGCGCGGACGCGGCGGACCAGCTCCCACAGGTCGGCGCGGCTACCCGGGTCGAGCCCGGTGGTCGGCTCGTCCAGGAAGAGCACCTTCGGGCGGTGGACCAGGCCCAGGGCGAGGTCCAGGCGGCGCCGCTGGCCGCCGGACAGCGCCGCGGTCCGGCGGTCGAGCAGGTCGGTCAGGCCCAGGTCGGCGGCGAGTTCCTCGGTGCGGGAGCGGGCCTCGGCCTTGCCCAGGCGGTAGAGCCGGGCCTGGGTGAACAGCTCCTCGCGTACCGGGACATGGGGGTCGACGCCGCCGGACTGGGCGACGTACCCGGAGGCCCGGCGCACCCCCGCGGGATCGCGGGCCAGGTCGCAGCCGGCGACGGTCGCGGTGCCGCCGGTGGGCTTCAGCAGGGTGGTGAGCATCCGCAGGGTGGTGGTCTTGCCGGCGCCGTTGGGGCCGAGGAATCCGAGGATCTCGCCGCGCTCGGCGGTGAGGTCGATTCCGCGTACGGCTTCGACGGGGCCGCGTTTGGTGGTGAAGGTCCGGGCGAGTCCGGACGCGCTGAGGACGGGCATGGCCATAGAAAAACAGAGAGCATGAAAAATTGCAATGCCTCCAAAATTTAAGAGAGCCCAGCGAGGGGTAGGGTGAGGGCATGGCAGAGGGGCTCAGGGAGCGGAAGAAGCGGCAGACCCGGCAGTACATCTCGGATGTGGCCACCGGGCTGTTCATGGAGCGCGGCTTCGACGAGGTGACCCTCGCGGAGATCGCCCGGGCCGCCGATGTCTCCGTCAACACCGTCTACAACTACTTCCCGGCCAAGGAGGACCTCTTCTTCGACCGCAGCAAGGGGCTGATCGACCGGCTCGCGCGGTTCGTCCGGGCCCGCCGGGTGGGGGAGTCGGCCGCCGCCGCCGTCCTGCGCGAGCTGCGTGAAGAGGTGGAGAGCGTCTCGCCCAAGGTCGGGCTCATCGAGGGCTATGAGCGCTTCATGAAGGTCGTGCACGGCTCGGCCGCCCTCCAGGCGCGGCTGTGGTACATGCAGCGCGAGCAGTACGAGGAGCTGGAGGCCGCGCTGCGCCGGGAGGCCGGTGCCGAGGGCGACGACCCCATGCCCGGCCTGATCGCCGGCCAGATCAACTGGGTCCACCAGACCTTGATGGCCTCCATCGCGCAGGAGATGGTCGCCGGCCGCAAGCCCGAGGTGGTCTCCCGTGAAGCCCTGGTCCTCCTGGACGAGATGGAGGAACTGCTGAGCGAAAGGGTCCTCAACTACGCCGTACGGGCGGCCGACTGAGCGCGGCGGCGCCCACCCGTGCATCCCTCCGGTGTGATGTCCGTCATGTGAGACGTGACGCGCATCTCTTACTCACCAAAGGATCGCCAACGACCGCTAACGTCACCCGGAGACCGACAGGCTTTCAAGTGCACAGGGTGTGAGGGGACAGCAGTGGCAAAGAAGCTCGCCGTCATCGGCGCCGGACTGATGGGTTCCGGTATCGCGCAGGTCTCCGCCCAGGCGGGCTGGGACGTCGTCCTCCGCGATGTGACGGACGAGGCGCTGGCCCGGGGCAAGGGCGGCATCGAGGCCTCGTACGAGAAGTTCGTCTCCAAGGGGAAGCTGGCCGCGGCCGACGCCGAGCAGGCGCTGGGCCGCATCACCACCACCACCGACCTGGAGGCCGTGGCCGACGCCGACATCGTCGTCGAGGCGGTCTTCGAGCGGATCGAGATCAAGCGGGAGATCTTCCAGACGCTGGACAAGGTCGTCAAGGACGAGACGGTGCTGGCCTCCAACACCTCCGCCATCCCGATCACCAAGATCGCCGCGGCGACCACCCGCCCCGAGCGGGTCGTGGGCACCCACTTCTTCTCGCCGGTGCCGATGATGCAGCTCTGCGAACTGGTCCGCGGCTACAAGACCAGCGACGAAACCCTCGCCACGGCCCGGGCGTTCGCCGAGTCGGTCGGCAAGACCTGCGTCGTCGTCAACCGCGACGTGGCCGGCTTCGTCACCACCCGGCTGATCTCGGCGCTGGTCGTCGAGGCCGCCAAGCTCTACGAATCGGGCGTGGCCAGCGCCGAGGACATCGACACCGCCTGCAAGTTGGGCTTCGGCCATGCGATGGGGCCGCTGGCCACCGCCGATCTGACGGGCATCGACATCCTGCTGCACGCCACCGACAACATCTACACCGAGTCCCAGGACGAGAAGTTCGCCCCGCCGGAGATCATGCGGCGGATGGTCGACGCGGGCGACATCGGCCGCAAGAGCGGACAGGGCTTCTACGAGCACTGATACCGCGTCAGGGCGCTGGGCCCGATGCGGTCACCCGGTGGGGTGAATTCGGTATCGGTTCGCTTACAGGCGGCAACTTCGCCGCATGAGAGGCAGTCAGATCTGTAGACGTCCATGCACCTACCCATGACACAGGGGAGCGCATATGCACATCAGGGGCGACCACGCCGAGCTGGTCGTCGAGGGCCGCCTCGACGTCCGCAGCGCGGCGGACGCCCGTACGGCCCTGCACACCGCCGTCGACTCCGGTCACGGTGATCTGGTGCTGGACCTGACCGAGCTGGATTCCTGGGACGCCACCGGCCTCGGCGTGATCATGGGCGCGCATCGCCGGGCCGGCCGGGTGGGCCGCAGGCTCGTGCTGCGCGGGGTGCCGCCCCAGATGCAGCGCCTGTTGGTCGCCACCCGGCTCCACCGCATCCTCGCCATCGAGGGCGGCATCGAGGCGGAATCGCTTCCTCGCGTCTGAGGCGGGATCGTGCCGTACCGGGGACGGGGCTCCTGCCACCCGGACGGGCCGGCCGGAGGAAGACCGCACAAAGCACGACAGAGCTGACCGTAGAAGTGTCGTGAACCGCATAACAGTGGCCATTTCTGGAGGTTCCGGTCAGGAGCCGCCCCCGGCGGTGCATCAGTGCACTTGCCAGGTCTAAGGTTCGGTTCCCGCCCGTATGCCATCATCCGCGGCGGGCACCGGACCGGAAGCGACGGCCGAGGGCGGCGTGCCGGAGCCGTCGCAGGGCGGACGGCCGGCGCGCGTCCGGCCCGGCACTCCGCCGCCGGGCGGGGCCGCCCGGCGCAGGCGGAGTGGAACGAAGCATCTGGGAGCTTTCAGCATGGACCCGAACCCCCACCGGGGACCTGAGGAGTACGGCGAGCAGGGCGGGCCTGCCGATCCGCCGGCCCCCGCGTTCGGCGGCGCACCGGGCGGCTCCGGGGGGCCGTCCCGCATGGTCCGGCTGGTCTCGGGCCCGTACCTCGTCACCGTCAACCCCGTCGACGGCAGTGAGATAGAACCCTGCCCGCCCGGGGAGCGGCCCGCCGCCCCCGGCAAGCTCGACCCCGAGGAGCGCGCCGCGGCCGCCCGGGCCGCCGCGCCCCCGGTGCCGCCGGGCCCGCCCGGGCACTCCGGGCAGGACGCCGAGCTGGAGGAGCGCACCGAGGACGTCGAACGGCTGGTTCGGCTGCTCTCCCGAGGCCGCTCGGTCCGCGTCACCGGCCCCTCCGGCTCGGGCCGCACCCGGCTGCTGGACGCCGTCGCCGCCTCCTGCGCCGACCTCGCCCCCGACGGCGTGATCCGGCTCTCCGGCTACCACCGCACCGCCACCGACCTGCTGTACGCACTGTTCGCCGCGGTCTACCAGGCGCCGCAGCACCGCCCGGACCGCCCCGAACTGCTGCGCATGGTCGCCGAGATCGGCGCCATTGTTGTCCTGGACGACCTGGAGTTCGGCGGGGCCGCGCTCGACGAACTGCTCGACGCCACCCCCGAGTGCGCCTTCCTGATCGCCGCCACCCCGGACGTCGCGGCCCCCAGCGCCGGCTCGCACCTCGAAGAGGTCTTCCTCGGCGGCATCGGCCGGGACGGCTGCGTACGGCTGCTTCAGCGGGCCCTGGACCGCCCGCTCACCGACGACGAGCAGGCCTGGGCCGCCGACCTGTGGTTCGAGTCCGAGGGGCTGCCGCTGCGGTTCGTGCAGGCCGCCGCCCTGCTGCGGCAGCACGACCGGACGAACGGCCGCTCCGGTGCCCTCGACGACGGATACGGGCTGTTCCCCGCGGAGCCGGCCGACGGCACCGACGGGTCATCGGCCGCGGACGAGGCCGATGACCGGACCGAGGCGCCGCTGCCGTCGCTCGGCGAGGCCGCCGCGCCCGCCCCGCTGCTCGCCTCGCGCCTGGGCGAGGCCGCCCAGGAGACGCTGCGGCTGGCCGTCGCGCTCGGCGGTGAGCTGCCGCACCAGGCTCATCTGCCGGCCCTCACCGAGGACACCCACGCCGACGCCGCGCTCGGCGAGCTGCTGGCCTGCGGCCTGATCACCCCCGTCGGCAGCCACTACCGGCTCGCCGCCACCGTCCACGACCAGCTGACCGGGGCCGGCTACGCCGAGGGCGCCGCCGGCCGGGCGCACACCGTCGCCCAGCACTACGCCTGGTGGGCCGGTCACCCGTCGGTCACCCCCGAACGGGCCGCCGCCGAGGCCGATGTGGCGCTCGCTGCGATGGGCGTGCTGACCGGCAGCCGGGAGAGCGGGCACGCCAGCGCGGCCGTGCTGCTCGCCCGTACCGCCGCGCCGGCGTTCGCCGCGGGGCTGCACTGGAGCGCCTGGGAGCGCAGCCTGCGGCACGGCCAGGAGGCCGCCCGGCTGGCCGGTGAGGTCGCCGAGGAGGCCTACTTCCACCACGAGTTGGGCGTGCTGGCGCTGTGCACCGGCAACGTCGACCGGGCACGGGCCGAGCTGGAGGCCTCCATCGGGCTGCGCGGGGTGCTCTCCGACCGCGTCGGCGCGGTGGCCGGCCGGCGGGCGCTGGCCCTGGTCACCGACCGCGCGCGGGCCGCCTCGGCGCCCACCACGGCCGTTGCGCGGATCGCCGCGCCCGGTGACCGGCAGCCGGAGGGCACCGGCGACCCGGCCGCCACCCCGCCCGGCGCGGTGGCGACCACCCGGTTGCGGCTGCCGGGCGACGAGACCGAGGGGACCACCGTCGTCTCCCGGGGTGCCGCTCGGACCACCGAGACCAAGGCCGTGACGGCCGCTGCCGCCGCCGACGGCACCGGCGGCGGCGCGCGGCGGCTGCTCGGCGGTGCCCGCCGCAACCTCGTCGCCGCGGGCGCCGGTGCGCTGCTGGTGGCCGTCCTCGGCACCGTCGTCACCCTCGGCACGACGTCCGGCAGTGACGACACCCAGGACGACAAGGTCAGCACCGAGCAGACCACCGAGGAGGGCACCCCGGACCTGCCCGCCGAGCAGCCCGGGACTGCCCCGGACAGCCCGACCGTCGGCCCCGGAACCCACCGGCCGGCCGGCCCCGGCCGCACCGGCGCCCCCTCCCCGTCGCCCAGTGACCCCGCCACCGGCGGCACGCCCACCGGCACCGCCACCGGGCCGTCGGATCCCGCCACCAGCCCCAGCGAGCCGACCGGACGGCCCACCAGCCCCACCGGACGGCCGACCCGTCCCACCCATCCGCCGACCGACGAGCCGACGGACCCGACACCCAGCGGACCCTCGGACGAGCCGACGGACCCGTCGCCGAGCGGCCCGACCGGAGACCCCACGAGCCAGAGCCCGTCGCAGAGTTCCGGCGCCTCGTTCTCGGGCAGCCCCTCGGGCGGTTCCTCCAGCAGCGGTGCGTCCTCGGGCGGCACCGGCACCCCGTCCGGTACGCAGGTCGCCCAGAGCGGCTGACGCCCCGGTGCACCACGCGCAACGGCCCGGTCCCGTAGGGGGACCGGGCCGTTGCGCGTACGGCGAGGGGGACGGCCGGATCAGAACAGCCGGAGCTTGTCGTCCTCGATGCCGCGCAGCGCGTCGTAGTCCAGGACGACACAGCCGATACCGCGGTCGGTGGCCAGTACCCGTGCCTGCGGCTTGATCTCCTGGGCCGCGAAGATGCCCTTCACCGGAGCAAGGTGCGGGTCGCGGTTGAGGAGTTCGAGATAGCGGGTGAGCTGCTCGACCCCGTCGATCTCACCGCGTCGCTTGATCTCGACGGCGACGGTCTGGTTATCAGCGTCCCGGCACAAGATATCCACCGGTCCGATGGCAGTGGGGTATTCACGCCGAATCAAGGAATACCCCTCGCCGAGGGTTTCGATCCGGTCGGCGAGCAGCTCCTGGAGGTGGGCCTCCACACCGTCCTTGATGAGCCCGGGGTCGACGCCGAGTTCGTGCGAGGAGTCGTGCAGGACCTCCTCCAGGGTGATGATGAGCTTCTCGCCGCCCTTGTTCTCCACCGTCCACACACCGTCGCCCTCCTTGAGAGTGCAGGGCGGGGACATCCAGTTGAGGGGTTTGTAGGCCCGGTCGTCCGCGTGAATGGAGACGGAGCCGTCCGCCTTCACCAGGATGAGGCGGGGGGCGGAGGGGAGGTGGGCCGTGAGCCGGCCCGCGTAGTCCACGGAGCAGCGGGCGATGACGAGACGCATGGGGCGTCACGCTACTCGACCATGCCCCTCCGACGCGATTCGCCCTGGACCGGGGTGCCTTTACGGGGGAAATCCCCGCACCCCCGGCGCTCGCCAATGGCCGGTTGTATGTGCAATCTCCTGGTGCGGGCCCCTTGCGCGGCATACCGTTGCAGCGGGGGGTTGTGAGGCGAACACGCTCCGTCGCGGAACCCCTAGTCCCGTCCCTAGGCCCCGTCCGTCCCGACGGGGCCGCGAGAGGAGAACCTCATGTCGCTCGACGTCTCACCGGCCCTCCTCGAACAGGCCGAGCGAGGCGAGGTCGACGAAGCCGCATTTGTCGACTGCGTCCGGAACTCCCTGCCCTATGCATGGGGGATGATCAGCTCTCTGGTGGCACAGCTGAAGGTGGACGGCGGGCAGTTCGCCGACAACCAGACGCCCCCGCCGGACGAGCAGGCGCGCGGCCAGCTGCTGCGCGCGCTGGCGAGTGACGCCATCCGTGGTTCGCTGGAGCGCCACTTCGGTGTGCGGCTGGCCTTCCAGAATTGCCACCGGGTCGCGGTCTTCCCGCTCGACCCGGCGGTGGACGACCGCCTGGCCAAATTCACCTCGATCCGGGGCCAGCTGCTGAACCAGTCGCCGGAACTCCGCGACTGCTGACCGGAGTTGCTGCCGCTGCGTACGCGGGGCTGGGCGCGCCCCGTGGCACACGGTGCGCCAGCGGCAGCACACCGTACGACCGGCCGATGGCCCCCTCCCGGCCCCGCGCCGGCGCACCCGGGTGCCGCCGGGCGGCCTCACCCCAGCTGTGCCAGGACCTCCGTACCCAACCGGCGGACGTTCTCCTCCGTCGCCGCGAGATCGCCGGAGCCCTCGACCAGCAGCGCGAAGCGGGTGATGCCGGTCCGTTCCGAGGTCGCCGCCAGCCGGTCCGCGCACAGCCGCGGCGGGCCGACCGGATGCAGCCCGCACAGCAGCTCCGTATAGGCCTCCGGATCGCGCATCGCGCGATAGCGCCCGTCGACCGTCACATGGGCGCCCAGCCCCTGCCGCAGCCAGCCGGGCATGGCCTTCGTCAGGGTCTCCGTCGCGACCGCGCGGGTGTCGGCGGTCTGCACCACTCCGGCCGAGACATGCCCAGCGGTGGCGATCTCGTCGCCGTCCCGGCCGGCCTCCCGGGCGGCCCTCCGCCACAGCGCCACCATCTCCGCCTTCTCCTCGTCGCCGCAGTGCATCCCCAGCAGCATCGGCAGCCCGCGCTCGGCGGCCATCCGCACCGTCGAGGGGGAGGTGCAGGCCACCACGACGGGCGGACCCGGTGGCGGCGCTGCGCAGGCGTCGTCCGGATCGCCCAGCGCCTGGTCCGGCCGCGGCACCACCGCCACCTCACGGAAGGCGTACCGCTCGCCCTGCGCGCCGACCCGCGGTTCGCGCAGCCAGCGCAGCAGCAGGTCCAGCGACTCGGCGAAGCCGTGGTCGTACGCGGCGAGTCCGGTGCCGAAGACCTCCAGGTCCACCCAGGGGCCACCGCGCCCGACGCCCAGCGTGAACCGGCCGCCCGAGGTGAGGTGCAGCAGCGCTGCCTGCTCGCCGAGCGCCACCGGATGTTGGGTCGGCAGCACGCTGACCGCCGTGCCGACGCCGATCCGGCGGGTGCGCCCCAGCAGCAGGGCGGCCAGCGTCGCGGCGTTCGGGCAGACGCCGTAGGGCACGAAGTGGTGTTCCGCCAGCCAGACGTCATGGAGTCCGGACTGCTCCGCGACCTCCGCGGAGCGCACCGCGCGGTGCAGTGCCTCCCCCTGTCCCTGGCCGGGGAATTGACCGGCCAGGATGAAAGCGCCCACGCGCATCGCTCTCTGCCTCCTCGCAGCCGACGCGACTCTCCCCTACAGGCAACAACGGCCGACACGTACCAAGGGCACGGCCTGGCGCGAAATTTCCCGATGATCGCAGGATCCGCGCGGTGGCGGACGCCGGGCGCGCGCCGCGTACGCTGGTGACAACCCGTGACCCCGTACGCATCCCGAGGTGTTCTGTGTCCCCGCGTCGAAACCGCCAGCACGGCGGTCCGAAGCCCGTCGAGCGCGTGGGCGGCGACCGCTACGGCCTGGAGCGGACCGAGGAGTGGCGCGGTGAGGACTGGGTGGTGCGGCACGTCGGGGGCGGCGGCGCCGCCAAGCACTACCGCTGCCCCGGCTGCGACCAGGAGATCCCGCCCGGCTTCCCGCACGTCGTCGCCTGGCCGCAGTACGGCGGTGTCGACGACCGCCGGCACTGGCACACAGCCTGCTGGAACGCACGGGACCGCCGGAGCGCGCGGCTCCAGCGGTCCCGGAACGGCCCCAAGTACTGAAAGCCCGGGGCCGGTGGTGCGGTGCGGTGTTACACGTCGCGCTGCCGCATGGCGGCGTAGGCGCCGCCGAGGGCGACGGCGGCGAGACCCATCACGATCCACAGCGGCTCCCAGCCTTCGGGTCCGCCGTCCACGAACGGGAACTTGCTGCCGTACATCACCGTGAGCTCGTTGGGGATCGAGTAGCCCAGCAGGAAGTTGCGCACGTCCTTCAGGCTCTCGGTGAGCATGAACATCGACAGCACGAACGGCAGCAGGACGAGGCCGATCATGATCGTGATCGCGCCGGCGGAGTGCCGGATCAGCGAGCCGACGGCGAGCGCCAGCAGCCCCAGGAACGCCACGTAGAGGCCGATGCCCACGGTCGACTTCAGCCACTGGCCGGCGGTGACCTCGGCGTCGCTGAGGTCACCGAGCACGGCGGTGTCCATGAAGGCGACCAGGGCGGTGACGACGGTGGTGACCACGAAGGTCAGCGCGAAGAAGACGATCGCCTTGGCCGCCAGCACCCGGCCGCGGGCGGGCGAGGCGGTCAGGGTCGTGCGGATCATGCCGGTGCCGTACTCGGAGGAGGTCACCAGCACGCCCAGCGGGAGGACGCACAGGACGCCCAGCAGCATCCCGAAGAACCCGAAGAAGAGCGGCGAGACCTGCCCGATGCTCTCGTTGTCCGACACCCCGGCAGCCACCAGCGCGCCCACGCCGAGGGCGAGGACGGCCATCACGCCCAGCGTCCAGACCGTCGAGCGCACCGAGCGGATCTTCGTCCACTCCGAGAGCAGCGCATGGCCGAGGTGGGTGGGGCGCACCGGGATCGGCGAGACGTAGCCGGCGCCCGCGCCGCCGGGGACCGGCTGGGCCGGCTGGTGCGGTTGGTGCGGCTGTGCCGGGGCCTGCTGCTGGGGCTGGGGCTGCTGCTGGGGCTGGGGTTGCTGCGGCTGTTGGGGCTGTTGGGGCTGTTGCGGCTGCGCCTGGGGCGTCTGTCCCGGGACCGGGGCCTGGACCGGTGCCTGGAGCATCATCGTGCCGGCGTCCTTGCCCGGTCCGTGCGCGGCGAGCGGCCGCGGCTCGGGCATCGACTGGGCCTGCAGCATCATCGTGCCGGGCGTACCGCCCGGGGCGGGCTGTGCGGGCGCGGGCTGAGCCGGGGCGGGCTGTGCGGGCGCGGGCTGTGCGGGCGGTGCGGACCGGGGGTCCTGCGCCGCCGGGGGCTGCGCCTGGAGCATCATCGTGCCCGCTTCCTTGGCGGGCGCGGGCGCGGGCGGCTCCGGCATCGGCTGGGCCTGGAGCATCATCGTGCCGGGCGTACCGCCCGGGGTGGGCTGAGCCGGTGCGGCCGGTGCGGCCGGTGCCGGCTGCTCCGGAGCGGACTGCTGCTCCGGGGGCGCCGGCTGCTGCGCCTGCTGCTCCGGCTGTGCGGGCGCCGTGGCGGGCGGCATCGGGGGCGCGGCCGGCGTCGGCTGCGGCGCTGCGTCGGCGCCGTGCGGTCCGGGTTCGGGCTGCGGCTGCTGAGGGCTGGTCATCGGGCGTCCTCGTTCTGCGGCGTGGGCATGTCGGCGGGCGGCATCGGCGCGGCGGGGGCGGGCTGCGCGGCCGGGGCGGCGGGCGGCATGGGAGCAGCGGGCTGCTGCCCGTAGGGGTGGGGTGCCCCGTACGGGTGACCCTGGGGCTGCGCGGGCGGCGGATAGCCGGCGCCCGGCGCGCCTGCGGGCGCCGGAGCGCCGTACGGGTTCTGCGGGGCGTACGGGTTCGGCTGCCCCGGCACCTCCCCGGCGGTCGGCATCTGGCCGGGCACACCGGGACCGCCGCCCGGGTGGCCCGGTCCGCCGGCGTACCCCTGCGGTGCCCCCGGGAGCGCCCCCTGCGGGGCGTACCCGGCGGGCGCCTGCTGCAGAGCGGACCGCCGATCGGTCGTCGAGCGGTAGTCGACGACGCCCTGCGTCAACCGCATGTACGCCTCTTCCAGGGACGCCTGGTGCGGCGAGAGCTCCCACAGCCGTACGTCGGCACCGTGGGCGAGGTCGCTGATCCGGGGGAGCGGCAGCCCGGCCACCCGCAGCGCACCGTCCGGCTCGGGCGTCACCTGCCCGCCCGCTTCACCGAGGGCGGCGGTCAGCTTCTCGCGCTGCTCCGGCTCGGTGTCGGGGGTGCGTACCCGGGCGAAGTCGGCGGAGTTGGCAGAGATGAACTCCTTGACCGACATGTCCGCCATCAGCTGCCCGCGGCCGATCACGATCAAGTGGTCGGCGGTGAGCGCCATTTCGCTCATCAGGTGGGAGGAGACGAAGACCGTACGGCCCTCGGCGGCGAGCGACTTCATCAGGTTCCTGACCCAGAGGATGCCCTCGGGGTCGAGACCGTTGACCGGCTCATCGAAGAGCAGCACCTGCGGGTCGCCGAGCAGCGCCGCCGCGATGCCCAGCCGCTGGCCCATGCCGAGCGAGAAGCCCTTGGAGCGCCGGCCCGCGACCTCCTGGAGGCCGACCACACCGAGCACCTCGTCGACCCGGCCGGCCGGGATCCCGGAGAGCTGCGCGAGCGAGAGCAGGTGACTGCGCGCACTGCGCCCGCCGTGCACTGCCTTGGCGTCGAGCAGCGCACCCACCTGACGGGGCGCGTTGGGGAGGTTGCGGAAGGGGCGGCCGGCGATCGTGGCGTGGCCCGAGGTCGGTGTGTCCAGCCCCAGGATCATCCGCATGGTCGTCGATTTGCCGGAGCCGTTGGGCCCAAGGAAGCCGGTCACCACGCCCGGCCGTACTTGGAACGACAGGTTGTACACGGCCGTCTTGGCGCCGTAGCGCTTCGTCAGGCCGACTGCCTCGATCATTCTCCGCCCCTCGCGAGATGGTTCGGGGCAGAGGCGCCCTCGTGCCCCCGTGAGGGTTAGGAGGCTATCGGGGGGTTGACGGTTCCCTCCAATTGTTCCCGGTACCGGGCCACGAGGTGACGAGGCGCCGGGACGCGGCACCAGAGCCGGCGGGGCCCGCCGTACGCGCCCCGCGCCGCATCGTGTGCCCTTTCGTGGGCGCGCGGAGCCCGGACGCCCGCCTCAGGCGTCGCGCCTCTTGAGGAGGACGTACCCGCCGATCAGCGCCGCCACGGTCCAGGCGATCATGATGCCCAGCCCGCCCCACGGGCCGTACGGCACCTCGTCGTTGACCCGGGGGACCACCTGCATGATCTTCGAGCCCGCCTGGTCCGGTAGGTAGCGCCCGATCTTCCGGGTGGCCGAGACATTGCCCAGGATGTTGGAGATCAGGAAGAAGAACGGCATCAGGATGCCCAGCGAGAGCATCGGGCTGCGCAGCATCGTGGCGACCGCCATCGAGAACAGCGCGATCAGGGTCATGTAGAGGCCGCCGCCGATCACCGCGCGCAGCACGCCAGGGTCGCTGAGGTGGACCCGGAGGTCGCCCAGCGCCGCCTGGCCGGCGAAGAACGCCAGGAAGCTGGTGGCCAGGCCGACCAGGAAGACCAGGGCGGTGGCCACCGCCACCTTGCAGAAGAGGAAGGTGCCGCGCTGCGGGACGGCCGCCAGCGAGGCGCGGATCATGCCGGTGCTGTACTCGTTCGAGACCACCAGCACCCCGAAGACGATCATCGCGAGCTGGCCCAGGCCCATCCCGGCGAAGCTGATGTTGGTGGCGTCGAACGACAGCCGGTCCCGGGCCGGCATCGAGCCGAAGTCATTGCTGGCCAGCGTGCAGATCAGCACGCCCAGAACGACCGTCACCACCAGTGCGGTGCCCAGCGTCCACACCGTCGACCGTACCGACCTGATCTTGGTCCACTCCGACCGGAGGACCTGCCCGACCGCCGCCATCCGTCAGCTCCTCTTCTTCTGCCAGTCCGTGCCCCAGCCGGCCGGCTGGGGTTGCCCCGCGGGGGGCGCGGCGTCCGGAGGGAGTGCGGCCTGCGCCGGCACCGGTTCGCCGTCGTGTGCGTGGTACTCCACCGAGCCCGCCGTCAGCCGCATGAACGCCTCCTCCAGCGAGGCGTGCTGCGGGCTCAGTTCGTGCAGGGTCAGCTGGTGGGCCGCGGCGAGTTCGCCCAGCCGGTCGGCGGGCACCCCGTCGACCTCCAGCGCGCCACCGCCGCCGGCCGCCACACCATGGATCCCCTCGGCACTCAGCACATCGAGCAGCCGCTCCTGCTCCGGGGAGCGCATCCGGACGTAGGACCGTGAGTTCTGGTGGATGAAGTCCTTCATCGACATATCGGCCATCAGCCGGCCCTGCCCGATCACCACCAGGTGGTCGGCGGTGAGCGCCATCTCGCTCATCAGGTGGGAGGAGACGAAGACCGTACGGCCCTGGGCGGCGAGGTTCTTCATCAGGTTGCGGATCCAGTGGATGCCCTCGGGGTCGAGGCCGTTGACCGGCTCGTCGAAGAGCAGCACCTGCGGGTCGCCGAGCAGCGCGGCCGCGATGCCCAGCCGCTGGCTCATGCCGAGCGAGAAGCCCTTGGCGCGCTTCTTGGCGACCGAGGACAGCCCGACCGTGTCGAGCACCTCGGCGACCCGGCCGCGCGGGATGCCGTTGCTCTGCGCCAGGCACAGCAGGTGGTTGGCGGCGCTGCGGCCGCCGTGCACCGCCTTCGCCTCCAGCAGCGCACCGATGTACGTCAGCGGATCCTGCAGCTGCCGGTAGTGCTTGCCGTCGATCCGGACGGTTCCCGAGGTCGGGTTGTCCAGGTCGAGCATCATCCGCATGGTCGTGGACTTGCCCGCACCGTTGGGGCCGAGGAAGCCGGTGACGATGCCGGGCCGCACCGTGAAGGTGAGGTGGTCCACGGCGACCGTGTCGCCGTAGTGCTTGGTCAGCCCGTCGAGCTCGATCATGTAGAGAACGCTAGGCGCGCCCCGGTGCCCCGGCTACCGGGGCGGGGCCGCCCGACTGACCCCAGGGACGACCACGCCCCCGTTGCCGTCGCAGCGGACGGGAACGGGGGCGCGGTCGTACGGGGTGGAGCCGGTGGGCGGGTCAGCGGCTCTGCTGGGCCGGGACACCGCGGGTGGCGGTCTCCTCGTCGCCGGGGGCGCCGGCCGCGGCCACCGCCGCGCCGGTCAGCGTCGCGAGCATCTCGCGGACGTTGGTCAGCTGCGCGTTGATCGAGTCGCGGCGGTTGGTCAGCGCCGCCAGCTCGCGCTCGGATTCGCTGCGGATACGATCCGCCTTGGCGTTGGCGTCCGCCACGATGTCCTCGGCCTGGCGCTGCGCGGTCTCCACCGTCTGGCGGGCCCGGCGCTCGGCGTCCGTACGCAGCTTCTCGGCCTCCAGGCGGAGCTGCTCGGCGCGGTGCTCGATCTCCGCGAGCCGCTTCTCGGCCTTGGCCTGACGCGAGGCCAGGTCGCGCTCGGACTGCTCCCGGCGCTTGGCAAGGTTGGTCTCGAAGTCGGCGGCGGCCTGTGCGGCCTTCGCCCGGGTCTCCTCGAAGAGGGAGTCCGCCTCCTCGCGCTTGGACTGCGCGTCCTTCTGCGCCTCGGCCCGCAGCGAGGACGCCTCGCCCTTGGCCTTTTCGACGATCCGGGCGCCCTCGTCCTCCGCCTTCGCCTTCCGCTCGGCGGCGAACGCCTCCGCGTCGTTGCGGACCTGCTGGGCGGCCGACTCGGCCAGCTCGCGGTGCTGCTCGGCGGCCCGGCGGGCCTCCTCGCGCAGGTCCTTGGCCTCCTCCTCGGCGAGACGGAGGATCTTCTCCACGCGCGCACCGAGGCCCGCGTAGGACGGTTCGGCGTCATTGACCTGCGCCTGGGCGTTTTGCGTCTCGAGGTGCAGCTCCTCGATCCGCTTTTCCAACGACGTGATGCGGGCCAGCGCGCTGTCGCGGTCGGCGACGAGCTTCGTGATGCGGTCATCCACCTGACCGCGGTCGTACCCACGCCGCACGAGCTCGAAGCCAAAGGGGGAGGAAGTGTCGCTCATGGGGTTCCTGTCGAAGAGACCGGTGAGGTGATAAGGAGAATCCTAGGGGTCACAACGGCGTGTCATCGAGTCATTGCGGGTTTGATCCGGAGAATGACCCCTCATTTGAGTGGCTACCCTTCAGACTGCTTGCCACTCGAACGAGTTGCCCCTGCGCCGGCCGCGGCCTTGACGCCGCCGCCCTTGCCCTCACTACCACCACCCCCGCCTCCGCCGGGCGTCTCGAACGACTCCAGGGCTTCCAGAACGTCCTGAACGCGGGAGATTTCGGTGTTGATGTCCTCCCGCCGGCGCACCAGGACCTCCAGCTCCCGCTTGCCCTCCTCCACGATCCGCTTGGCCTCGGCCTCGGCCTCGCTGCGCATCCGCTCCGCGTCGCGCACCGCCGCGGCCTTCTTGTTCTCGGCCTCCTTGATCAGGCCCTCGGCCTTCTTCACCGCCGC
Source organism: Streptomyces sp. NPDC020742 (assembly GCF_040641675.1). Lineage (NCBI taxonomy): Bacteria > Bacillati > Actinomycetota > Actinomycetes > Kitasatosporales > Streptomycetaceae > Streptomyces > Streptomyces sp. NPDC020742. Next base: position 101,810 of record NZ_JBFAEA010000017.1, read on the forward strand.
GATCCGGACCTTGCTCGCCTCGCTGTTGGCGTCCGACATCAGCTGGTCGGCCTTCTCCTCGGCCGCGACCTGCTGGGCGGTGGCCTGGGCGATGAGCTTGTCGACCCGTTCGCCCGCGTTCTTCATGGTCTCCGCCGATTCCCGGCGGGCCCGCTCGTGCAGCTCCTCGACCTCGGACTCGATCCGCTGACGCAGCTCCTCGGCGCGCTCCCGGATGCCGGTGGCGTCCCCGCGGGCCCCCTCCAGCAGCGCGTTGGCGTCCGTACGGGCCTTCTCCACCCGGGCATTGCCTTCGGTGGTCGCCTCGGAGAGGATCCGGTCGGCCTCCTTGCGAGCCGCGCCGACCATGGTGTCGGCCTGCTCCTCGGCGGCGGTGGCCGCCTTCAGCGCCTCCTCCTGGGCCTTGGCGACGAGCTGGTCGGCCTGCTCGGCGGCGTCCGCGCGGCGCTTCGCGGCGTCCTTGCGGGCCTCGTCGAGCAGCCGGTCGACCTCCTGCTGGGCCTCGGTGCGGGTCCGCTCGGCGGCCGCCTCGGCGTCCTCCTTGACCTTCGCGGACTCGCTGCGGGTACGGGTGGCGTGCTCCTGCGCGGAGGTGACCGTCTCGGCCGCCTCGGTGCGCAGCCGGTCCGCCTCCGCGGTGGCCGTCGCGAGCATGCGGTCGGCCTGTTCCCGGGCGTCGGCCCGGGTGCGGTCGGCGTCCCGCTCGGCGTCCGCGGTGGTCTCGGCCGCCTCGGTGCGCAGTCGCTCCGCCTCGGTCGCGGCCTCCGCCATCAGCTCGTCGGCCTGCGTCGCGGCGTCCGAACGCGTCTTGTTGGCCGCCTTGCGGGCCTCGTCGCCGGTCTGCTCGGCGTCCTTGCGGGCGTTCTCCAGCACCTCGGCGGCCTCGGTGCGCAGCCGCTCGGCGGCCTCGGTCGCCTCCGCCACCAGCGCCCGCGCCTGCTGCTCGCCGTCGGTCCGGAGCCGCTCGGCGGCCTCCTGCGCCTCGGCGACCGTACGGTCCGCGTCGTCCTGCGCCGAAGAGGTCAGCTCGGTGGCTTCGGTGACGATCCGTTCGGCCTCGGCACGGGCCTCGCTGATCAGCCGGTCGGCCTGCTCCGCGGCGTCCGTGCGCATGCGGTTGGCGTCCTCCCGCGCCTCCGCCCGGGCCCGCGACGCGTCCTGCTCGCCGGCCGTCAGCGCGTCGGAGGCTTCGGTACGCAGTTGCTGCGCCTTCGCCGAGGCGTCCGTGACCAGCTTCTCGGCCCGGGCGGTCGCCTCCGCGACCAGCCGCTCGGCCTCCTCGGCGGCCTCGGAACGCGCGGTTCCGGCGTCCCGGTGCGCCTCGTCCAGCAGCCCGGCGGCCTCGGCACGCAGCCGGTCGGCCTCCTCGATGGCCTCCGAAACCGCCCGCTCTGCCAGCGACTTCGCGGCCTCGGACGCCTCCTGCGCCTCGTGCCGGGCGCGCGCCGCGTCCTCCGAGGCGCGCTCCCGCTCCTCGTAGGCGTCCTTGCGGACCCGGTCGGCCTCCTCCTGCGCCTCGGACTTCGTCCGCTCCGCCGCGTGTTCGGCCGCCGACCGCAGCCCGGCGATCTCCTCGCCGGCCTGCTCGTGCAGCCCCGCGACCGAATCCCGCACCTGCTGTGCGGTCTGCTCGGCCGCCGCCACCAGCTCGGCCGAGCGCCCCTCGGCCTCCTCGACCAGCCGCCCGGCCTCCTCCTGGGCCTCGCTGACCCGGGTACGGGCCGACGACAGCAGCTCGTCGCTCTGCTCGCGGGCGGTGGTGCGTTCCTGGTGGGCCTCCTCGCGGGCCTCGCCCAGCAGCTGCTCGGCCTCCCGGCGCCGCCGCGCGGCCTCCTCCTGGGCCTCGGCCAGCGCCTGCGCCGCCTCGGTGCCCGTACGCTCCGCGGCGGTCGCCGCCTCCGCGCGCACCCGGTCGGCGGACTCCTGTGCCTCCTCCTTCAGGCGCTCCGCCTCGGCCGACGCCTCGGTGCGCAGCCGCACCGCCACCGCCTCGGCCTCGGAGCGCGCGGCCGAGACGTCCGCGGCGGCCTCGGTGCGCAGCCGTTCGGCCTCCTCCTCGGCCTCCTGCTGCAGCGCCCGGCGCCGCTCCGCGGCCTCCGCCTTGAGCCGGGCCGCCTCCTCCTGGGTCTCCCGGCGCAGCCGCTCGGCCTCCGCGCGGGCCTCGCGCAGCGCCTCCTCGGCGGCGGTGACCTTCTCCTCGGCCTCGGTACGCAGCCGGTCCAGCTCCGCCTGCGCCTCAGCCCGTCGCTCCTGGGCGGCCTCCTCGGCCTCCGCGCGCAGCTGTGCCGCGGCCTTCTCAGCCTCGGCGCCCACCAGCTCGGCGGCCTCGGCGCCCTCGGTCAGCAGCTGTTCGGACTCCTTGCGGGCCCGCTCCAGCGCGTCCTCGGCCTGCCGGCGCAGCGCGGTGGCGCGCTCGATGGCCTCGGTCCGCACCCGCTCGCTCTCCGAGACGGCCCCCGAACGGGTCTCCTCGGCGTCGGACTTGGCCTTGGCCAGCAGCTCCTCGGCGGTACCGGCCGCCTCCTCGATCTGCTGGACCGCCTCCCGCCGGGCCTCGCTGCGGATCCGCTCGCCCTCGGCGACCGCGTCCGCCCGCAGCTGCTCGGCCTCGCCGCGCAGCCGCCGCGCCTCCTCCTGGAGTTCGACGGTCTTGGCGCGGTACTCCTTGGTGTCGTCCTTCGCGGCGCCCTTGAGCTGCGCCGCGGTGTCGTGTGCCTCCTCGCGCAGCCGGTCCGCCTCGGACTCGGCCTCCCGGCGCAGCCGCTCGGCCTCCTCAGCGGCGGCCTTGGTGGTGGCCTTGGCGTCCTCCGACGCCTTGGTCAGCACCTCCTCGGCGGTCCGTGCGGCCTTCGCCAGCTGGGCCGCGGAGTCCTCCGCCGCCTTCGACCGCGCGGACTCCTGCGCCTCGGCCAGCAGCCGCTCGGTCTCGGTACGGGCGTCGGCGCGCAGCTGCTCGGCCTCGGCCTTGAGCGCCTCGGCCTCCTTGGTGGCCTCGGCGACCAGCCGGGCCACCTCGCCCTTGGCCGTACGGGTGCGCTGTTCGTTCTCCGACTCGGCCGCGGACAGCCGCTTGGCGGCGCTCTGCTGGGCCTCCTCGACGAGCTTCTCGGCCTCGGCGCGGGCCTCGCGCAGCGCCGCGTCCGCCTCCTGGATCCGGGCCTCGGCGGTACGGGACAGCTCGGCGGCCTGCCGGCGTGCCTCCTCCGACTCGGTGCCGGCCGCGGTGCGCAGCTGCTCGGCCTGTTCGGTGGCCTCCTGGGCCTGGCTGGAGGCGACGTTCAGCAGTCGCTCGGCGTCCGCGCGCGCCCGGCGCAGGACGGACTCCGCCTCGGCGCGGGCCTGTTCGGCCTCCGAGCCGAGCCGCTCGCGGGCGCGTTCGGTCAGCCGCTGCGCCTCGGCCCGCGCGGACGCCAGCGCCTGCTCGGCCTCCGCCCGGGACTCCTCCATCAGGCGCCGGGCCTGCGCCTCGGTACGGGCCCGCAGCTGTTCGGCCCAGGCGACGTTCTCGTTGACGTGCGACTCGACGGTCTGCCGGCGCTCGTTGAGCTCCTCGTCCAGCCGCTGGCGGCGGCTGACCGCCTCGGCGTGCAGCTCGGCCTCCAGACGGGCCTGCTGCTCGGCCTGCTCCTGCAGCAGCCGCTGGGTCTGCGCCCGTGCCTCGCGCAGCTCCCGCTCGGCATCCGAACGCAGCTGGTCGGCCTGGATCTGCGCATTGCGCAGCAACTGCTCGGCCTGGTGGCTGAGGTTGTCGTAGGCAGGACGCGTCGCGAGGCTGCGGCGCGCCTCATGCAGCTTGGCGCGCAGCACCTCGACCTGGTAGCCGAGGTCGTCGGCGTGCTGGACGGCCTTGTCCCGCTCGGTCTTCAGCCGCTCCATCTCGGCTTCGAACTGAGAGAGGTGGTCGGCCTCAGCCCACTTACGCTCCTGGCGTTCGTTGCCCCGCACTGCGCGGTCCCATCCGTCCCCTGGTCATGGTGGCGGCCGACTCCGGTCCTTGCAGCGGTCGTCCCGTACACGTCTCGTCGTACCGGACTCACACCCGTTGGAGCTGACCCTTCCGAAGAAATGGTGTCAGATCATCGGCAGAGTATGGTCCGAGCCCCACTCCCGTACCCCGGCCGAAGCTGCACTCTACCGGCCGGGGAAGGTGAAGGTCAGTGCTCCGTCCCGGTGGGGGGCGCGGCGGTGACGAGTTCGGTCAGTACACCGTGGCAGTCCTTGGGGTGCAGGAAGGTGATCCGGGAGTCCATCGAACCCCGCCGGGGCTCGTCGTACAGGACCCGTACGCCCTTGCCGCGGATGGCCTCGGAGTCGGCGTCGACGTCCGCGGTGCCGAAGGCGATGTGGTGCACGCCCTCGCCGTTCTTGGCCAGCCACTTGCCCACCGCGGAGTCCTCGCGGGTCGGCTCCAGCAGCTGGAGGTACGAGGCGCCGCCGTCGGACGTCTCATTGATCTTGAGCATGGCTTCCCGGACGCCCTGCTCCTCGTTGACCTCGGAGTGGAACACCTCGAAGCCGTACGTGGCACGGTAGAACTCGACAGTCTTGTCGAGGTCGAAACAGGCGATCCCGATGTGGTCGATTCGCGTCAGCATGGCTCCAGTGCACCGCCCGCACGGCCGGTTACGCAACGTGCGCGCGATCACACCTGCTTGCCGGTGACCCGGCGCGTACCGCTCAGTACATTGACGGGAACCCTCGTTAACTTCCCTGCAAAGGAAGGCCGCATCGCATGACTGGAACCAACGGCACGAACGGCACCACCTCGGTCATCGTGGCCGGAGCACGCACCCCGATGGGGCGGCTCCTGGGATCGCTGCGGACCTTCTCCGGCGCGGATCTGGGCGGCTTCGCCATCAAGGCGGCACTGGACCGGGCGGGCATCGGCGGCGACCAGGTCCAGTACGTGATCATGGGCCAGGTGCTGCAGGCCGGGGCGGGGCAGATCCCGGCGCGCCAGGCCGCGGTCAAGGCCGGCATCCCGATGAACGTCCCCGCGCTGACCGTCAACAAGGTCTGCCTCTCCGGCCTGGACGCCATCGCGCTGGCCGACCAGCTGATCCGCGCCGGTGAGTTCGACGTCGTGGTCGCCGGCGGCCAGGAATCCATGTCCAACGCCCCGCACCTGCTGCCCAAGTCGCGGGAGGGCTACAAGTACGGCGCCGTCGAGATGCTCGACGCGATGGCGCACGACGGCCTGACCGACTCCTTCGAGGGCATCGCCATGGGCGAGTCGACCGAGAAGCACAACACCCGTCTGGGCATCGCCCGTCCGGAGCAGGACGAGATCGCCGCACGCTCCCACCAGCGGGCCGCCGACGCCCAGAAGAACGGGCTCTTCGAGGCCGAGATCACCCCCGTGGAGATCCCTCAGCGCAAGGGCGACCCGGTCCTGTTCAGCAAGGACGAGGGCATCCGCGCCGAGACCACGGCGGAGTCGCTGGGCAAGCTGCGCCCGGCCTTCGCCAAGGACGGCACGATCACCGCCGGCACCTCCTCGCAGATCTCCGACGGCGCCGCCGCGGTGGTCGTGATGAGCAAGGCCAAGGCCGAGGAGCTGGGCCTGGAGTGGATCGCGGAGATCGGCGCGCACGGCAATGTCGCGGGCCCGGACAACTCGCTGCAGTCCCAGCCGTCCAACGCCATCAACCACGCGCTGGGCAAGGAGGGCCTGACCGTCGAGGATCTTGACCTGATCGAGATCAACGAGGCGTTCGCGGCGGTTGCCGTGCAGTCGATGAAGGACCTCGGGGTGTCGCCGGAAAAGGTGAATGTCAACGGCGGCGCCATCGCGCTGGGTCACCCGATCGGGATGTCCGGCGCCCGGATCGTGCTGCACCTGGCGCTGGAGCTGCGCCGGCGGGGCGGTGGCACGGGTGCCGCCGCACTGTGTGGTGGCGGTGGTCAGGGCGACGCGCTGATCCTCCGCGTACCGGGTAAGTAAGCGCGTACGGGCGGGCCGGAAGCGGACGAGCGAGCCGAAGGAGCGGGCAGCGATGGTGGACGTCCCCCAGCTGGTGGAGCAGGCACGGCAGGGCCGGCCGAGGGCGGTGGCGCGGCTGATCTCCCTGGTGGAGGGGGCGGCGCCGGAACTCCGCGAGGTGATGGCGGCGCTGGCGCCGCTCACCGGCAACGCCTATGTGGTCGGCCTGACCGGCTCGCCCGGCGTGGGGAAGTCCACCACCACCTCCGCGCTGGTCACCGCCTACCGCAAGGCCGGCAAACGGGTCGGTGTGCTCGCTGTCGACCCGTCCTCGCCGTTCTCCGGCGGAGCGCTGCTCGGCGACCGGGTCCGGATGAGCGAGCACGCCTCCGACCCCGGCGTCTACATCCGCTCCATGGCCACCCGCGGCCATCTGGGTGGTCTGGCCTGGGCCGCGCCGCAGGCGATCCGTGTCCTGGACGCGGCCGGCTGCGACGTGGTCCTGGTGGAGACGGTCGGCGTCGGCCAGTCCGAGGTGGAGATCGCCTCGCAGGCCGACACCAGCGTGGTGCTGCTCGCGCCCGGCATGGGCGACGGGATCCAGGCGGCGAAGGCCGGAATCCTGGAGATCGGTGACGTCTACGTGGTCAACAAGGCCGACCGGGACGGCGCCGACGCCACCGCCCGGGAGCTCAACCACATGCTGGGGCTGGGCGAGTCCCGGGCGGCGGGGGACTGGCGGCCGCCGATCGTCAAGACGGTCGCGGCGCGCGGCGAGGGCGTCGAGGAGGTCGTCGAGGCCCTGGAGAAGCACCGGGCCTGGATGGAGGAGCGCGGGGTGCTGGCCGAGCGGCGCCGGGCCCGCGCAGCCCACGAGGTCGAGACGATCGCGGTCACCGCGCTGCGCGAGCGGATCGGCGACCTCCGCGGGGACCGCCGGCTGGAGGCGCTGGCCGAGCGGATCGTCGCCGGCGAGACCGACCCCTACCGGGCGGCCGACGAGCTGGTGGACGGGGTGACGAACGGGGGCTGAGGGTCCTGTGCCCCTCAGCCCCGGCCTCCGTCGGCCTCAGTCGTCCGCGCCGTCGTTGTCGTCGTCCGCGTCGTCCGCCGGGGCGGTGCTCGCCCGGCCGGTCCCCGGGTCGACCAGCAGCGTGTGCTCCCGGCCGTCCTTGGTGACGGTCTCGACCTCCCAGACGGCCCGGGTGCGGTGGTCCGCGTCCAGCTCGACGGAGGTCACCGTGCCGTGCCCGGCCGCGGCCGTGCGGGCGGCGCCCGCGGCATCGGTGCGGGCGCCCTTGAGCGCGGCCTGCTCGCGGGCGTGGTCGTCGTCGTCCCCGCGGTCGAGGTGCTGGTTCAGTACCCGTCCGGTGCCCGCGTCGAGGGTGAGCTCGTGCCACCGGCCGTCCGTGCCCAGGACGTCCGCTTCCCAGACCAGTCCGGGCCGGTCCCGGTCCAGGTCGAGACCGGTGACGGTGCCGGGAACGGCCTTCTGGGCGGCGGCCGCGGCCTCGGGGGCGGTGACCCGGGCGGCCCCGGCCTCGCGGCGGTCCTCGGCGTCGGCCGCGTGGACGACGGTGGCGCGGTCACCTCCGGCGCGGTCGTCGGTCCGCTGTGCCGGGGCGCCGGTCGGTGCGCCCTGGGTGCCGTCCCCGCTGACCGCGAAGGCGGTGACCGTCCCCCCGGCGAGCAGGGCGGCCGCTGCGGCGGTGGCGATGACGAGGTGGCGCTTCATGGTGTCTCCCCTGTGGTCGGCTGTGCCAGCGCTGGTTGAACGCTGTGCCGTCACACTGGCCGAACGAAGCTGAAGGGGAGCTGAAGCGAGCTGAAGGGCGCTTCAGGTCAGGCCTGGCAAGGTGGGGGTATGCGCCCGCCCGCCCCGCACCAGTTCCCGTCCCCGCACCATCACCCCGCCGCGGAGCCCGCCCGCCGTCCCTTCCGCCTGCTGATCGTCGAGGACGAGCAGCGGCTGGCCCGCTCCCTGGCCAAGGGCCTTGCGGCCGAGGGGTATGCGGTCGACGTGGTGCACGACGGCCTGGAGGGGCTGCACCGCGCCGGCGCGGGCGAGTACGACCTCGTCGTGCTGGACATCATGCTGCCCGGCATGAACGGCTACCGCGTCTGCGGGGCGTTGCGCGCGGCCGGGAACGACGTACCGGTGCTGATGCTGACCGCCAAGGACGGCGAGTACGACGAGGCCGAGGGGCTGGACACCGGCGCCGACGACTACCTGACCAAGCCGTTCTCGTACGTGGTGCTGGTGGCGCGGGTGAAGGCGCTGCTGCGGCGGCGGGCGCGCAGTCACCCGCCGGTGCTGCGGGTGGGCGCGCTGGCCCTCGACCAGGGCGCCCGGCGGGTCGAGCGGGACGGCGCCGAAGTGGCGCTGACCGCCAAGGAGTTCGCGGTGCTGGAGCAGCTGGCGGTGCGGCCGGGCGAGGTGGTCTCCAAGGCGGAGATCCTGGAGCACGTGTGGGACTTCGCGTACGAGGGAGACGTCAACATCATCGAGGTCTATGTGAGTGCGCTGCGGCGCAAGCTCGGCGCCGGTCACATCGTGACGGTGCGGGGCGCGGGGTACCGGCTGGTGGCCGATGACTAGGGTGCGCTCCGGGCTGCCGGGTTCGGTACGGGCCCGGGCGGCGGCCGGGGCGACCGCGGTGGTGGCGCTGGCGCTGGTCGCGGCCGGCACCGCGGTGCTGCTGGTGCTGCGCGGCAACCTCCAGGGGCAGGCCGGGCTACAGGCCGAGGTCGCCGCGCGGGAGGTGGCCGCGCAGATCGCCACCGGCACGGCGTACGACCGGCTGGACCTGCCGGACGGCGAGGACCACCCGGTGGTGGTGACCGATGAGGACGGCCGGGTGCTGGCGGCGGGGGAGGACGTCCGCGCCGTCGACCGGAAGGCGGTGGGCGCCGGCCGTGACCACGGCGCACCGCTCCCGCCCGGCGACGACGACGGTGACGGCGGCGACGAGGACGACGCGACCGGGCCGCGGCCCGGTGAGGTCGACGGCGAGGTGCGGCACCGGGACGGCACCGCCGATGTCGACGGCACGGTTGCCGACTACCGGTTCGCGCTGGTCGAGGCCAAGGACGGCCGGGGGGAGAAGGCCGTGGTCCGGGCGGGTTCGGCGCTGGCGCCGGAGCGCGCGGCCGTGGGGTCGGTGCGCGACGCGATGCTGATCGGGCTGCCGCCGCTGCTCGTGGTGGTGGCCGGGGTGACCTGGCTGGTGACCCGCCGGGCGCTGCGGCCGGTGGAGGGGATCCGCTCGGAGATGGCGGCGATCACGGCCAGCACGGACCTGTCGCGCCGGGTGCCGGAGCCGGCGGCGCGCGACGAGATCGCCCGGCTGGCGCGCACCACGAACGAGACGCTGGCCGCACTGGAGTCGAGCGTGGAGCGGCAGCGGCGGTTCGTGGCGGACGCCTCGCACGAACTGCGCAGCCCGATCGCGAGCCTGCGCACCCAGCTGGAGGTGGGGGAGCAGCACCCGGAGCTGCTGGACGTGCCGGGCGCGGTGGCGGACACCGTCCGGCTGCAGCGGCTGGCCGCGGACCTGCTGCTGCTGGCCCGGCTGGACGCGGGGGAGGCGCCGGCGGCGGCGCCGGTCGACCTGGCGGCGCTGGTGCGCGAGGAGTGCGCCCAGCGGGTCGGTGACCGGGTCCCGGTGCGCCTGGGCGAGCTGGCGGGCCTGGAAGTGGCCGGTTCGCGCGGCCAGTTGGGGCGGGTGCTGGGCAATCTGCTGGACAATGCGCAGCGGCATGCGGCCGGGGGCGTGGAGGTGGCCGTGGTGCGGGCGGGCGCCTGGGCGGTGCTGCGGGTCGAGGACGACGGGCCCGGGGTGCCGGAGGGGGAGCGGGAGCGGATCTTCGAGCGGTTCGTACGGCTCGACGAGGCGCGGGCGCGGGACGACGGCGGGGCCGGGCTGGGGCTGGCCATCGCGCGGGACGTCGCGGTGCGGCACGGCGGCACGCTGAGCGTGCGCGAGGGGGCGGTCTTCGAGCTGCGGCTGCCGCTGCTGGCCGGCTGAGTCGGTGCCGGCGGGGTCCGCGGCCCCGTCCGGGGGCCGCGGGCCCAGGGGTCACAGGCCGCCGCGGCGCGAGCGGAGGTGTGCGGCGACGGGGGTGAGCGAGGTGCGCAGCGTTTCGAGGTCCCCGGGCGTGAAGAGGTCGATGAAGTGCTTGCGGACCGAGGCGACGTGGTGCGGGGCCACCCGGCGCATGGTGTCCCAGCCCTCCTCGGTCAGCACGGCGTACAGGCCACGACGGTCCGACTCGCAGCTCTCGCGGCGCACCAGTCCGGCGTTCTCCATCCGGGTGATCTGGTGCGAGAGGCGGCTCTTGGACTGCAGCGTGCTGGTGGCCAGGTCGCTCATCCGGAGCCGGTGGTCCTCGGCCTCGGAGAGGTTGACCAGGATCTCGTAGTCGTTGTTGGTCAGGCCGAACGGCTGCAGATCGCGCTCCAGTTGGTGCATCAGCAGTCTGCTGACGTCCAGATGGGTGCGCCAGGCACGCTGCTCCTGGTCGGTCAGCCAGGGGGTGTCGCTGTCGGTCGTCATGGAGGAACTCTACCCGTAAAAGTTGAATACTGAATTAATTGGGAGGGGTGCCGGCACGGTGGCCCCCGGCCCGGGCCGGCGTTGGTCAGACGTTCGAGGTCACCGTCCGCAGACTACCGCTCACAGCCCGAAGCGGCGCTGGAGGCTCCCCAGGTTGCCGGGCAGCTGGGGCAGTTGTGAGCCACTTTGCGGAACGTGTCCCCCCGCGCCCGGAACGCCTGCCTCGGTCGGCACCACGCCGGTCTCCAGCTCCGGCATCAACTGCTCCGTCGACTGCAGCAGGACCGTGCCGGCCCCGACGAACTCGAACTGGTGCTCCTCGCCCGAGGCCCCGCCGATGCCGGTGTGCGCCCGCAGCCCGCCGAGGAATCCCCGCAGGTACTGGTGGTCGTAGTGGTGGCAGGGGGAGGGGCAGTCCGCCCAGCCGACCAGCGCCTGCGGGTCCACCCGGATCGGCGGCTCCATGAAGACCACCGGCCCGTTGGACGCGGCCACGAACTTCCCGGTCCCGATGAGGGTGAGGAAGCCGGGGATGATCGACTGCTTCAGCGACAGAGATGGCTGAAAGGCGAGCAAGTTGCCTGAGCGAATCGTGAGGTTGCCCTCGTCGAGGTCGTAGGAGTTCACATCGAACGCGCGGTCCGCCAGCAGCATCTTTCCGTGGCCCTCGGCAACGACCCAGTCCGCGGCGTGCAGTGGCGAATGGAAACTCCCGGCGATCAGCCGGTCCAGCCGGCCGTGCCCGATGCCGTGGAAGTCGATCTGCCCGTAGTAGGCGATCATCTTCCCCTTCTGCAGGAACCACTGGCCGTTCAGGTCGACGCTGAAGGCATAGGGGTTGACGTTGTCGTCGGCGGGGAGCGAGTGGGGGTCGTGGACGACGGGACCGGTCACAGTTTCTCCTCCGACGCCTGGACGTAGACGGTGCCCTGGCCCGACAGCTCCAGCTGGAAGGCCTCGCCCGAGCCGCGGCCGACCATGTCGCGCCAGCCGAGCGCCGTGGACAGTTTGTTGCGGACCTCGCCCCGGTGGGCGACGTAGGCCTGCGGGTCGACATGGACCGGGCGCTGGGGGGTGATCGGCAGCTCGATGACGCCGCCGTGCGCCATCACCGCGACCGAACCGACGCCCTTGAGGGTCGTGGTGAACAGGCCCTGGCCGGTGACCTGGCCGCGGACCATGCCCATCACCCCGCCCTGCGAGCCCAGGAACATCGTGCCCTGCTGGAGCGAGCCGTCGAAGGCCAGCAGCCGGTCGGCCTCGACGTAGAGCGTCTCGCCGGTCAGGTCGACGACCTGGACGTGGTGGCCGCCGTGGCCGAACATGACCGACCCGGTGCCCTCCACCGTCATCAGGGGCGTGGCCTCACCGGCGATCCGGCGGCCGATCATCGAGCCGATACCGCCCTGGCCGCCCTGGACGTTCGGGGTGAAGCTGACCTCCCCGCGGTAGGCGAGCATCGCCCCGCGCTGGCTGAACAGCCGCTGCCCCGGCCCGATCCGGGCCTCCACCATGCGGGAGTTGAGTGTGGTGAACGGCATCAGACCTCACCGCCCACGGTGTTGCGCTCGCTGGGCTGGACGTAGACCAGGCCCTCGCCCTCGAAGCGGATCTGGAAGGCCTCGCCCGAGCCCTCCCCCAGGAACGTGCGGAAGTTCACCCCGGACTGGAAGTGCTGGTGGAGGTCGCCGGTGTGCGCGACGTACGCGCCCGGGTCGACCTGGAGCGGGTACTGCTTGGTGACCCGCAGCACCACCGCCGGCCCGTCCGAGGTGATCGCCGCCTGGCCGCTGCCCTCGACGGTCGTGGTGAACAGGCCGTTGCCCTGGGAGGCGCCGCGCAGGCCGGTGAAGGTGGTGCCGGTGCGCAGCGACGCCTCGGTGCACAGCAGGTTGCTGGCCTCCACGTAGAGCTTCTCGCCGTGCAGCTGCACCAGGTTGATCTCGCTGGCGCGGTCGGCGAAGAAGCAGGTGCCGTGGCCCTTCACCTCCATCACGGCCATCTGCTCGCCCGTCAGCCGCCGGGTGACCATGCCGCGCAGGCCCTCGCCGCCGCCGGTCATCTTCTTGAAGGACATCTGGCCGTCGTACGCGACCATCGCCCCGTTCTTCGCCTTGACGGCGTCGCCCGTCATATCGACGGCGAGCACCTTGCTCCCCTGGAGCCGAAACTGAGCCACGGGGCAGACGGTAGTCGGCCCGGGCCGCGCGGGGCAGGTCCTTTGTCCCTGACTTCGCCCCGATATCTCCCCGGTCCCGGCCGGGGTGACCACGCTCACCTCCCCCCGGCGGGGTGCGGCCCTCCGTGGCTGTAACAATGGGACGCGCTTGTGAACTCTTGCACAAGCATGCGCCCGCCCGTCGCCCGACCTCCACCCCCAGAAGACGGCGTTGCACGCCGAACCGCCCGCCCGTCGCCCGACCTCCACCCCAGAAGACGGCGTTGCACGCCGATCGCCCATCTGTCACCCGAACGAGGTTCCCCGTGGACATCAAGACCGCCGCCGCCCTGCACCGCCTGCGCCTGGCATCCATCCCGGAGGCGCTCTCCTTCCCGGCACTGCTGATCTTCGGCACCGGCTTCCGGATCGCCCTCGACTACGACGCCCTGGTGATGCCGCTCGGCATGATCCACGGTCTGCTGTTCATCACCTACGTGGTGCTGCTGCTGGACGTGTGGAACCGCACCAAGTGGCCCTTCAAGCGCGTCGCGTTCTTCTTCGTGCTGGCGATCGTGCCGTTCGGCGGCCTCTACGGGGACCGGGTCCTCAAGCGCGAGGAGGAGGCCGGCGTGATCGCCGCCCGGGCCCGCAAGGAAGGAGTGGTGAACGCATGATCGTCGCCTTCTCGGTGAGCCCGCTGGGCGTCGGCGAGGACGTCGGCGAGTACGTCGCCGACGCGGTCCGGGTCGTGCGCGAGTCCGGCCTGCCCAACCGCACGGACGCGATGTTCACCTCCATCGAGGGCGAGTGGGACGAGGTGATGGACGTCGTCAAGCGCGCGGTCGCGGCCGTCGAGGCGCGCTCGGGACGGGTCTCACTGGTCCTCAAGGCCGACATCCGACCCGGCGTCACGGACGGCCTGACCTCGAAGGTGGCGACCGTCGAGCGCCACCTCGCCGAGGGCGGCGCCGCATAGCGGCCCTGGATGCACCACGGACAGCGCGGCCCCCCGGACAGAATCCGTCCGGGGGCCGCGTCCGTACCTGAAGGCTCCTGCCCGGGGCTCAGTCGCCCGCCGCCAGGGCGATGCCCAGCGGGGTGCGCTCGTACAGCACGTGATGCCCCTGCCGGCGCGCGCTCAGCAGACCGGCGTCACGCAGCACGGACAGGTGCGCCGAGACCGACGACGGCGCTAGCCCCAGGCGGTGGGCCAGGGCCGTCGTCGTCGACGGCGCGTCCAGGGCGGCCAGCACCGTCGCACGGTTCGCGCCCAGCAGCCGGGTCAGCGCCGGCCCGGCCTCCGGACGGCTCCACAGCCCGCCGATGCCGCGGGCCGGGTAGATGACGGTCGGCTGCCACGGCGGGTCGAAGGCGCTCACTACGTCCGGCCACACGAAGACGCTCGGCAGCAGCAGCACCCCGCGGCCGTCCAACTGCTGCACCTGGACGAAGTCGATCCGGGGACGGACCGTCAGGGTGCCCTCCGCCCAGGACACCAGCGGATGCAGATCGGCGAAGAGCCGCTGCAGCCCGCCGCCCGCCAGCTGCCGGGACCGGTAGGCGATCTCGGCCTCCAGCAGGGCCCGCAACCGTGGCCAGTCCGGGGCGAGCAGCGCCCGCCAGGCCCGCTCGGTGACCTCGGCCAGCTCGCGGATCGCGCCCGCCGGATCGTCCAGCGCCGCCCGGCCCCGCTCCGATTCCAGCGCACCCGGCGTGCACGCCAGCGACTTGGCCATCTCGGCGCGGGCCAGCTCCGGGTCGGTGGCCCGCAGGCGCGCCAACTCCTCGTCGAAGCCGGCCAGCGGGGAGTCCGGCGGGCGGCCCAGGAAGTCCGGGGTGTACCCGGGCGACGGCATGAACAGCCACAGCGGCGTCAGGTCCAGCCCCGCCAGCGTCGCGCGCACCCGCCGCAGCCAGGGCGTGTGGTAGCCGTGCCGGTCGGCGCGCCGCAGGGTCCGCACCGCCTCGTGGGTCTCGCACAGCGGGGAGACCGCGAAGCGGATCCGCAGCAGGTCCTCGGAGCCGAAGTGCATGTGTAGCGGCATGGCCGGCGTCCCCTTCCCCCGTCGCCCTTCCCCGCCCCCGGGGCCGCTGGCCGGTCCGCTGGATTCGGCCCCGTCCGAAAGACTACGGGCGGGCGGCCGGGCCCCGGCAGGCTGCCGCCATGTCCGCGTCCACCGGGCCCGTACCGCCGGGCCGCACTCCCGCCTGCCCCGACGCGGCGGCCCCCGCTCCCGGGGTATCCCGCCGGCCCGGCTACCGGGCGGTCTTCGCCGTCCCCGAGTTCCGCTGGGTCTTCGCCGCGCACCTGCTGTCCTCCCTCGGCGTGGTCGTCTGCGAGCTCGCGCTGTCCGTCCTGGTCCTGCACCGCACCGGCTCCACCCTGCTGAGCGCGCTGACCCTCGCGCTGGGCCTGCTGCCGTACGTCCTGGGCGGCACCCTGCTGTCGGCCGTCGCCGACCGCTACCCGGCCCGTCCGGTACTGGTCTGCTGCGATGTGCTGTGCGCGCTGGCCGCCGCGGGCATGGTCGTGCCGGGCACGCCGGTTGCGGTGCTGCTGGTGCTGCGCTGTGTCACCGCGGCCATCGCCCCGGTCTTCGCCGGTACCCGGGCCGCGACGCTGACGGAGATCCTGGGCGAGGGCGAAGTGTTCGTGCTGGGGCGCTCGGCGATCCGCCTGGTCAACCAGGGCGCACAGCTGGCGGGGTTCGGGGCCGGCGGCCTGCTGCTGGCCGCGGTGCCGCCGGAGGCGGTGCTCGCGCTCACCGGCGGGACGTTCCTCGCCTCGGCGCTGCTGCTGCGGCTGGGCACGCGGGCCCGGCCGGCACGGGTCACGGCCGCCCGGGGTGCGGGCGGCGCGCCGCTGCTGGGCGCCTCGCTGGGCGGCGTACGGCTCCTGCTGGCCGACCGCCGGGTGCGGGCGCTGCTGCTGCTGACCTGGTTGCCGCCCGCCTTCGTGGTGATCCCGGAGGCACTGCTGATCCCCTACGCCGACCGG
Source organism: Streptomyces sp. NPDC020742 (assembly GCF_040641675.1). Taxonomy (NCBI): domain Bacteria; kingdom Bacillati; phylum Actinomycetota; class Actinomycetes; order Kitasatosporales; family Streptomycetaceae; genus Streptomyces; species Streptomyces sp. NPDC020742. The sequence goes on from NZ_JBFAEA010000017.1 coordinate 117,448, forward strand.
CTCGGCGCCGGCCCTGCGGGCGGCGGGCTGCTGCTGTGCAGCGCGCCGGTGGGCGCGGTGGTCGCCGAGAGCCTGGTCGGCGCCTTCCTGGGGCCCGCGGCCCGCACCCGGCTGACCTTCCCCATGGGCGTCTTTGCCGTGCTTCCCTCGCTCGGCTTCGCGGCCGAGCCGTCCCTCGGCTGGGCGGTGCTGCTGCTGGTGCTGACCGGCACCGGGATCTCGTACAACTTCGGTGTCGACCGCTGGTACGTGGCCGCCGTCCCCGATGAGCTGCTGGGCCGGGCGATGACGCTGGCCCAGGCCGGCCGGATGACGGCGATGGGCCTGGCGATGGGCGCGGCCGGGGCCGCGGCGGAGCTGGCGCCGCTGCGGGTGGTGATGCCCGCGGCGGGCGTGGCCGGGGTGGTCTGCGTGCTGGCGGCGGTCGGGGCGGTACGACGCACCGCGGGCGCTCCGGCGGTCACGACGTGACCGCCCGGCGACCGAAAACTGAGACACGGCTGACCACCATATGGCCGCCCGATAGGGTCGGAGGCGTGTCGAAGCCGCTCAGCCTTGCTTTCGATCCCATCGCCCGCGCCGACGAACTGTGGCGGCAGCGGTGGGGTGCCGTGCCGTCGATGGCCGCGATCACCTCGATCATGCGCGCCCACCAGATCCTGCTGTCCGAGGTGGACGCGGTGGTCAAGCCGTACGGGCTGACCTTCGCGCGCTACGAGGCGCTGGTGCTGCTCACCTTCTCCAAGGCCGGTGAGCTGCCGATGTCGAAGATCGGCGAGCGGCTGATGGTGCACCCCACCTCGGTCACCAACACCGTCGACCGGCTGGTGAAGTCCGGGCTGGTCGCCAAGCGGCCCAACCCCAACGACGGCCGGGGCACCCTCGCCTCGATCACCGACAAGGGGCGCGAGGTGTGCGACGCCGCGACCCGGGACCTGATGGCGATGGACTTCGGGCTGGGGGCGTACGACGCCGAGGAGTGCGGCGAGATCTTCGCGATGCTGCGGCCGCTGCGGCTGGCCGCGGAGGACTTCACCGACGAGTAGGGGGCGGTCCGGCACCGGCCCGGGGCGGCGCGCCGTCCGGAGGGGGCGGTGAAGATCGCCCCGGAACGGGTGGTTACGCTCGGGGCATGAAGCGAAGCGTCCTGACCCGTTACCGGGCGATGGCCTACATCACCGCCGTGATGCTGCTGGTGCTCTGCACGTGCATGATCTTCAAGTACGGCTTCGGGATGGGCAAGGACCTCACCCTGGTCGTCTCCCAGATCCACGGCGTGCTCTACATCATCTACCTGGTCTTCGCCTTCGACCTGGGTTCCAAGGCCAAGTGGCCGTTCGGCAAGCTGCTGTGGGTGCTGGTCTCGGGCACCATCCCGACCGCGGCGTTCTTCGTCGAGCGCAAGGTCGTCCGGGAGGTCGAGCCGCTGCTCGCCGGTGACGCTCCGGAGCCGGTCCGGGCCTGACGCAGCCGCCCCACCGCCTTGTGCGCGCCCGTCCCCACCTGGGGGCGGGCGCGTTGTGCTGTCGCCGGGGCGCCCCCGCGGAGGCTCCCCGCCCCTCACCCACCGTGACACCCGGCGGTCTCCCGTCGACAACTACTAGGACGTCCTAGTAAATTCGAGGTATGGACGCTGACGCGATCGATGAAGGCCGCCGTCGCTGGCAGGCTCGGTACGACGCTGCCCGGAAGCGGGACGCGGACTTCAGCACGCTCTCGGGCGATCCGGTCGAGCCGGCGTACGGGCCGCGCCCCGGCGACACCTATGAGGGGTTCGAGCGGATCGGCTGGCCGGGGGAGTACCCGTTCACCCGGGGCCTGTACCCGACCGGCTACCGGGGGCGGACCTGGACGATCCGCCAGTTCGCCGGGTTCGGCAACGCCGAGCAGACCAACGAGCGCTACAAGATGATCCTGAAGGCGGGCGGCGGCGGTCTCTCCGTCGCCTTCGACATGCCGACGCTGATGGGCCGCGACTCCGACGACCCGCGCTCGCTGGGCGAGGTCGGGCACTGCGGTGTCGCCATCGACTCCGCGGCCGACATGGAGGTCCTCTTCAAGGACATCCCGCTGGGCGACGTCACGACCTCCATGACGATCTCCGGCCCGGCCGTCCCGGTCTTCTGCATGTACCTGGTCGCCGCCGAGCGCCAGGGCGTCGACCCGTCCGTCCTCAACGGCACGCTCCAGACGGACATCTTCAAGGAGTACATCGCCCAGAAGGAGTGGCTCTTCCAGCCCGAGCCCCATCTGCGCCTGATCGGCGACCTGATGGAGCACTGTGCACACGGCATCCCCGCGTACAAGCCGCTGTCGGTGTCCGGCTACCACATCCGGGAGGCGGGGGCCACCGCCGCGCAGGAGCTGGCCTACACCCTGGCCGACGGCTTCGGCTATGTGGAGCTCGGCCTCAGCCGCGGCCTGGACGTCAACACCTTCGCCCCCGGCCTGTCGTTCTTCTTCGACGCCCATGTCGACTTCTTCGAGGAGATCGCCAAGTTCCGGGCGGCGCGCCGGATCTGGGCCCGCTGGATGCGCGACGTCTACGGCGCGACCAGTGAGAAGGCGCAGTGGCTGCGCTTCCACACCCAGACCGCCGGTGTCTCGCTGACCGCCCAGCAGCCGTACAACAACGTCGTACGCACCGCGGTGGAGGCCCTCGCGGCGGTGCTGGGCGGCACCAACTCCCTGCACACCAACGCCCTGGACGAGACCCTCGCGCTGCCCAGCGAGCAGGCCGCGGAGATCGCGCTGCGCACCCAGCAGGTGCTGATGGAGGAGACCGGCGTCGCCAACGTCGCCGACCCGCTGGGCGGTTCCTGGTTCGTCGAGCAGCTGACGGACCGGATCGAGGCGGACGCCGAGAAGATCTTCGACCAGATCAAGGAGCGCGGCGCCCGGGCCGTGCCGAACGGGCAGCACCCGATCGGCCCGATCACCTCGGGCATCCTCCGCGGTATCGAGGACGGCTGGTTCACCGGCGAGATCGCCGAGTCCGCCTTCCAGTACCAGCAGGCACTGGAGAAGGGCGACAAGCGGGTCGTCGGCGTCAACTGCCACGAGGGCTCGGTCACCGGCGACCTGGAGATCCTCCGGGTCAGCCACGAGGTCGAGCGCGAACAGGTCCGCGTCCTGGCCGACCGCAAGGCCGCCCGCGACGACGCCAAGGTGGCCGCCTCCCTCAAGCAGATGCTGGCCGCGGCCCGCGACGGCAGCAACATGATCGAGCCGATGCTGGAGGCGGTCCGCGCCGAGGCGACGCTGGGCGAGATCTGCGGGGCACTGCGGGACGAGTGGGGCGTGTACACGGAACCGGCCGGGTTCTGAGCGGCGTTCCCTCGTCGCCGGTGCGGAGAAGGCCGGTGAACGGGGGGATCCCCGGTGCCGGCTCCCGGCGCCGGGGTGCGCGGGTGGGACGCTGGGGCGGCCCCGTCCACGGGCCGGTGGGCCGGGCGGCGCCCGGCCTGGACCGAACCCTGATCAGACCAGGCCGGGCAGGACCATCGCCAGGATGTTGCTGCCCTCTATCGCGCAGAACAGGACTACCGCCAGGGCCGTGACCACGATCGTGCGGGTCCTGGTTCCCTTGGTGGCACGCCAACTCTCCCGGAACAGTTGGATGCTGACGCCGTCCGTGCCGAATCCGGTGAGGCGGCAGAAGAGCAGCACCGGGATGCACAGGAGGCACAGGAAGGCCTTCAGGAAGCTCCCGCTGATTCCGTCCTCGTTGGCGAGGAGGTATCCCGACGTCATGGCCCCGACCATGCCGCCGTCGACGTGCTGGGCCGGGAGTTTGGTACCCGCGTCGTAGTCCGTGGAGAAGGCGTAGAGGGACACCCCGTCGTCCACGGTCGACCCGTCGTCCGGACGGAAGGTGCCCTCGCAGTCGAACTCGTTGGTGTGCGGGTTCTTGCGGGTGCCGGCCTCCTCGGTGCACTCCTTGACCGTGAACGTTCCATGGATGCCGGTGAGGCCCGCCGCGGTCAGCCCTTCCGTGGCGAACCAGGCGCTCCCCAGGAGGGCGACCACCAGGACGCTCCAGCCGATCCACCGCCTCCGGGATGAGCTCTTTCCGGGGCTGCGCTGGGCGGTGGGCATGGAGGAGTGGTCCTGTTCGTGGTGGTGGAGGGGCCTTCGGCTCTTCGTCGGCGGTGCGTCAGGCCGTAGCGGGTGGTGCCGACGGGGCGAGCGGATCCTCACCACCTCCCGGTGTGCGGCCCGCGGCCGCCGGTCACGGTACTGCACGAGCAGGGGAGGGGTTTCGGCCGGTGCCGAGCGCGGGCGAGGCGCTCAGCGCTCGTGGTGGGGGACCGCGGTGTGCCGTGTGCACACTCCGGTCACGGCCGCCTCGTAGGCATCCGCAGTCGGAACAGCGCCCCGCCGCCCGGCGCCTGTTCCGCGGTCAGCTCCGCGCCGTGGGCGTGGGCGATCTGGCGGGCCATGGCCAGGCCGAGGCCCGAGCCGGGGAGGGCGCGGGCGGCCTTGGCGCGGTAGAAGCGGTCGAAGACATGGGGGAGGTCCCCGGGGGCGATGCCGGGGCCGTGGTCGCGGACGGTCAGGTCGAGAGCGTCCGGGCCGGCGTCCAGGGCGGCCTCCACGGGGCCGCCGGGCGGCGAGAACTTCGCGGCGTTGTCGAGGAGGTTGGACAGCAGCCGGCTCAGGCGGGCGGGGACACCGGGGCGGGTGACCTCGGCGGCGCCCGGGGCGACGGAGACGGTGAAGGCGATCTCCGGCCAGTGCTCGCGGGCGGTGGTCACCACGTGCGCCAACAGCGCGGCCGGGCGCACCTGTTCCACCAGCGGCTGCGGCTCCTCGTCGCGGGCGAGTTCGATCAGGTCGTTGACGAGGGTGGTCACCTCGCGCAGCTGGCGGCCCAGCGCGGCGGACGCGCGGTCGCGCTGGGCCTCGGTCAGGCGGTCCCCGCGGGCGAGGAGTTCGGCGTTGGTGCGCAGTGCGGTCAGCGGGGTGCGCAGCTCGTGGGAGGCGTCGGCGACCAGCCGGCGCTGGGCGGAGACGGACTGCTCCAGCTCGCCGAGCATGGTGTTGAAACTGGCGGCGAGGCGGGTGATCTCGTCCTCGCGGGCCGGCGGCCCGGGCGGCAGCTCGATGCGGTGCCGGGCGTCGCGGGTGGCGGCGATCCGCTCCGCGGTGGCGGTGAGCCGGGCGACCGGCGCCAGGCCCGTACGGGAGACCCAGTAGCCGAGCCCGGCGGCCACCAGGACGCCGGCCGCGCCGACCGCGGACAGCGCCCGTGCGGCCTGCCCCACCCCGCGCTCGACGGTGTCGGAACGCAGCGCCACCTGGAGCGCCTCGTCGCGGTGCGGAAGCCGGGAGGTGTACATCCGCACCGGCCGGCCGGCGATGGTGAGTTCTCGGTAGTACGCGGGGGACCGGCCGTCGGCGACCGCGCGGGTGCCGGCGTCGACCGGCAGGGTGCGGTAGCCGCCGCGGGGGTCCTTCGCGGGGTCGGCGGGGACGATCTGGATGCAGGGGGTGGCCGGGAACTGGCACGAGGCGTCGCCCGCGGTCGGCCCCCAGTTGTGGGTGCGCTGGGCGGTCTGGGTGGCCGTCTGAGCCAGCGACAGGTCGAGCTGGCGGGTCATCTGGTGCCGGATGATGACGAAGGCGGCGGCGCAGACCCCGAGGGCCACCACGGCCACCGCGACGGAGGTGGCGAGCGCCAGCCGGGTGCGCAGCGGACGCCGGCGCCGCCAGCGCGCGCCCAGGCCGCGGGTGCCGGTCACCGGTCCTCCGGGTGGCCCAGGCGGTAGCCGATGCCGTGCACGGTATGGACGAGCCGGGGCTCGCCGCCCGCCTCCAGCTTCCGGCGGAGGTAACCGATGTAGACCGCCAGGGAGTTGGAGTCGGGTCCGAAGTCCCGGCCCCAGACCCGCTCCAGGATCGTCTCGCGCGGCAGCACCTGCCCCGGGTGCTGCAGCAGCAGCTCCAGCAGCGCCCACTCGGTGCGGCTGAACTCCAGCGGACGGCCCGCCCGGTGGCCGCTGCGGGTCAACGGGTCCACCACCAGGTCGCCGAAGGACAGCCGGCTGTCCTCGGCGGTGGCGGCGAAGGCGCGGCGCAGCAGGGCCCGGACGCGGGCCACCAGCTCGTCCAGCGCGAACGGCTTGACCAGGTAGTCGTCGGCGCCGGCGTCCAGGCCGTCGACCCGTTCGCTGACCGAGTCGAGCGCGGTCAGGACGAGGATGGGGGTGCGGTCGTCCAGCGCGCGCAGCCGGCGGCAGACGGCCAGCCCGTCCAGGACGGGCATCATCACGTCCAGCACCAGGACGTCCGGCTGCCAGGCGGCGACCTCGGAGAGGGCGGCCAGCCCGTCGGCCGCGCCCCGCACCGCATACCCCTCCACGGCCAGGCCGTCCTCGACGGCGGCGCGAACCTCCGGTTCGTCGTCGACGACCAGGATCTTGGCGGCCGGGGGGCTGTGCGGCGGCTGCGGCAGGGACGATGGCATGGACATAGGCTGCCAAACACCTCTCTTAGAACGTTCTTAGGGCGTATCGCGAGCGTGGCGGCCATGAGCACACCACTCTCGGTCGTGATCGGTGCGGGCGGTACCGGCGGCCACATCTACCCCGGACTCGCCCTCGCCGACGCACTCCGCAGGGCCGTGCCGGACGCGGTGATCTCCTTCGTGGGGACCGAACGCGGACTGGAGACACGGCTGATACCCCAGGCCGGATACCGGCTGCACACCGTCGACATGATCCCCTTCGACCCCTCGCTCGGCGCCCGACGCTATCTGCTGCCGGCCGCGCTGCTGCGCTCGGGCGCCCAGTGCCGGACGATCCTCAAGGAGCAGGGCGCCCAGGTCGCGGTCGGGATGGGCGGTTACCCCAGCGCCCCGGTGATCGTCGGGGCGCGGCTGGCCGGGCTGCCGAGCCTGATCCACGAGTCCAACGCGGTGCCCGGGCGGGCCAACAGATTCGCCGCCCGGCTCACCCCGCACCTCGCCCTGGCCTTCGACCGCAGCGCCGCCCACCTGGCCGGCGGGGAGCGCGCCGAGACGGTGGGGATGCCGCTGGTCGGGCCGTTGGCCCAGCTGGACCGCGACGCACTGCGGCCGGCCGCCCGGCGGGCGCTGGGCGTCCCGGACACCGCGCGGCTGCTGCTGGTCAACGGCGGCAGCCTGGGCGCGGCCCGGCTGACCGCGGCGGCGGTGGGGCTGGCCGGCCGGTACCGGTCGCGGACCGACCTGCGGCTGCTGATCAAGACCGGTCCGGCGGCCCTGGAGGAGACCAGAGCCCTGCTGGCCGCCCATGGCGGGTCGGCCGTCGCCGAGGCGGTTTCCTACCTGCACCGGATGGACCTGGCGTACGCCGCCGCCGACCTCGTGGTGTGCCGGGCCGGCTCGGCGACCGTCGCCGAGCTGGCCACCATCGGCATGCCGGCCGTCCTCGTCCCGTATCCGCACGCGCCCGGTGACCACCAGACGCACAACGCGCGGGTGCTCTCCGACGCCGGCGCGGCGCTGCTGCTGCCCGACGCGGAGGCCTCGGCCGAGCGGCTGGACGAGCTGGTCACCCCGCTCCTCGCCGACCCCGGCCGGCTCGCCGCCATGGGCCAGGCCGCCGACCCGGGCACCCACGCCCGGGCCGCCGACCTGCTGGCCGCCAAGGCACTGGCACTGGCCGGCCACCCCCTTGCCACCCCCCTGGGAACCCACCTGAAGGAGTCAGCATGAACAGCAGCACCACCCAGTGGTCCGGCCGCCGGGTCCTGGTCACCGGGGCCGAGGGCTTCATCGGCTCGGCCCTGGTCGACCTTCTGGTCGAGGCCGGCGCCGAGGTACGCGCCTTCGTCCATTACAAGCCGTACGCGGAAAAGGGAAATCTGGCGCACTATGTGGGGCCGGGCAGCCCGGTGGAGATGATCGCGGGCGACGTCCGGGACGCGGGCCGGGTGTCGGACGCGGTCGCCGGCTGCGACACCGTCTTCCACCTGGCCGCGCTGATCGGGATCCCGTACAGCTACGACGCGCCCGGCGCCTATGTGCAGACCAATGTGGTGGGCACCGAGAACGTCGCGGAGGCCTGCCGCCGGCACGCCGTGCGGCGGTTGGTGCACACCTCCACCAGCGAGGTCTACGGGACCGCCCGGACCGCGCCGATCGGCGAGGACCACCCGCTGCAGCCGCAGTCGCCGTACTCCGCCTCGAAGATCGGCGCGGACATGACGGCGCTCTCGCACTGGCACGCCTTCGAGCTGCCGGTGACGGTGGTGCGCCCGTTCAACACCTACGGCCCCCGGCAGTCCGCCCGTGCGGTGATCCCCACGATCCTGGCCCAACTGCACGCCGGCGCCCGGCAGATCAGGCTCGGCTCGCTCACCCCGACCCGTGACTTCACCTATGTCACCGACACCGCGGCCGGGTTCCTGGCGGTGGCCGACTGCGACCGGGCGCTGGGCCACGTCATCAACCTCGGCACCGGGCGGGAGATCGCCATCGGGGCGCTCGCCGAGGCGCTGATCACCGCCTCCGGCCGGGACGCCGAGGTCGTCGTCGACCCGGCGCGGCTGCGGCCCTCGGGCAGCGAGGTCGAGCGGCTGCTCTCGGACAACTCCCGGGCCCGCGAGTGGGCTTCCTGGCATCCGGAGGTCTCCCTGGAGGAGGGCCTGCGGCGGACCTCGGCCTGGGTCGCGGAGCACCTCCACCTGTTCGCGGCCGACCGCTACCAGGTCTGACCGTCCCGGGGCCCGGGCGCGTACGGCGTCCGGGCCCGCAGGCCCGCTCGCGGTCCTCTCAGGCCTGCTCGCGGTCTCCCAGTCCGGCCAGACCGGTGAGGAAGAGCGCGGTGAAGTCCTGCCCCCACTCGGCGTCCACCGGCTCGCCGCTGACCAGCGTCCGGTGCACGATCGCCCCGGCGATCACATCGAAGATCAGGTCCATGTTGCGGGTGGCCGCCCGGTCACCGTCCTCACCGGGGGTGTCCGCGGGCAGCTCGCCCCGGTCCTGCGCCCGCGAACGGCCCAGCAGCACCAGCCGCTTCTGGCGGTCGACGATCGCCGAGCGGATCCGCTCGCGCAACGCCGCGTCGGTGGTGGACTCGGCGACCACGGCCATTAGCGCGGTCTTGGTCTCCGGCCGGGCGAGCAGCGCGCCGAACTGCAGCACCACGCCCTCGATGTCGGCTCGCAACGAGCCCCGGTCGGGGAGTTCCAGCTCGTCGAAGAGGACCGCCACGGCGTCCACCACGAGCTCGTTCTTGTTGGCCCAGCGGCGGTAGAGCGTGGTCTTGGCGACCCCGGCCCGGGCCGCCACCTCGCTCATGGTCAGCCGTCCCCAGCCCAGGTCGACGAGCGCGGCGCGGGTGGCGCAGAGGATCGCATGGTCGGTCTCGGCGCTGCGCGGACGTCCCGTGCGGCCCTTCCGGGGGCTGGCTGAGTGGTGCATGCGGGCGACCATACCGGCCGGTAGGCGCCCCGGAGGCGCGGCCCGTGAGCGAGATCACTCACTACGGGGCCGGAACCGGTTGTTGCGCTGGGGCGACGGCGAGTTACGCTACGACCCGTAGCGTAAGAGTGACAGCCACCGGCCGTGGGTGGGGACCCATGGCCATGTAGTACGGGCCCATGTGGCCATGCAGTACGGCCCCGTGCGGGCCGCTCGCAGGACCGCTCACCGCGACGACCGCAGTGCCGATCGCACCACCGCCGCATCGCTTTCCGGATCGCTTTTCGGAACGGACCGCCCAGGGGGGAGGATGGACCCATGCAGCCACGCAATATGTCCATGAGTGGAGTCGTCGACCTCGCAGCGGTCAAGGCGGCCGGCGAAGCGAAGCAGAAGGCGGAGCAGGCGCGGGCCGAGGCCGCCCGTACCGGCCGGGCGCCGGCGGGCGGGGCCCGCCTGGTGTTCGACGTCGACGAGGCGGGTTTCCAGCAGGACGTCCTGCAGCGCTCGACCGAGGTCCCGGTCGTCATCGACTTCTGGGCCGAGTGGTGCGAGCCGTGCAAGCAGTTGGGCCCGCTGTTGGAGCGGCTCGCGGCGGAGTACGCCGGCAAGTTCGTGCTCGCCAAGATCGACGTCGACGCCAACCAGATGCTGTTCCAGCAGTTCGGGGTGCAGGGCATCCCGGCGGTGTTCGCGGTGGTCGCCGGCCAGCCGATCCCGCTGTTCCAGGGCGCGGCCCCCGAGGGGCAGATCCGCCAGGTGCTCGACCAACTGGTGCAGGCCGCCGAGCAGCAGTTCGGCATCGTGGGCGCGCCGGTCGACCCGGCCGCCGCGGGTGAGCCGGCCGAGGTCGACGAGGCGCCGGTGCCGGCCGGCCCGTACGACGCCCTGCTGGAGGCCGCCAGCCAGGCGCTGGACTCCGGCGATCTGGACGGCGCCGTCCAGGCGTACCGGAACGTGCTCGCCGACGACCCGACCAACCCGGAGGCCAAGCTCGGCCTCGCGCAGGCCGAACTCCTCCGCCGGGTGCAGGACCTGGACCCGCAGGTGGTGCGCAAGGAGGCCGCGGACAACCCGGCCGATGTGCCGGCGCAGATCCGCGCCGCGGACCTCGACCTGGTCGGCGGTCATGTCGAGGACGCGTTCGGTCGGCTGGTCGACGCGGTGAAGCGCACCGCGGGGGACGACCGGGAGGCCGCGCGGGTGCGGCTGCTGGAGCTGTTCGACGTCATCGGCGCGGACGACCCGCGGGTGACGGCGGCCCGCACCGCCCTTGCCAGGGTGCTGTTCTGACCCGCTGTAGTGCCGGGCGTCCGCTTCTGACCTGTACGCCCACCGCGAGTTGAGCAAACAAACAGAGCAGCGGCCACGTTTTGCCAAAACTTGGTAAACGTGGCCGCTGTTACTTGGAGTAAGTCCGAGCGACCCCCTTGCGGTTCTCTGTCCGCAATTGCCGTATGTCTTGCTGTGGTGAGCAACGACAATGCGTGTCCACCCGGTTCCGGACCGTCGCGGCGAGGTTATCAGCCCGTTACCCGCAAGTAACGAGCCTCTTGTGTCCAGGGCGTGAATGGACCACGATCGGCCAGGCTCGGTCCATTCCGCAGCCCGACATCCGGTCGGTGCGACGGTCATTGGGTCCCCACCGAGTGGTCGGCGGCAGGCGTCGCCGGCCGTGGACAGGGGGGTCTCTGCCCCACCCGGCAGGGCCTGTCCAGGAGGTTGCGCGAGAGCGTGGCCAGTGGTTGTCGCTCGGGGGTGATCGCCGGTATTCGGAACACGATGTGCCTCCGAGGACGGGCGCTCTCCTTCCCGAGGACGTAGCACTTCTCCCATCCCAGGTACCGCTTCCCCAACGGGGGCCGCCGGTACCGGAGATGTACGTCCGAGAAGGAGGAAAGTCATGGAGTCCCTGGCTCGTGGCGGGACCAGATGGAAGCGGTTCGCCGTCGTCATGGTGCCGAGCGTCGCGGCGACCGCCGCGATCGGCGTCGCGCTCTCGCAGGGTGCGCTCGCGGCATCGTTCAGCGTGTCCGGCCAGCAGTTCAAGGTCGCTACCGACCGGCTGGACGGCACCGGATTTGTTCAGTACGGAGCCATTGACGCCCAGAAGGGCGGCAAGCAGGTCCCGGTGGCGGTCTCGGGGTTCTCGAACGCCAAGATCCGGAACCTGTGCCAGTCGGTGGTTGTGCCGGTCCCGGTCTTCGGCGATGTGTCGATGAAGCTGTCGGCCGGTGGCGGTGGCACGCCCGTCGAGGCGAAGAACCTCTACATCGACCTCGACCAGCTGGACGCGGACGCGACCTTCAACAACATCGACATCGGTGTTGCTGCGGGCTCGACGACCAAGGGTCCGGGCATGCACAAGGGCGACAAGGCCGACCCCGGCTCGTTCGCCCAGCAGGCCGACTCGGCCACGCTCACCCACGTCAAGCAGACGGCATGGGCCACCACGGCCGGCACGTTCAAGCTCAGCGGCCTCAAGATGAGCGTCGCCAAGGGCAAGAACGAGTGCTACTGACGCACTGAGTACTGAGCGTACGGGCGCGGGGCGGAGCCGCGCGGCGGCCGATGCCGTTTCCCCGTGCCCGTACGCCGGGTAGCCAGGTAGCACATCTCAGCTCAGAACCACCGATTTGCCAGTCCCGAGGAGCTGTACGACATGAGCGCCGATACGCGACCACGGCTGATCGAGACCATCGGCCGGAAGCGGAGTTCGTTCCGGGAGTGGCGCGGACACCGCCCGTTCTGGGGCGGTTTGCTGACCGTGCTGGCCGGCATCCCGATCATGTACATCCCTTACGCGAACCTCACGATCGGTTCCCTGACCGTCCGCATGGCGACCACCGCCGGCGCCGGCTCGCTGATCATCGGCGTACTGCTGGTCGTGCTCGGCCTGACCATGTGGTTCCAGCCGGCCTCGCGGGTGTTCGCCGGTGTGGCGGCGATCCTGCTCTCCCTGGTCTCCCTGGTCGTCTCGAACTTCGGCGCCTTCCTGATCGGTTTCCTGCTGGGGCTGATCGGCGGTGCGCTCGGGGTGTCCTGGGCGCCGGGCCGGGCTCCGGAGGGCGGGAGCGACGCCGAAGGGCCGGCGGCCCGCAACGTCGCCGGGCCGGTGGTGGCGACCAACCCCGCGCCGGCTGGGCCCGGGTTGGGCAGCGGACTGGACGACCTGTCAGGAACGAGCCCGACCAACGGAACGAACGGGAGGCACCGTGCCGGGTGACGAGCTGCACGAGGAGACTGCAGCCGCCGGGGCGAGAACAACCGGGCCGAGACACGCGGCGCCCAAGAAGCCGCTGCTCACTCGGCTGCACGTGCCCGCGGGCAAGGCGATAGCCATCGCCGCCATGCCGTCCGCCGTGCTGATGGGCATGGGGCTGACGCCCCAGATGGCGATCGCCAAGCCGGCGCCGCCCAAGAGCCCCTTCAAGGACGGCCCCTGCGTCACCGCCCCCGACAAGGTGGACGGCAAGGACGCCAAGTCCAAGGACAAGAAGGGCGCATCGGACGCTTCGTCGTCCGCCAAGCCCTCCGCCTCGCCCTCGCCGTCCGGGGGCAAGGACGGCGCCAAGCAGCCCGAACCGTCGCCGTCGGCGTCGCAGAAGACCGAGGAGCCCGCCGGCTCGGCGACCCCGTCGCCCTCGGCCTCCGACGACAAGAAGGACGACGGCGGCCTGCTGGGCGGCATCGGCGATGCGCTCGGCGGCCTCTTCGGCGGCGACAAGGACAGCTCATCGGAGTCGTCCGCCTCGCCGAGCCCCTCGCCGTCGGAGTCCGCCACCAAGGACGCGGGTGCGCAGTCCACGGACTCCGGATCCGCCGTCGACAAGGTCACCAAGCCGGTCAAGGACACCGTCGACAAGGTCACCGACGGCGCCGGCAAGGCCGGTGACACCGTCAAGGACGGGTCCAAGACGGTCAACGACACCGTCCACGGCGCGGTCGGCACGGCGGATAACGCACTGCCCGGCGGCGGGCTGGACGGCAAGGACGCCGACGGCAAGAAGGCGTTCCCCTGCGTCGTCGAGAACAAGCAGAAGGGCAAGGACGAGCAGACCCCCGTCACCCTGCCCGACGACCCCTGGCACCTGGAGTCCAGCGCGCTCACCCTGCGCGGGCTGAACTACGAGGGCGTCGTCAACGTCACCACCCAGAGCGGCCACACCAAGCAGGCCCTGAAGTTCACCGCCGACAGCGTCGACATCGGCGATCTGCACCAGATCGTCGACGACCCGTCGTCCGGGAAGAAGTACCACGTCCAGGGCGCCCCGGGCTCCACGTCCACGATCCGCGGCGGCAAGGTGACCATGTACACCGAGCGGCTGCAGGGCAACCTCTTCGGGTTGATCCCGATCGTCTTCGACCCCGAGCACCCGCCGCCCCTGAACGTCCCGTTCGCCTACTTCACCAAGGTGAAGATCAACCAGGCGGGCCAGTTCGGCGGCAACCTGCACATCCCCGGGCTGCACCAGTCGATCAGCGACTGACGAACGCCCCCGGGCCACCGACCCGTTCGGGAGCCGCAGAAACGGCGGTGGGCCGCCCCTCCGGAGAGGGGCGGCCCACCGCCGTTTCGTTGTGCGTACGCGGCGTCAGGCGCGCTCGCCGCCCAGGTGGTGCACCCGGACCATGTTGGTGGTGCCGGGGACGCCGGGGGGCGAACCGGCCGTGATCAGCATGGTGTCGCCCTTGCTGTAGCGCTTGAGCTTGAGCAGCTCGGCGTCCACCAGGTCGACCATCGCGTCGGTGTTGTCGACGTGCTCCACCACGAAGCTGTCCACGCCCCAGCTCAGCGTGAGCTGGTTGCGGGTGGAGGTATCGGTGGTGAAGGCGAGGATCGGCTGGGCCGCGCGGTAACGGGAGAGCCGGCGGGCGGTGTCACCGGACTTGGTGAAGGCCACCAGCGCCTTGCCGTCGAGGAAGTCGGCCATCTCGCAGGCCGCCCGGGCCACCGCGCCGCCCTGCGTCCGCGGCTTCTTGCCGGGCACCAGCGGCTGCAGGCCCTTGGCGAGCAGCTCCTCCTCGGCCGCCTCGACGATCTTCGACATCGTCTTGACGGTCTCGATCGGGTACTGGCCGACCGAGGACTCCGCGGAGAGCATCACCGCGTCCGCGCCGTCCAGGATCGCGTTGGCGACGTCCGAGGCCTCGGCGCGGGTCGGCCGGGAGTTGGTGATCATCGACTCCATCATCTGGGTCGCCACGATCACCGGCTTGGCGTTCCGGCGGCACAGCTCGATCAGCCGCTTCTGCACCATCGGGACCTTCTCCAGCGGGTACTCCACCGCCAGGTCACCACGGGCGACCATGATGGCATCGAAGGCCAGCACGACCTCCTCCATGTTGGCCACCGCCTGCGGCTTCTCCACCTTGGCGATCACCGGGACCCGCCGGCCCACCTCGTCCATCACCCGGTGCACGTCCTGGACGTCCTTGGCGTCCCGGACGAAGGACAGCGCGACCATGTCGCAGCCCATCCGCAGGGCGAACTTCAGGTCCTCGACGTCCTTCTCGGACAGCGCCGGGACGTTGACCGCCGCACCGGGCAGGTTGATGCCCTTGTGGTCGGAGATCACACCGCCCTCGATGACGATGGTGCGCACTCGGGAGCCCTCGACCTCGACGACCTGGAGGGCGACGTTGCCGTCGTTGATCAGGACCGGGTCGCCCTTGGAGACGTCGCCGG
Source organism: Streptomyces sp. NPDC020742 (assembly GCF_040641675.1). NCBI lineage: Bacteria > Bacillati > Actinomycetota > Actinomycetes > Kitasatosporales > Streptomycetaceae > Streptomyces > Streptomyces sp. NPDC020742. The sequence goes on from NZ_JBFAEA010000017.1 coordinate 132,546, forward strand.
GCAGGCCCTTGTAGGTCGTCCCGCAGATCTGCTTGTCGCCGGGCACGTCCTCGGTGGTGATGACGAACTCGTCGCCGCGCACCAGCTCCACCGGGCCGTCGGCGAAGGTCTCCAGGCGGATCTTGGGGCCCTGGAGGTCGGCCAGCACACCGACGGCGCGGCCGGTCTCCTCGGAGGCCTTGCGGAGGCGGTGGTACCGCTCCTCGTGCTCCGGCTGGGTCCCGTGGCTCATGTTGAATCGGGCCACGTTCATGCCGGCCTCGATCAGCGTCTTCAGCTGGTCGTAGGAGTCGACGGCGGGGCCCAGGGTGCAGACGATTTTGGAACGGCGCATGGGCAGAATCCTATCGGTTTTGTTTACGAGCGGAATATTCCAGCCCTGCATCCGACGGCCCATGCCGCATCGAGCCGGGGCGAACGCAGTGGGTGAAGCCGGCGGGAGCCGTGGGGACTACTCCTTGACCAGGGCGTATGTCTGCTGGGCGATCTCCAGTTCCTCGTCCGTCGGCACCACGGCGACCGCGACCCGGGCGTAGTCGGGCGAGATCAGCCGGGGCTCGTCGGACCGTACGGCGTTGAGCGAGGCGTCCACGGCCATGCCCAGCTCCTCCAGGCCGGCGATCGCGGCCTCGCGCACCGGGGCGGCGTTCTCGCCGACGCCCGCGGTGAAGGCCACCGCATCCACCCGGCCGAGCACCGCGGTGTACGCGCCGATGTACTTCTTCAGCCGGTGGATGTAGATGTCGAAGGCGAGCGCGGCGCGCTGGTCGCCCTCGTCGATCCGGCGTCGGATCTCCCGCATGTCGTTGTCCCCGCAGAGCCCGATCAGCCCGCTCTTCTTGTTGAGCAGGACGTCGACCTCGTCCTCCGACATCCCCGCCACCCGCTTGAGGTGGAAGGTCACCGCCGGGTCGATGTCACCGGAGCGGGTGCCCATGACCAGGCCCTCCAGCGGGGTCAGGCCCATCGAGGTGTCCACACAGCGGCCGCCGGCCACCGCCGAGGCCGAGGCGCCGTTGCCCAGGTGCAGCACGATGACATTGACCTCGGAGGGGTCCTTGCCCAGCAGCTCGGCGGTCTTGCGGGAGACGTAGGCGTGCGAGGTGCCGTGGAAGCCGTAGCGGCGGATGCGGTGTGCGTCGGCGGTCTCCACGTCGATGGCGTACCGGGCCGCGTGCTCCGGCATCGTGGTGTGGAAGGCGGTGTCGAAGACCGCGACCTGCGGGAGGTCGGGGCGGAGCGCCTGCGCGGTGCGGATGCCGGTGATGTTCGCCGGGTTGTGCAGCGGGGCGACCGGCACCAGCCGCTCGATCTCCTTGAGCACCGCGTCGTCGATCACGGTCGGCGCGCTGAACTTCAGCCCGCCGTGCACCACCCGGTGCCCGATCGCGGCGAGCTCGGGGGAGTCCAGCCCGAGGTCGTCGGCGGCCAGCTCCGCCGCGACGGCCTTCAGCGCGGCCTCGTGGTCGGCTATCGCGCCCTCGGTCTCCCGCTTCGCGCCGCCGGTGGCCAACGGGGTGTGCGCCAGGCGCGAGGTCTCTTCACCTATCCGCTCGACCAGGCCGACCGCGAGCCGCGAGCCGTCGGCCATGTCGAGCAACTGGTACTTCACCGATGAGGAGCCGGAGTTGAGGACGAGGACGCGGGTGGCGTTGGCAGTCATGGAGCGCTTTCCGGTGAGGGTTGAGGGTGGGGACGGGGAGGGAGGAGGGGGGACGGGGCGGGCCGTCAGGCGGTGGGCCCGGAGCCGGGCTGGGCGCCCTGTGCCTGGATGGCCGTGATGGCCACGGTGGTGACGATGTCCTGGACCAGCGCGCCGCGCGAGAGGTCGTTGACCGGCTTGCGCAGCCCCTGCAGGACCGGGCCGACGGCCACCGCGCCGGCCGACCGCTGCACGGCCTTGTAGGTGTTGTTGCCGGTGTTGAGGTCCGGGAAGATCAGCACGGTCGCCCGGCCGGCCACGTCGGAGTCGGGGAGCTTGGTCTGCGCGACCGCCGCGTCCACCGCCGCGTCGTACTGGATCGGCCCCTCGACCAGCAGGTCGGGGCGGAGCTCGCGGACGATCTCGGTGGCCTTGCGGACCTTGTCCACGTCCGCGCCGGAGCCGGAGGTGCCGGTGGAGTACGACAGCAGCGCGATCCGCGGCTCCACGCCGAACTGGGCGGCGGTGGCGGCCGACTGGATGGCGATATCGGCCAGCTGCTCGGCGTTGGGGTCGGGGTTGACCGCGCAGTCGCCGTAGACCAGCACCCGGTCGGCCAGGCACATGAAGAAGACCGAGGAGACGATCTGGGCGTCCGGCTTGGTCTTGATGATCTCGAAGGCGGGTCGGATGGTGGCCGCCGTGGAGTGCACCGCGCCGGAGACCATGCCGTCGGCCAGGCCCTCCTGGACCATCAGGGTGCCGAAGTAGGAGACGTCGGCGACCACGTCGTGGGCGAGTTCGTAGCTGACGCCCCTGTGGGCGCGCAGCCGCGCGTACAGCTCGGCGAACCGCTCGCGCAGTTCGGAGGTCTGCGGGTCGATGATCTGCGCGTCCGCCAGGTCGATGGCCAGGTCGGCGGCGCGCTTGCGGATCGCCTCCTCCTCGCCCAGCAGCGTCAGGTCGCAGACGTCCCGGCGCAGCAGGACGTCGGCGGCGCGCAGCACCCGCTCCTCGGAGCCCTCGGGGAGGACCACCCGGCGGCGCCCGGCGCGGGAGCGCTCGATCAGCTCGTGCTCGAACATCATCGGGGTGACCCGGACGGAGCGACCGACCGAGATCCGGTTCGTCAGCTCCACGGTGTCCACATGGCGCTCGAAGAGGCCGAGCGCGGTCTCCGCCTTGCGCGGGGAGGCGGCGTTCAGCTTGCCCTCGATCGCGAACAGCTCGCCGGCGGTCGGGAAGGAGCCGCCCGGTACGGAGATGACCGGGGTGCCGGGGGCGAGCCGGCCGGCCAGCGCCATGATGTCCGGGCCGGGCTTCTCGTCGAGGGTGAGCAGCACACCGGCGATCGGCGGGGCGCCGGCGCTGTGCGCGGCGAGCGAGCCGATGACCAGGTCGGCGCGGTCCCCGGGGGTCACCACCAGGCAGCCGGGGGTGAGCGCCTTGAGGAAGGTGGGCAGCATGGCGCCGCCGAAGACGAAGTCCCTCGCGTCCCGGGCCAGCCCGGAGTCATCGCCGAGCAGCACCTCGGCGCCCAGCGTGTGCACGACCTGGGCGACGGTCGGCGCGGAGAGCGACCCGTCCTCGGGGAGCGCGTAGCAGGGCACCGGCAGGCGGGCGGCGAGCCGCTCCACGACCGCCTCGCGCAGCTCGGGGGCCACCCGGTTGACGACCACGGCGACGACGTCGCAGCCCAGCGACTCGAACGCCCGGTGGGCGTTGCGGGCCTCGGCGCGCACCGACTCGGCCTCTTGGCCCTGGCCGCCGACGACGGCGATCAGCGAGGCGCCGAATTCATTGGCGAGCCGGGCGTTGAGGCTCAGCTCGTCCGGGAGGCTGGTGTCGGCGTAGTCCGAGCCGAGGACCAGGACGTACTCGTAGTCCCTGGCCACCGCGTGGAAGCGCTCGACCAGCCGGGAGGCCAGCTCGTCGGTGCCGCGCTCGGCCTGGAGGGCGGCGGCCTCCTCGTACGCCATGCCATAGACGGTCTCGGCGGACTGGGTCAGCCGGTAGCGGGCCCGCAGCAGCTCGAAGAGCCGGTCCGGCCCGTCGTGCACAAGAGGGCGGAAGACCCCCACCCGGTCGACGTGGCGGGTCAGGAGTTCCATGACTCCCAGCTCGACGACCTGGCGGCCGTCGCCGCGGTCGATACCGGTCACGTACACGCTGCGGGTCACGCGTGTTCTCCATCCAGTCCGTTGGTCGCAAGGTCAAAATCAGCCATTATTGTGAGCTCGCCCCTCTTGACAATACCTGCGCGTCTGGCTAAGTCGCTCTTCCAGTTTCTCCTGCCCAGTCTGGGCAAGGACAGTAGGGGGCGGGTCCGTGGCGAGGCCGGGGCCCGGCGGCCCGTGAAACAATCGGACCGGCTCAGAACCCACAGCGAGCACAGGAGACACAGCACGATGCGTATCGGAGTCCTCACCGCAGGCGGCGACTGCCCCGGCCTGAATGCTGTGATCCGGTCCGTGGTCCACCGCGCGCTCACGGGCCACGGCGACGAGGTCATCGGCTTCGAGGACGGCTTCAAGGGGCTCCTCGACGGCCGTTTCCGCAAGCTCGACCTGGAGGCCGTCAGCGGCATCCTCGCCCGCGGCGGCACCATCCTCGGCTCCTCCCGGCTGGAGCGCGCCCGGCTCCAGGAGGCCTGCGAGAACGCCAAGGACCACTCCAAGGACTACGGCATCGACGTGCTGATCCCGATCGGCGGCGAGGGCACCCTCACCGCCGCGCGGATGCTGTCGGACGCCGGGCTGCCGGTCGTCGGCGTCCCCAAGACCATCGACAACGACATCTCCTCCACCGACCGCACCTTCGGCTTCGACACCGCGGTCGGCGTGGCGACCGAGGCCATCGACCGCCTCAAGACCACCGCGGAGTCCCACCAGCGCGTGATGGTCGTCGAGGTGATGGGCCGGCACGCGGGCTGGATCGCCCTGGAGTCCGGGATGGCCGGCGGTGCCCACGGCATCTGCCTGCCGGAGCGCGAGTTCGACGTGGGCGACCTGGTCACCATGGTCGAGGAGCGGTTCGCGCGGGGCAAGAAGTTCGCCGTGGTCTGCGTCGCCGAGGGGGCCCACCCGGCCCCCGGCACCATGGACTACAAGAAGGGCGCCATCGACCAGTACGGCCACGAGCGGTTCTCCGGCATCGGCACCGCGCTCGCCGTCGAACTCGAAAACCGCCTCGGCAAGGAGGCCCGCCCGGTCATCCTCGGCCACGTCCAGCGCGGCGGCACCCCCACCGCCTACGACCGGGTGCTCGCCACCCGCTTCGGCTGGCACGCCGTGGAGGCCGCACACCGCGGCGAGTACGGCATGATGACCGCGCTGCGCGGCACCGACATCACCATGGTGCCGCTGGCCGAGGCGGTCACCGAGCTCAAGACCGTGCCCTCCTTGCGGATGGACGAGGCCGAGTCGGTCTTCTGATCCCGGGGCCCGTACCGCGCACGACGGCGGCGCGCCTCCCCTCGATTCGAGGGAGGGCGCGCCGCCGTTCGCGTGCGCGGTCACTGCGCGCCGATCGCCTCCAGCACGTTCAGCCGGGCCGCCCGGCGGGCCGGCCACAGCGCGGCCAGCATCCCCACGACCAGCGCGATCAGTACGAACAGCGCGAGCCGGCCCCAGGGCAGCAGCAGCTCGTAGGTCGGCAGGCCCTGGCTGACCAGGTTGCCGGTGGCCCAGGAGCAGAAGACACCCACCGCGATGCCCAGGCCCGCGCCGAACAGCGCGATGACCACCGACTCCAGCCGGACCATCTGCTTGATGCCGCTGCGGGCCAGGCCGATCGCCCGCAGCATCCCGATCTCGCGGGTCCGCTCGAAGACCGACATGGCGAGGGTGTTGACGACGCCCACCACCGCGATGATGACGGCCATGCCCAGCAGCCCGTAGGAGACGTTGAGCACCATCTCGATGCTCGCGGCGTTCTCCTTGCGCAGGTCGGCGTGGTCCTGGACCTTCAGCAGCGGGCTGTCGCCGAGGGCGTGCCGGATCTGCTTCGCCAGCCCCTCCGACGGGCCGTCCTGGGCCTTCACCAGCAGTGACTCGACCATCGGCACGATCTGGTGCGGTGCCGCCAGCGAGGTGGCGCCGACCGAGTCGCCGAGCACCTGGTTGTCCGCGTAGATTCCGACGATCTTGAGCTTCGCCTTCTTCTTGTCGTAGAAGGTGGCGTCCAGGGTGTCGCCGGTCTGCCAGCCCTTCATCTTGGCCATCTCCTGGGAGACCGCGATGTCGTTGCCTCCGGCGCCCTTCAACGAACCGCTGATGAAGTCCAGTTGGATGACCTTGCCGATCGTGCGGAGGTCGGTGCCCATCAGGCCCATGGAGGAGTGAGGGGTCGTGAAGCCCGTATTGCGCAGCGGAGCCGCCGCCTCGACGCCCGGGACGTCCACCACCTTCTGCGCCAGCTTGGGGTCGAGACCGGAGGAGGTCCCGATCTTGTAGTCGGCCTTCAGCCCCTGGGCCGTCATCTTGTCCATGGCCTGCCCGGCGGAGTTCCCGACGACCGTCATACCGGTGATCAGGGTGAGGCCGATCATCAGCGCCGAGGCGGTCGCCGCCGTACGGCGGGGGTTGCGCAGCGTGTTCTCCGTGGCCAGCTTGCCGCTGATGCCGAAGAGCCGGGTGGTGACGATGCCCGCCAGCGAAACCAGGGGCCGGGACAGCATCGGCGCGAGGATGATGACGCCGGTCAGCGTCAGCATTCCGCCCACCATCGCGATCGGCAGGTCGTCGGCCTTCTTCAGCGTGGAGACGTAGCACATGGTCGCGATGCCGAGGCCGGTGATGACCGCGCCGAGGGAGTTGCGGAGCACCAGGCTGCGCAGTGCCGGCGGCGCCTCGACGGTGTTGAGCGCCTCCACCGGGGCGATCTTCGCCGCCTTGCGGGACGGCAGCCAGGCGGCCAGTACGGTCACCACGACACCCACACCGAGCGCGGAGAGCACCGCGGCCGGGCTGATGACGACCGGTCCGTCCGGGAAACCCGCGCCATTCGCTTCGAGCACCGCCCGCAGGCCCACGGCGAGGCCGATGCCCAGCGCGAATCCGACGGCCGACGAGATCAGGCCCAGCAGGGCCGCCTCCGCGAGTACCGAGCGCACGACCTGACGGCGGGAGGCGCCGATCGCGCGCATCAGGGCGATCTCCCGGCTGCGCTGGGAGATCAGCATGGTGAAGGTGTTGGCGATGATGAAGACGCCGACGAACAGCGCGATCCCGGCGAAGGTCAGCAGCGTCTGGGTCAGGGCCTTGTTCTGGCTGGAGACCATCATGGACTGCTCGGCGGCGAGATTGGCGCCGCTGGTCGCCGTGGCGCGGTCCTTGGGCAGCACCTCCCTGACCTTGTCGGTCAGTGCCTCCTGATCGGCGCCGGGCGCGGCACCGATCACCAGCTCGTCGAACTGGCCGGGGTGCAGGAACAGCTTCTGCGCGGTGGCGGTGTCGAAGAGCGTCAGGCTGCCGCCCGCGGTGACCTGCGGGTCGTCGGTGGAGACGATGCCGACCAGCTTCTTCGTCAGCACCGGGCCGTCGGTGGCGAGCCGCACGGAGTCACCGATCTTGCGGCCGGACGCCTTCGCGGTCGCCTCGTCCAGCGCGATCTCGTTGCCGGCGGCCGGTCCGCGGCCCTTCAGCAGCGGGTAGTGGGGGTCGTGACCGTCCTTGTCCGGCTGGAAGTTGGTGGCGAGGTTCTGCCAGTCGTGGCCGAGCGGCACATTGTCCGGGCCGGCGACGGTGGCCGTGCCGTTGACATTGCTGCGTACGGACTGCACGCCGGGCAGTGCGCGGATTTTGTCCGCCAGCTTTTCGTCGACAAGGGTGGTCCGCTTGCCGTCCTTGCCGACGTCCGGGGAGCTGTCGGCGGCCTCGGCCTGGACGGAGACGGCCACCCCGTCGAGGTTCTTCTCGGACGCCTTCTTGACGGCCGAGCTGACGGTGTCACTGAAGACGAGGGTGCCGGCGACGAAGGCGACGCCGAGCAGGACCGCGAGCGCGGTCATCATCAATCGGGCTTTGTGCGCAAGGAGGTTGCGCAGGGCGGTACGCAGCATGGTGGTGTGTCAGTCCTGGTCCGGTGGCGGGGGAGGAAGGGCTGCGCCCGGGGGCGCGGCGGGGGCGGGGCGGGCCCGCATCAGCTGGTACGGCCCTTGGCGTCGAACATCCGCATCCGGTCCAGGACGGTGTCCGCGGTCGGCTGGTGGAGCTCCTCGACGATCCGACCGTCCGCGAGGAAGATCACCCGGTCGGCGTAGCCGGCCGCGACCGGGTCATGGGTGACCATGACCACCGTCTGCTCCATCGCCCGCACCGACTCCCGCAGGAAGCCCAGCACTTCGGCGCCGGAGCGGGAGTCGAGGTTGCCGGTCGGCTCGTCGGCGAAGATGATCTCGGGCCGGGAGGCCAGTGCCCGGGCGACCGCGACCCGCTGCTGCTGGCCGCCGGAGAGCTGCGCCGGGCGGTGCGCGAGCCGGCCGGACAGGCCGACGGTCTCGACGACCGCGTCGACCCACTCGCGGTCGGGCTTGCGGCCCGCGATGTCCATCGGCAGCGTGATGTTCTCCAGCGCGGAGAGCGTCGGCAGCAGGTTGAACGCCTGGAAGATGAAGCCGATCTTGTCGCGCCGCAGCCGGGTCAGCTGCTGGTCGTTGAGCGAGCCCAGCTCCACCTCGCCGATCCGCGCCGAGCCGGAGGAGAAGGAGTCCAGGCCCGCCATGCAGTGCATCAGCGTCGACTTGCCGGAGCCGGACGGGCCCATGATCGCGGTGAAGCGGGCCCTGCCGAACTCGACGGAGACCGAGTCCAGCGCGACGACCTGGGTTTCCCCTTGGCCGTAGACCTTGCTCAGGTCCGTCGCGCGGGCGGCGACGGCACGGGTGGGGGCGGGGGAGCCGGGCAGGCCCGGCGCAGCGGCCGTGTGGGACACGGGGACTCCTGGGAAGGGAAGGAAAACGGTGTCCCTATTCTCGAATGCGCAGGTCAGCGCGGTCTTCACCCGCAGGGACTGAAAGCCGGACCGGCCGGAAGTGCCACCCGTGCCCCCGGTGTCATTCTCTGGACGGACGCCCCTCAGCCCTGGGGCCGACGGGACGGGTCAGGGGCGCCGTGCCGCCATGGCGCCGTCCCTGAGGGGCGGGGCGCCGCCCCGGCAGCCGTTCCGCACGTCGTCGTAGCCGGTCCCCGCCGCGGGAGCGCCCTCAGGGAGACGCAGGTCACACTGGTCCTTGTCACATCCTGCAGGCCGGTTCCGTCAGAGAGGTGACACCACCGACAACGCAAGGAGCGCACCATGGATGCTCGCTTGAACGCCCTCGGTAACCCGGTCGCGGGCAAGTTCCTGAAGCACATCGTCTCGGCGGGCAAAGTGATCGCGGACTCGACGCTGCCCGCCGCGACGCAGGAGCTGGTGAAGATCCGCGTCAGCCAGATCAACGGCTGCGGTTTCTGCACCGACATGCACACCAAGGACGCCGCACACGCCGGGGAGACCTCGGTGCGCCTGCATCTCGTCGCGGCCTGGCGGGAGGCCACGGTGTTCACCGATGCCGAGCGCGCTGCCCTGGAACTGGCGGAGCAGGGCACCCGCATCGCCGACGCGGCCGGTGGAGTCACCGACGCGGCCTGGGCGAACGCCGCCCAGCACTATGACGAGGACCAGCTCGCCGCCCTGGTGTCGCTCATCGCCCTGATGAACGCGTTCAACCGCATGAACGTCATCGTCCAGCAGCCGGCCGGCGACTACCAGCCCGGCCAGTTCGGATAGCCGGCGCGGAAACGCCCTAGCGTTCCACCCGCTCCCAGAACGCCGCCAGGATGCCGTCGAGGAAGGCGCGCCCCGCCTCGCCGGATTCCCCGGTGCCGTCCCCGCCGCCCCAGCGGAGCGTCGGGGCCATGGCCGCCTGGTAGTCGGCGTGCAGCGCCTGCAGAACGCGCTGGATCCGCTCCTTGGGCAGCGGTACGAGCCTGCCGACCGGCCGGACGTAGGCCTGCCAGCGGGTGGTGGCGGCGCTGGTCAGCAGCGCGGCCAGCCTTCCGTCCCGGCCGGTGAAGCGCAACAGTGCGGGCAGCGGCAGGCCGAGGGCCCCGGCGAGCGCCGTGGCCTGCCGGTCGGTGCCCTGCCAGCTCCCGCCGGCCTCCAGTCGCTCGTACGCCCCCTGTTCCATCCCGATGGCCAGCGCCAGCGCGTCCGCGGCGAGACCGGCCGCCAGGCGGTACTCGCGCAGGGTGTCCGGGGCGCCGAGCAGGTCGCCGGGCGCGCACCACAGGGCGCCGGCCAGTGCGGTCAGTTCGCCTTCGGTGGGGGTGCCCTCGCCCCGTTCCCAGTCCGTCACGGTGGCCGGTGCGATCCGCAGCCCGTACGCCGCCCAGATGCCGTAGGCGACATGGGTGGGCGTCATACCGAGGGCCTCCCGGTGCCGGCGGGCGGCCTCGGCGTCGAAGGGGGGTCTGCGCGGCTCCCCGGCGGGCGTGGTCACCGGCACACGGTAGGTGACGGGGCGGCGCCGCACCTATCGTGCCAAGGCCCAAGGCTGAGCGTCGTAGGAAGCTACCAGTCGGCCGGTCCGGCCGCGGAGCCCCGCCCGCAGGCGGCCGGACCCGGACGGCCGGCGCTACCCCTTCACCGCCCCGCCCAGGGCGAACCCGCCGCCGAGCCGCCGGGAGATGAGCAGGTGGAGCAGGACGACCGGTGTCGAGTACAGGACCGAGAACGCGGCCAGCTCCCCGAAGGCGATGGCACCGTAGTTGCCGAAGAAGGTGAAGATGCTGACCGAGGCGGGCAGTTGCTCCGGGGAGAGCAGCAGCATGAAGGGGACGAAGAAATTGCCCCACATCATGATGAAGGTGTAGGTCGCCACGACCCCGACGCCCGGGCCCATCAGCGGCAGGACCACCCGCAGCAGCGTCTGCGGCCAGGAGGCGCCGTCCGTCCACGCCGCCTCCTCCAGGACCCGGGGCACCCCGTCCATGAAGTTCTTCATCAGCCAGATGGCGAAGGGGAGTTGCGCGGCGGCCAGGAACAGCGCGGTGCCGGACCGGGTGTCGATCAGATTCACCTGCACGAACAGCCCGTAGACCGGGACCATCACCGCGGTGATTGGCAGACAGGTCGCGAACAGGATCGTCAGCAGGTACGGGCGGGCGAAGCGGGAGCGGTACCGGGAGAGCGGGTAGGCCGCCAGCGCCGCGCAGACCACCGTCAGCGCGGTGGCGCCGCCGCAGATCAGCAGGCTGTTGAGCATCGGCGTGAAGGTGATCTCGTCGGTCAGCACCGCCGAGAAGTTCCGCAGGGTCGGCGCCTTCGGCAGCCGCACCCGCAGCGTCGCCTCCGCGTCCAGCGACGACAGCACCAGCCAGGCCAGCGGGACCGCGAACGCCCCCGCGACCAGGAGCAGTCCGGCGTCGGCGGCCCGCTGGTGCAGGACCCGGCGGGGGAGCGGCACGGCTCAGCCCTCCTCGCGCAGCAGGCGCAGGTAGACGGCCGAGAACGCCGCGCCCACCAGCAGCAACAGCAGCGCCACCGCGGTGCCGTAGCCGATCAGCGACTTCAGGAAGGCCTGGTCGTACATGAACACCGGCAGCGTCTGGCTGCGGTCTCCCGGACCGCCGCGGGTCATCGCCCAGATCAGCCCGAAGACGGACAGCGTCTGCAGGGTATTGAGCATCAGATTGGTGCCGATGGAGCGGCGGATCATCGGCAGTGTGATGTGCCACAGCCGCCGCAGCCCGCCCGCGCCGTCCACCGCGGCGGACTCCTCTACCTCCTGGGGTATCCCGGCGAGCGCCGCGGAGTAGATCAGCATCGAGAAGGCGGTGCCCCGCCAGACGTTGGCGCACGACACGGCCAGGATGGGTAGCGTGAACAGCCAGTTCTGGGTGGGCAGATGGAGCCAGGCCAGCAGTGCGTTGAGGGTGCCGCGCCGCTCGAAGAAGGTGTACAGCAAGAACCCCGCGACGATCTCCGGCAGCACCCAGGCGGTGACCACCACCGCGCCGGTGAGCGCCCGTACCGGCCGGGAGGCGCGGCGCATCAGTCCGGCCAGCGCCAGGCCCAGGGTGTTCTGCCCGAGGATCGAGGAGACCACGGTGAACACCAGGGTCAACACCACCGCGTTGCGGAAGGCCGGATCCCCCAGTGCGTGGCGGAAGTTGGCCAGGCCGACGAAGGACGCCGACTCCTGCCCGGTCAGCTGGGTGTCGGTGAAGGCGATGACCACGCAGTAGCCGATCGGGCCGGCGAGGAAGAGCAGCAGCAGGACGGTGGCCGGGGCCAGCGGGGACCACCGCAACAGCCGGGTGCGGGCCGGTGCGCGGCGCCCCGTGCGCGGGCCGGCCGCCGCCGGCGCCGTGCCGGTCGTGGCCGCGGTCATGGCCTGGCTGCCGTCCGGCCGTCCACCACGGACGGCAGCGCCGCGTCGTAGTCCTTGGCGGCCTGCGCCGGCGAGGAGTCGCCGGCGGTGACCGCCTCCATCGCCTCACCGATCGCCGCGGCGACCTTCGGGTAGGCGGGCAGCGCCGGCCGGTAGCGGCTGATCGGGACCAGCCCGGTGAAGAAGCCGATGCCGGGCACGGACGTCCGGTAGCGGGGAGCGGCCGCGACGTCCTTGCGCACGGCGATCTGTGCGCCCCGTACGCACCACTCCAGGGCGTTCTTCCTGGACTGCAGGGTCTGGATCAGCTTCCAGGCGAGAGCCGGCTGTTGGGCCCGCTGCGGCACCGACCAGGTCCAGCCGCCGGCCAGGCTGACCCGACCGGGCGGCGCGCCGTGCTGGGTCGGGAACGGCGCCTGGCCCAGCGTGGTGGACCAGGCGGGCCAGGGATTGCCGCCGCCGGTCCGCTGCCACTGCTGGCCCAGCCAGGAGCCGTCCAGGTCGATCGCGAGCTTCTCCTCGGGCAGCAGCTGGGTGGCCACATTGGTCTGGATGTTGGGGCTGAGCGCGTCGGAGACGTCGGGGCCCAGGTGCTCGGAGTAGACCGTGTCGAGGAAGGCCAGGCTGTCCCGGAAGCCCCTGGTGCCGGTGACCCACTTCCGGCTCGCCGGATCGTAGAGCGGGTCCTCGCCGGTGCCGTAGAGCAGCATCTCGAAGCCCTGCATCACGGCGGCCTCGCCCGCGCCCTTGCCGGTGAAGACGTTCAGCGGGACGACGCCGGGCACCTTGCGCTTGATCGTCCGGGCCGCGTCCAGCACCTCGTCCCAGGTCCTGGGCCGCCAGTCGGCGGGCAGCCCGGCCTTGTGGAAGATCTTCTTGTTGAACCACAGCCCGCGGGTGTCGGTGCCGTCCGGGACGCCGTACGTCTTCCCGTCCTGCCCCCGGGCCGCGGCCTTCGCGGCCGGCTCGAACTGCTTCCAGTCCGGCCAGTTGGCGACCCGGTCGTCCAGTGGCCGCAACAGGCCAGCCGTGATGTCGGAGTTGACCAGGAAGGTGTCCTCGTAGACCAGGTCCGGCGCGGTCCTGGGGGAGCGCATCATCTGCTGGATCTTGGTGTAGTAGTCGTTCTCCGACGCCTGGATCGGGATCAGCCGGACTTTCTTGCCCGGGTTGTGCTGCTCGAACTCCTCCGCCACCAGACGGAGGTAGTCGTCGCGGACGGTGACCTTGCCGTTGGTGTCCTTGATGAAGGCGACCTTGACGGTGTTCTCCTCGCTCCCGGACCCGCTGCCGCAGGCGGTGAGCGTGCCGGCGGCCACGACGGCGGCGGCGAGCAGGATCTGCGGGGCGGTGGGGCGCACGGCACGACCTCCAGCGGCTGGCCACGGTCAATCAACCACGGTGCACTGTCCGCTGAAAGTAAGTCACCGGTCACACCGGGTCAATGCCCCGACCAGCGATAGCGCAATTCGGGCCGGCCGACCTGGCCGTACTGGGGGGCGCGGACGGCCCGGCCGCTCTCCACGAGGTGCTCCAGATAGCGGCGGGCGGTGATCCGGGAGATGCCCACATCGGCGGCCGTCTCGGTCGCGGTCAGCCCGGCCCCGGCGGCCCGCAGCGCCTCGGTCACCGCCCGCAGAGTGGCCGCGGTCAGCCCCTTGGGCAGCGCGGCCGGGCGCGGGGCGCGCAGCGCCGCGATCGCCCGGTCCACCTCGTCCTGCCCGCTGGCCTCCCCGGAGGTGGCGCGGAACTCGGCGTAGCGGACCAGCCGGTCGCGCAGGGTGGCGAAGGTGAACGGCTTCAGCACGTACTGCACCACACCGAGCGAGACGCCCTCGCGCACCATCGTCAGATCGCGGGCCGAGGTCACCGCGATGATGTCGGCGGTGTGGCCGGCCGCGCGCAGCGTCCGCACCAACTGCAGCCCGTGGCCGTCCGGCAGGTACAGGTCGAGCAGCAGCAGGTCCACGGGGTGCTGGTCGAGGTGGCGGCGGGCGTCGCCCATGGAGTGCGCGGTGCCGGAGACGGTGAAACCGGGCACCCGCCCGACGTACAGGGCGTGCGCGGCGGCGGCCACCGGGTCGTCCTCGACGACCAGGACCCGGATGTCGGAGGGGCTCACCGGGCACATCCTGCCGCGCCCGGACGGCCCGCACGGGGCGCCGCGCTCATACCGCCGCCCCCCTGCGCAGCGGCAGCCGTACGGTGAACCGCGCGCCGCCCTCCGGCGCCCGGTCCAGCGCCAGGGCGCCGCCATTGCGCCGTACGGCCTGCTGGACCAGGGCCAGGCCCAGGCCGTGGCCGTGCGCGGCGGGGGCCCGCTTGGTGGTCCAGCCCCGCCGGAAGATCTCCTCGGCGGCGTCCGGGGCCACCCCGGGCCCGTTGTCCGCCACCCGCAGCAGCAGCTCGCCGCCGTCCGCCCGGGCGGTCACCCGCACCAGCGGGGGCTCCGCGGCCCCCTGCTCCCGGGTGGGAGCGGCGGCCTCGATGGCGTTGTCGAGGAGGTTGCCCAGCACCGTCACCAGGTCGCGGGCCGGCAGACCGGGCGGCAGCAGCCCGTCGTCGATCCGGCTGTCGGGCGTCAGGGTCAGCTCCACGCCGCGCTCGTTGGCCTGTGCGGCCTTGCCCAGCAGCAGCGCGGCGAGCACCGGCTCGGCGACCGCGCCGACGACCTGGTCGGTCAGTGCCTGGGCCAGCTCCAGCTCCGCGGTGGCGAACTCCACGGCCTGTTCGGCCCGGCCCAGCTCGATCAGCGAGACCACGGCGTGCAGCCGGTTGGCGGCCTCGTGCGCCTGTGAGCGCAGCGCCTCGGCGAAGCCCCGCACCGAGTCCAACTCCCCGGAAAGCGCCTGGAGTTCGGTGTGGTCGCGGAGGGTGACCACACTGCCGCGGTGCTCCCCACCGGAGACCGGCGCGGCGTTGACGACCAGCACCCGCTCGCGGGCCAGGTGGAGCTCGTCGACCCGCGGCCCGGGCGCCAGCAGCGCCTCGGTCAGCGCCTCCGGCAGCCCCAGTGCGGTGACCGGCCGGCCCACCGCGTCCTGTGACAGGCCCAGCAACTCCCGCCCGCCGTCGTTGATCAGGGCCACCCGGCGCTCCCCGTCGAGCATCAGCAGCCCCTCGCGCACCGCGTGCAGGGCGGCCTGGTGGTAGTCGTGCATCCGGCTGAGCTCCTGGGCGTTCATCCCGTGGGTGTGCCGCCGCAGCCGGGCGTTGATGACGTAGGTGCCCGCGCCGCCCAGCGCCAGCGCCGCCGCGGCCACCCCGGCCAGCGCCAGGACCTGGTTGCGTAGCTGTTCACTGATGGTCGCGATGGTGATCCCGGAGCTGACCAGCGCGGTGATCCGGCCGCCGCGGGCCGGGTCGTGGACCGGTGCGACCACCCGCACCGACGGGCCCAGCACCCCCATGTGCGTCTCGGGGAAGATCCTGCCGTGCAGCGCCGGGCCGATGTGCCCCAGGTACTTCTTGCCGATCGCGGACGGCTCCGGGTGCGTCCAGCGGGTGCCGTCCGGGGCCATCACCACCACGAAGTCCACGCCGGAATCGTGCCGCAGCCGCTCGGCGTACGGCTGGAGCGCCGCGGTGGGGTCCTTGCTGCGGGCCGCGGTCACCACGGCCGGGGAGTCCGCGACGGCGGTGGCCGCCGCGGTCGCCTGCCGCCGGGCGGTCTCCTCCGCCTGCCGGCCGGCGCTGACGTATGCGAAGACCGCGCACCCGACGACGACCACCGCCACCAGCACCGCCTGCATGGCGAAGAGCTGCCCGGCGAGGCTGCGGGGGCCGCGCAGTCGGCCGGGCCACCAGGGCCCGCGGGGTCGGGGGAGTCGCATACAGAACAGTCTGCACGGTCAGCTTTTGCGTGAACGAAATGTACGCAAGGGTGACGTGCGCCACAGCGCCGTGCATAGTCGCCGGGACTCGTTGTGTGGCAGAGCCGCAGATCAGCGCACAACCGTAGACCCGAGGAGGCAGCCGTGGCTGCACAGACCCCGTCGCAGGGGGGCACCACCGAAGTGACCGCGCCGGCGAAGCGGGACCGGACCCACTTCCTCTACATCGCCGTCATCGGGGCGGTGCTGCTGGGCATCGCCGTGGGCTTCGCGGCCCCCGGAGTGGCCGTCCAGCTCAAGCCGCTCGGCACCGGGTTCGTGAACCTGATCAAGATGATGATCTCGCCGGTCATCTTCTGCACCATCGTGCTGGGCATCGGCTCGGTCCGTAAGGCCGCCAAGGTCGGTGCGGTCGGCGGACTGGCCCTCGGCTACTTCATGGTGATGTCCACCGTGGCCCTGGCCATCGGCCTGGTCGTGGGCAACGTCCTGGAGCCCGGTTCCGGGCTGCACCTGACCGAGAGCGTGCGGCACGCCGGCCAGGCCCAGACGTCGGGCGGCGGCGAGTCGCTGCCGGAGTTCCTGCTCGGCATGATCCCCACCACCCTGTTCTCCGCCTTCACCCAGCAGGAGGTGCTCCCGACGCTGCTGGTGGCGCTGCTGGCCGGGTTCGCCCTGCAGTCGCTGGGCACCGCCGGCGAGCCGGTGCTGCGCGGGGTGGGACACCTGCAGAAGCTGGTCTTCCGGGTGCTGTCCATGATCATGTGGGTGGCGCCGGTGGGGGCCTTCGGCGCCATCGCCGCGGTGGTCGGCGAGACCGGGCTGGACGCGCTGAAGTCGCTGGCCGTCATCATGGCCGGGTTCTACGTCACCTGCCTGCTGTTCGTGATCGTGGTGCTGGGCACCCTGCTCCGGCTGGTCGCCGGGATCAACGTCTTCCAGCTGCTGAAGTACCTGGGCCGCGAGTTCCTGCTGATCCTCTCCACGTCCTCGTCGGAGTCGGCGCTGCCCCGGCTGATCGCGAAGATGGAGCACCTGGGCGTCAGCAGGCCGGTGGTCGGCATCACCGTCCCGACCGGCTACAGCTTCAACCTCGACGGCACCGCCATCTACCTGACGATGTCCTCGCTGTTCGTGGCCGAGGCGATGGGCAAGCCGCTCGCGCTGGGCCAGCAGATCTCGCTCCTGGTCTTCATGATCATCGCCTCGAAGGGGGCGGCCGGCGTCACCGGCGCCGGCCTGGCGACGCTGGCCGGCGGTCTGCAGTCGCACCGCCCCGAACTCGTCGACGGCGTCGGCCTGATCGTCGGCATCGACCGCTTCATGAGCGAGGCCCGCGCCCTGACCAACTTCGCGGGCAACGCGGTGGCCACCGTCCTGATCGGCACCTGGACCAAGGAGATCGACCGGTCCCGGGCCGCCGAGGTGCTGGCCGGCCGGATCCCCTTCGACGAGCGGACGCTGGCCGCCGACGAGCACGGCGGCGCGGCACCGGAGCCGTCGGAACCGGGGGTCGTCGCGCCGCGGGATGGCGGGGCGGAGAAGGAGACCGCCAAGGCCTGAACCGGGCCGTGCAGGAGGGGAGGAGGGGCGGACGCCGGCCATGGTGTCCGCCCCTCCGGCGTGGAGCGGGCGGGGCGTCCGGCGCAGCGCGCGGACCCGGCGCCGGCGGGTGCCGGGTCCGGCCGCGCCCGGCCGTGCGGCGGGCTCAGTCCGGCCGCAGCCAGACGGTCGCCAGGGGCGGGAGCACCGCGGAGAGCGAGCTGGTGCGGCCGTTCCAGGGGGTGGACTCGGGCTTGAGGAGACCGGAGTTGCCGACCCCGCTGCCGCCGTAGCGCGGAGCGTCGGTGTTGAGGACCTCGCGCCAGGCGGGGACGTCGTCGGGGACGCCGAGCCGGTAGGCGTGCCGGACGACGGGCGAGAAGTTGGTGACCGAGATCAGCGGGGTGCCGTCGGCGGCGAAGCGTAGGAAGGAGAAGACGTTGTCCTCGCCGGCGTCCCCGTCGATCCACTGGAAGCCGGCCGGGTCGGTGTCCCGCTCCCAGAGCGTGGGGGTGGCCGCATAGCACCGGTTGAGGTCGCGGACGAGGTCGCGGACGCCACGGTGGTCCGGCTCCGCCTCGTAGGACGGGTCGAGCAGCCACCAGTCCGGGCCGTGGCTCTCCGCCCACTCAGCTCCCTGGGCGAACTCCTGCCCCATGAAGAGGAGTTGCTTGCCCGGATGAGCCCACATGAAGCCCAGGTAGGCGCGGTGGTTCGCGCGCTGCTGCCACCAGTCGCCGGGCATCTTCGACACCAGCGCCCGCTTGCCGTGCACGACCTCGTCGTGGGAGATCGGCAGGACGTAGTTCTCGGAGTAGGCGTAGATCATCGAGAAGGTCATCTCGCCGTGGTGGTACTTGCGGTGCACCGGCTCCTTGGAGACGTAGCCCAGCGAGTCGTGCATCCAGCCCATGTTCCACTTCAGCCCGAAGCCCAGCCCGCCGAAGCCGCCCGGCCCGACGTGGTGGGTGGCGCGGGTGACGCCGTCCCAGGCGGTGGACTCCTCGGCGATGGTCACCACACCGGGGCAGCGCCGGTAGACCGTGGCGTTCATCTCCTGGAGGAAGGCCACCGCGTCGAGGTTCTCCCGCCCGCCGTGGACGTTCGGCGTCCAGCCGCCGTCCTCGCGCGAGTAGTCCAGGTAGAGCATCGAGGCGACGGCGTCCACCCGCAGCCCGTCGATGTGGAACTCCTCGCACCAGTACACCGCGTTGGCGACCAGGAAGTTGCGGACCTCGGTGCGGCCGTAGTCGAACTCCAGGGTGCCCCAGTCCGGGTGCGCGGCCCGCGCCGGGTCCTGCGGCTCGTAGAGCGGACGGCCGTCGAACTCCGCGAGCGCCCAGTCGTCGCGCGGGAAGTGCGCCGGCACCCAGTCCATCAGGACGCCGATGCCGGCCTGGTGCAGCGCATCGACCAGGTACCGGAAGTCGTCGGGCGTCCCCATCCGGGCGGTCGGCGCGTAGAAACCGGTCACCTGGTAGCCCCAGGAACCGCCGAACGGGTGCTCGGCGACCGGCATGAACTCCACATGGGTGAAGCCGAGGTCCTTGACGTAACCGGGGAGCTGCGCGGCCAGCTGGCGGTAGGTCAGGCCCGGCCGCCAGGAGGCCAGGTGCACCTCGTAGACGGAGAACGGCGCCCGGTGTACCGGCCGCTCACCGCGCCGGGCCATCCAGTCGGCGTCCTGCCAGTGGTAGTGCGACTCCTCGATCACCGAGGCGTTGGCCGGCGGGCACTCGGTCCGCCGCGCCATCGGGTCGGCACGTACGGTCTTCGACCCGTCCGGCCGGGTGATCTCGAACTTGTACAGCTCGCCCTCGCCGAGGCCGGGCAGGAAGAGCTCCCACACCCCGGAGGAGCCCAGCGACCGCATCGGGTGGGCGGTGCCGTCCCAGTAGTTGAAGTCGCCGACGACCCGGACGCCCTGGGCGTTGGGCGCCCAGACCGTGAAACGGGTCCCGGTCACGCCCTGGTGCTCCATGATCCGCGCTCCGAGCGCCTGCCACAGCTGCTCGTGCCGGCCCTCGCCGAACAGGTGCAGGTCCAGCTCGCCCAGCGCGGGCAGGAAGCGGTAGGGGTCGCCCACCGTCACCGCGCCCTCGCCGTAGTCGACCAGCAGCTCGTAGTCCGGGACGGTGCGCAGCGGCAGCACCCCGGCGAACAGCCCGTCCCCCTCCGACCGCAGTCCCGCCCGCAGCCCCGGGGCCAGCACGGTCACGCTCCGGGCGTACGGCCGCAGGACGCGGATCAGCAGTCCACCGCGCACCGGGTGGGCGCCCAGCAGCCCGTGCGGGTCGTGGTGCGCGCCGGCCAACAGCCGCCCGCGGTCTTGCGCGCAGAGCGGTGCGGCGGCCCGGACCCCGTGCCCGCCGGCGGCCGGCGCCGCAGTGGGGGCGGGGCCCACAGCCGGGGCGGAGGCGGCTGCGGCCTCTCGGGGTACGGGCGGCAGGCCGACGGCGGGTGCGGTCGCGGGGGTGGTATGGCGGGACGGCGGACGGGCGGTCACGAAGGGGCCTCCTCGGGGCGGTTCTGCGGCGGCGGGGTGGTCGAGTCGGAGCTGTGGGCGGTCGGTCCGGTCCCTCACCCCCGGCCGTCGGGCCCGGTGGCGCGGGCCGGGCCGCCGCCGTCCACGCCCACGGCCGGCTCCCCGCCCGCCGCCAGCCGGCGGATCGCGGCCATCGGGACACACAGCCAGTCGGGCCGGTGGCGGGCCTCGTAGAGCACCTCGTACACGGCCTTGTCGGTCTCGTAGGCGCGCATCAGTTCGGGCGCGGAGCGCGGATCGAGCCCGCCGGCCTCGGCGTACCCCAGGCAGTAGGCCGCCCGGGTGCGCCGCGCCCACTCCAGCGCCCAGGGGTCCCCGCCGGCCGGCCCGCTGCGCGCGGCGTAGTCGAAGGACCGCAGCATCGCCGCGACGTCCCGCACCGCCGGCTGGAGCCGGCGCCGCTCGGCCAGCGGGCGGGCCGGTTCGCCCTCGAAGTCGATCAGTGACCAGCGGCCCTCGTCGGCGGAGCGCAGGGTCTGCCCCAGGTGCAGATCGCCGTGGATGCGCTGGGCGGCCCAGCTGCGGCCGTCGTGTCCCACCGCGGCCAGCGCGTCGAAGGCGGTGCGCAGCCGTGCGCGGTAGGGCTGGAGCACGGGTACGGCCCGGGCGGTGGCCTCCAGCCGCTCGTGCATCCGGGCGGCGATCACCTCCAGTTGCGGGCGGCGCAGCTCGGTGGTCGGCAGGGTCTGGGCGAGCGCGGTGTGCACCTCCGCGGTGGCGTGTCCCAGCGCCCGGGCCGACCCGGTGAAGTCGGCGCGCACCGCCAGCGCGTTGAGCGCCAGCTGCCAGCCGTCCGCCGAGCCCGGCAGGAAGGGCTGGAGCACCCCCAGCGTGGTGGCCTCGCCGCGCTCGTCGGGGGTGGCCGACTCGAACCAGGCGGCGGGCGCCGGCACCCGTGCGCACTTGGCGCCCGCCAGGGCCCGCGGCAGTTCCAGATCGGGGTTGACGCCCGGTTCGACCCGCCGGAACACCTTCAGGATGAACGATTCGCCATAGACGATGGAGGAATTGGACTGCTCCACCGCGATCGGCCGGGCCGGCAGCCCGGAGGGGATGTCCGCCGCCGGCTCGCGGCAGAAGCGCAAGCCCCCCATCCGGCCCGGCACCCGCAGCCGTTCCAGCAGCAGTCCGCACAGCCGGTTGTCCAGCAGCGCGTCGTAGACCGTACGGCTCCGCAGCGGGCCGCCGCCCGGGCGGCCGATCACCGCCGGCGCCAGCTGCGGGGGCGGCGCTGGGTGCACCCCCAGCAGGAGCTGGTAGCAGTCGCCGCCCGCCGGGGTGCGGCTCGGCGGGGCGCTCTGCTGGGCGCGCACCAGCAGCTGGAGCAGGCCCGGAGCGGTGCCGCCGCCGGTGCACGGCAGCAGTTCGGTGGCCGAGAGCAGGGTGAAGCCGGTCAGCAGCCGTCCCTTGCCGGCGAACCAGCGCTGGCGCGGCACCCATTCCGCGAGCAGGGGTACCAACGAGGACAGCAGATCGGGGGCGGTGACGAGCGGGCGGTGGTCTGGGCTTTTGCGGGTGGCACGGGTCGGGGCGGTGTCCGACATGGCGTCGCGTCCTTTCCCCGGGCACACGACAGGTAGCGCAAAGTGTCCCGGAATGCGGCCTTCACTGTGCGGTGGCGCGGTGGCGGTACCCCCGTACGGAGGCGGTGCGGGCCCCCGGAGGGAGCCCCGGGAGGGGGCCTCGGCGTGCGTGCTTCCGCCCCGTGGCGGCCCCTCCGGAACCGGGGCCGACGATGGCTCACCCGGCCCGTGCGGTAGGAGGGAACCTGCCCGGCCGAAAGGTCAAAAAACGCCCGTACGCGCCATGGGGCCGCGTACGGGCGGAGTGCGGGGCGCCCGTGCCCGGTCAGGGCGCCGACGCTAGGCGGTGCTTCCGGCGTGCCCGGCCGGTGCTGCGTGTCCGGCGGGTGCTGCGTGCCCGGCGTGCCCGGTGTGTGTGGCGTGTCCCGCCGTGCTGTTCCTGCGCAGCCGGAACCAGTAGAACCCGTGCCCCGCCAGGGTCAGCAGGTACGGCAGTTCCCCGATGGCCGGGAAGCGGACACCGCCGATGAGTTCCACCGGATGGCGGCCGTTGAACGCCCGCAGGTCCAGCTCCGTCGGCTGCGCGAACCGGGAGAAGTTGTGCACGCACAGCACCAGGTCGTCGTCCGCACCCCCGGTGCCCGGCGCCTCCCGCAGGAAGGCCAGCACCGCCGGGTTGGTGGAGGACAGCTCGGTGTAGCTGCCGAGTCCGAACGCCGGGTTCTGCTTCCGGATCTCGATCATCCGGCGGGTCCAGTGCAGTAGCGAGGACGGCGAACTCATCGCGGCCTCGACGTTGGTGACCTGGTAGCCGTAGACCGGATCCATGATCGTGGGCAGGGAGAGCCGGCCGGGGTCGCAGGAGGAGAAGCCGGCGTTGCGGTCCGGCGTCCACTGCATCGGCGTGCGCACCGCGTCCCGGTCGCCGAGCCAGATGTTGTCGCCCATGCCGATCTCGTCGCCGTAGTAGAGGATCGGCGAGCCGGGCAGCGACAGCAGCAGGGCGGTGAACAGCTCGATCTGGTTGCGGTCGTTGTCCAGCAGCGGGGCCAGCCGCCGTCGGATGCCGATGTTGGCGCGCATCCGCGGGTCCTTGGCGTACTCCGCGTACATGTAGTCGCGCTCCTCGTCGGTGACCATCTCCAGGGTCAGCTCGTCGTGGTTGCGCAGGAAGATGCCCCACTGGCAGCCGGAGGGGATCTGGGGGGTCTTGGCGAGGATCTCCGAGACCGGGTAGCGCGACTCCCGACGCACCGCCATGAAGATCCGCGGCATGACCGGGAAGTGGAACGCCATATGGCACTCGTCGCCGCCGACGCCGTAGTCGCCGAAGTAGTCGACCACGTCCTCGGGCCACTGGTTGGCCTCGGCCAGCAGCACGGTGTCCGGATAGTGCGTGTCGACCATGGTGCGGACCCGCTTGAGGAAGGCGTGCGAGGCGGGGAGGTTCTCGCAGTTGGTGCCCTCCTCGGCGTAGAGGTACGGCACCGCGTCCAGCCGGAAGCCGTCGATGCCCAGGTCCAGCCAGAACCGCAGGGCGGAGATCATCTCCTCCTGGACGGCCGGGTTCTCGTAGTTGAGGTCCGGCTGGTGGGAGAAGAAGCGGTGCCAGTAGTACTGCTTGCGGACCGGGTCGAAGGTCCAGTTGGAGGCCTCGGTGTCGACGAAGATGATCCGGGCGTCGGCGTACTGCTTGTCGTCGTCCGCCCAGACGTAGTAGTCGCCGTAGGGGCCCTCGGGGTCCTTGCGGGACTCCTGGAACCACGGGTGCTGGTCGCTGGTGTGGTTCATCACCATGTCGATGATGACCCGCATGCCGCGGTGGTGCGCGGCGTCCACGAACTCCACGAAGTCCGCCAGATCGCCGAACTCGGGCAGCACCGCGGTGTAGTCGGCGACGTCGTAACCGCCGTCCCGCAGCGGGGACTTGAAGAACGGCGGCAGCCAGAGGCAGTCCACCCCCAGCCACTGCAGGTAGTCGAGTTTGGCTGTGATGCCCTTGAGGTCGCCGACGCCGTCGCCGTTGCTGTCCTGGAACGAGCGCACCAGGACTTCGTAGAAGACGGCCCGTTTGAACCAGTCGGGATCGCGGTCCTTCGCCGGTGTGTCCTCGAAGGTGTCGGGGACGGGCTCATTGACGATCAATTGGGTGACCCTCCGATCGGTGAGGACGGTCGCAGCGACAGCACATGGGCGGGCGCGAGGGCGCGGCCCGGCTCCAGGCGCACATAGTTGTCCCTGCCCCAGTGGTAGGTATCGCCGGTGAGCTCGTCGCGCACCGGGAAGGACTCGTGCCGGCCGAGGCCGAGTTCCGGCATGTCCAACGACACCGTCGCCTCGTGGGTGTGGTGCGGGTCGAGGTTGACCACCGTGACCACCGTGTCGGCACCGCCGCCGTGGCCCGCCCGCTTGGAGAAGGCGAGCACGGCGTCGTTGTCGGTGGGGTGGAAGTGCAGGTTGCGCAGCTGCTGCAGGGCGGGGTGCCGGCGGCGGATGCGGTTGAGCGTGGTGATCAGCGGGGCGATGGTCCGCCCCTGCCGCGCCGCCGCTTCCCAGTCGCGCGGCCTGAGTTGGTACTTCTCCGAGTCGAGGTACTCCTCGCTGCCCGGCCGCAGCGGCGTCGACTCGCACAGCTCGTACCCGGCGTAGGCGCCCCAGGTGGGCGAGAGGGTGGCGGCCAGTACGGCACGGATCTCAAAGGCCGGCCGGCCGCCCTCCTGGAGGTAGGCGTGCAGGATGTCCGGGGTGTTCACGAAGAAGTTGGGCCGCAGGTAGGACGCCGACTCCCCGGACAGCTCGGTGAGGTACTCGGTCAGCTCCTGCTTGGTGTTGCGCCAGGTGAAGTACGTGTACGACTGCTGGAAGCCGATCTTCGCCAGGGTGTGCAGCATGGCCGGACGGGTGAACGCCTCGGCGAGGAAGAGCACGTCGGGGTCGGTGCGGTTGATGTCGCCGAGCACCTTCTCCCAGAACGCCACCGGCTTGGTGTGCGGGTTGTCCACCCGGAAGATGCGGACGCCCTTGGCCATCCAGAAGCGCAGCACCCGCTCGGTCTCCCGGATCAGCCCCCGGTAGTCGGTGTCGAAGGCGAGGGGGTAGATGTCCTGGTACTTCTTCGGCGGGTTCTCGGCGTAGGCGATGGAGCCGTCGGCGCGGCGGTGGAACCACTGCGGGTGCAGGGTGACCCAGGGGTGGTCGGGGGAGCACTGCAGCGCGAAGTCCAGCGCCACCTCCATCCGCAGGTCGCGGGCCGTACGGACGAAGTGCTCGAAGTCCTCGAAGGTGCCCAGGTCCGGGTGGAGGGCGTCGTGGCCGCCGGCCGCCGAGCCGATCGCCCAGGGGGAGCCGACGTCCTCCGGACCGGCCGAAAGGGTGTTGTTGCGTCCCTTGCGGAAGGAGGTGCCGATCGGGTGGACGGGCGGGAGGTAGACCACGTCGAAGCCCATCGCGGCGACCGCCGGCAGCCGCTCCGCTGCGGTGCGCAGGGTGCCGCTGACGGCCGTGCCGCCCGGGGTGACCACGGCGCCTTCGGAGCGCGGGAAGAGCTCGTACCACGAGCCGTACAGCGCCCGGCGGCGCTCGACCACCAGCGGCATGGGACGCGAGACGGTGAGCAGCTCGCGCAGCGGATGCCGGCCGAGGGCCTCGATGACCTGCGGGGCGAGTGCGGCGGCGAGCCGGGTGGCGGCCGGCAGCTGGGGGTCGCGCAGCGCGTCCAGGGCGGCCAGCACCGTCTCCCGGCCGTCGCTCTTGGGCACCTCGGCCGCCGCCCGCTCGTGCAGCGCGGCGCCCTCGGCCAGCACCAGCTCGGTGTCGATGCCCGCCGGGATCTTGACCGAGGCGTGCTTGCGCCAGGTGGCAAGCGGGTCGGACCAGGCCTCGACGGTGAAGGTCCAGCGGCCCTCGACGTCCGGGGTGACCTCGGTGGACCACCGGTCGGTGCCGGGCGCCCGCTCCCGCATCGGGGTCCAGGGGCCGCTGCGCCCCGCGGGGTTGCGCAGCACCACATTGGCCGCGACCGCGTCATGGCCTTCGCGGAAGACCGTGGCGGAGACCTCGAAGGCCTCGCCGACCACGGCCTTCGCCGGGCGGCGGCCGCAATCGATCTGCGGGCGGATGTCCAGAACAGGGATGCGACCGATCATGGGCTCACCTGGGCTAGTGTCCTGCTTTGCTGGGTTTTGTCCTTTGTATCCGCTTCCCGACGGGGCGGCCGGTTGCGGGCAGGGGCGCTCCAGTCCGCTTTCACCCGGCTGGCGGAGGGCACGGCCGGCCGGGGTGTACGTGGTGGGCCTTCCCCCGGGCGGCGCCGGGGGAGTCCGGCGGAATGCGCACTACTGGTACGTAACAACCGGTCCGCCCTGATCCGGCGGACCGCTCTCCGCCCCCCTCCGGGCGGCGGCGGGGCTGCGCTGACACGGTCGGCGTTCGCCTCCTCAACTCGGTCTGATCACAGCGGAGTTGCGGTGTGCGGAGGTCCGGTGTCGCGCCGGGGTCCGTCGGCGCACACCGCAGCCTCTCTCCAGGAGGGAGTCCGTACAAGGGCGCGTGAGGGGGTGGAATCGGCCATATCGACGGACCCGCCGGTAGGGCAGGCTCCGGATGCCGTAGGAGGGGTGAACTCCCTTGGGGCAGAGGGCGGTTGGGGGAGTGGGAGGGGGCTCGTGGGGCGGGGCGCGACCGTGAGCGGCGGGAAGGTGGCCGGGGGCGGCGCGGGCCACCCCGCCGCAACCGCCCAGGTGGCCGGGACGCCCTGGGTGCCCCGGAAACGCGTGAAGGCGGTGCCCGGAGGAATCTCCGGACACCGCCCGTTCCGGGGGCACGTTACCCCGGCACGTTCAGCACGTTCCCGCTCGTTGCGTCACTTGACGGCGACACCCGTCCAGGCGGCCTCGACGCCCTTGACCTCGGGGCTGTCGGCCTTGTACAGGTCGGTGGCGGCCTTGATGGTGGCCTCGCGCGCGGCCTTGTAGTCGGTGTTGGAGGTCATGTACTCGGTCAGGGCCTTGAACCAGATCTTCTCGGCCTTGTCCCGGCCGATGCCCTCGACCTTCTTGCCGTCCGCGGTCGGGCTGTCGTACTTGACGCCACCGATCTCCTTCGGGCCGCTGCCCTCGGACAGCAGGTAGAAGAAGTGGTTGGCGACACCCGAGGAGTAGTGCGGGTCGAGGTCACCGGTCTTGGAGTCCCAGTTGTCCTGCGACTGACCGTCCTTGGACGGCTTGTCCATGTAGCGCAGCGGCTTGCCGTCACCGTTGATGTCGATCTTCTCGCCGATGAGGTAGTCGCCCGGGTCCTTGTCGTTCTTGGCGTAGAACTCGACCGAGGTCCCGAAGATGTCCGAGGTGCCCTCGTTCAGGCCGCCGGACTCACCGCTGTAGGTGAGGTTGGCGGTGGCGGAGGTGACACCGTGCGACATCTCGTGCGCCGCGACGTCGATGGCGGTGAGCGGCTTCTTGTCGCCCTCGCCGTCGCCGTAGGTCATGCAGAAGCAGCTGTCGTCCCAGAAGGCGTTGACGTAGCTCTTGCCGTAGTGCACGCGGGACGTGGCGCCCTTGCCGTCGCCCTTGATGCCGTTCCGGCCGTGCACCTTCTTGTAGTAGTCCCAGGTCTCGGCCGCACCGTAGTGCGCGTCGACGGCGGCGGTCTGCGGGTCGTCGGCCTTGCCGGTGCCCCACTTGTCGTCGTCGTCGGTGAAGGCCTTGCCGTCACCGGACTCGCTGTTGCCGAGGTTGAGGGTCTTGTGACCCCCGCGGTCGGCGTCGGTCAGCGTGTAGCCGCTGCCCTCCTTGGAGGTGGCCAGGTCGACGCTGCCGCTGTACTCGCTCTCGCCCTTGCCGGTACGGATCTCGTCGTACTGGAACAGCTTCTTGCCGCTGTTGGCGTCGGTGATGATGTGCATCCGGCTGGGGGTGCCGTCCTTCTTGACGCCCTTGACGACGGTGTCGTAGGCGAGGACGGGGGTGCCGGAGGCGGCCCAGACGACCTTCTTCGGCGTCTGCGCGTCGGCCTTCTTGGCCGCCAGCGAGTGCGCCGCGGTGCCCTGTGCCGACTTCGCGGCGGACTGCGGGGCGATCTTCGCCGTGGTGGAGGCGACCTTGATGGCGTGCTCGGTGGACTTGGTGGTGGACTTGATCGCACCGCCCTTGGCGGTGTGCACGACCAGGTCGCCGCCGAGCACCGGGAGGCCCTGGTACGTGCGGTCGTAGCGGGTGTGCGTGGTGCCGTCGGCGTCCTTGATGACGTCCTTGACGACCAGCTTCTCCTGCGAACCGAGCCCGAGCGACTTGGCGGTCTGGGCCCGGAGGGAGCTCGCGTCGCGCAGCAGTTCCGCACGGTGCGAGGCGCTGAGCTGGAGCGGCGAACCGTCCTTCGTGGGGGTGGGGGCCGGCGAGGCGCCGGCCGTACCGGCCGTGATTCCGGCGGCCAGCAGGGCCGCCGCCGCGAGGGCGGTTCCGGTCACACGGGTCTTACGGGATATGCGGGGGGTCACGCGTGACTCCTTCAACTTTGCCAGTGGTGGGGGTGCAAAGCGATGCGGGTGTGACGTGCGTCGGGAAGACTGCCATTCGAACGCGTGCATGTCAGGAGTCTGTTCACATCTTGGCTGAAAATCGTTAGCGGGGTCGGGCGCGCCATCCGGGAAAAGAAGCGGGGCGCCGCCCCCGAAAATCCGGGGGCGGCGCCCAACTCACCTTCTTAGCGGCCCTGTTGAGGGCGCTGCGCCGGGAACAGGTCCGCCTATGTCACACCAAGGTGACGGCCGGGTGCTGTCCCAGGGTCAGAACGTCAGTTTCCAGCCGTTGATGTATCCGCTGTCCTGGGAGTAGACGTCCTGGACCTTCAACTTCCAGGTGCCGCTCGCCGCCTTGGAGGAGGCGTTGACGGTGTACGTGGTGTTCACGTTCGCCGCCGAGTCGAAGGCGCTGGCGTTCTTCAGCCGGTAGGTCGTGCCGTCCGGGGCGATCAGGTCGATGACCAGGTCACCGCGGTAGCTGTGCACGATGTTCACCCCGACCTTCAGGGTGCTGGGTGCGTTGCCGCTGCGGCTGACGGTGATCGGCGAGGTGACCGCGGCGCCCGCGTCCGGGATCGGCACGTCGTCGGAGTTCTCGAAGACGCTGCCGCCGCCGGCCGCGTTGACCGTCCAGGTGAAGGCCGCCGTACCGGTCTTCTTCGCCGCGTCGGTGACCGTCACCTTCACCGAGCTGGTGCCGGCGGTGGTCGGGGTGCCGGAGATCAGACCGCTGCTGGCGTTGAGCGACAGCCCGGCGGGCAGCCCGGTCGCCGCGTACGTCAGCGCGCCCGCGGTGCCGCTGGTCGCCTTGATCTGCAGGCTCGCCGCCTGGCCCACGGTGCTGGTCTGGTTGCCCGGGTTGGTGACGGTGACCCCGCCGCCGTCCGGGACCCGTGCGCCGACGTTGACCGCCGCCCAGGTGTTGGCGACCGTGTTGTACGTCGCGCTGCCCTGGCCGAAGAGGTCCGCCGCGGCCTGGAGGGTGGCGGTACGGGCGCCCGCGTAGTTGGTGTTGGCGCTCATGTACTGGGTAAGCGCCTTGAACCACACCTTCTCGGCGTTGGCCCGGCCGATGCCCGGCACCGGCAGGTTGTCGGAGGTCGGGCTGTCGTAGTGGACGCCGCCGATGTCCTTCGGGCCGCTGCCCTCGGACAGCAGGTAGAAGAAGTGGTTGGCGACACCGGAGGAGTAGTGGACGTCCTTGTTGCCCACGCCGCTCGACCAGTAGTCCGCGGAGGCGCCGTCCTTGCTGGGCTTGTCCATGTAGCGCAGCGGGGTGCCGTCGCCGTTGATGTCGATCTTCTCGCCGATGAGGTAGTCACCGGGGTCCGAGGCGTTGTTGGCGTAGAACTCCACCGCGGTGCCGAAGATGTCGGAGGTCGCCTCGTTGAGGCCGCCGGACTCGCCGCTGTAGGTGAGGTTGGCGGTGGCCGCGGTGACACCGTGCGACATCTCGTGGCCGGCCACGTCGATGGCGGTCAGCGGGGCGGCGTTGCCGCTGCCGTCGCCGTAGGTCATGCAGAAGCAGCCGTCGTCCCAGAAGGCGTTGACGTAGCTGTTGCCGTAGTGGACGCGGGAGTAGGCGCCGACGCCGTCCCCGCGGATGCCGCTGCGGCCGTGCACGTTCTTGTAGTAGTCCCAGGTCTCCTGGGCACCGTAGGCGGCGTCCACACCGGCCGTCTGCGCGTTCTGCGGCGTCCCGTCGCCCCAGGTGTCGTCGGCGTCGGTGAACAGCGAACCGGTCCCCGACGAGCCGTGCTTGAGGTCGTAGGTCTTGTGGTTGCCGCGGGTGGCGTCGGTCATCGAGAAGTTCGGCGCCGAGCCGGACGTCCCGATGGTGACCTTGCCGCTGTACTCGCTGTTGCCGACGCCGGTCTCGATCCCCTGGTACTGGAAGATCCTGGCGCCGGTGGTGGCGTCCGTGATGACGTGCAGCTGGTTGGGCGTGCCGTCGTCCTGCAGCCCGCCGACCACGGTCTCGTAGGCCAGGACCGGCTTGCCGTCAGCGACCCAGACCACCTTCCGCGGGGCCTTGGCGGCGTCGGTCTTCTTCGACCCGAGCGTCCGCGCCGCCGCCACCGCCTTCGCCGTGGCGGCGGCCGGCGTGACCTTGGCGGTGGTGCTGGGGACCTTGATCTGGGAACGGACGGCCTTGGTGACGCCCTTGAGCGCGCCGGCCTTGCTCGCGTGCACCACGAGGTCGCCGCCGAGCACCGGCAGCCCCTCGTAGGTGCGCTCGTAGCGGGTGTGGACCGTGCCGTCGACGTCCTTGCTGACGTCCTTGACGACCAGCTTCTCCTTGGCGCCGAGCCCGAGCTCCCGTGCGGTCTTCGCGGTGGTGGCTCCGGCTGCCCGTATCAGCTCCGCACGCTGGGACGGGGACAGCTTGGCCGGCAGGGCGCCGGGGGCGGGGGCGGCGTGCGCGGTGCCAGGCCGCGGGGCGGCCGCCGTGCCGGTGCCGGTCTGTACGCCGACGGCCAGCATCGCCGTGACGGCGACCAGTGCGCCGGTCGCAACGGCGCGTCCATGGGGGGTGCGTCTCACACTGACTCCTTCTGCGGTGGCCGCTTCGTGACGGTGCGGCCGAGGGGGACCAGGGCGGCCAACGGCCGTCCGGGCAGAGCGAGGCAGAACTCGTGGAGCGTGTGGGGGGAAGGCGTACGCGCGCTGCCGCGACGTACGGGTGGAACGCGATGGTGCGAGGGTTCCGGTGGAACGGGATGATGCGGTGGTTCCGTTGGAACGGTGCTGCTGCACGGTGTGGTGCTGTGGGGACCGTGCGACTGCGGGGAAGAGTCCCACCGCGAGTGGCGAGTTGTCAGGCTCCGTTCAACTAATTGGCCGGAAAACGTCCGTTGCGCGAAATCGGCGTCCGAAAGCCGGACGATGCGGGGGCGTCACCCCGCGTTCACCCACGGGGCCGCCCGTGCCAGGACTCCCACAGCGCGGCATAGGCACCGCCCGCCGCCACCAGGGCGTCGTGGGTGCCGAGTTCGGTGAGGCGGCCGGCCTCCAGCACGCCGACCCGGTCCGCGTCGTGCGCGGTGTGCAGCCGGTGGGCGATGGCGATGACCGTACGGCCGGCGAGGACCGCGGCCAGCGCCCGCTCGGTGTGCCGCGCGGTGCGCGGGTCGAGCAGCGCGGTCGCCTCGTCCAGGATCACCGTGTGCGGATCGGCCAGCACCACGCGGGCCAGGGCGAGTTGCTGGGACTGTGAGCCGTCGGGGCGGTACCCGCCCGGGCCCAGCTCGGTGTCCAGGCCCGCCGGCAGCTCCTCGGCCCAGCCGGCCCCCACCGCGGCCAGCGCGGCCGTGAGCGCGGCGTCGTCCGCCTCCGGCGCGGCGATCCGCAGATTGTCCCGGACGGTGCCCAGGAACACATGGTGCTCCTGGGTGACGAGCACGACCTGCCGGCGCAGCACCTCCGGGTCCAGCGAGGCGATCGGCACCCGCCCCACCGTCACCGACCCGTGGCGCGGCGCCTCGATGCCGGCCAGCAGCCGCCCCAGCGTCGACTTGCCGGCGCCCGAGGGCCCCACCAGCGCGATCCGCTCCCCGGGCCGGATGGTCAGATCGACCCCGCGCAGCACGTCGTCACCCGCCCCGTCATAGGCGTAGTGGACGCCGGTGACGTCGATCCGGTCGTCGGCCGGGAGCGGGCGGGTGCCGGGCGCGGCCTTCGGGAGCCGCGGCGCCCCGACCAGGCCCTCGACCCGGGCGAACGCGGCGCCGCTGGACTGGATCTGCTCCACCCACAGCAGGACGGTCTCCAGTGGATCGGCCAGCTGGCGCAGGTACAGCGCGGCGGTGACCACCGCCCCCAGCGTGATCCCGCCCTGCCGGTGCAGCGCCCCGCCGACCAGCAGGACCCCGGCCACCGGGACCACGTACGAGACGTCCACGGCGGGCAGCAGCACACTGCGCAGGAACAGCGTCCGCAGGCGGGTCTCGCGGAACCGCTGCACCGCCCGCTCGGCCGCCGCCCACCGGCGCTCCTGCAGCCCCAGTGCCTCGACGGTCCGTGCGCCCTCCGCGGTGGCCGCCAGCAGCTCCGCCAGCTCCGAGGTCGCCGCCCCCTCCGCCAGGTAGGCGCGGTGCGCGCGCCGCAGGTACCACCGCACCGCCAGCAGGCCGCACAGCAGCCCCAGCCCGCACAGCCCGAGCAGCGGACCGAGCACCACCACCGCACCGAGCAGGAACAGCGCCTGTGCCGCCGCGACGCACACCTCCGGCGCGGCGTCCCGCAGCGTCCGGGCGACCGACGCGACGTCCGTCGTGCCACGGGCCGTCAGATCGCCGCTGCCCGCGCGCTCCACCACCGCCGGGGGCAGCGCCAGCACCCGGTCCACGTACTGGGTCCGGATCCGCGCCACGGTCCGCTCGCCGAAACGGTGCCCGACGTACCGTGCACCGCGCGCCAGCAGCAGTTGCACCAGCGCGGACACCACGACGACCAGCGCCAGCCGGTCCACCGCCCGCACCCCGCCGCCCGCCCGCACCGTGTCCACGATCCGCCCCAGCAGCCAGGGGCCGACCAGCCCGGCGCCGGCTGCTAGCGCATTGAGCACCAGCATCAGGGCGAACGCGCGGGCGTCCCGCCGGATCAGCCGCAGCGCCGCCCGCCGGACCGCTGCGGGCCCGGCGACCGGCAGGGCCGTCGCACCGGGCGGGGTGTCGCCGGTCCGCCCGGACCGGTCGGAGACCGTCACCGTCGTCGTCATCGCGCGTCCTCCTCCGCCGTCGTGGGCACCGGCCGGGGGAGCAGGGCCGTGCCCCCGTCGGTCCGGAGCCGCTCCGGTCCGTCCTCGTCGCGTGCCACCAGTGCCCGGTAGCCGGGCTGTTCCTCCAGGAGCTGCCGGTGGGTGCCGACCGCCGCGGCCCGTCCGTCGACGAGGAAGCACACCGTGTCGGCCCGGTCCAGCAGCAGTGGTGAGGTGCTGGTGACGACCGTGGTCCGGCCCGCGCGGGCGGCGTGCAGCCGGGCCGCGACGCCCGCCTCGGTGTGCGCGTCGACCGCCGAGGTCGGCTCGACCGCGAGCAGCACCTCGGGGTCGGCCAGCAGCGCCCGCACCAGGCGCAGTCGCTGCCGCTGCCCGCCGGAGAGGTTGCGGCCCTGCGCCTCGACGGGGGTGTCCAGCCCCTCCGGCAGCCCGCGGACGATCTCCTCGGCCAGCGCCGCGCGGACGGCGTCCGCGATCGCCCGCTCGTCGCGGTCCCGGCGCCCGCAGAGCACCTCGCGCAGCGTCCCGGCGAACAGGTCCGCCTCGTTGTCCGCCACCAGGATGCGGTCGCGGACCTCGTGCCGCGGGATCTCGTCGAGCCGCACCGCGCCCCAGGTGGCCGCGGAGTCCGCGAAGCGCCCCAGCCGGTCGACCACCGCCGCCGTCTCCGCCGGCCGGGCGGAGACCAGGGCCGTCAGCAGCCCGGGCACCACCTCGACGCCCGAGACCGGGTCCCGCAGCGCGGCCGGTCCCTCCGGTGCGCGGTCGGCACCGGCCGCCTCAGGGCCGTCCGCGGTGTCCGGCTCCAACTGCAGGAACCGCACCACGCGGCGGGCGGCGACCAGCCCGCGGGTCAGGTCGTAGCCGCCCTCGATGAAGAACGAGACGGGCACCACCAGCGCCGCCGCGTACCCGTAGACCGCCACCAACTCGCCCACGGTGATCTCCCCTTGGGCCGCCATCCGGGCCGCGAGCCAGGTCACCGCGGCCAGGAACAGCGTCGGCAGGCCCACCCCCAGCGCCTGGATCCAGCTGGTCACCGCGCCGACCCGGTAGCCGGCCCGGCGCAGTTGCCGCGCCTCGCGCCGGCAGCGCTCGGCGAACACCTCCTTGCCGCCCAGGCCGCCCAGCACCCGCAGCCCGCCGACCAGGTCCGTCAGCCGCGCCGCCAGTCCGCTCTGTTGCTCGCGGTACCGCGCCTCCACGCCCTGGAGCCGCCCCAGCAGCGGCCCCACCAGCAGCGCGAGCAGCGGCACGCCCAGCAGCACCACCACGGCGAGCAGCGGCGACACGCCCAACAGCAGGACGGCGACCACGCCGTACGCCAGCACCCCGCCGACGCCGGGCCCGGTCATCGTCAGCGTCTGGCTGATCACCGCCACATCGCCGATCCCGATCGTGACGACCTCCCCGGCCGTCACCTGCCGCGGTAGCGCCGCGCCGAGGTGCAGGGTGTGCGCGACCAGGGCGCGCACCGTGCGGAAGGTGGCGTCCATCCGGATCCTGGTCATCGTGCGGTGCCGCATCGTCCCCAGCCAGGCGTTGACCACCCCGACGCCCAGCAACACCGCCGCCCACCCGGCCAGCACCGACATCCGCCCGGGCGCCAGCCCCTCGTCGATCGCCCGCGACAGCACGTACGGGGGCACCATCAGCCCCACCATCCACAGGCTGCCGTACAGCGCCCCGGCCGCGGCCCGCCCTCGCTGACGGACCACCAGCCACCACAAGTACCGCCCGGCGCTGTGCTGATCGCGGGCCTCCGGCCCCCGTGGACTGTCTGCCATCGGTCCCCCCTGCGTCGTCCTGACGGCGCACCTGCCCCCTCGCCGACCCGTCACGCCCGGCGCCCTGCGGTGGACCGGGCGGGGTCGGCGGTGGGCGGCCCCGGTACCCAGTGTCCCGGGTGACGGGTGCCGGCCGTGCAGGGGGACCCTCGGGGGCCGGCCGCTCGTCGGGGAGGCGACGCACCTCCGCTCAGCCGGGGACCGCCCGGAACAGCAGCACCGACCGCCCCTGCAGCGTCAGGGTGCCGCCCGCCGGATGCACCGGTGGCGCCGCCTCGGGCAGGTCCTCCCGGCCGGTGTCGAGGAGGAGTTCGTAGGACTGCGCCCAGGGCGGGCCCGGGAGGGTGAGCGGGCGGGGGCGGGGGCCGGCGTGCAGGACCACCAGGAAGCTGTCGTCGACGATGCGGACGCCGCGGGCGTCGCGCTGGGAGATGTCGTTCCCGGAGAGGTACATGGCGAGCGTGGCACCCGGGGCGTACCAGTCGCCCTCGGTCATCTCCGTGCCGTCGGCGGTGAACCAGGCCAGGTCGCGCAGGCCGCCGCGGCCCTGCGGCCGGCCGGAGAAGAAGGCCCGGCGGCGCAGGACGGGGTGCGCGCGGCGCAGCGCGATCAGCCGGGCCGCCAGGTCGGCCAGCCGCCGCCAGTGCGGGTCCGCCAGCAGGGACCAGTCGACCCAGCTGGTGGCGTTGTCCTGGCAGTAGGCGTTGTTGTTGCCGTGCTGGGTGCGGCCCATCTCGTCGCCGGCCACCAGCATCGGCACGCCGGTGGACAGCAGCAGGGTGGTCAGCAGGTTGCGCAGCTGGCGGCGGCGCAGCGCGGTGACGTCGGGGTCGTCGGTCTCGCCCTCGGCGCCGCAGTTCCAGGACCGGTTGTCGTTGCTGCCGTCGCGGTTGTGCTCACCGTTGGCGGCGTTGCGCTTGTGCTCGTAGCTGACCAGGTCGCGCAGGGTGAAACCGTCGTGCGCGGTGAGGAAGTTGACCGAGGCGTACGGGCGGCGGCCGCCCCAGGCGTAGAGGTCGCTGGAGCCGGACAGCCGGTAGCCCAGGTCGCGGACGTCGTGCTGGGCGCCGCGCCAGAAGTCGCGGACGGTGTCGCGGTAGCGGTCGTTCCACTCCGTCCACAATGGGGGGAACGCGCCGACCTGGTAGCCGCCGGAGCCCACGTCCCAGGGCTCGGCGATCAGTTTGACCCGGCGCAGCACCGGGTCCTGGGCGATCACCGCGAGGAACGGGGAGAGCATGTCGACGTCGTGCAGGGAACGGGCCAGCGAGGCGGCCAGGTCGAAGCGGAAGCCGTCCACGCCCATTTCGGTGACCCAGTAGCGCAGCGAATCGGTGATCAGGCGCAGCACCTGGGGCTGGACGACGTGCAGGGTGTTGCCGCACCCGGTGTAGTCGGCGTAGCGCCGGGCGTCGCCCGCCAGGCGGTAGTAGCCGCGGTTGTCGATGCCCCGTAGGGAGAGCGTCGGGCCCAGCTCGCCGGCCTCGGCGGTGTGGTTGTAGACGACGTCGAGGATCACCTCGATGCCGGCGTCGTGCAGCGCCCGCACCATCCGCTTGAACTCGCCCACCTGCTGGCCCCGGGTGCCGGTCGCGGCATAGCCGGCGTGCGGCGCGAAGTAGCCGATGGAGTTGTAGCCCCAGTAGTTGCGCAGCCCCCGGCGCACCAGGTGGTCCTCGTGGCCGAACTGATGGACCGGCAGCAGCTCCACCGCGGTGACGCCGAGCCGGACCAGGTGCTCCAGCGCGGCCGGGTGCGCCAGGCCCGCGTAGGTGCCGCGCAGGTGCTCCGGGACGCCGGGGTGGCGCATGGTGAAGCCGCGGACGTGCAGCTCGTAGAGGACGGAGTCGGGCCAGGGCGTCTTGGGCCGGACGTCGTCGCGCCACTCGTCCTCGGCGCCTTCGTCCCCGGTGTCCCCGCCGACCACCACGCCCTTGGGGACGAACGGGGCGGAGTCCCGGTCGTCGCGGACGGTGTCGGCGAGGTGCTGCTGGGGCCAGTCGCGGACGTGGGCGTAGAGCGGGGCGGGCAGCGCCCTGCCGGTGCCGGCCGGCTCGGTCCGCGCGCCGAAGTCGCCGTCCACGGCCCGGGCGTACGGGTCGAGCAGCAGCTTGGCGGGGTTCCAGCGGGCCCCGGCCCACGGGTCCCAGCGGCCGTGCACCCGGTAGCCGTACCGCTGGCCGGGGCGGACACCGGGCAGGAACCCGTGCCAGATCTCATGGGTGAGTTCGGTCAGCGCTTGGCGCGTCTCGCGCCCCGCGTCGTCGAACAGACACAGCTCCACGGCTTCGGCGCCACCCGCCCACAGGGCGAAGTTGGTGCCCGCGACGCCGTCGGGCCCGGTGCGATACCGGGCCCCCAGCGGCGTCGGACTGCCGGGGCGGACGTCCACGGGTGGCGCGAGGGGTTCGTCCGCCACCGCCTCCTGCTCGGGTGCGCTCGACACGTGCCGGCCTCCTGCGGCTCATGGCTCGGTCGGGCGGTGCCCCGGCAGGGGGAGCCGCCCAGCCGTCGCTGGGGGAGTCCCGGCCGCGCAGGTGTTCCCGCCCTCCCCGTTGTTCTTCCCGCAACCGGGCGTTGCCTCACGCTTCCGGGACCGGTGCCGGCGTCCGGTACCGCTCCCTGGCGGAGTCGCCGCGCACCCTCGCCGAGGGGGTGTCCATGACATCCCGTAACGCGGCATACCTCCCAAGCCGGGCGACATCCGTCACAATCCGGTATATGACCGCCCATCAGCAGGACCGAGCAGGGGACCGAGCCGAGCACTGCGGGGCACCGCGGGCGCGGGGCCGGACGCCGGACCGGGCGGGGGGCCGGGCGGCGCGCCACCGGACCGCCGGGCGCCCGGCACGCCGCCTGCGGGCCGCCCTGGCCGCCGCGGCCTGCGTCACCGGGGCGGCGGCGCTCGCCGGCTGTGCGGGGTCCGTCGTCTTCGACCCGGGTGTGCCGCGCGCCCCGGAGGGGACCATCAGCATCGTCCCGCACAACGGCGCGCACGGCGTACGGACCGACGGGCGGTTCGAGGTGCGGGTGCCGGAGGGGCGGCTGGAGCGGGTCGAGGCCGTCCGGAGCGGAACCGGCGGACGGCAGCGGGTTACCGGCCGGATCTCACCCGACGGCATGGTCTGGCGGCCGGCCCCCGGGCCCCTCCGGCCCGGCGCCCACTACACCGTCAAGGCGGTGGCACTGGACGGCGCCGGCCACCGCTCCACCCACCGCTCGGCCTTCACCACCGCCGCGCCCGTCCACCACCTGACCGCGCACTTCTCCCCGCAGAGCGATGCCACGGTCGGCACTGGTCTGATCGTGTCGATGGTCTTCAACCGGCCGGTCGCTG
This sequence comes from Streptomyces sp. NPDC020742, assembly GCF_040641675.1. NCBI lineage: Bacteria > Bacillati > Actinomycetota > Actinomycetes > Kitasatosporales > Streptomycetaceae > Streptomyces > Streptomyces sp. NPDC020742. The sequence continues at coordinate 170,367 of NZ_JBFAEA010000017.1, forward strand.
ACCGCGCGGCCGTCGAACGCGCCGTCACCGTCGGCGCCCGCCCCCATGTCGAGGTCGCCGCCCACTGGTTCGGCCGCCGGCGGCTGGACTTCCGGCCCCGGTACCGCTGGCGGCCGGGCACCGCGATCACCGTGCAGCTGCGGCTGCGCGGGGTGAAGACCGGGCCGGACGTCTACGGCACCCAGCGCCGCACCGTGCGCTACCGGGTCGGCCGGGACCAGGTCAGCACCATCGACGCCGCCCGGCACACCATGACGGTGCGGACGAACGGCCGGGTTGTGGCGGTGCTCCCGGTCACCGCGGGCGACGCCGAGAACCCCACGTACAACGGGCAGATGGTGATCCTGGAGCGGCACTCGGTGACCCGGATGGACGGCGGCACCGTCGGCTTCGGCGGGGAGTACGACATCGCGGACGTACCGCACGCCATGCGCCTGACCCGCTCCGGGACCTTCCTGCACGGCAACTACTGGGCCCGGCCCGAGGTCTTCGGCGGGCTCAACACCAGCCACGGCTGCGTCGGCCTCAAGGACGTCCGGGGCGGCGCCGAGGACACCCCGGCCGGCTGGTTCTTCGCCCGGTCCATCGTCGGCGACACCGTGGTGGTGCAGAACTCCCCGGAGCGCACGGTCGCACCGGACAACGGGCTCGGCGGCTGGAACATGCCGTGGGAGCAGTGGCGGGCGGGCTCGGCGCTGCGCTGACGGGCGCCCGGCGACGGGCTCGGCGGGGGCGCCGCCGAGGCGCAGGGAGCGGGGCGCGCGCCGAGGGCCGCGCACGACGGGCGGTGGCGCACCTGCGCACCCGCGCAGTTGGGACTGAACGGTGACCTCCGTGGGGAGTTCACTGTCACTGCGGTGTGGTTTTCTAACGGCGAGGGCGCGGCTGTCCGCAGAGGCGTGCGGGGACCGCGGGCCGTGCCAGGGGAAGGGGGCCAGGGGTGTACGTCCAGCCGAATCGAGGGGTGCCGGCGCGCCGGCGGCGGCCGCACGGGAGCCGGGGGCCGCTCGCGCTCCTGCTCGGCGCGGTGCTGCTGCTGGTCAGCGCGTGCGGCGGCGACGACGGTGACGACAAGGCGGCGTCCGGCAAGGCAGGAGGGGCCGGGGCCGCCTCGCGGGCCGCGGTGACGATAGCGCCCAAGGACGGCGCGGACGACGTCGCCACCACCGGTGCGCTGAAGGTGACCGCGGACCAGGGCCGGCTCCGTTCCGTCAAGGTCAAGGACGCCAAGGGCAACGAGGTCGGCGGGAAGATATCCGGCGACGGCGCCCTGTGGCGGCCCAGCGGCCACCTGGGGGCCTCGACGCGGTACACCGTCGACGCGGTCGCGGTGGACGGCCGGGGCCGGGCGGCCGCCGAGCACTCCAGCTTCACCACCCTCACCCCGAAGAACACCTTCATCGGGGTCTACAGCCCGGAGAACGGCCAGCAGGTCGGCGTCGGGATGCCGGTCTCGCTGCACTTCACCCGCGGCATCACCGACCCCAAGGCCGTCGAGAAGGCCATCACGGTGCGCGCCGAGCCGTCGGTCCCGATCGAGGGCCACTGGTTCGGCAACGACCGGCTCGACTTCCGCCCCGAGAAGTACTGGGCGCCCGGCACCAAGGTCACCCTCAAGCTCGACCTCGACGGCGTCGAGGGGCGCCCCGGCGTCTACGGCACCCAGGCCAAGGAGGTCTCGTTCACCGTCGGCCGCAGCCAGGTCAGCACGGTCGACGCCCGGTCGAAGGAGATGACCGTGGTGCGCGACGGCAAGAAGATCAAGACCATCCCGATCACCTCGGGCGCGCCGGGCACCGAGACCTACAACGGCACGATGGTGATCAGCGAGAAGCACCCGGTCACCCGGATGAACGGCGACACCGTCGGCTTCGGCGGCGAGTACGACATCAAGGACGTGCCGCACGCGATGCGGCTGAGCGCGTCCGGCACGTTCATCCACGGCAACTACTGGTCCGGTCGGGCGACGTTCGGTACCCGCAATGCCAGCCACGGCTGTGTGGGCCTGTTCGACGTGCGGGGCGGTGGCGACCGCTCCACCCCGGCGGCCTGGTTCTTCCGCAACTCCCTGATCGGCGATGTGGTCGTCGTCAAGAACTCGCATGACGAAACGATCCAGCCGGACAACGGGTTCAGCGACTGGAACCTGTCCTGGGAGCGGTGGAAGGCCGGGTCCTGACGGCGGGGCACGTACCGGGGCCGGGATGCGGCCGCGCGGCGGCGGGGCCGGTGCACTGTGACACAGCGCACCGGTCCCGTCGTCGTTAACGCGTACTAACCTTCCGGCATGACTGTGAATCTCGAGGTCGCCGACGGCGTCGGCACCATCCGCCTGGACCGCCCGCCGATGAACGCGCTGGACATCGCCACCCAGGACCGGCTTCGCGAGCTCGCCGAAGAGGTCACCCGCCGCGACGATGTGCGCGCCGTCGTCGTCTGGGGCGGCGAGAAGGTGTTCGCGGCCGGCGCGGACATCAAGGAGATGCAGGCCATGGACCACACGGCCATGGTCGTCCGCGGCAAGGCGCTGCAGGACTCGTTCACCGCCGTCGCCAGGATCCCCAAGCCGGTGGTCGCCGCGGTCACCGGCTACGCGCTGGGCGGCGGCTGCGAGTTGGCGCTCTGCGCCGACTTCCGGATCGCCGCGGACAACGCCAAGCTCGGCCAGCCGGAGATCCTGCTGGGTCTGATCCCGGGCGCCGGCGGCACCCAGCGGCTGGCGCGGCTGGTGGGCCCCTCCAAGGCCAAGGACCTGATCTTCACCGGCCGTCACGTCAAGGCCGAGGAGGCGCTCGCCATCGGGCTGGTCGACCGGGTGGTGCCGGCCGCCGAGGTCTACGAGCAGGCACACGCCTGGGCCGCGCGGCTGGCGGCCGGGCCCGCGCTGGCGCTGCGGGCCGCCAAGGAGTCCGTCGACACCGGTCTGGAGACCGACATCGACACCGGCCTGGCCGTCGAACGCAACTGGTTCGCGGGGCTGTTCGCGACCGAGGACCGGGAGATCGGCATGCGCAGCTTCGTCGAGGAGGGCCCGGGCAAGGCCAAGTTCCGCTGAAACGACCGGCGTTGACGGCGTGATGACGTTTGGCCGGGACCGGATGCCTCGTGTGGGCGAATTGCGGAAGGCTTAATTGCGCCTTAAGACAGCCTTGTTGACGCACCGGGTTGATCCTTGGTGTGCCAGGGGTAGTCGCAGGTCAGCCAAGGGGACCCGGAACCTTAACTGCCGTTGGCATATGTCTCGGAGGGGCTCTGGAACCGGTGATTCCGGACAAGGCATTCCACCGGTTCCACCCCCGTGACGGCCAAGTAGCGGCCATCATGGGGGGCATGGCGGGCCTCGAAGGAATGGAGCAGCCGCGGCCACGGAGCGATCCGGCCGCCGCGCGATGGGGCATCCCCGAAGCGGACGGCGGCCCCGCTCGGGCACCCCGCGGGCCGGTGTCCGCGCCACCCGAACCGGTGGGGGAATCCCCCCTCGGCGAGGTGCGGCTGCCGTCCCGCCCCCAGTCCGCCGGCACCGCCCGGCGGTTGACCGCCTGTGTCCTTCTGAAACAGTGGTCACTCGCGCCCCAGCTGGCCGAGCACGCCGTCCTGCTCGTCTCCGAGCTGGTCGGCAACGCCGTACGCCACACCGGTGCCCGCACCTTCGGGCTGCGGATGCTCCGCCGCCGCGGCTGGCTCCGCATCGAGGTGCGCGACCCCTCCCGCGGTCTGCCCTGCCTCATGCCCGTCCAGGAGATGGACGTCAGCGGGCGCGGGCTCTTCCTCGTCGACACCCTCTCCGACCGCTGGGGCGTGGACCTGCTGCCGCGCGGCAAGACGACCTGGTTCGAAATGCGGGTCACCGACCGCTGACCGCGCCCCGCCCCTCCACACCGTCCCCGCCCGGCCCGGCGCCCCTCGGCCGGCCGGCCGTCGCGTCGCGCCGGTCGGTTCACCGGGTGCGGCCCGCGGGCTCGTAGGATGGGCCGTTCATGCGTGCGGTGGCCAGGGAGAGGAGGACCATGCATCGGTCGCGCCGTCCGGCGGTGATGCTGCTGCTCCTCCTCACGGTGACCTTCGGGCCACTGCTGTGCCGCAGTGGTGGCGCACAGGCCCAGGCTGTCGGACTCGTCACCCCGGCGGTCAGCGAAGCCACCGCGGCGGCGCTGGCACCGGGCGGTACGACGGCTGCCGCGCCGGACGTCGCCACCACGCCGGACGTCGCCGCCGCGCCGAAGCGGTGCTCGGACCGGCATGCGCCCGGCCCTCAGGAGTCCGCCCCGCTGCCCGCCCCGCACCGCGCCGAGCCACTGGCCCCCGCCACCACCGGCGCCGGGCCGCTCTCGGTCGATCTGCCGGCGCAGTTCGCGCTCGCCCGGCCGCCGACCGACGGCTCCTCCGCCACCGACCACACCGCGCTCCTGCCCGTACTGCGGATATAGGCCGTCCTCCCGACGCACACGGCCCGACCTTTCCTCTCCGTACGTCTGGAGCTTTCGCATGCCCAACTCCGCCTCCCGCACCCGCAAACTGGCCGCCATCGGCGCGGTCATCGCCCTCGTCGTGGCGGTGCTCGCCATCGGCATCGCCGTCGGCACGTCCGTCGAGGGCGACCGGGACACCGCCCGCACCGGCGAACCGGAGGCCGCGGCCTCCGCCTCCGCCGAGGAGGACCCGGCCCAGCAGAAGATGTTCGACGACCTCGCCCGGCGGACCAGCCGGCGCGCGGACGGTGACCCGCTCGCCGTGGGGAAGAAGAACGCCCCGGTGGTGCTGGTCGAGTACGCCGACTACCAGTGCTCGTTCTGCGGGCGCTTCACCCGTGAGACCCAGCCCGAGCTGGTCAAGAAGTACGTCGACGCCGGCACCCTGCGCATCGAGTTCCGCAACTTCCCGGTCTTCGGCGCCGACTCCGAGCGGGCCGCCCGCGCCTCCTGGGCGGCCGGCCGGCAGGGCCGGTTCTGGCAGATGCACGACACGCTGTACGCCAAGACCCGCAAGGGCGCCGCGCTGGCCGAGGACGAGCTCGTCGAGCTGGCCCGCACCAGCGGGGTCAAGGACATCGAGAAGTTCCGGTCCGACCTCACGAGCGACGAGGCCGAGCGGGCGCTGAAGAAGGACCAGGACGAGGGCTACCAGCTCGGTGTCCAGTCCACGCCGTCGTTCCTGGTCAACGGGCGCCCGGTGGCCGGGGCCCAGCCCACCGCGGTCTTCGCCAAGACCATCGAGGACGCCGCGGCGAAGGCGGGTGCGAAGGGCGCGGGGGCCGGGAAGTGACCACCGACATCGGCTACCTCGCGGCCTTCCTGGGCGGGGCGCTGGCCCTGATCAGCCCGTGCAGCGCCCTGCTGCTGCCGGCGTTCTTCGCGTACTCGCTGACCGGCACGGGCCGGCTGCTGGCCCGCACCGGGGTGTTCTACCTGGGGCTGGCCACGACCCTGGTGCCGCTCGGCGCGGCGAGCACGGCGGCCAGCCGGCTGTTCAACGGCCACCGCGATCTGCTGGTCGCGATCGGCGGCTGGGTGGTGATCGCGATGGGCGTCGCACAGATCCTGGGCCTGGGCTTCGCCTCCCGGCGCGCCCAGGCCGCGGCCGCCCGGATCACCCCGCGCACCGCGGTCTCCACCTTCCTGCTGGGCTGTGTCTACGGCCTGGCGGGCTTCTGTGCCGGACCGATCCTGGGCGCGGTGCTGACCGTGACGGCGGTCAGCGGCAACCCCGTGTACGGGGCGTCGATGCTCGCCGTGTATGCGCTGGGCATGGCGCTGCCGCTGTTCGTCCTGGCGCTGCTGTGGGACCGCTTCCGGCTCGGCGGCCGGGGCTGGCTGCGGGGCCGGGAACTCACCCTCGGCAGGCTGCGGCTGCACACCACCTCGCTGCTGTCCGGGGCGTTCTTCATCGCCATCGGCGTGCTCTTCCTGCGCTTCAACGGCACCAGCGCGCTGCCCGGGATCCTCGATGCGGACAGTGAGTTCCGGGTCGAGGAGTGGGCCACCCGGCTCGGGAACGGCGTACCGGACGCGGTGCTGATCGCGGTCGGTGCGCTGATCGTCGCCGGGGTGCTGGGGCGGATCGCGCTGCGGCCGGAGAAGCGGCCGGAGGACCGGGCGGAGTAGCCCGGGCGGGCGGGGCCGACACCCGGCCCCGCCCGCCGCCTCCCCGGAGGTCCGGGAACTACGGGGTGTCGGCGGGCACCTGGTGGGAGGTGGTCCGGTAGCGGCTGCGGAACTCGGCCAGCAGCTCGTCGGTCGCCTCGGCCCCGGCGCTCACCGCGGCGTGGACATCGCGGAAGTAGTTCTCGTAGCCGGCCGGGGTGTAGAGGCACAGGGCGCGGGCCGGGACCGTGCCGGCGTTGCGGAAGCCGTGCGGGGTGCCGCGGGTGGCCGCGAGCAGATGGCCGGGGCCGGCCGTCACCTCACCGTCCCCGGTGTGCAGCGTCAGCTCGCCCTCAAGGACGTAGAAGTACTCGTCATGTCCGTGGTGTACGTGGGGCCTGGCACCGATGGTGCCGGGTGCGAGGGTGAACTCCTCGCAGGAGAAGTGGCCGCCCGTGTGCTCGCCGGTGAGCCGGAAGAAGTGCGCCACACCGGCGACGTCTATCAGCTCACCGTCCTCCGGTAAGCGCAGCAGCGGGCGGGCGGGAGCGCGGTCCTGATGATCGGTCATGGGGGCATTATGCGCTCAGCCGGCGGCGCCGGAGGGGGTGTGGCCGGGCGTGCGGCCGGATGTGCGGGTGGTGGGCGTCGGCCCGGCGCCGGCGATCGTTGCACAGCAGGCACTTGCCGTAGCCCGGCGGGAGGGGGTCCTCCGGGTCGCCGAACAGCGGGTCGACCGCGCCGTTCGGATGGAGGGCGCAGCCGGTCGGGCCGGTCTCGGCGCCCAGCGAGCCGGCGGCGGTCAGCGCCTGGCGGAGGACGTCCACCAGCTCGTCCGCGGCGTGCCGGTTCGGCGCGGACTGCAGGGCGCGGGCAAGGTCGGAGGCGGTGGTCAGCGCGGTCTGGAGTTCGCGCAGGTGTGCGTAACCCATGCCAGGGAGCGTAGGCGGCCCCACTGACAGTTGATCTTCCGATCGGACTTCGCGGCTTCCCATGGCCGGATGCATGCCCGCTTCCGCCCACGATTTAGCACCGCCGAGATGACCGTCCTCTTGCGGGTGTGTGACGTACGGGGTGGGCCCGGGACCAGCGCGGCGAACTGGGCGCGGACGGTCTCGGAGAGGATCGCGCCGGAGCTGCTGACGCTGAGCAGCGAGGAGTGGTCGATGTCCT
>NZ_JBFAEA010000018.1:0-157708 GCF_040641675.1 Streptomyces sp. NPDC020742
GTAATCCGCCCCAACGGAGCCAACACCCGCCCCGCCATCGCATACCCGAACGCAAACGCCACCACCGTCAACCCCAACAACGCCAACAACGAACGGTTCAGTAGCGTGCCGAGTGCCGCCGCGCGCTCGTGCTGGACGCATTTGCCGATCGCCGAATTGAGCGCGTCGACCGTGCCGACCAGCGGCAGGTCGGGGCAGTTGATGTTGCTCACCCGGGCGTTGGTGCCGAAGAACCGGAACTCCGGGGTGCTCTCCTTGAGGGCGTTCGCCGCCAGGATGTAGATGATCGCGAGCAGTACCACTCCGGCCATCATGAACATGCCGCCGTACAACAGCGTCAGCCGTATCCGGATGGTCGGCCGCAGCCAGGGCGCCGGACGGGGCCACGTCCCAGAAGACGTGCCGGGCTTCGGAGGGGCGGGGACCGGCGCGGCCGCCCGGGGAACGGTGGTCATGGTGCTCAGCCCTGCTCACCCGGGGAAGCGGGCGCCGCGGCCGATACCGGGACGATGACTGGGCGCACTTCTGGTCCTCCCTCAGATGCCGCAAGATGTACGGCAGTTGTCAAGCCGCATCCATCCTGCACAAACGGGCCGTAAACAGGCAGTAAGCAAACGATCTCGCCCCGGCCTCGCCCCAGGCCCGACCCGAGCCCGCCCCGAGCGCGCGCCGGGCCTGCGCCTGCCCCGCGCCGGTCGGTCCGAACCGTCCCGGTCGACGGGAGGCACCCGCTTCCTTCCGGGGCGGCGGATCCCCCAACGACCGCTCGGCGAGGCGGACTTCGCGTCGTGTGCCGCGCATCCTCCGCGCACCGTGCGCGGTGGAAATGTCCAGCCTTGCTGGGTCGATGCCCGAGGCGGGGTTGATCGGTTTTCGGCCACACAGGGGTGAGGGGTTCCCGGGCGCTGAGTAGGGTCCTGGAGGCCAAAAGTGCCGCATGAGTCACATGGGTCACATCACGAGGGAAACGGACGGCCGACTACCGTGACGGAACAGCCCAATACCCACGCCGGGGAGCCCACCGAGTTGGGGCCGACGCCGGGTGACCGGATCTTTCTGTGCGCGATTCTCCTAGTGGCGGGGGCCGGCCTCGGCTGGCTGGTGGATCTCCTGGCGGACTGGCTGGTCACGTTGCCCTGGGCTCCCCTGCAGGGCCCGGCGAAGCTGATCACCTCGGTCCCGCAGCCGGGCCGCACCATCGGCCTGATCGTGCTGGGCGGGCTGATCGGGGTGGTGGGCGCGCTGCTGATCCAGCACGGCGAGCTGAAGGTGCGCCTCGAGGGCGAGATGATCGAGCTCAAGCGCGGCGACCAGGCGCAGCGGGTCTCCCGCGCACAGGTGGCCTCGGCCTTCCTGGACGAGAAGCACCTGGTCCTCCTCGGCCACCAGGGCGGTGAACTGGCCCGGGAGAAGTGCGACCTGGGCGCCGAGAAATTGGCCCCCGCCTTCACCGGGCACGGCTACCGCTGGGTCGACCAGGACCCGCACCGCACCGCGTTCCGCCCGTGGGTACCAGAGACCCCGGACCTTCCCGCTGGGGCCAACGCGCTGCTCAAAGCGCGCGAAAAGGCCGTGAAGAAGAGTGACACCGGGGAAGAGCAGCGGGAGCTCCGCGCAGAATTGGCCAGACTCGGTGTCGTCGTGCGGGACAGCAAGGGGCGTCAGTACTGGCGCCCCGACAACGCCGCCCCGTAGCCCGGCCGGCACCGTCGCCCCGTAACCCGGCCGGCGCCGTTGGAGAGCCGCCCGCGCCCGGCCCGGACGGGCCCGAGCCGCTCGGCCCACCCGCTACCGCGTCCCGCCGGCCCGACCACTGACGTGGCCGCGGCCTGACGGGGCGCTCGGCACGGGTGCGTCCGGGCGGCCCTAAGGACGAGGCCCGGGGCGTGCGGCTCAGCCCTTGCAGGTGTCCAGCATGGAGCCGAGGGCGCTCTTCTCCTTGTCGGTGGTGGTCAGCTTCCAGACGGACTTGATGTGGGTGTAGTCCTTGGCGTAGGTGCACCAGAAGGAGTGGTTGGTGGGCTTCCAGTCGGCCGGTCCGCTGTCGCTCTTGGAGCTGTTGGAGGACTCGGAGGCCACCAGGAGCTGGGGGTCCTTCAGGTCGTTGCCGAAGGCCTTGCGCTGGTCGGCGCTCCAGGAGGCGGCTCCGGAACGCCAGGCCTCGGCGAGCGGGACCATATGGTCGATGGTGGCCTGGGCCACGTCGGTGACCGTGGTGTCGTCGTAGACGGAGTACCACTTTCCGCTGCTCGGCTGGCACTTGCTGGAGCCGTCGCTGACGTCCTTGCCGTCCCGGGCGAGCACGTCCTGACGGGTGGTGCAGCCGTCCGGCTGCTTGGCCCAGATCTCGAACTTGTCGCGGGAGTAGCCGTCCATGGAACCGGGCGTGGCGACGGTCAGCGCGGCCAGTTCGGAACGCGCCGTGGAGGTGGAGGGCGGCGCGGGCGGCTCGGCGAGGGCGGGGGACGCGGTGAGTGCGACGGCGGCCAGGGAGGCGGCGGACAGGCCGAGGATGGTACGGCGCATAGGGGTCTCCAAGGTGTGGGGGGAGAGACACTTCAGGAAACCGCACCGCACTCCGCAGGCGCTACGCGCGTTGACTGAACATGACAACACCATTCCCTGCCCATTACCTACACTTTGGCCGCCGAGGTTGCGTAACGCCTCGTCAACTGCCATGCGGAGCAGGGAAGATGGTACGAACAACGCAACTGGAAATCAGCCGCACAACTGGGTGTGTATCGCATAAATGGGTACGTACCGTACGGCCGGGGTGCGTACCGCGCAGCCGGCCCCGCACCGTGCAGTCGACGAGATAGGGCCGTACGTGCCGCCCGGAGCGTCCGGCTATCCTGCGCGCATGCTGAGCACCAAGTCCGAGCCCGACGCGCAACCGGCGGTGACAGTGGCCCCGGGCGGGTCTGGACCGACGGTGCGGGCGGTACCCCACCTGCCGAAGTGCCGAACATGCCGCACACGCTGACCGCTGACGCCCTCGCCCGCGTCTCCGCCATCGGCGGCTACTTCGCGGTGTCCTGCGGACCGCGGACCGACGCCGAGGGCTTCCGGCCGCTCACCGACCTGTACGGGGACCCGGCGGCGCTTGCGGAGTACGTCACCTCCATGGGTCGGCGCCTCGGCACCGACCAGCGCCGGGTGGCGGCCTCGACGCTGCACATCGGCACGGCGGCCCGCCTGTGGTCGATCGCGCTGGGCACCGCCGCACTGACCGGTCGGGTCCCCGACCTCGCGCCCGAGCGCCTGTGGTGGCGCGCCCCCGCGTCCGGACCGATCGACCTGTGGATGCCCCGAACGGTCCGGGCGGCGAACGGTGATGAGGTGCCGGACGCGCTGCAGGAGACCGTCGCCGCGCACAACCTGGTGCCGCTGGACGGCGCACTGCAGCGACACTTCGGCCTGTCGCCCCAGGTGATGCGCGGCAATGCCACCTCCGCCCTCATGGGCGCCCTGCGCGTCCTGTTGGCCCAGGCTCCCAATGCTCCGCACCCGCCGCTCCCGTTCGTCACCACCTTGTTGCGCAGGGAGCCCCTGGCGAGTGCGGGAGCGCTCACCCTCAGCCCCCTCGCCTACCGCCGCCGCAGCTGCTGCCTCTACTACCGGGTGCCCGGCGGCGGATACTGCGGCGACTGCGTCCTCACCCGTACGGACATCCGCACGGACATCCGCACGGACCCCGGCACGGCCCCCCGTACGGACCCCCACGCATGACCGCCATCGACGCCACCGACCGCCGCAGACGCCACCAACCGCCACCGACGCCACCAACCGCCACCGACCGCCGCAGACGCCACCAACCGCCACCGCCCTCCTCCAGGGCCGGCGACGACCACGGCCGCCCCAACTGACGCCACTGGGCGCCGTGTTGCTGGCTCACCTGGGCGAGCCCTCAACTCCTCCGGACAACACACACCTAGGCGGCGTCGGTCCGCTTCTCCAGGCGACTGCCGCGCGGCAGGGTGACGGCCATGATGTCGCCGGGGGCGTCCAGCGTCATGCGGTGCCAGCGTCCGCGCGGCACGATGGCCGCGGTCCCCGCCGTCAGCTTGAGCTCCTCCTCCTCGCCTCCCGGCTTCTCCGGACGGAGGACCAGGCGTATTCCGCCGGTGAGGCAGCAGACGAATTCGTCCGCCTCGGGGTGAATCTCCCAGTGGTCGCCGTGCAGGTCGGCATCGGACTCCACATGGAAGGCCATCAACTGCCAGCCGTCCCGCCCGGGCTCGAACACCGGCGGCTCGGCGTGCACCTGGCCGTCCTGGCGAAGGTGGATGAAGGACGCGAAGAGGTCGATCGGGGTGACGGTCATGCTGGGATGTCCTTTCTGCGGTGCTCTTTCTTCGGTGGGTTGTGGCCTGAGGGTGCCGGACCGGCCGGCCACCGTCCCCTCACTCGGCCAGCGCACGGCGCAGGGTTGCGGCGAGTTCGGCGATCTGACGCTGGGACACCTCGGCCGACAGGATCGCCTGCGACCCGTGGAAGGTGCCGGGCCACTGGTGCAGTTCGACCGAGACGCCGGCCTGCAGCAGGCGCTGTGCGTAGGCGATGTCCTCGTCGCGGTTGGGGCAGAGCTCCGCGGTGGCGATGTAGGCGGGAGGCAGGCTGGACAGGTCGGTGGCTCGCGCGGGAGCGGCGTACGCAGTGGCGGGCGTGCCGCCCAGGTAGTGCCGCCACGATGCGGTGACCTTGTCGCGGTTCATCCAGGGCGTCTCGGTGAAGTGCCGCGCCGACCAGGTCTCCTGCCGGTCGTCCAACCCGGGCTGGTTGAGCAGTTGCCAGCGGATCGGCGGCCCCTGTTGGTCACGCGCCCGCAACGCCAGCGCGGCGGCGAGCCCCCCGCCGGCACTGTGACCGCCGACCGCGATCCGCTCCGGGTCGATGCCCAGCTCGGCCGCGTGCTCGGCCGTCCAGGTCAGCACGGCGTAGGCGTCGTCCAGGGCGGCCGGATACGGATGCTCGGGGGCCAGCCGGTAGTTCACCGAGATGACCACCGCGCCGGAGCCATCGGCGATCCGGGCGGCCCACGGGTGCTCGGTGTCCAGATCACCCATGACGAATCCGCCGCCGTGCAACCAGACGATGGCGCCCTGCGCACGGTGCGGGCGGTAGATCCGCACCGCCACGTCCGGATCGCCGGGCACCGTGCGGTCCTCCACGTCCATCCCCGCGGTGTCGGGTGCCGGCACCGCGGCGGCCAAGTCGGCGAGGCTCTTGCGCTCGGAGACCGGGTCGGTCAGGTCTGCCCGGGGGAACAACGGTATGAATGCTTCGAGTTCGGGATCCATGTCGACCATCCTCACGGTCGACGCTCTCCGCGATCATCCGCCAACTGTCGGGCATCCCACCCGAATCGCGCACCGATCGGCGCCTATCCTCTGGCCATGGAGGCATTGGCCGCACGACTGTCACAGTTGGATTCGCAGGTCGAAGGCGCGATCCGCGTCGTCATGTTCTACGACACCCTGATGCGCCGACGGGTGGATCTCCCGGCGCTCGCGCGGGCCTCGGCGAGCCTGGCCGAATGCGTGGCCGGCCTCCGGCTCCACGGTACGGGGCGGGTGATCCGCTTCGCGCCCGACGGCAGGGAAGCACCCGCCCCGCCGTCACCCGCCTCCACCACGACGCCGATCACCCTCGACGAGGAGGAGATCGGAACCGTGTGGTTGGAACGCTCCGGCGCACCCGGCTCGCTCGACCCAGTGCTGCTGGACCGGCTCGCCATCGCCGCAGCGGCGGTCGTCGAGAGGTACGGCCCGGCCCGCACCACCATGGCCGACCCCGCCCTCGTCGAACTGGCGATCAGCTCCGACAGCGACGAGGCGGCCCGGGCCCGGGCGCTACGGCTCCTGGGCTTCGCCGCCGACCTGCCGGTCCGGGTGGTCGCCGTACGGTCGCCGCTCCCGCTGGACCGGGTCGGCACCCTGCTCTGCCCGTCCCGCCCGGTGAAGGCGGCACCGCTCGCCGATGTGGGCATCATCCTGGCCACGACCGTCGATCAGGACCGGATTCCGGCCGGCGTACGCGCGGGCATCGGCGCCGCCGAAAGCCCCGACCGGTCCTGGCGGGAGGCCCGCACCGCCCTCCGCTTCACCACCTCCCGCCGGCCGGTCCTGCACTACGCCGGCCTGGGGGCGTTGGCGCTGCTCGCACAGGTACCCGAGGACGCCGCGCGGGACAACGCCGACGTGGCCGCGATGGCCCGCGTCGCCGGGGACCCGGGAGATCTGGAGACCCTGGAAACCTACTGCGCCGCCGGCTCCCTGCGCCGGGCCGCCGACCTCCTCCACCTGCACCACAGCAGCGTCGCTCGCCGACTCGAACAGATCGGGAAGACCCTGGACCTCGACCTCACCGACCCCACCGGACTGATGCGGGCCAGGCTCGCCCTCACCGCATGGCAGCTGCTCAACGACTGAGGAAGAGCCGATCCACCAGACGGCGCCGTCACATCGGTCCGGTGGGGTCGGTCCGCCACATCGGTCCGCAGCACCGACCGAGCCGCGCTCTGTCCCGAACAAGGGCCACAGATCAGGTCGGTTGTCCCGTCAGCCCCTGGGCTTTAACACCCGCACTGACCCAGCGACGCTGACAGGAGGCCGATAGGGTCACGGTCATGACGGCACCGGAACCGACGATTCTTGCGACCTCCGGCGGCCACCGTGTCGGAGGTCGCACCATGGTGATGTTCGACGCCTTGGTGCACCACGCGGTGGACCTGTCGGGAGCCCACGGCCGACGCCCGCGCGTCATGTACGTCGGCACCGCCATCGGGGACGCCGAGCACTTCACCGCCCGTATGACGGAGGCGGCCCGGGTGGCGGGCTTCGACCTGACGCCGCTGCATCTGTTCCCCATGCCCAATGTGGACGACATCGAGGAGGCGGTTCTCGAGCAGGATGTCGTCTGGGTCATGGGCGGCTCCGTGGCCAATCTGCTGGCCGTATGGAGGGTGCACGGCCTGGACCGCATCATGCGTCGCGCCTGGGAGGCCGGTGTCGTACTCAGCGGGGTGAGCGCGGGATCCCTCTGCTGGTTCCAGGGCGGCGCCACCGATTCGTTCGGACCCGAGCTCCGCCCCCTCACCAACGCTCTTGGCTTCCTGCCCTACGGCAACGGCGTGCACTACGACGTGGACCGGGGCCGCCGCCCGCTGATCCACCAGCTTGTCGCGGACGGCACCTTGCCGACGGCGCACTGCACGGATGACGGGGTCGGCCTGGTCTACCGCGGAACCGAGCTGGTCGAGGCGGTGACAGAGGTCCCGGGCAAAGGCGCCTATGTGGTCAGGCGCGAGGGCGACACGACAGTCGAAGAACGCCTCGAACCAAGGGAGTTGCCCGCCCTCTCGCGGTTGCCCTGAGAGCCCGCCCCGGCTGCCCGACCTGGCGCAGACGCGCGGTCCCGCAGTCCCAGCGACGCCGGCCTGCAGTCCCAGCGAAGTCGGCTGCGGAGATGTCCACCGGCGCGTGCGACTGCCGCACCACCGCTCACGGAAGAACGCCGCCCAGGCTCCAGTCGGCCCCTCGGCCTATCCGAGGCCTATCCGAGTTTCAGGAGGAGCAGCAGGCCGCCCACGACCACAAGAGGCGCCCCCAGCGAGCGCAGGCAGCCCGGCCGGGCGTTGGGCGTCGGTACGTACGGTGTCTCCAGCATGCCGTTCCGCCACAGCATGTCGCGGTGTCGCTCGGCTGCCTTGTGCTGCACGCGCGCACACCGACGACGAATGAAGCCGCCGCAGTCGAAGAGTAAGACGAGACCAAGGGCGAGGTAGAGCAGCGCCAGCGCGATTCCCATACCAAGATCCTATGCGCACCGTGTGGCGGGGAGCGCTCACGCACCGTTGTCGCCCGCAGCCGACGGCACATGGCACAAACGGACCGCAAGAGACCAAGGCAACGGCAAAAGGCGACGGCAAAAGGTAAAGGCAAGGAGGTCACCCGCTCCTTGCCACTCTCAACGTATAGCGCACTGGGGGGCTTGCGGCAAGGCCCCCGTCGTGCCGCAGAATCGCCCGCCGAAGCCGGAATGTGAGGAAGCGGGGGAGCGAAGTGTTCGAGCCGTACTGGGCGGGCCGGGCCGCCGAGTTGGGCATCGGTGCGGCCCACGACGGTCCGACCTCGACCACCGCGTCCCTGCCGCCCACGGCCAAGACCACCTCCGCGGCCAAGACCACCTCCACAGCCACGTCCACGGCGCCACGGGTCCACCTCAGGCGGAGCGTTGCCCGTCCTGGCCCCCAGGTGCGTCACGCCGGTCCAGACGCCTCGCCGCGTGCCATGGGGCGCGCTACCTCAGATCGGAGCCGATACCGTGAAGCCGCTGACCACCAGCGTGTTTGACCTTCCCGACCACCTTTCCCCCAAGGCCGACCCGACGCTGATCGCCGGCGACGAGCAGCACTTCGCGGCCATCGCGGAGAGCCTCGAGCAGACGATCGCCGAACTGTCCGACCGCCTCGACGCCGAGCGCAGGGCGCCCGGCGGCGCGGGTCGGCAGGCGATGGACCGGGACGCGGAGATCCACCGGCTGACCGCCCGCCTGCGCACGCTGCGTCGCTTCGGTGTGGACCTGTGCCTCGGACACATGGTCGGCGCGGACCACCCCGAGCCGGTGTACGTCGGACGCCTCGGCCTCACGGACAGCACGGGGCGCCGGCTGCTGCTCGACTGGCGCTCCCCGGCGGCCGAGCCGTTCTTCGGAGCCACCCACGCCAACCCGATGGGGCTGGCAACCCGCCGCAGGTACCGCTGGACCCACGGTCGGATCAGCGACTACTGGGACGAGGTGTTCACGCCGGACGGGTTCGTCGGGCACGCGGCGCTCGACGACCAGTCCGCCTTCATCGCAAGCCTGGGCAGCAGCAGGTCGGCGCGGATGCGAGACGTGCTCGGCACGCTCCAGGCCGACCAGGACGCCATCATCCGCGCGGGATCCCGCGGCGCTCTCGTCGTCGACGGCGGTCCCGGTACGGGGAAGACCGTCGTCGCCCTGCACCGCTCCGCCTACCTCCTCCACTCCGACCCCCGCCTCGGTCACCGTCGGGGCGGAGTGCTGTTCGTCGGTCCGCACCGGCCCTACCTGTCCTACGTCGCCGACGTCCTCCCCAGCCTCGGCGAGGAGGGCGTGCAGACCTGCACCCTGCGGGACCTCGTCGCCGAGGGGGCGGGGGCAGCGGTCGAGGCCGACCCGACCGTGGCCCTCCTGAAGTCGTCCGCGCAGATGGTGCAGGCGATCGAGACGGCCGTACGGATCTACGAAGAGCCGCCCGCCGAGGGGATGACGGTGACGACCGACTGGGCCGACATCTGGCTGAGCGCCGACGACTGGGCCGAGGCTTTCGGAGCACCGGAACCAGGTACTCCGCACAACGAGGCGCGCGAGCAGATCTGGGAGGAGCTGGTCACGATCCTGCAGGACAAGCACGACGGTGACGTCCCGCCCGACCTGTTCCGGAGATCGCTGCTGCACGACGAGGAACTGGTCACCACCCTGCACCGCGCCTGGCCACTGCTCGAAGCGGCCGACCTCGTCGGAGACCTGTGGTCGGTACCCGCGTACCTACGGATGTGCGCCCCCTGGCTCAGCCCCGATGAGGTGCAAAAGCTGCGGCGCAAGGAGGCCCCCCAGGCCTGGACGGTGTCCGACCTGCCACTGCTGGACGCGGCACGGCAGCGGCTCGGCGACCCGGAGGCGGCACGTCGACAGCGTCGGCACAAGGCGGCCGTCGCCGCCGAACGCGCGCGCATGGCCGACGTCATCGACACCGTACTCGCGGCCGATGACGACGGTGAAGGCGCGGTGACGATGCTGCGCGGACAGGACCTGCAGGACAGCCTGATCGACGAGACCGCCCTCCCGTCTCCCGGCCACCGCCCCTCAACGAGCCGCTCCGCGGCGCACCCACTGGATGGCGCCGACCCGGACCGGCTCGCCGGGCCGTTCGCGCACATCGTCGTGGACGAGGCTCAGGAACTGACCGACGCGGAGTGGCGGATGCTGCTGCTCCGCTGTCCCTCCCGGAGCTTCACCATCGTCGGGGACCGCGCCCAGGCCAGGCACGGGTTCACGGAGTCGTGGCAGGAACGGCTCGAACGGATCGGACTCGACCGGGTCAACCTGGCCTCCCTGAGCATCAACTACCGGACGCCGGAGGAGGTCATGACGGAGGCCGAGCCGGTCATCCGGGCCGCGCTCCCGGACGCCAATGTGCCGGCGTCGATCCGCAGCAGCGGCGTCCCCGTCGTCTACGGATCCGCTGCGGACCTGGACTCGATCCTCGACACCTGGCTGGCCGCCCATGCCGACGGGACCGCCTGCGTCATCAGCGACCCCACCTTCCGGACGACATCCCGCACCTTCGAGCCGACGCCCCGCGTCCGGTCACTGACCCCGCAGCTGTCGAAGGGGCTGGAGTTCGACCTGGTCGTCCTCATCGATCCGGAGGAGTTCGGCAAGGGCATCGAAGGAGCGGTCGACCGCTATGTCGCGATGACCCGAGCGACCCGGCAACTCGTCATCCTCACAAGCTCCTGACGCCGGCCGGACGAACGCCCGCTCCCGGCCGAGTTGGTGGCGTGCCGGGAGGTCAGCCCGCATCGCGACGGACCAATTGGCCCTACCTGTGGACCAGTTGCGATCCGGGAGCCGTCCGGCCCGGCGAGGAAAACGAGGTGCGTGCGGCATCGGGCGCTGTCAGGCTGCGCCGGTGAACCGTGAACAGATCTCCAGGCTCGCCCATGCCGACCACCCGATCAAGGCGCCCCTCGACGACGATGCGGTCGCCCGACTGCTGGCACGCAGCCTCCCACGGGGCAACGAGCGGGTACTCGACCTCGGCTGCGGCGGCGGGGAATGGCTGATGCGCGCCCTGTCCCTGCACCCGCACCTGCATGCGGAGGGCGTCGACATCTCCGAGGAAGCACTGGCGCAGGCCCGTCGGACTGCGACCCGCCTCGATGTCCAGGAACGCCTCGTACTCCATCACCGAGAAGCCGAGGGCTTCTCCTCCCCGCACACGTTCGACCTGGTGCTCAGCGTCGCGGCCACGCACGCCTTCGGCGGCCTGCTGCCCACGCTTGCGGCGGCACGCAAGCACCTCGCTCCTGGAGGATGCGTGCTGATCGGTGACGGCTTCTGGGACCGCGAGCCCTCCCGGGAAGCCATTGAGATGCTCGGGGACTTCACCGATTTGGCGACCACCATGGACCGCGTCGTCGCCGACGGGTGGACCCCGGTCCACGGCCACGTCAGCACCCGCAGCGAGCTGGACGACTACGAGTGGGCCTGCTGGGGCTCACTGGCCTCGTGGGCCCTGGATCATCCTGCCGATCCCGACAGCCCGCAGGTCCTTGAGACGGCCACCGTCCGGCGCTCCGAATGGCTACGTGTCTACCGGGACTCCTGGGGCTTCGTCTGCCTGGTCCTGCGCCGAACAGCGGACTGACCCCGGGCCCCCGGACGTTCGACCCCGCGCCGACGCGCTGCGCACCCGGCAGGGCCGGCGCACTCCCGAAAATCGCACCGACATCGCAGAGGCGAGGAGGCTCAAAGGGCCGGCACACCGGGCCGGCCTGACGGGAACGACTACCTCGCCGCCCGAGCTGCGGCAACATCGGCAGACGCCGTTCACACCCACGACAAGCGCGCGCGATTGCTCTTCGCGCCTGCAGGAGGAGACCGCCATGGCCAAGTCATTCCCGCCCATCGAACCGTACGCGCACGGCCTCTTGGATGTCGGAGACGGCAACCGGATCTACTGGGAGACCAGCGGCAACCCCGACGGGAAAGCGGCCGTGTGCGTACACGGCGGCCCCGGCAGCGGGGGGCGCCGCGCCAGCCGTAGGGATTTCGACCCCGAGGTCTACCGGATCGTGATGTTCGATCAGCGCGGCTGCGGTGAGAGCCTGCCGCACGCCTCCGACCCGGCCGTCAGCCTTGAGCACAACACCACCGAGCACCTGATCGCCGACATGGAGCGGCTCCGCGAGCACCTCGGCATCGAACGCTGGCTCCTCTACGGCGGCTCCTGGGGCTCGACGCTGATTCTCGCCTATGCCGAGCGCTACCCCGAGCGGGTCTCCGAGATCGTCATCTGCGGCGTCACCATGACCAGGCCCGAGGAGACGGAATGGCTCTACCACGGCGTCGGGCGCCTGCTGCCCGGCCCCTGGGAAGCGTTCCGCGACGCACTGCCGGAGGCAGACCGGGACGGCAATCTCGTGGCCGCCTACCACCGGCTCATGCACAGCACGGACGAGGCGGTCCGGGACAGGGCCGCGCGGGACTGGGTTGCGTGGGAGGACGCCGTCATCGCCCACGAAGTACTCGGCAAGCCCGGCGCCTACAGCGACCGGACCGACGCCTCGCTGATGGCCTTCGTCCGGATCTGCACGCACTACTTCGCGAACAACGCCTGGCTCAAGGACGGGCAACTCCTGCGCGGCGCGGACCGGCTGGCCGGGATCCCGGCGGTGCTGATCCACGGCCGGCTCGACCTGGGGAGCCCGCTGAAGACCGCCTGGGAGCTGGCCAAGGCGTGGCCGGACGCGGAGCTGAAGGTGATCGACGACTCGGGTCATACGGGCAGCCCCGCGATGCAGGACGCGATTGTCGAGGCGATCGAGCGGTTCGGCAAGAACGGGCGGTGAACTGGCTCCGCATCGCGGTGATTCCTCTTGGCCTCCCTCGGCTCCCCTCGCCTCCTCCCGCCTTCTCTTGAGTCCTCGACGAGGAAGAGAGCGGAAGAAGAAGGGGAATGACCAGCCGCAGCAGGTCGGTCGCTCCGTCGCGTGGGGCAACCGGACCTGTCGGCGGTGGGTCCCGTCGATCCGACCGAGCTGGTGGTAGGGCGGGGAAATTACGCCACATGGCGTCAGCTTCCGCCCCGATGGAGATCAGGCCGCCCGCTACGCGGCGCACCGCCCGTTACGATTGCGCCGAAATGTCGGCAGTCGCTCCCGTATGAGACACCTGATCGGCCTTCGGGGCACCGGTGACCTGGGCGGTGCCCCGGGGCGGTTTCGGTCCGCTCCCGGAGCGGGGTTCCCGGCCTGCCGGTGCGGTCATGGTGCTCGTGGTACCTCATCGGTTGCCGGGACGGGACGCCCGCGGCCGTCCGGAGCGGGTGCTCCCACCGCGGCGGGCCGGAGCACCCGGAGGGCAGGAGAGGCTACGTGAGCGTGCAACGAGTGGGCACCGTCGTCCACGGAGGGCGCCCCGGTGCCGTGGCCGCCGCCGACGTCGTCCGGCGGTGGTGCGAACGCCAGGGTGTCGGCTGCGTCGCCATCGACGTGTGGAGCCAGGACGAACAACGGCGGGACGCGCGGGAGGAGGTCGAGGCCGCCGGCAGTCCCGACCTGATCGTCACGCTGGGAGGGGACGGCACCTTCCTCCGCGGAGCACGCCTGGCCGCGCAGAACGACGCGCTCGTCCTCGGCGTCGACCTGGGCACCCTGGGTTTCCTGACCGAGGTCCCGGCCCGCGACGTCGAGTGCGCGCTGGACACCGTCCACCAAGGCCAAGGGCACGTCGAGACCCGTCTGATGCTGACGATGCGGGCATCCCGTCCGTTGGAACTTCCCGAGGGGATGGAGGCCCTCCTGTACTACGGCCGGGGGCCCGCGCTGCCGCCTCCGCTGGTGCGCCCCGAGTGTGCCGTCGCCTTGGACTGGGGGATGGCCCTGAACGTAACGGCGCTCAACGACATCGTCCTGGAGAAACTGGCACGCGACCGGCAGGTCTCCCTCGGCGTGTACCTCGCGGGCCGCCTGCTCGCCTCCTACTCCGCCGATGCCGTCCTGGTCGCCACCCCCACCGGATCCACGGCCTACAGCTTCGCCGCCGGCGGCCCCGTCATCTCCCCGGAAGCCGACGCCATCATCTTCACCCCCGTCGCTCCGCATATGACCTTCAACCGCTCGGTGGTGGCCGCACCCGACGAGGCCGTGGCCCTGCGCGTTCTGGAACACTCGGGCCGCGCCGCGGTCAGCGTCGACGGCCAGCTGCGCGGCGTCCTGGACCCAGGGGACTGGATCGGCGTCTACGCGGCCCCCCAGCGCCTGCGCGTCGTGCGACTCGGGCCGACCGACTTCTACGGCCGGCTGCGCGAGCGCATGCGACTGACCGATGCCCCCGCGGCGGACGACGCCGGCCTCACCCCCATGTGGCCCCACACCAGCCCGCCCCCCGATGACCTCGCACACCTGCGTCTGCCACCCCTGCCCGCCGGCACCGACTGATGCCACCGGTGACAAGCTGAACGAGAGCAAGCCCGGTCACTGGACGTCACCCCCGCGCTGGTGCCCGGCCCGGGGAGACCCGCGCGTGCTCGCCGTCACCGGATCGAGTCGTGGCGAAAGCGGGCGCGGCGCACCTGAGGACTTGGCGCCGGGCCGGGATGGCCCCGGGCCTCGAACTGTCCAGAAACCCGATCCATGCCGGTCAGACCCGTCGTAGGTTCCTGCCATGACCACTGCTGACGACTTGGACTACGAGTTCCGCACCGCCCGGCCCGAGGACACCCAGGCCATCGAGGCACTCGACGGATCCTTCACCACCCGCACCATCTTCCACGTGGCCGTCACCGAGGACGGGTTCGCCCTCCAGGAAATCCCGGTAGACCCACCCCTGCACAAAGTCTTCCCAGCGGAGGAATCCGACGACGGCCACGGTGACGATCCCGCGGCCGGGCCGGATCCGAACCGCCGTACCTTCGTCGCCATCGGTACTGACGGTTGTCCGGCGGGCTACGCCGCTGTCTCCTACGCTCCGTGGAACCGGCGGCTGGTCATCGACGACATCGAGGTCGCTCCGGCCCATCGGAGCCAGGGCATCGGCCGCGCTCTGGTGAGCCACGCCGTCGAGTTCGCCCGGGAGCGCGGCGCCGACCACCTCTGGCTGGAGGTCACCAACATCAACGCCCCGGCGATCCACGCCTACCGGCGGATGGGGTTCACCTTCTGCGGCCTGGACACGGCGCTCTACAACGGCACACCCTCATCGGGCGAACAAGCCCTCTACATGAGCATGCCCTGTTCCTGAGCCCGTTGAGAGCGGCCACGAGAATCCTCATGGACGGCCCATTGCGTCGTGCCGGCAGGCGATTGCTCCAGGGGCGTAGCCTCGCTGCAGGGCGTGACGAGCGAGCCCGGGCGGCGCTGGCGGTTGGTGGGTTACCGGCGTCCGGCTTGGGACAGGGCATTCTGTGCCTGGGTGGCCATGGTGGTGACCAGGTCCTCCGCCGAGGGCAGGTCGGTGATGAGGTCGACGGCCTCGCCCGCCCAGACCGGCAGCGGGGGCACGGCGCGTCGTGCCACGTCGTCCTGGTACGCCTGACGGGCTTGGGCATCGGCGGCGAGCTCGGCCTCCCGGCCGCGCCAGCGGTCGAGGTAGGTGTGGCGGAGGGTACGGGCGGGATACTTCGACGGCCACCGAGAGCCGCGTGCAATGTCCAGCACGGTGCTGCGCTCGGTGTCCTGCCCCCGGCCCTCGAGAATCGCCTTGGCTATCGAGGGATCGACCAGGGCCTCGGTGGTGGCCTGGAAGCGGGTGCCGATGAGCGCTCCGGCAGCGCCCAGCACGAGAGCTGCAGCAAGCCCGCGTCCATCGGCGATCCCACCAGCTGCCAGCACCGGCACGGGAGCTACGAGATCCACCACCGCGGGCACGAACGGCAAAGTGGATCGCCCTTGCACGGCGCTGTGACCACCGCTCTCGGTTCCCTGCGCCACGATCACATCGGCGCCCAGGTCCGCGGCCCGCTTGGCTTCCTCCAGATCGGTGACCTGGAGGAACAACAGAGCCCCTGCCCGTCGGACATGCTCGGCGTAGGGCGTCGGATCGCCGAACGACAGCATCACGGCGCTGGGGCCATAGCTCAACGCCAGCTGCACCGCGGCGAGATCGATCCCCCAGGTCAGGAACCCCACACCCCACGGCCCTTCGGTACCCGCGACGATCGGCACCTCACGTGCCAGCCACTCCGGATCCCCGTACGCGCCGCCGAGAATCCCGAACCCGCCGCCGCGGGATACGGCTGCGGCCAGCGCGCCACCGGCCGACCCACCCATCGGTGCCAGCGCGATCGGGTGCTGAACGCCGAGCATCTCCGTGAACGCCGTCGAAAACGCCATACCTGCATCATGCCGCCTCGGGCGACGCGCAGGTACGCCAATGCAGCAACTAGCCTCCGAAGACCGAGACTTGCCAGCGCGCCACGTATCCCCCGGCAGGCAGGAGAAGGGCGCCGAACACGCCAACCGCACAAGACCAAGGCAGCCCGGTGGCGACCTGCTCGATCAGCTCCAGGTCATGTTGATCTCGCGTTCGAAATTGACGTATCCGGCGCGCTGGAAGGCGTTCGCCATCGGTACGTTGCCGACGTCTGTGGACGCACGGATGCGGGGGACGTGCTGCGCGGCGAGGACTCGGGTGCCCTCGGCGAGGAGGTCGTCGATGTAGCCCTTGCCGCGGTGCGAGGGCAGGACCGCGAGGTAGGCGATGATCGCGTTGTAGTCGTTGCGGGCCGGGATGACGAACCCCACTGGCTCCCCATGGGGCAGTGTGGCGATACGCCACCAGTCCCGCGGGCTCGTGTAACGCGCCAGCTCGTCCTCGTAGTGCCGGACGGCCGCTTCGTGCAGGGACATGCGGGTCAGGTCGTCACGGCCATGGGCGTCCAACGTCCCGTCCAGAGCCGAGGCCATCAGAGCCACGAGTTCCCCGCCCTTGTGGACCGGCCGGAAGACGAGGCGCCTGCTGGGCTCGGGGACCGGCGAATCCGGACTCCATTCCAGGCGCAGTCGTTCGACGAAGAGCCGGGCACCGGTCTCTCCAAGTACCGTCATGCGGTCTTCGACGGCTTGTCTCGTCACCGCGTTCTCACGCCAGTCCGGCGGGACGAAACGGCTGTACTCAGGTGGGAGAGACCCGTCCGGGAGAGTAGCGGCCATCGCGGTGTGCAGAAGTCGCACCCCGATGTCCACGCGATCGGAGCCTGAGGTGCTGTCGTCGATGTCGAGGATGTCCAGGAAGAGTGGCGCGTTGCCAGCTGATCGGCTCCACCAAGCCGCCCTGGCCAGCAGGCGGCCATCGCGCAGGGCGACCCACATCCACTCCGGACGTCGACGGCCGCCGGCAAGGTCGTCCCCCAACTCCTCATTGAGGACGTAAGGAAGTTGGGAGAAGAGGTCGAGTTCTTCGCGTCCAGTGATCGGACGCATGGTCAGGTCGTTCGCTTTCACGGTCTAGGCACGCTCCGGTGAGGGCGCCCGTCCGCTCCGGGTTCAGACGAGGTCCGCACCACGGGAGGGCACAAGCGCAGTGATCAAGGGGAACATGGGCTTGTCCCTCCTCTCGCTGTCGTGGCCCTCAACCCTCGTGGTGGGGGTCCAGCAGTAACGTCTATCCAACCGCAACCCTCGTCCGCAAACTCTTTTCGATCCCCCTGCTTCCGACCGCCGCCGCAGGGTCGAGCCTCTCGTCGATGCTGGCGTAGAACGGGCAATTTCAAGTTCGTGCCGCTCTACGCAGTCGATTCGCCCACGCGCTGGCCGCGTCCTCGGCCGACCCGCCCTCGCGGCCGCCGCCTGGCTCCTTCCCGGGGCGGCGCCTCCGCCCCTCTGCTTTCGACGGGAAGGGGCCGGGCGTGGTGTCCAGGGCGCCTCAACGGGTCGATGTGGACGCGTCCTCGGGCCGCTGCCGCGGCTCGTCGTCCCGCCCCTGCCGGTAGGGGGCAAGGAAGTCGGTCAGCGCGGAGAGCACCGCCTTGGGTGCCTCTTCGGCGGGGTAGTGACCGCAGTCGGGGAGGATCAGGCTCTCCACGTCGTCCGCGGCGAGCCGCATGGTGTCACCGACCAGCTCGGCGGAGTTCTCCGCTCCCGCGATCGTCAGCACGGGCAGGGTCAGCCGCCGGGTCCTCCGCCGCTGGTTCTGCTCGATGGTCGTATCGAGCGCGCGGTAGCACGCGAAGCTGGCCCGGAGCGCTGCGGGGTCGGCGGCCAGCGGATCGACGTAGTGCCGGACGGCGTGCTCGGGCAGGGGCCGCACCGCCTTGGTAGCGAACTGGTGGCCGAAGTAGAGGTGCTCGCGCCCCCTGACCAACTCCTCGTTGATGTCGGTGAGCCGGTTGAAGGCGAAGTGCCACAGCCGGTCGTTGGCCCGCGCGCCGCCGAACAGTGGCGGCGACGGCGACAGTCCGGGGATCGCGGCCTCGGCGACGACCAGGCGCGTCAACCGGCCCGGGTGGTCGGCGGCCAGGGCGTATCCGGTCCACATGCCGACGTCGTGGCCGACCATGGCGAACCGCCGGTGACCGAGCGCGGCCATCAACCCCACCAGGTCACGGGCGAGGGTCCCGGTGTCGTACCCGTCCAGGGGCTTGTCGGACAGGCCGACACCGCGGGGGTCCACCGCGACGATCGTGAAGTCCGGGGCCAGCGCAGGCATCACCAGGCGCCAGGCGTACCAGGTCTGGGGCCAGCCGCCCACGAGGAGCAGTGCCGGCCCCTGGCCTCCGGTGACGGCGTGCAGGCGCAACCCGTCGACGTCGACGTACCGGCTGGTGAAGGTGTCGGCGAAACCGGTGGGCAGTTGTGGCGCCCGGCTGACGGAGCCGGGGCCGTCGGGCGTGGACAGGCGGGGCGCGGGCGGGTTCATGCGGTCGGCCTTTCGGTGCGCTCAGGGCGTTCATGGTGTTCGGTGCGCTCGGTGCGCTCGGTGCGCTCGGTGCGCTGGTGTGCTTGAGGCGCTCGGAGCGCTCCGAGCGCTCCGAGCGTTCCCTGGGTTTCGAGCGGTGGGCGGTGGGCGGTGAGCGGTGAGCGGTGGGCGGTGGGCGGTGAACTGAACCTGATCGTGGGGTGGTTGGGCCGGTCGACTCGGCTCCGGCCCCCTGCGGGCCCGGTCGCGTCGACCGGCCCCATGGGGGTGTGCGGGGCGTGCGGACCGGCTGTGCGCCAAGAAGCGGCGGTGCACCGAGGGCGGCGATCCCCGGTGAGGCGTGCGCGCTCGTCAGGCTAGCCATGTTGGATCGATCGGTCAAAGATATTTGGACCGAACGGTCCAAGAAGCGGTAAGGTCGCTACCGCACACGAAGTGGAGGCCCGGTGCGAGACGGAGGCAGGCATGTCAGGGCGTAAGCAGTTCGACGTCGACCAGGCCCTGGACCAGGCGATGCGCGTCTTCTGGCAGCGCGGGTACGCCGATGCGTCGCTGGACGCCCTGGGGTCCGCCACCGGACTCGGCCGCGGGTCCCTCTACGGGACCTTCGGGGGGAAGGACGCCCTGTTCCGCCAGTGCCTCGACCGCTATGCCTCGATGTACGGCGCCCGCTACGAGGAGGCTCTCGCGGCGCACGCCGACGATCCGGTGCGCGCCGTCGAGGCGTTCTTCGAGGTGGTGCTGGCGCGCATCGCCGACCCGGGGGTCCCGGGAGGCTGCCTCGTGGCGCAGTCCGCCGCGCAGTCGCCGACGCTGAAGGAGGAGCGGCGGACCCAGGTGCGTGCGCTGCTCGACACCCAACGCGCCCGCGTGCACGAGGCGCTGGCGAGTTCGTCGGCCCCGCCCCAGGTGCGGGACGAACTGGCCACCTACGTCGTCGCGGTCAGCCAATCCCTCGCCGTACTGAGCCGGGCCGGCACCCCGGACGGCGAACTGCGCTCCGTGGCACGCCTGGCCTGCACGACGGTGTCCGACACCCTGGCTCGTGCCGCAGGCGGCTAGGGAGCCTACGTCCTGGATGCCCGGCGGTCGCCGTTGCGTTGCTCCGGGCCCTGTGACGGTCGCGTCCGCTGCCCGGAGGTCATGGCGAAGGCCCTCGTCGGGCGGTTGCTCAGAGCCAGTCCCGTCGCTTGAAGATGACGTACAGGCCGGTGCACACCGCCGCCATCAGGATGATCGCGAAGGGGTATCCGAACGCCCAGTGCAACTCCGGCATGTTCTGGAAGTTCATGCCGTACACCGTGCCGACCAGCGTCGGCGCGAACAGGATCGCCGCCCAGGAGGAGATCTTCTTGATCTCCTCGTTCTGTTCGAAGCCGGCCTCGGCCAGGGCGCGCATCTCGGCGTTCTGCTGCTGGTTCACCAGGGTTGCGTTGACGGTGAGGATGTCCTGGAGCGCCTGGCGGAAGCCGTCCACCCGGTCGGTCGTGTGCAGCGCGTGGTCGGCCACATCCCGCAGATAGCGGCGCAGTTCCTCGTCGATGGCGTACTTCTCGAAGCCCGCGGTGAGGCTCTCCAGCATGCCGTTGAGCGGGCGGGTGGCGCGCTGGAACTCCACGACCTCGCGGGAGAGTTCATAGATGCGGCGGGAGACCCTGGGGTCACCGCCGAAGACCTCGGTCTCGATCTCGTCGATGTCGGTCTGGACGCCCGCGACGACCGGTGCGTAGCCGTCGACCACGGCGTCGAGGATCGCGTAGAGGACGGCTTCGGGGCCGCGCTTGAGGAGTTCGGGGGCGTCCTCCATGCGGCGGCGCACGGCCGAGAGGTCCGGCGCGGCGCCGTGCCGGACGGTGATCACGAAGTCCCGGCCGACGAAGACGTGCAACTCGCCGAAGTCGACCTCTTCGGCGTCGTCCAGATAGCGGGCGGCACGCAGTACCACGAAGAGGGTGCCGCCGTAGCGCTCCAGTTTGGGCCGCTGATGGGCCTCCATCGCGTCCTCGACGGCGAGCGGGTGGAGGTCGAACTCCGATGCCAGGGAGACCAGTTCGGAGGGGGAGGGGCGGTGCAGGCCGATCCAGGCGAGGGTGTCGGACAGGGCGCGCTGCTGCCGGAAGGTATCGGCGAGGGAGTCGTGGGTACTGATCCGGTGGCCGTCCCGGTAGAGGGCGGCGCTGATGACGCTGCTGGGGTTCCCGTCGGGCTGCTGCGGAGGTTCGGGAGCGTCCGGGGGCGTGGCGGGCGGGGCTTCGGAGGGCCGCTTCTTCGCGGGTTTGCGCAGGCCGCGCAGGCCGCGTGGGCGGCGGCCGGGACGCTCGGGGCTCACGGCGGATCCGACCTCCGTCACATGTGGGGATGAACAGGCACACAGAATCTCGACGCAGGATATCTGCCGCAGAGGTCCACACAGGTCAGGGGGCGTGGTGCAGGATGGATCGGGATGTGCGCGGTGTGTGTCGCGTCCGCCGGGCTTTGTGTGTCTATCTCTAGAATTGTGCGATGCAGATATCGCAGACAGCCAACGCTCCTCTGAGTGAGGTGATTCGGTGAACGGCCCTGATGCCACCGACGAGCAGTGGGAAGGGCTCGCCGAGGTCGTCCCGCTCCGCGGCGGCAGGGAATGGCCTTCCTGGCCCGACCACCGCGCCCTCCCCGAGGAGGAACCGGCCAAGGAGGCGCGGCGGTTCATGGTCATCCGCGTCCAGACCTTCGCGGACGCCCGTGAGGTGGCCGAGTACCTGATGGCGCAGATCCCGGTCCTGCTGGACCTCAGCAGCGCCGACAGTGATGTCGCCAAGCGCATCCTGGACTTCTCCAGCGGTGTCGTCTTCGGGCTGGGCAGCGGCATGCACCGGGTCGACACCAATGTGTTCCTGCTGGCACCGGTGGGCACCGAAGTCGCGGAGGAGGTGGCGGGGGCCGTCCCCCGTTCGTAGGAAGAGCTGTTGGACGTAACGGTTCTCCGTCGTACGGTTGCATAGCGTCCCCGCATGAACACCGACAGTGTGCGACCGGCGGTCACCGAGTTACGGCTCTCCGCCTTCAAGGCCCATCGCGGCGTCGTCCTGCCGCTCGGCCCGCTGACCCTGCTGAGCGGCGGGAGCGGAAGCGGTAAGTCCAGTGCGCTGCAGGCGTACGAGATCCTGGCTCGGCTCGGTAGCGGGGAGCCGCTCGCACGGGTCGTACGGGAGGTGGCGGGCGGGGCGTCGGCCTGTGTGCCCGCGGGCTCCCGCCCCGATGCGCAAGGGCGGCGCGGCTTCCGCATCGGCTGTACGGTCGATGGCCCGGTGGGCCGCGTCGAGCTCGACCTCGCCGTGCAGGCCGAGCCCGAACTCCGCATCGTCGGCGAGCGGTTGATCGGCTGCGGGGAGACCCTGCTGGTCACCGCGTTGACCGATCCCACGCGCCCCGCCGTCCAGGCTGCCTGGCACACCGCGGGCGCGACCCCGGTGACCCGCGCACCGCTACCGGACGACCGGCTGGGGACCTCGTTGCTGCCGCTCCGGGTCGCCGGCAAGACGACCGGCCAACGACTGGTGCTGGCCGCGGCCGAACAGGTCGTGGTGGCGCTGCGGTCGGTCTTCGTCTGCGATCCACGGCCGGAGGTCATGCGCGGTGCGGGCGGGACGGGCGGTGCGAGTGGTGCGAACGGTGTGGGCGGCGTCAGCGAGAGGGGCGGCGCGGGGCGCGGCGGTGCCCACGGCGGGCGGAGCGCGAGCGTCGGGAGCGGTGCGGGGAAGTACCCGGGGGCTGAGGGGGCCGGGCGTCCCACTGCGACGGGCGGGACGGGTGGATCAGCCGGGCCATGGGGTGCGCGGGCACGTCAGGGAGCCGGAGGCGGCAGCGCCGGCGGCTGGAGCCATGATGCGGACCGGGAGCACGACGAGGGGCGATTGCGGTCCGCCTGCGACAACCTGCCGGCGGTGCTGGCGCGGACCGGTCAGGAGTGCACTCGGCGGCATGCGGTGCTGGTCGCGGCGGTACGGGAGGCGTGTGCGGGCCCGGTGGACGGGCTGCGTGCGGTTGCTCGACGGCAGGCCGCCACGGCCGGAGAGGAGGACGCCGCGGAGGTGCCGGCGGCCGCGCGCGGAGGAACGGGCGGAGCGCGGAGAGGTACGGGCGGAGCGCGGAGAGGGGCAGCGGAACGGAAGCCCGCGATGCAGGCGGTGCTCGACCGCGGTGCGCTGGGGGAGATGCCCATCGAGCAGCTCGGCGACGGTGAGCTGCGCTTCCTCGCGCTGGCGTTGGTCCTGCTCACCGGGCCGGGAGTGCTGGCCATGGACCCGGCCGGGGAGATCCCGTCGGCCCATCAGCAGATGACGGTGATGGCGGACGGTATGGACCGCTGCATGG
Organism: Streptomyces sp. NPDC020742; assembly: GCF_040641675.1. Lineage (NCBI taxonomy): Bacteria > Bacillati > Actinomycetota > Actinomycetes > Kitasatosporales > Streptomycetaceae > Streptomyces > Streptomyces sp. NPDC020742. The sequence continues at coordinate 23,026 of NZ_JBFAEA010000018.1, forward strand.
ATCACCGGCAGGCGCGCGAACTGATGTCACTGGCCGTACGGATGGCCGAACGCGGACATGTCCGGCTGTTCGGAACGGTTCGGGACGCCTCGGTCGCCGAAGGACTGCCGGAGGTGCAGGTGCTACATCTAGGGGCATGAGTGAGGATCTTCATGCGCTGCAGCGACGGCTGGCCGAGTTCGCGGCCGCGCGGGACTGGCAGCAGTACCACACCCCCAAGAACCTGGCCGCGGCGCTCAGTGTCGAGGCCGCGGAACTCGTCGAGATCTTCCAGTGGCTGACGCCTGAGGAGTCGGCGAAGGTGATGTCCGATGCGCGGTCGGCCGCCCGGGTCGAGGACGAGGTCGCCGATGTGCTGGCGTATCTGCTGCAGTTCTGCGAGGCGCTGGGCATCGATGCCCTGGCGGCACTGGCCGCCAAGATCGACCGCAATGAGAACCGCTTCCCGGCGCGCCGCCAGGCGCCGCCGGACCGCCCGCGGCAGCGGGAGGGCGAGGAGCGGGAGGGGGAGGAACGGGGCCACGGGGAGCGGTAGGGGCGTGGGCGTAGCGGAGAGGGCGGTGGAGGGAGGGCAGTAGGGCGAGTCGGGGGCGGGAGAGTGTGGGGGCGGAGGGCGTCGGCGTCGTCGGGGTGCTGGGGATGCGGGGCGGGGCGTCAGGGGGGCTGGGGTGGATGGGGCGGATGAGGCGGTAGGAAGCTGAGGGGCGGTTCGAGAGGGACCGAGGCATGGTGAAGCCGCTTTGGGGCGTTTCGGCGCGCCGGCTCGGTCGTGCGAGGGCCCTTCGTGGTCTGTGCCGATCGTGCGATGGGTGAGGTTGCTGTGGCGGGTGGGGAACGGGGCGTGTCTCCGCCCTCCCGTTGTCACTCTATGGAGTCATGGATCTTTCCACAGCGCCTTGCTTGTCCACAGATTTGCGAATTCCCCTGGCTTTTTTGGGTGTTCACCCTCACTCTGGGTAGTGAAAGGAGTGCGGAGCACATGCGCACGACCAGGGAAGGGACACGATGACCGAAAGGAGGGGAGCGGATGGACGCGGTGCGGATCATCGCGGCCAGCCAGCGCGGTCTGGCGGAAGCGAGCACGGTCCAGGACGTGATCGTCGAGGCGTGGCAGGCGCACGCCTTGGCGGAGGCGATAGGCAGCCATCTCGCGATATTCGGGCCGTACGAAGTGCGGTCGAGAGCCCGAGTTCTGGGCGACGCGGGCGGGCGGTTCAGCGGGGGACTGCTGTGCCCGGCAACGGCCACCGGTGGGCTGCGAGCGACACAGCTGACGGAAGTGCGCGATGCCAGGGAGGCTCTGACGAGCCTGAGCCGACTGTTACGAGAAGTCTGTGAGGTGCTGGTGGGGGTGGTGCTGCTCGCGGGCGAGGAGGGGATGTACTGGACCTGTATCGAGGCGATGGACACGGTCGATGAAGCCCGAGACCGGGTGGCCGGAATACTGGAGAAACTGGAGGTACGTGACCGGAACCCTGCCTAGGGCAGAGCGGAAGCCCTGCGCGCCTGTCCAGGAGTAGGGCCGATACCGAGACGCCCAAGCAGCACCGTAAGTAAGACACCTGGAAGGCTCGACAGCTCGACAGCTCGACAGCTCGACAGCTCGACGGCTCGACAGCTCGACAGTACGGCGGCTGGACAGCTCGGCGGCTGGACGGCTGGACGGCTGGACAGCGATGCAACGCAAGACACCCTGCGTAGACGGAGTGCGTACCCCCTGCTCACACCTCACGCGTACCCCGTGCTCACGCCTCACAGGTCGGCGTCGCCTTCGCCGGCACCTGAGGGCAGGCCTGCCGATGTGCTTGCCTTCCCCGCCCCTACCGTCTCACCTGCCACCGCCGTCGCTCTTCACGCCCGTGCAGCTCCTGTGTACTGCGAGCTGAGGGACGACCTCCCGACGTGCCTGCCACCGGTGCCGCCGACAGCCGGCCCGTGCGCGGCACCACCGCATCACAGCTGCTGCTTCTTGAGCTACCGCCCGGATACCGCAACTTCGGAATCACGGCTGCGGAGCCGCCGATCAGGAGCCGCTGTCGAAGGCACGCCCCGCGCCCCGCGCCTCGGGGCCCCGCGCGGCCGCAGCGACGATCTCGCGCGACCGCGTCCCGGATCTCGGGGCACTACGAGCGGGTGCATCCAGGTGCCGGGTGGCTGGGCACTGGCCCGACTCGGTGTATCGAGACGCCGCAACGGTTGGTCTGCCGTTCGGTGTGCAGGATGGAGGTATGGAGCTACGCATCTTCACCGAGCCCCAGCAAGGGGCTTCCTACGACACCCTCCTCAAGGTCGCCAAGGCCACAGAGGAGCTCGGCTTCAACGCATTCTTCCGGTCCGATCACTATCTGAGCATGGGCAATGTCGACGGGCTGCCCGGCCCGACGGACGCCTGGATCACCCTGGCCGGGCTGGCTCGGGAGACCTCGCGCATCCGGCTCGGCACGCTCATGACGGCAGGCACCTTCCGGCTGCCGGGTGTGCTGGCCATCCAGGTGGCCCAGGTCGACCAGATGTCGGGTGGCCGGGTCGAACTGGGACTTGGTGCCGGATGGTTCGAGGACGAGCACAAGGCGTACGGGATTCCGTTCCCCAGGGAGAAGTTCGCGCGGCTGGAGGAGCAGCTGGCGATCATCACCGGGCTGTGGTCCACCGAGACCGGAAAGGATTTCAACTATGCGGGAAATTACTACCAGTTGGAGAAGTCGCCGGCTCTTCCCAAGCCTGCTCAGCGCAAGGTGCCGGTGCTGATCGGCGGCCATGGTGCGACGCGTACCCCGCGGCTGGCGGCGCAGTATGCCGATGAGTTCAATATTCCCTTCGCCTCTCTGGAGGACAGTGAGCGCCAGTTCGGACGGGTGCGGGCAGCCGCCGAAGCCGTTGGGCGGAAGGGCGAGGAGCTGGTGTACTCCAACGCCCTCGTGGCCTGCGTGGGCAAGAACGACGCCGAGGTGGCGCGACGGGCCGCGGCCATCGGTCGGGACGTGGAGGAGCTGAAGGCCAACGGGCTCGCGGGCTCCCCGGCCGAGGTCGTCGACAAGATCGGGCGTTACGCGGCCATCGGGGCCTCCCGGGTCTATCTGCAGATCCTGGACCTCGATGACCTGGACCACCTGGAGCTGATCTCGGCGCAGGTGCAGTCGCAGCTGACCTGAGCGGTCACGCATTGCACCGGCGGTGCGCCCGGCGGCGAGGATGAGTACTCCGGCGCAGGGCGGTCCAGGGGAGAGCGGTACACGGCTGGGTGGCACAGGGCTGGGCGGCCGGTGCTGGTCGGGTCGCCGATGGGGCGGTCCGGTCGGCATCGAGCCGGGGGCGGAGCGGACGGGCGGCCGGTCCGGTCGGCACCGGGCCGGGGCTGGTGGCCCGGTGGGAAAACCGGTAGGGACGGCGGCGGGTTTTGGCGATACTCGGGCGTGTGTTCCTGACGATCGCCATCACCGGCAGCGCCGACCGTCCCGCGACCGACCTCGGATTTCTGCTGCACAAGCGTCCTGACAAGTCGCAGCAGTTCTCGACGGCACACGGCACCGCGCACGTCTTCTACCCGGAGGCGCATACGGAACGGTGCTCGGTGGCGCTGTTGTTGGAGGTGGATCCCATCGCCCTGGTCCGCCGCGGCAGGGGGAAGGGCCGCGGCGGGGCGCCGGACTCGGCGCTCGGACAGTATGTGAACGACCGGCCGTACGCGGCCTCATCGCTGCTGGCGGTGGCGCTGCGGAGCGTCTTCGCGAGCGCGATGAAGGGGCAGTGCGCCGCCCGGCCCGATCTGGTGGCGCGGGCGCTGCCGTTGCGCATCGAGGTGCCGGTGCTGCCGGCCCGGGGCGGTGCGGAGCTGGTGCGCAGGCTGTTCCGGCCGTTGGGGTGGACGGTGCTCGCCGAGCCGGTGCCGTTGGACGAGACCTTCCCCGAGTGGGGAGACTCGCGCTATGTGCGGCTCGTCCTGGAAGGGGAGCAGGTCCTCGCCGAGGCGCTGCGGCACCTGTACGTGCTGCTGCCGGTCCTGGACGACGCCAAGCACTACTGGGTGGCCGCGGACGAGGTCGACAAGCTGCTGCGGGCAGGGGAGGGCTGGTTGGAGGGCCACCCCGACCAGCGGATGATCGTCGGCCGCTACCTCGCCCGGAGGTCCTCGCTGACCCGCCAGGCCATGGAGCGGCTGGAGCTGGAACGGCTCGCGGAGTCGGACGACGCCGCAGCCGAGGAGATCGACAACGCGGTGGACGAGGAGATCGACACCGAGGAGCGACCGGTGCCGCTCGCCGTCCAGCGGCGGGAGGCGATCCTTCAGGTGCTGCGCGCGGACGAGGCGGCCCGGGTGCTCGATCTGGGCTGCGGGCAGGGCCAGTTGGTCGGTGCGCTGCTCAAGGAGGGGCAGTTCACCGAGATCGTCGGGGTGGACGTGTCGATGCGCGCCCTGCACGTGGCGCGGCGCCGGCTGCGGCTGGACCGGATGCCCGAGCGGCAGGCGGAGCGGGTACGGCTGGTGCAGGGTTCGCTGGCGTACACCGACGGCCGGCTGAAGGGGTATGACGCGGCGGTGCTGAGCGAGGTCGTCGAGCATGTCGATCCGCCGCGGCTGCCGGCGCTGGAGTACGCCGTGTTCGGGGCGGCCAGGCCGCGGACGGTCGTGGTGACCACGCCGAACGTCGAGTACAACGTGCGCTGGGAGTCGCTGCCGGCCGGACAGGTGCGGCATGCGGACCATCGTTTCGAGTGGACCCGGGAGGAGTTCCGGCGTTGGGCGCAGGAGGTCGCCGAACGGCACGGCTACGGGGTGACCTTCGGCCCGGTGGGGCCCGACGACCCCGAGGTCGGGCCGCCCACCCAGCTAGCGCACTTCCGTCTGCATGGTGAGTCCGGCGACGACCGGAACCGCGCCGCCAGCAGAAGCAGAGATTTCAGCAGTGCAGACCGCAGCCGTACGTGCCCCAGCCAGGCAGAAGCCAGCGGTGCGGACAGCAGCAGCCCGGACATCAGCAGTCCGGGCACCAGCGGTACGGACAGCAGCAGCCTGGACACCAGCGGCTCCAGGGCAGGGAAGGAGGCCGTGGCATGACCGACGTCGAGCGCAGGGATTCTGATGGGGACGGGCAGCGCGCGGGCGGGGCGCCGAAGGAGGTGGCTCGGCGTGCCCTCGGCGTGCCGGACCTCTCGCTGGTGGTGCTGGTCGGAGCCACCGGCTCCGGCAAGTCCAGCTTTGCCGCCCGGCACTTCAAGTCGACCGAGGTGGTCTCCTCCGACTTCTGCCGGGGGCTGGTCAGCGATGACGAGAACGACCAGAGCGCGAGCGGCGATGCCTTCGACCTGCTGCACTACATCGCCGGCAAGCGGCTGGCGGCCGGGCGGCTGACGGTCGTCGATGCCACCAATGTGCAGTCCGAGGCACGCGGCCAGCTGGTGCGGCTGGCCCGGGAGCACGACGTGCTGCCGGTGGCGATCGTGCTGGACGTGCCCGAGCAGGTCTGCGCCGAGCGCAATGCGACGAGGGCCGACCGGGTCGGGCTGCCGCGCCGGGTCATCCAGCGCCATCAGCGTGAACTGCGGCGCTCGCTGCGTCACTTGGAGCGCGAGGGCTTCCGCAAGGTGCACGTCCTGCGCGGTCCGGCGGAGGTGGACTCCGCCGAGGTCATACGGGAGCGGCGGTTCAACGACCTCCGCCATCTCACCGGGCCGTTCGACATCATCGGCGACATCCATGGCTGCCGTTCCGAGCTGGAGACGCTGCTCGGCCGGCTCGGCTATGCGCTGGTCCGCGACGGCCTCGGCCGGGCGGTGGACGCGGTGCACCCTGAGGGCCGTACCGCGGTGTTCGTCGGCGACCTCGTCGACCGGGGCCCGGACAGCCCCGGTGTGCTGCGGCTGGTGATGGGCATGGTCGGCGCCGGGCACGGGCTCTGTGTGCCCGGCAACCACGAGAACAAGCTCGGCCGTCACCTCAAGGGCCGCAAGGTGCAGCACACCCATGGGCTCGCCGAGACCCTCGCCCAGCTGGAGAAGGAGGACGACGCGTTCCGGGCCGAGGTCGCGGCGTTCATCCAGGGGCTGGTCAGCCACTACGTCCTGGACGGCGGAGGGCTGGTGGTGTGCCACGCCGGGCTGCCGGAGAAATACCACGGCCGGACCTCGGGCCGGGTGCGGTCCTTCGCTCTCTACGGCGACACGACCGGCGAGACCGACGAGTTCGGCCTGCCGGTGCGCTACCCGTGGGCCGAGGACTACCGCGGTCGCGCCGCCGTCGTCTACGGACACACGCCCACCCCACGGGCCGGCTGGCTCAACAACACCATCTGTCTGGCCACCGGCTGCGTGTTCGGCGGTGCGATGACCGCGCTGCGCTGGCCGGAGCGTGAACTGGTGGACGTCCCCGCGGAGCAGGTCTGGTACGAGCCCGCGAAGCCGCTCACCACGGAGGCGCCCGGCGGGGCGGACGGCCGACCGCTCGACCTGAACGACGTGGCGGGGCGCCGGACCGTGGAGACCCGGCAGATGGGCCGGCTCGCGGTGCGGGAGGAGAACGCCGCGGCGGCGCTGGAGGTGATCAGCCGCTTCGCGATCGACCCACGGCTGCTGCCGTACCTCCCGCCGACGATGGCGCCGTGTGCCACCTCGAAGGAGGAGGGCTACCTGGAGCACCCGGCGGAGGCGTTCGCCGGCTACCGGGCGGACGGGGTACGGCATGTGGTGTGCGAGGAGAAGCACATGGGGTCCCGGGCCGTGGTCCTGGTGTGCCGCGACGACGCGGTGGCCGCCGGGCGCTTCGGGGTGCCCAAGGGCGTGTCGGGTGCGCTGTACACCCGTACCGGGCGGCCGTTCTTCGACGATCCGGAACTGACCGAACGGGTGGTGCGGCGGGTCCGCGAGTGCGTCGGGGAGGCAGGGCTCTGGGCGGAGTTGGAGACGGACTGGCTGCTGTTGGACGCGGAGTTGATGCCGTGGTCGCTGAAGGCGACGGGGCTGCTGCGCCAGCAGTACGCGGCGGTCGGCGCGGCGTCCCGGGCGGTGTTCCCGGGCGCGCTCAAGGCGCTGGAGGCGGCCGCCGCCCGGGGCGTCGAGGTGGCGCCGCTGCTCGAACGGCAGCGTGAGCGGGCCGTGGACGCCGCGGCGTTCACGGCGGCGTACCGGCGCTACTGCTGGCGGGTCGGGGCGCAGACGGCGGTCGGGGTCGCGGACGGGGGCGCGGACGGGGTCGGGGACGGCCCACCGGAGGGCGGCGAGGTGCCCGACGGCACGGCCTCGGCCACCTTGCCGGAGCGGGCCGCCGCGTCGGGGAAGACCGCCGCGCCGGAGCGGGCGACCGGGCGGACGCCGGAGCGGACGACCCCGCCGGAGCGGGCGGCCGATCCCGGTGGGCTCGACGGCATCCGGCTCGCGCCGTTCCAGATCCTCGCCGTGCAGGGGCGCAGCCTCGCCGCGCTGCCGCACCCCGAGCAGCTGGCGCTGATCGACCGGCTCGTCGCGGCGGACGCGGCGATGGCGTCCCGGGAGGGTGCGCCGGCCGCCGACGGCACGCCGGACCGGCCGGGGCTGCTGACCACGACCCGCCGGATCGCCGTGGACACCGAGGACGAGCAGTCGGTCGCGGCCGGCATCCGTTGGTGGCTGGAGCTGACCGCGGACGGCGGGGAGGGCATGGTGGTCAAGCCGGAGCAGGCGCTGGTCCGGCAGGCCGACGGGCGGCTCGTACAGCCGGGGGTGAAGTGCCGCGGCCGGGAGTACCTGCGGATCGTCTACGGTCCGGAGTACACCCGCCCGGACAACCTCCGGCGCCTGCGCTCCCGCCACCTGGGCCACAAGCGCTCCCTGGCCCTGCGGGAGTACGCGCTCGGGCTGGAGGCGCTCGACCGGCTGGCGGAGGGCGAACCGCTCTGGCGGGTGCACGAGGCGGTCTTCGCGGTGCTCGCGCTGGAGTCGGAGCCGGTGGACCCGCGGCTGTAGCCGGCCCGCGGTTCCACCGCCGCGCGAGCGTGAGCAGGCGGAAGTCCCAGGGCCGGGGGAGGCGCCGACCCCGGGAGACCAGACCGGGAGACCGGCCGGGGAGACCGGCCGGGGAGACCGGCCCGGAGACCGGCCCCGGGAGACCGACTGCCCTCCCGGGCCGGAGGCCTCCGTCCCCCGGTCCACTTGAAGGCCGGGGCCCTGCCCCGGTCCACGGGACTGCCGGCGCCCTCCGGTAGTGGCCGCCCCTGCGTAAGAACTCCCGTGCTCGCGCGCGGCGTTGTTCCCCGGCCCGCTTCCTTCGTCCCCTCCGTCCCCTCCATCACCTCTGGCCGCCGCCCGCACCGGCACCTCCCCTGCGGTGCGCCGGCCGCCACGGCAGCCCCGCGGCTCGGCCGTTCGCCGGCTCGTCGAGGCGCCGGAGGCCGGCCGGCGCCGGCCGGTGAGGGGCGACCCGCTCCACCCGAGATCGCCCGACTCCCTCCGCCGAGCCCGTGAAGCGGCCAAGATGGGGTGATGGGATTCCATGTCGACTCAGAGGCCGGGCGGCTCCGCCGGGTCATCCTGCACCGCCCCGACCTGGAGCTGAAACGGCTCACGCCGTCCAACAAGGACGCCTTGCTCTTCGACGACGTGCTGTGGGTGCGCCGGGCGCGGGCCGAACACGACGGCTTCGCCGATGTGCTCCGGGACCGGGGGGTGGACGTACACCTCTTCGGGGACCTGCTGGCCGAGAGCCTGCAGGTCCCCGAGGCACGCGAGCTGGTCCTGGACCGGGTCTTCGACGAGAAGGAGTACGGGCCGCTGGCCACCGACCATCTGCGGGCCGCCTTCGACGAGATGCCGGTGCCGGAGCTCGTCGAGGCGCTGGTCGGCGGCATGACCAAGCGCGAGTTCCTGGAGCGTCACCTCGAACCGACCTCGGTCCGGTTCCACGTCATGGACCTCGACGACTTCCTGCTCGGCCCGCTGCCCAACCACCTCTTCACCCGCGACACCTCCGCCTGGATCTACGACGGGGTGTCGATCAACTCCATGCGCTGGCCGGCCCGGCAGCGCGAGACCGTGCACTATGAGGCGATCTACCGCTACCACCCGCTCTTCCGCGGCGACGGCTTCCACATCTGGTCGGAGGGGCAGGCCGACTTCCCCTCGACGATCGAGGGCGGCGACGTGCTGGTGCTGGGCAGCGGCGCGGTGCTGATCGGGATGAGCGAGCGGACCACCCCGCAGGCCGTGGAGCTGTTGGCGCGCGGGCTGTTCGCGGCCGGCTCAGCGCGCACGATCGTGGCGCTGGACATGCCCAAGCGGCGAGCGTTCATGCACCTGGACACTGTGATGACCATGATCGACGGGGACACCTTCACCCAGTACGAGGGGCTCGGCATGCTGCGCTCGTACACCGTCGAGCCGGGCTCGGGCGACAAGGACCTCAAGGTCACCGACCACCCGCCGGAGCATATGCACCGCGCCATAGCGGCGTCCCTGGGGCTGCCCGACATCCGGGTGCTGACCGCGACCCAAGATGTGCACTCCGCCGAGCGGGAGCAGTGGGACGACGGCTGCAATGTGCTGGCGGTCGAGCCGGGCGTGGTGGTGGCCTACGAGCGGAACGTCACCACCAACACCTTCCTGCGCAAGCGCGGCATCGAGGTGATCACGATCCCGGGCAGTGAGCTGGGGCGGGGCCGGGGCGGGCCGCGCTGTATGAGCTGTCCGGTGGCGCGGGACGCGGTGCCCGGGGCAGCCTGAGGTCATGGTGCGATGGAGGGGCTCCGGAGTGGTGCGAGGGGCCGAGCTCGTATAGAGATACGGTGCCTCGTATAGACTTCCATTGCGTGCGCCGGTGCGTACGCCGCCGTGCGCCGCACGCACCCCGTCCCGACCGCCGAACCAGGAGCCCACCCATGGCGATAGACCTCAGGGGCCGCCACTTCCTCAAGGAGCTGGACTTCAGCGCCGAGGAGTTCCGCCGACTGATCGACCTGGCGGCCGAGCTGAAAGCGGCCAAGCGCGCCGGCACCGAGGTCCAGCGTCTGCAGGGCCGGAACATCGCCCTGATCTTCGAGAAGACCTCGACCAGGACGCGCTGCTCCTTCGAAGTCGCGGCCGCCGACCAGGGCGCCTCGACCACCTACCTCGACCCGTCCGGCTCCCAGATCGGGCACAAGGAGTCGGTCCGGGACACCGCCCGGGTGCTGGGCCGGATGTTCGACGGCATCGAGTTCCGCGGCAGCCGGCAGGCCGATGTCGAGGAGCTGGCGGCGCACGCCGGGGTGCCGGTCTTCAACGGGCTGACCGATGACTGGCACCCGACGCAGATGCTCGCCGATGTGCTCACCATGATCGAGCACGGCCAGGGGCGCCCCCTGGAGGAGACCGCTTTCGCCTACCTCGGCGATGCCCGCAACAACATGGGCAACTCCTACCTCGTGACCGGTGCCCTGCTCGGGATGGACGTCCGGATCGTGGCGCCCGAGGAGCTGTGGCCCGAGGAGACGGTGATCGCCGCGGCGCACCGCCTCGCCGGGGCCAGCGGAGCCCGGATCACCCTCACCGCCGACGTCGCCGAGGGCGTGCGCAGTGCGGACTTCGTCGCCACCGACGTCTGGGTCTCCATGGGGGAGCCCAAGGAGGTCTGGGACGAGCGGATCGCGCTGCTGGCGCCGTACGCGGTCACGATGGACGTGCTGCGGGCCACCGGGAAGCCGGAGGTGAAGTTCCTGCACTGCCTGCCCGCCTACCACGACCTGGGCACCGCGGTCGGCCGGGAGATCCACGCCCGGCACGGCCTGTCGTCGCTGGAGGTCACCGACGAGGTCTTCGAGTCCGCGCACTCCGTCGTCTTCGACGAGGCGGAGAACCGGATGCACACGATCAAGGCGGTGCTGGTCGGGACGCTCGCCCGCTGAGCTGCCCGCGGTCGCGGACGCGGGTACCGGACGCGGCCGTCCGGTGGCGGTGCGGGTGTCCGGGGGTGTGGCTGTCCGGCGGCGAGCCGCCCGGTGGTGCGGCCGTCCGCGGCATGGCGGTAAGGGCGCCGGCCGCGGACGTGGGGGCTACGCGGACGTGGGGATGGCCGCGGAGGTAGGGATGGCCGCGGAGGTAGGGGCTGCGCGGCCGTGGAACGGCGCCGGCGGGTCCGCCGTAGGAAATATCACACTGCATAGCCATACGCCGCGTCGGGCGAGCATGCGGCCTGCGCGGTTACCATCGAACCGCTTGCGGGGTTCGGGCCCACCGGTCCGGACCCCGCTTTCCGTGTGGCCCACCCCCGCCGCGCGCCTCGCACCACCAGAGAGAGAACCACCCCGCATGCGTCCCTCAGGTCCCCGCGGACTGCGCATCAAGTCCCCCGACGTCCTCATCGCCGAATCGGGCGCGGACCTCGAAGGCCATGGCCTCCGGCGCAGCATGGGGCTCTTCCAGCTCGTGTGCTTCGGCATCGGCGCCATCGTCGGCACCGGCATCTTCGTCGGCCTGTCCGACACCGTGGCCGAGGCCGGCCCGGCCGTCCTGGTGTCCTTTGTGCTCGCGGCCGTCACCTGCGTCTTCACCGCCTTCTCCTTCGCTGAGCTGGGCGGCGCGATACCGGTGTCCGGAAGCTCGTACTCGTACGCCTACGCCGCCCTCGGCGAGCGCACCGCCTTCCTGGTCGGCTGGTGCCTGCTGCTGGAGTACGGCGTCTCGGTCTCGGCGGTCGCGGTCGGCTGGGGCGAGTACCTCAACGAGCTGCTCGGCAGCCTGACCGGCTGGCAGCTGCCGGCCGCGCTCTCCAACCCGCCCGGCGAGGGCGGCATCGTCAACCTCCCGGCCGTCGTGGTGATCCTGCTCGCCGCCCTGCTGCTGGTCCGCGGCGTCCGCGAGAGCGCCCGCGCCACCGCCGCGATGGCGGTGCTCAAGCTCGCGATCCTGGTGCTGTTCTGCGCGGTCGGCTTCAGCGCCTTCCGGGCCGGCAACCTCACGCCGTTCGCCCCGCAGAGCATCGCCGGGATCACCTCGGGCGCCTCGGTCGCCTTCTTCTCCTACATCGGGTTCGATGCGATCACCACCGCCGGTGAAGAGGTGCGGAACCCGCGGCGCAACATCCCCATCGCGATCATGGTCTGCATCGGTGTGGTCACCGTCCTGTACTCCCTGGTCGCCCTCGCCGCCATCGGCGCCCTCTCCGCCGACCAGGTCGCCGACCGGCCGGCCGCGCTGTCGCTGATCGTCGACCACGTCACCCACTCGGCACTCGGCGGCGGGGTGATCGCCTTCGGCGCGGTCGTCGCCATCGCCTCCGTCGTCCTTGCGGTGATGTACGGCCAGACCCGCATCCTGATGTCGATGTCCCGGGACGGGCTGGTCCCGCGGGTCTTCGAGCGGGTCTCGCCGCGTACGGCCACGCCGGTCGCCAACACCTGGATCGTCGCTGCGGTGTTCGCCGTGCCGGCCGCGGTCGTCCCGCTGGACGTGGTGATGAACCTGACCAGCATCGGGACCCTGGCGGTCATGGCCGTGGTCAACGTCAGCGTGCTGGTGCTCCGGCGCACCCGCCCCGACCTGCAGCGCCGCTTCCGCGTCCCGCTCTTCCCGGTCAGCCCGATCCTCGGCATCGGCTTCTGCGGCTACCTGATGTACGGGACGGGCCCGGCGACCTGGCTGCAGTTCGCCGCCTTCCTGGTGGCCGGCGCCCTGGTCTACGCGGCCTACGGGCGGCGCCACTCGCGGCTGGGTGCGGCCGCCCGGCAGCCGGTGGACGGAGCCGGCCCGGACCCGGTCAGCGCCGGCGTACCCGTCGTCGCAGCTCGGGAAGGGTGAACCAGACTGCCTTGCCGTCCGCCGTCCGCCGTCGGGCGGCAGCCGGATCCGGAGCTGAGCGAGCGGACCAGCACCAGGCCACGGCCACGGGCAGCGGCCAACGCGGCCCGGTGGTCCTCGCCCGCGGCGGCGTCGAGCGGCTCGCCGAGCCCCTCGGCGGGCTCCGGATCGCCGTCGTGCACCTCCACCCGGCAGCCGGCCGGCCCGCGTGCCACCACCAGCCCGACGGGGGGCGGGGGCTCGGGTGTGCTTGAGGGCGTTGGCGACGAGAGTGCGCAGCGGCCGGTGCAGGGGCGAGCGGCCGGGGCCGCGGTGACCTGAGTCCCGTCGTGGGCGGGACCTTCGGCAGGGGCCCGGCCCGCACCCGGGCCGTACTCCGGCCCGTGGATCGGCCCGGCACCGCCCGGACCCCGGCCCGTATCCCGCCCCGTGGATCGGCCCGATGTCGCCCCGTAACCCGGCCCCGTACGCCGCCCCGTACCCGCGTCGATCGGGCCCGCACCGCGCATGCACTCAGTCCGTACGAGTCCCGTACCCGCCCGGTACGAGTCCCGTACCCGCCCCGTAAGGCGGACCCGCACATCGCCCCGGCGGACCCGCACATCGCCCAGCTGAGCTATCGCGTCCTCGTGACGACGGTAACGAAGCGGTGATAGCTTCGAAGGGCATCCGGAGAACATCCACCGGCCGACCCGCCAAAGGGGGCAGGCAGCCCGATGAGCCCGTTCACAGGATCCGCCCACCGCACCGACCCCTGGCAGCACATCCGCGTGACCAGGCAGGACGGTGTCGCCACCGTCACCCTGGCGCGCCCCGAGAAGCTCAATGCGCTCACCTTCGAGGCCTACGCCGACCTCCGCGACCTGCTCGCCGAACTCTCCAGGGAGCGCTCGGTACGCGCCCTGGTGCTCGCCGGACAGGGGCGCGGATTCTGCTCCGGCGGCGATGTCGAGGAGATCATCGGCGCCACCCTGGGCATGGACACCGGCCAGCTGCTGGACTTCAACCGGATGACCGGGCAGGTCGTCCGGGCGCTGCGGGAGTGCCCGTTCCCGGTGATCGCGGCGGTGCACGGGGTCGCGGCCGGCGCCGGTGCGGTGCTGGCCCTGGCCGCCGACTTCCGGGTCGCCGACCCCTCCGCCAAATTCGCCTTCCTCTTCACCCGGGTCGGGCTGTCCGGCGGCGACATGGGCGCGGCCTATCTGCTGCCCCGCGTCATCGGCCTCGGTCACGCCACCCGGCTGCTGATGCTCGGCGACGCCGTACGCGCCCCGGAGGCCGAACGCCTCGGCCTGATCAGCGAGTTGGCCGAGGAGGGTCGAACCGACGAGGCGGCCGCCGCGCTCGCCCGCCGGCTGGCCGAGGGGCCGGCGCTGGCCCACGCCCAGACCAAGGCGCTGCTCACCGCCGAACTCGACATGCCGCTCGCCGCCGCCGTCGAGATGGACGCCGCCACCCAGGCGCTGCTGATGAACAGCGCCGACTACGCGGAGTTCCACGCCGCCTTCACGGAGAAGCGGAACCCCAAGTGGCAGGGGAAGTAGCGATGCGGGTCGCCGTCATCGGCGGAGGGCCGGGCGGCCTCTACGCCGCCGCCCTCCTCAAACGCCTCGACCCCACCCGTGAGGTCACCGTCTGGGAGCGCAACGCCCCGGAGGACACCTTCGGCTTCGGTGTGGTGCTCTCCGACGAGACCCTCGGCGGCATCGAACACGCCGACCCGGAGGTCTACCGCGCACTCCAGCAGGAGTTCGTCCGCTGGGACGACATCGACATCGTCCACCGGAGCCGCACCCTCACCTCCGGCGGACACGGCTTCGCGGCGCTCGGCCGGCGCCGGCTGCTGAGCGTCCTGCACCGGCGCTGCCGCGACCTCGGCATCGCGCTGCGCTTCCGCACCGAGGCGCCGCCCGCCGCCGAACTCGCCCGCACCCACGACCTGGTGATCGCCGCGGACGGCGTGCACAGCGCCACCCGCACCGCGCACGCCGACGCCTTCGGCCCCGCGCTCACCACCCACCGCTGCCGCTACATCTGGCTCGCCGCCGACTTCGCCCTGGACGCCTTCCGCTTCGAGATCGCCGAGACCGCCCACGGCGTCGTCCAGCTGCACGCCTACCCCTACGCCGGTCCGTCGCCCGGGCACCTCTCCGCGGACGGGCCCGCCGCCGGGCGGCTCCTCCCGGACGGCGCCAGCACCGTCATCGTCGAGATGCGGGAGGAGGTCTGGCGGGCCGCCGGGCTCGACCGCGCCGACGAGCGCGAGTCCGCCGAATGGTGCGCCAAGACCTTCGCCGACGGGCTGGGCGGCCGGCCCCTGCGCTCCAACAACTCCAGCTGGACCGCCTTTCGCACCGTCGTCAACGACCGCTGGTCGCACGGCAACACCGTGCTGCTCGGCGACGCCGCGCACACCGCGCACTTCTCCATCGGCTCCGGCACCAAGCTCGCCGTCGAGGACGCCCTGGCGCTCGCCGCCTGCCTCCAGGAGCAGCCCGGGATCGACGCCGCACTGGCCGCGTACGAGGCGGAGCGCCGGCCCGTCGTCGCCTCCACCCAGCGCGCCGCCCACGCCAGCCTGGCGTGGTTCGAGGAGCTGGCCACCTACATCGACCAGCCGCCCCGCCAGTTCGCCTTCAACCTCCTCACCCGCAGCCGCCGGGTCACCCATGACAACCTGCGGCTGCGCGACTCCGGGTTCGTCGCCGCGGTCGAGGACGAGGCGGGCACCCCGGACGGCACCCCGCCGATGTTCACCCCCTTCCGGCTGGGCGGACTGACCCTGCGCAACCGGGTGGTCGTCTCCCCCATGGACATGTACTCCGCGACCGACGGCGTCCCCGGCGACTTCCACCTCGTCCACCTGGGCGCCCGGGCGCTGGGCGGGGCGGGTCTGGTCATGACCGAGATGGTCTGCGTCAGCGAACAGGGCCGGATCACCCCGGGCTGCGCCGGCCTGTGGACCGAGGCGCAGGCCGACGCCTGGCGCCGGGTCACCGACTTCGTGCACGCCCAGGCTCCCGGCACCGCGATCGGGCTCCAGCTGGGCCACGCCGGCCGCAAGGGCTCCACCAAGCTGATGTGGGAGGGCATCGACGAACCGCTGGACGACGGCAACTGGCCGCTGGTCGCCGCCTCCCCCCTCCCGTACAAGCCCGGCAGTCAGCGTCCCCAGGAGCTGTCAGCGGACGGACTCGGCGAGATCCGCCGGCAGTTCGGCGACGCCGCGCGCCGCGCCGCCCGAGGTGGCTTCGACCTGCTGGAACTGCACTGCGCCCACGGCTATCTGCTGTCCGGCTTCCTCTCCCCGCTGACCAACCACCGCACCGACGCCTACGGGGGATCCCTCAGCCGCCGCCTCCGCTTCCCCCTGGAGGTCTTCGACACGGTCCGCGAGGCATGGCCGGACGACCGGCCGATGACCGTCCGCATCTCCGCCACCGACTGGGCCGACGGCGGCACCACCGCCGAGGACGCGGTGGCGATCGCAGCGGCCTTCGCCGCGCACGGCGCCGACGCCATCGACGTCTCCACCGGGCAGGTCGTCGCCGACGAGCGCCCGGATTTCGGCCGCTCCTACCAGACGCCGTTCGCCGACCGGATCCGCAACACCCTCGGCATACCGGTCATCGCGGTGGGCGCCATCTCCTCCTGGGACGACGTCAACTCCCTGGTGCTGGCGGGCCGTACGGACCTGTGCGCACTGGCCCGGCCGCACCTGTACGACCCGCACTGGACCCTGCACGCCGCCGCCGATCAGGGGTACCAGGGCCCGGGCGCACCCTGGCCGCTGCCCTACCAGGCGGGCAGCCGCACCCCGCCCACCGGGCGTACGGACGCGCCGAAGCCCCGCCTCACGCTGCGATGACGGGGAGGCGCAGGCAGCGGGGCGGGGCCGTTGAGGGGCGGTGAGCCGAAGGGCGGCTCACCGCGGCGCCGTCAGGGAGCCGGCGCGCTGGTGATGTCGGCGGTGATCACCGGTTTGCCGTGCTGCTCCACGGAGACCCGGAGCCGGCGGCCGTCGTCGGCGACGTCCGGGGCGGCCCCCGCGGGGTAGGTATGCACCCAGCAGGGGGCGTCGAGTTCGGCGTAGCGCTCGAAGCGGCAGTCCATCGACACCGGGAGGGTCGGTGCGGTCATCGCGGCCCGGGCCGCCTGCCGGGCGGCCTCGAGCATCAGCATGCCGGGCGCGTGGTCGACGGGGTGGTCGAAGAGCACCGGGTGGGCGGTGTCCACCCGCAGCTGCCAGCGGTCCGGCCGATCGGTGGGGGAGAGCACCACATCGCGGTCGCGGTCCCGGCCGACCAGATGCGCGGTGACCGGCTCGGGCAGCGGCAGCCGCCGGGAGTTGGCGAGGATCGGATCGCTGTACTTGCCGCGCAGCCGGCGGTAGACCGCCGGGCTGTGAGAGGAGTAGTCGAGGGCCGCCGTGGCCAGGACGGCGCCGTCGCGCAGGATGCGGAACCGCTCGCGAGCGCTGATCAGCCGCCGTCCGCGGTGGACCATGTCGTGGTCGGTGATGTGCAGTTCCACCTCGGCCGGCTCCTCCGCGGCGTACAGCGCCTGCGGGGCGAGGTCGTAGCGGATCCGCTGCCAGATGATGGGGTGGTCGAGGGGGACGCGGTGCGCGACGTGGCTGAGTAATATCCCGGCCTGCCGCATGGTCTCGATCAGTAAGAGGGGGTCGTGCAGCCCGTCCACCGGGCCGTAGAAACTATGGGCGCGCGGCCACTGGGCGCTCACCACCCAGCCGTCGGCGGCGCGCCGCCAGTTGGTCAGGAACACCTCGGACACGGCGGTGCGGTGGACGTACTCCCGGGGCACGGTCGTGGTCAAAGCGGAGGGTCGGTTTCCGTCGGCGAACCGGCCTTTTCCCTCGTGACGCCGATCACGTGAGGACGGCATGAGGGTGGCGCTGGCCATAGGTATTGCCTTTCTGACGTGCGGCTCTCAGCGCCCTGGTCGGCTGAGCCTCGCTGCCGCGGCCCTGCGGCACCAAGATACGGACCATGTGGTTTGTTTTCTAGTGCCCCAGGGGCGTTCCTGCTCGTGGGAAGGGGGGTGAACGCCGTCCGGCGGTTCAGGCGGAGAGCTGCGCGGTGCGGCCGTGCGGATCGAGGTGGCTTATCGCGCCGGGGGAGGCGAGCCCCGGCAGGGTGTGCTTCCACAGGGCCGTGACGCGCTCCGGGAGGTCGGCGCGGTTGGTCGCGGCCCGCGAGAACAACTGGACGCCCATATAGGCGGCGACGAAGAACTCGGCCGCCCGGTCCGGCGCCACGCCCGGCAGCAGCTCGCCGTTGCCCCTGGCCTCGGCGAACAGCGTGCTGATGATGTCGGTCCAGGCCTGATAGGGGACCAGGGGCTCCTCGCTGAAGGTCGTCTCCACCGCGATCCGGGTGCCTGCCTGCAGCATCGGGTCGCTGCGCAGGGCCAGCGCCACCCGGTGGGTGAAGTCGATCGCGTCCTGCAGTCGGGAGTCGCTGACCCGGGGCAGGAACGGATCGGTCTGTTCCGTTATGACCGCACGGGCCAGTGCGTCCTTGGACGTGAAGTGGAAGTACACGGCCCCCTTGGTCACCCCGGCGCGCTGGATGATCTCGGCCATCGTGGCGGCCTGGTAGCCGCGGGTACCGATCACATGAGCAGCAGCTTCGAGGACGGCACGCCGGGTGCGCAGAGCGCGTTCCTGCTTGACCACCGATCATCCTCCATGTGCTTTTTGGAGTTGTTGCACCTGAGTGCGGCCCGCCGTCGTGGCCGCGCAGTCTATTTGCGCATCATGAAGAAGCCAACCATGCGGTATTGACCCTGCGCGTCCCGCGCATTCACGAGTGCGAGGAGCTGCCACCCGATGTCCGTCACCGACGCCCCCGTCCCGCCCGCCGTGCAGCGCGAGGTCCGGCTCGCGGCCCGCCCCGACGGCGAACTGACCGCACGCCACTTCGTCATCGCCGAGGTGCCCGTTCCCCGGCCCGGACCCGGTCAGGTGCTGGTGCGCACCCGGGTGATGGCGGTGACCGCGGCGATGCGGACCCAGATGACCGGGGTCCCGCTGCCGATGCCCTCCTTCGTACCGGGCAAGGCGCTGTGGGGCTCGGCCGTCGGCGAGGTGGTGGAGGCGCCCGACGGCGGCTTCACCCCGGGCGACCTCGTCCACCACCCCTGCGGATGGCGGGAGTTCGCGGCCGTCGAGGTGGAGCGGGTCCGCCGGCTCGCCCCGGACGCGCTGCCCACGCCGGCCGCACACCTCTCTCAGGGGGCGACCGCCTGGGGCGCGCTGCGCCGAGCGGCCGAAGTGCGGCCGGGGGACACGGTGTTCATCACCGGCGCGGCGGGCGGGGTGGGCAGCCTGGCCGGGCAGATCGCCCGGCGGCTGGGCGCCGGCCGCATCGTGGGCAGCACCGGTACGGCGGACAAGGCCGCCCGGCTGCGCGCCGAGCTCGGGTACGACGACACAGTGGTGCGCGGCGCCGGCCCGATCGAGCGGCAGCTGCGCCGGGCCGCCCCCGACGGCATCGACGTCCTGCTGGACACCGTGGGCGGCGAACAGCTCTGCGCGGCACTGGCGGTGGCCCGCCCCGATGCGCGGTTCGCGCTGGTCGGTGCGCTCTCCAGCCAACTGGGCGGCAACGGCGGAGTGGCCGCGCCGGTGGAGCTGGACGCGGGGCTGATCATCACGCGGCGGGTGGCGCTGCGCGGCTTCGGCCTGCATGCGCACCCGGATCTGCCGCAGGAGTGGACGGCGGAGTTCGCCCGGGGCCTGCGGAACGGCTCCCTGGTCTTCCCGCACGCCCTGCTGCAGGGGATTGAGCAGGCGCCGCGGGCGCTGTGCGAACTCACGCAGGGGCGTCACATCGGGGCGGTACTGGTGGCGCTGTGAACCGCCCGCGGCCGTGCGGGGGCCTGCGGCGGGCGGTCAGGTCAGCCGGCGGCGGGCAGCTGCGCCGGTGCCGGGCAGGCGGGGGCCGGGAAGCGCCCGGTGGGCAGCAGCGACCACAGGCCGACCACCGACTCCTGCTCCCACCACGTGTTGTCCTCGCCGCCCAGGTGCAGCAGGCCCACCACGATCGAGGTCAACAGCTGTGCGGTGCGCCGCGGTTCGGTGTCCGGTGCGCCTGCCGCCGGTCCGCCCAGCCCGCCCGTCCCACAGGTCACCGCCTTGTCGAGGAAGAGCGCGTACCAGCGCTGCTCCAGGGCGTAGATGCCCAGGCCCGGCGCGGTCTCCGGACGCAGCCGCAGACCGGCGCGCAGCACCGCGTCCGACCGCACCCGGTCGAACAGCTCCACCGCGAAGTCCTGTACGGCGGTGGCCAGCGGCTTGGGGGAGCGGGTGAAGGCGTCCTCGATCTCCTCCAGTGCGGCGAGCGCGGCGTCCCGCACCGCGAGGGTGAGTTCGTCCTTGGACGCGAAGTGGAAGTAGAGGGCTCCTTTGCTCAGGCGGGCCCGCCGGCTGATCTCGACCATGCCTGCGGCGGGAACCCCCTTCTCCAGGAAGGTCTCTGCGGCCGATCGGATGAGTGCCTGGCGGCTCTGGATGGCGCGATGCTGGGTGGGCACGGTGTCCGTCCCGTCTCTAGTACGGCTGCGAGCTGATTGCAGTTTACATAGAAAACCAACCATGCGGTTCGGTATTCTCGGAAGGAATGACCGGAACCGGTGCGCCCTGGCGTGAAGCCAATGTGGTCACTCGCGCGGGGTGTTCGGTGCCACTGGGGGTGGTGCGCCACCAGTTTCCCTCTGGGGCGAGGTGTTGTCGACCCGTCAGGATGTGACAACGGCACATTGACAAACAGCGCAGGCGGTTTTTAAATCTCGGAAGGCGGTAAACGGGACGCTCCCTTTCGTTGCAGCCGCCGCGACGGTCGCGCGCCGCCCCAGGACGGTGGTGCGCCCTGGCGAGACCGCCTCTGCCTTCCCCATCGCCGACCGCAGGCCGCCCGACCCCGCCGAGCCAGCAACGTCACCCGAAACCGCACCCCCCATCGGAATCCGGAAAGGTCTCCAGCCATGCGCGTAGCAACGGAAGTCGGCGAACGTCCCGTGAGAGGCGCACGGGGCGCCGGAGGCGAGACGATCAGGGCCGCCGTGTTCGACCTGGACGGCACCCTCGCCAACACCCTCCCGGCGATCAGCAAGCTGCTGGTCAAGGTGGCCTCGGAGCAGGGGTGTTCGGTCACCACCCGGCAGGCCGTCGCGGCCATCGGCAAGCCGCCCGGCCCCGCCTTCGGCCGGCTGCTGGGCAAGCCCGAGGACGACGCCCGGGTGCAGACTGCCATCTCCCGTTACCGCGAGCTGTTCTCCTACGAAGTCCTGTGCCAGGGACCGCAGCTGCTGTTCCCCGGGGTGACCGCGGGCCTCTCCGCGCTCCGCGCACACGGCGTCGAGCTGGCCGTCGCCACGTCCAAGAGCACCCGTAGCGCCGAGGCGCTGCTGGATGTGATGGGCATCCGCGACCTGGTCGGCCCGGTCGTCGGCCAGGACATGGTCCGGCGCGGCAAGCCACACCCGGAGATGGTGCTGCGGGCGGCCGGCCGGCTGGGCGTCGCGCCCTGGCAGAGCGCCTATGTGGGGGACACGGTGGGGGACATGCGGATGGCGGTCACCGCGCGCATGGAGCCGGTCGCGGTCACCTACGGCTCCGGCACCTTCGGTGAACTGGCCGCGGTCGCCGGCACCCGGATGTGCGGCTCCTTCAAGGACGTGGTCTCCGTGATCGCCGCCGCCCGGCCGCGCGCCGGGGGCGCCGCGCACCGCCCGCCCGTCGGGCACCGCCCGCCCGTCACCGTGGGCGCCCAGGCCCGCCGCCGCTGAGGGGTGGCCGGGCGGCCTCATGCCCCGGTCGTCAGCTCGTGCACATAACGTGCTCCGGCGTCCCGCAGGGTGCCGTGCAGCCGGCCGAACACCTCCGCCGCGCGCCCTCCCGGCCAGTCCTCGGGCAGGAGGGGAGAGGGCAGCCCGGGATCCGCGTACGGCAGCCGGCGCCAGGCGTCCAGCGCCAGCAGGTAGTCGTGGTAGGCCGCCTCGGGCGGTACGGTGCGCCGCCGTGACCAGCGGCGCAGGACCGGCTCCTGCTCCGCCAGGAAGGCGCGGTGCTGTGCGGCGATGGCCTCCAGGTCCCACCAGCGCGCCACCGCGTCCGCGGTCGGCGCGAACCCGGTGTGCGTACCGGTGAACAGATCGACGTACGGGTCCAGTTGGAGCCGCTCCAGGGTGTGTCGGGTCTCCTCGTACAGCGGTGCGGGGGCGATCCACACGCCCGGTGCCGCGGTGCCGAAGCCGAGCCGGGCCAACCGCGAGCGCAGCAGGTGCCGCTTGTGCCGCTCCTCCTCGGGGACGGAGAAGACGGCCAGTACCCAGCCGTCGGAGAGCCGCGCGGCCGGGCGGGTGAAGATCCGGCGGTCGCCGTCCTCCAGCAACTGGCGGGCGGCGTCGGAGAGTGCGTACGCCGCGGCACCGGCCGCCGTCCGGGCGGGGTCCAGCAGACCGCGCCGCTTGAGCCGGGAGACTGCGGAGCGCACCGACGGCGGGTCCACCCCGAGCACCCCGAGCAGCCGGATCAGGGCGGCCACCGGCACGGGGCCGGCCGCCCCGCCCCCGTCCGTCCCGCCGCGCCCGTAGGCGCCGTAGAAGGTGACGATCAGGGACCGGGGGGTGCGCTGCGTCTGCTGGTCGGTCACCTGGTCACTCTAGATCGGGCGTGCGCAGGCGGAAGCGCTGGAGCTTGCCGGTCGGGGTGCGCGGCAGGGCGGTGTGGAAGACGAACTCGCGCGGGCACTTGTAGGGCGCGATCCGGGTCTTGGTGAAGGCGCGCAGCGCGGCAACGGTGCCGGCTCCCCCGTCGACGCCGGGGCGCAGCACGACATGGGCGACGACCACGTGCCCGCGGTCCTCGTCGGGTCGCCCCACCACCGCCGCCTCGGTCACGTCCGGGTGCCGCAGCAGTGCGTCCTCCACCTCCGGTCCGGCGATGTTGTAGCCGGCCGAGATGATCATGTCGTCCGCGCGGGCGACATAGCGGAAGTAGCCGCCGGGCTCCCGGACGTAGGTGTCCCCGGTGAGGTTCCAGCCGCCCCGGACGTACTGCGTCTGTCGGTCGTCCGCCAGATAACGGCACCCGGTCGGCCCCCGGACGGCCAGCAGTCCCGGCTCGCCGTCCGGCAGCGGCTCCCCGTCCGCGCCCACCACTCGGGCTTGGAAACCCGGCACCGGCAGCCCCGTCGTCCCCGGCCGGATCGCCTCGTCGGCGGCCGCGATGAAGATGTGCAGCAACTCGGTGGCACCTATGCCGTTGATGATCCGCAGGCCGGTCGCGCCGTACCAGGACCGCCAGGTCGCTGCGGGCAGGTTCTCGCCGGCCGAGACGCAGCGGCGCAGGGAGGAGACGTCGTGGCCGGCGAGCTTGGGCAGCATCGCCCGGTACGCGGTCGGCGCGGTGAACAGCACCGAGATCCGGTGGGCGGCGATGTCGCCGAGCAGCCGCTCCGGCCCGCCCCAGTCGGCCAGCAGGGACGAGGCCCCGGCCCGCAGCGGGAAGATCACCAGCCCGCCGAGGCCGAAGGTGAAGCCGAGCGGCGGGCTGCCGGCGAACACATCGTCAGGAGTGGGCCGCAGCACCTGCGCGGAGAAGGTGTCCGCGATGGCGAGCACATCGCGGTGGAAGTGCAGGCAGCCCTTGGGGCGGCCGGTGGTGCCCGAGGTGAAGGCGATCAGTGCGACATCGTCCGCCGCGGTCGGTACCGCGGGGTACGGTGCGCCCCCGGGCCGGGCGAGCTGCCGCAGATCGTCCGGGCCGTCCCCGCCGTACGGGGTGATCCGCAGCCCCGGGACAGCGGCCTCGGCGAGGCCGTCGACCGAGCGGACGTCGCACAGCGCGAACCCCACCCGGGCGATCTCGCAGATCGTGCTCAGCTCCTCGGGCCGCTGGGTGGCCAGGACGGTCACCGCCACCGCACCCGCCTTCATCACGGCCAGCCAGCAGGCGGCGAGCCAGGGCGAGGTGGGGCCGCGCAGCAGGACGCGGTTGCCCGGACACACCCCCAGCCGGCCGGTGAGCGCGTGCGCGATCGCATCGACCTGGTCGCGTAGCTGGGCGTAGGTCCACACCGGCCCGTCCGTGTCGCGCAGCGCGGGCCGGTCCGCGCAGCCGAGCCGGGCGATGGTGCCGTCGAGCAGCTCGGCGCCGCAGTTCAGGTGGTCGGGGTAGCCCAGGTCGGTGAGGTGCGGCCACTGCTCGGGAGGCGGCAGCCGGTCGCGCGCGAAGGTGTCGGTGTGGGCCGAGGACCGTAGCTCCATGGCGGTTGCGCCCCCTAGGGCGGCCGGGTGGCCGGCTCGGTTGGCTGCTCGTACGGCCGGCCGGGACCGGTCGACGGGGTTCGAGGACTGCCGTGTGGATCCGTCGTCAGCGTAACGTGTTCGTGACGGCAGTCAACAGACCGCGATAGAGCAACCGCCACCAGGGAGCCGCCTCGTGACCGTATTCGCGCTGGGACCGAAGGAGCGGGAATGGTGCGCCGAACTGCGCACCATGACGGCCGAACGGCTGCGGCCGCTCGCCGCGCAGGGGGTGGCGGGTCGGATCAACCGCCCGCTGGTCGCCGCGCTCGGCGAACTGGACCTGCTGCGCCGCCTGTTCCCCGCCGAGGGGCCGCTGCGCGCCCTCGATCTGTGCCTGCTGCGGGAGTCGCTGGCCCAGGAGTGCACGGAGGCGGAGACCGCGCTGGCGCTCCAGGGGCTGGGGGCCTACCCGGTCGTGCAGTCGGGGACGCGGGAGCAGCGCGCCCGCTGGCTGCCCGAGGTCGCCGCCGGCCGCGCGGTGGCGGCCTTCGCGCTGAGCGAGCCGGACGCGGGCTCGGACGCCGCCGCGCTCTCCCTGGCCGCCGAACCGGACGGAGCGGACGGCTGGCGGCTGACCGGGGAGAAGTGCTGGATCTCCAACGCCCCGGAGGCCGACTTCGCCACCGTCTTCGCCCGCACCGGCGGTGGGGCCGGCGCCCGGGGCGTCACCGCCTTCCTCGTGCCCACCGGGCGGCCGGGCCAGACCGGCACCCACCTGGATATGCTCAGCCCCCACCCCATCGGCACGCTGGTCTTCGACGGCACGCCCGTGACCAGGGCGGATGTGCTGGGCGAGGTGGACGGCGGGTTCGCCGTCGCGATGGCTACGCTCAACCTCTTCCGGCCCAGCGTGGGCGCCTTCGCGGTGGGAATGGCGCAGGCCGCGCTGGACGCGGCGCTGGCGCACGCGGGCGCGCGCACCGCGTTCGGCGGCCCGCTCAAGGACCTGCAGTCCGTGGGGCACCAGCTCGCCGAGATGGCCACCCGGGTCGAGTCCGCCCGGCTGCTGGTCTATGCGGCGGCCTCCGCGTACGACACCGGGGCCCCGGACATCGCCCGCCGCTCCGCCATGGCCAAGCTGCTGGCGACCGAGACCGCCCAGTACGTCGTCGATGCCGCGGTCCAGATCCACGGCGCCCGTGCGCTGCGCCGGGGCCACCTCCTGGAGCACCTCTACCGGGAAGTCCGCGCGCCGCGCATCTACGAGGGCGCCACCGAGGTCCAGCGCTCGATCATCGCCAAGGAGCTGTACCGGCGCTGAGGCGTCCTGGGCTCCCGTGAGGTTTGGTATTGGACGGGCTCCGACGGGGTTTTCGACGGGGCTGGTTGGTGGCGGCGGGGTGCGACCGTGAGGGCGCGAGTGCGAGCGCGAGGGCGCGAGCACGAGGGCCTACGCGCGGGCGGCTGGGCGCGGGCGGCTGGTGCGTGAACGGCTGGTGCGTGAACGGCTCGTGTGGGCAAGCGGCTTGAACGTGAGCGGGCTTGGTCGTCAGGGGTGGGAGCGCTCAGCGAGGGGACTTCCCGGCCCGGCCCAGCGCGCACCGGCCGGCGGCGGTGCCCCGCCCGTCGGGCGCCTGCCCGTCTGGTTCGTCGGGTTCCCTGACGACGGCGCCGGTGGGCGGTGGGCCGGGTCCGGTCCGCCGGTCCGCCGGTACCTGGAGCGAGGAGAGCTGCCCAGAGCCGAGGCGGGCACCGGACATGTGACGGGAGCTGTGGCTGCACCCTCCGCCAGGCCCGTGCCGGACTCCGGTCAGGGCGACCACCACCAGTGCGCAGACGGTGACCGTGCGGACACAGTGACGTCTCAGGGCGTTCCCCCGAGACGGACGGTCGGTGGCCGCGGGGCGGCCGGGCCGGGGCTTGACGAGCGCGCGTCAGGCCAAGGCGTGTCGGCGGGGGCGGGGAGGGGCCGCCTGGCCGTCGGCGAGAAGGGGAAGCGCAGATACCGCATGCCGTCTGGGCGGTGGCCGACGGGCGAGTGTCAGTGGTGGGTGTCAGGCTGAAACCACGAGGAGCGCGAAGGGACTCGCCATGATCACTACTGACTTCGTACCCGGCTCTCCGTGCTGGCTCGATCTCGGTACCCCCGATGTCGAGGTCGCGGCGGGCTTCTACCGCGCCGTGTTCGGCTGGCAGGCGGAGCCGTACGGCGACCAGGGCGCGGGCGGCTACACCCTCTTCCGGCTCGACGGAAAGGCGGTCGGTGCGGTGGGGCCGCTCCCCGAGGGCGCCGGCGGACGCTCCGCCTGGACGCTGTACTTCCACACCCCGGACGCGGACGCCACGGTCAAGGCGGTGGAGCAGGCGGGCGGCGCGGTCCGCTCGGCGCCGAAGACGGTCGGGGCGAACGACGGCAGGTTCGCCCGTCTCGCCGACCCCCAGGGCGCCGAGTTCGCGGTCTGGCAGCCGGACCGCTACCCGGGGCTGGAGGCTACGGACGGACCGGGCAGCCTGGGCTGGATGGAGCTCTACACCACTGACGCGGCCGCCGCCCTGGCCTTCTACCGAGCGGTGTTCGGCTGGGGTACCCGGGACATACCGCTCCCCGGCGGTGGTGGCACGTACACCCTCCTCCACCCCGCCAACTGCGGTGAGGAACGGATGCACGGCGGCCTCATGGGCGTCCCCGCCGATCTGCTCGGACCCAACGGCACGCCGTACTGGCACCCGGTGTTCGGGGCCCGGGACTGCGATGCCGCCGTCGGCCTGGTGACCGGCAACGGCGGCACCCTGTCGATGGGTCCGGAGACCGCCGAGGGCGTCGGCCGCCTGGCGGTCTGCAACGACCCGGCCGGGGCGGAGTTCGTGGTGCTCACCCCCGAGGGGGCGGAGTGAGCACCAGCACCGTCCGGCGTGCTCACGTATGCGGTGGGCCGTGGCGTCGTCGTTGGTCGGCCGACGGTCGCAGTGCGACGCGCGCAGTACGACAGGCGCAGCAAGACGAGCCGCAGTGCTAACGCGCCGCAGTACTAGGGTCTGTTGCGAAAGTGCTGGTCACAGCCGCTCGTTGAGGACTGCGACTGACGCACGGCAAGTTGCTCGCATCTCATCGAGGCAGCGCCACCGCGCAGGAGCTTCTGACGGTTGCGGACTCGGTCCGCCGGAACCGGGATCGTTGCCTTGATCCCGCCAGAAGTGCGAACGACTCGCGGCTGAACGGAAAGCCATCGCGAAAATGCAGGAGACCCCCGGCGATATCCCCGCATGTTCACCCACTGGCGCTGCACCGTCGCAGCCATGATGATCTGAACCAGTCTTGACCTCAACCGCACTTGAGGTCCTAGCTTAGCGAGCATGACGACCGTAAGTACCCCGCAGAATGGCACCACCACGCTCGGCCAGCGGCCCATCGCCCTGGTCGCCTGGGGCGCCACCGAGGCGATCCTGCGGCACTCACAGGCCGCCCTGGCACGCATCGACATGGCCCAGCCCCAGTGGTGGGCGCTCAACAACATCGTCCGGGCCGAGCACGGCCTCACCAGGGAGGAGATCCGCGCCTTGGCCGTGCCCTACGGCATGGGCACCCAGGTGATGGTCCACGCCGCCGACGCCCTCGTACACCGGGGCTGGCTCGACATCGGCGCGGACGGCCGGCTGACCCTCACGGAGCAGGGCCGCGAGGGCCTGGCGACGGCAAAGGAACACATGGACCGGGTGCGCGCGGAGCTCCTCGGCGACATCACGGAGGAGGAGTACGCGACTGCGGTCTCCGTGCTCCAGCGCGTCACTGACAACCTCGCCCAGGGACTGTTGTGAAGGTGCTGGTCACAGCCATTCGTTGATGGCCGCGACCAACACGGTCGCCTCGTAGCGAACGGCAAGCCTGCCGTATCTCGTTGCCACCGCGCGGTGGCGCTTGAGTCGATTGATCACCAGGCACGTTTCCGGTCGTCACCGGACTCTGGTGATCCACCTCAGGCCGTGCGGTCGACGCGCCCGCGCCGTGCGGCCCCGACGGAGTGTGGCCACGCCGAACCGGACCGCGCGCACCGCACGGCCGGCATCGGGGGAAAAGGGGAGGGCCAACACGCCCACGAGCGTAACCGTCGGTGCGCGGCGCCACCAAGCGCCACCGCGTCCCTTCGCCACTCCTCCCATGCCCCTCCCCCCATGCCCCTCCCACCCGCTGCTCCTCCTGAGCTCTTCGTTCCATTCCTGGCCCGGCTGCCCCCACCGCCGCATAGACTGACCGCTCCAGGTGTGAACAGGGGGCGGGATGAACACCGGTGTCAGCAGGCTGACCCTCGATCTTGCCGGTGCGTCGGACACCGATGCGGAGGAACTCCAGTCACTCGCCGCGCAGTTGCGCCGGGCGCTGCTGGAACTGGACGTCGAGGACGTGCAGTTGGCCCGCGGGGCGGAGGCTCCGCCGGAGGGTGCCAAGCCCGGCGAGGCCGTCGCGGTGGGCGCGCTCGTCGTCACCGCCGCACCGCTGCTCGTCCGCCAGGTCCTCCAACTGGTCGACACCTGGCTGCGCAACCGCCCGCTGCGCAGCGTCAAGGTGGAGTTCGACGGCGGATCCATCGAGTTGGGCCATGCTTCCGCCGAGGACCAGCGGCGGCTGATCGACGCGTTCGTGAGGGCGCGGTCCGCCCCCGCCGGAATTCCACTGTCCGAGGGGACCGCCGGAACTCCACAGTCCGAGGAGTGAGCCGGTGTCCGGTTTCCAGGCCGGCCGCAGGGACGCACTGCTGATCGCCACCGGCACGTACCAGAGCCCGGCACTGAAACCGCTGCGCTCACCACGCCAGGACTGCGAGGGCCTGGCCGCCGTCCTCCGCGATCCGGCCATCGGGGGCTTCCAGGCAGAGCAGTTGGTGGACGCCAGGTCCTATGAGGTCAAGCGCGCGCTGGAGCAGTTCTTCCGCCACCGTGGCCGGGACGATCTGCTGCTGCTCCACCTGTCCTGCCACGGCATCAAGGACGACGAGGGCCTGCTGTACTTCGCCGCGCAGGACACCGACAAGGACCTCCCCGCCTCCACCGCGGTCCCCGCCGTCTTCCTGCACGACCAGATGGCCCGCTGCCGGGCCCGCACCATCGTCGTCCTGCTGGACTGCTGTTACAGCGGTGCCTTCCTCCCCGGTGTCAAGGGTGACGACTACGTCCAGGTGCAGGAGGAGCTGGCCGGTCACGGCCGTGCAATCCTCACCGCCACCAACCGCACGGAGTACGCCTGGGAGGGCGACCACCTGGAGGCCACCGCACCGCAGCCCTCCCGTTTCACCGGCGCGTTGATCGAGGGCCTGCGCAGCGGTGACGCGGACGCCGACGGGGACGGCCGGATCACCGTCACCGAGCTCTACGACTACGTCTACGAGCACCTGCACCGCAGCGGAGCCCGGCAGCGTCCCCTTATGTGGGCCGATCTGGAGTACCGCGTCACCCTGGCCCACGTCGCCCCCGTCCGGGCCGCCCGCACGCCCCGACCGGCTGCCGAACCCCCACCATCGGCTACGGAGGCCCCGCCACCAGCCGCCGGACCCCCGTCACCGTCTGCCGAGGTCCCACCATCGGAGCCGGCGCCGGAGCCGGAGCCGGCGCCCGAGAGCCTGCGCCCGGCCTCACCACCGCCCACCGAACCCGCCTCTGCCCCGCCGCAGGGCCTGTTCACCCGGCTCAAGGACGCGTTCAACGGCGAGGACGGGGGAGCACGCGCCGCAGCGGACGCCCCGGCCGCCCCGCCACGACAGCGCGCCCGGCGGGGCCTGGACGCCATGATCAGAGTGGAGTTCCCGCTGGTCGAGACGGCGCTGGGCACGAGCAGGGACCTCACGCTCGACACCGCTGCGGTCTGCGACCGGTGCCAGGGCGCCGGCGCCACCGCCGTCAGCCGGGTGTCGTGGTGCAGCCAGTGCGACGGCACCGGCACCTCCGGCCCGGCCGCCCCGAACGGCGCCGCGCGGGACTGCCCTCGCTGTCAGGGGAGCGGGGTACGCATCTCTTCGCCCTGCCGCCTCTGCCAGGGCGGCGGCCGGGTGCGCGTCCGGCGCATCCTCACCGTCAAGGTGCCGGGCGGCGTCGAGCACGGCACCCGCATCCAGTTCGCCGGCGAAGGGGAGGTGGGGCCGGGCGGCGGCCCGCCCGCGGACCTCTACCTCGAGGTCATCGAACTCCCGCACCCCGACCTGACCCGTCAGGGCGACGACCTCCATCTCACCCGGCGCATCCCGCGCACCATCGCGCTCCGCGGCGGAGGGATCGAGGTGCCCACCCTCGACGGCCCCAAGTCCGTCCGGATCCCCGCGGGCCTGCGCTCCGGCCAGACCTTGCGGCTCGCCGGGTACGGCACCCGGCACCTCCACGACGAGGGCCGCGGCGACCTGTTCCTCCACCTCGACATCGAGGACGACAACGACGGTTCCAGGAAGGGCCGGTGAACGCCATAACTGGTGAACGCCCTGACCGGTGAACGCCATAACTGGTGAACGTCATGACCGCTGAACCACCGCGCTCCCCGCCAGGTCGCCGCAGGTCACCTACCTCGACCGGCAGCTGAAGGAGGAGGCGGAGCCTCCCCGTATGCGCAGCACATCGGTTGCAGCGACAGAAGACGGACGGTCGGGCCCGGCTACTCACCCGTGTACACCGCGTCGACGGGCCGGGAGCGCAGCGCCGAACGGGTGGCGATGCCGATCGACAGCCGGCCCAGCACCGCGATGAAGCCGGCGACGCCGAGCCAGACCGCCGGGACCAGATGCGGGACGGCCTGCCCGGTCATGGCCAGACTGGTGCCGATGGTGGGCGGTACCGCGATGACCACGCCGGCCACGACGGCCGTGACCACCACCACCCAGGACTCCATGAACATCATCCGCCGCACCTGCCGCTCGCTGGTGCCGATCAGCCGCAGCATGCCGAACTCTCTGCCGCGCGCCCTCGTCGCCATCACCAGCGTGTTCACCACCGCGATCAGGACGTAGAGCAGCAGCATCCCATTCGCGATCAGGTTGATCGTCGACTGTTGGACGAACCCGCCCTGTTGTGCGGCGGCGAACTCGTCCGAGTCCCGCACCTGGAGGGTCGGCGTCCGCCGGGCGAGCGCTTCCAGCGCCGGCCGTACGGGCGTGTCATCGCCGGAGGCCCTGACCAGGAGTGCGGTGTCGAGACGGCTCGTGGTGTGCGCGGAGAGGAGCGGGTAGGGGAGGGTCACATCGCCGAAGCCCAGGCCGTTGCCGTACACCGCAACGACCTTCAGTTTCCTGGGAGTTCCGTCACCGAGGTCCATATCCGCGGTATCGCCGACGCCGAGGCCCGCGGTGCCGGCCGCCATCCAGCTGAGCGCGACGGTGTCACCGCGCAGCGCGTCCAGGCTGCCCTGCCGTACGTCGAGGTCGAGCGTACGGTCGAGGCGGTGCGGGTCGAGGCCCTGGGCGCTGAAGGGCCGGGTGGTCCTCTTGTCGATCTCCAG
Organism: Streptomyces sp. NPDC020742; assembly: GCF_040641675.1. NCBI lineage: Bacteria > Bacillati > Actinomycetota > Actinomycetes > Kitasatosporales > Streptomycetaceae > Streptomyces > Streptomyces sp. NPDC020742. Next base: position 54,509 of record NZ_JBFAEA010000018.1, read on the forward strand.
GTAGTTCAGCATCACCTGGGAGCGCACCACGGGGGTGGCGGTGCCGACACCGTGGACGCCGCGCACCGTGGCGGCCAGTTCGGGGGAGAGCCCGGTCCCGTCGCTGGTGAGGACGTAGTCCGCCACGACCCCCGTCGCGGCCTGCTGCTCGGCGGTGGCCTGCACCGTGGACAGGGTGGAGAGCTGGATCAGCGCCATGGCGGCACCGAGCGCCAGTGGGACGACGGCGGCACTGAGCCGCCGCGCGTTGGCGCGGGAGTTGGCGAGGGCCAGATGGCCGCTCACCCGCGACCACCGCAGCACCGGACTCATCACCCCGATCGTGATCTTCACCAGCTGGGGGCCGAGCAGGGCGCAGCCGACCATCAGGAGCAGCAGGGAACCGGCGGCGCCCGCGAGGGCCGGCTCACCGGGGATCGCCATCGGCAGCGCGACCGCCACCGCGACACCGATCACGATCAGCGCCCGGCCGACGTTCCTCCGCACCCGACCCAGCGCCGGCGGCTCGACCTCAGACTCACGCAGCGCCTCCACCGGCTGGATCCGCGCGGTGCGCCAGGCGGCGATGACGCCGGCGAGCCGAGCACCGAGCACGCACAGCAGGGCCGCGGCAACGGCCGGGGCCGGGTGGTACGACAGCTCGAAGTCGGCGGGCAGGGCGCCGACGGCGGCGAAGGCATCCCGGAGACGGCCGGCCATCAGGTAGCCGGGAGCGGTGCCCAGCACGGCGGCCGTCACCGAGACCAGGAGGACCTCGCCGCCGATCAGCTGGTGGATCTGGCGGGGCGAGGCCGCGATCGCGCGCAGCATGGCGAGTTCGCGGCGCCGCTGGTGGATCGCGAGACCCAGGGTCGAGGAGACCACGAAGATCACGACGGCCAGCGCGGTGCCGCCGAAGGACGCGGACAGCGCGATCAGAAAGCCCCGCGACTGTCCCATGTCGAGGAATTCCAGGTCACCGACGTGCGTGCCGGTGGAGACGGACACCGGGACGCCGGAGCCGGCCAGGGCCTTCTCGATCCGGCCGGCGAGCGCGCCGGCACCGGTGCCGGGCTCGGCGAGTACACCGAGCGCGGTGATCCGGTCCGGACGTCGGGAGAGCTTCGCCGCCTGCGCGTCGGTGAAAAAGGCCGCCGACTGGCGCTTCAGCCCGCCGGGCGGCGGCGCAACCAGACCAGTGACCGTGTAGGTGGTGGACGTCGTCCCCACCACCAGTCGCGCTCGCGAACCCACCGCGAGTCCGGTCCGCCGGGCCAGGTCCCGGTCCAGCACGGTCTCGCGGGCGCCCCGTGGCGCGTGCCCTTCGGCCAGGGCGAACGGCGCCAGTGCGGCGGAGGCCCAACCGTGCCCGTACAGCGGCCGGTCGAGTGCGACCGTACGACCGCGGGCGTCGGCGAGGCTGATGCCCACCGTGCGGTCGCCGACGGCCGTCTTGACGCCGGGCACCTTGGCGACCCTTCCGGCCAGGTCCGCGGGGAGGGTGACCCGCTCGGCGAAGTACGGGTCGAAATCCTCCTTGACCTCCTTGGTCTGGTCGCCGCCGACCATGACGGCCGCGCCCGCGTACCGCTCGGGCGGGACACCGGACAGCAGCCCGGACATCAGCAGTACGCCACACGCCGTGACCAGGGCCGACCCGAAGAAGACGGCGATGAAGGCAGCCACAAAGCCGCCCTTGCGGTTCCTGACCGTGCTCCACGCGAGGTCGAACATGACGGCCCGCCCTACCGGTTGCCGAGGTGCGTCATACGGTCGGCCACCTGCTCCGGGGTCGGCCGGGCCAGCTGCCCCGCCAGCCGGCCGTCCGCCAGGAAGACGGCGGAGTCGGCGTACGAGGCGGCCACCGGGTCATGCGTCACCATCAGGACGGTCTGGCCGGTCCCGTCGACGATGTGCCGGAACAGGCGCAGCACTTCCTGGCCGCTGCGGGTGTCCAGCGCGCCCGTCGGCTCGTCGGCGAGCACCGCGTCCGGCCGGGTGACCAGGGCGCGGGCGATGGCCACGCGCTGCTGCTGACCGCCGGAGAGCTGATTCGGGCGGCGGTCCGCGTACCGGCTCATCCCGACGTGCTCCAGGACCTCCCGCAGCCAGCCCTGGTCAACGGCCTTGCCGGCCAGGCGCGGTACGAGCGTGATGTTCTGCTCCACGGTCAGCGACGAGATCAGGTTGTACGCCTGGAACACATAGCCGATCCGCTCGCGGCGCACGGACGTCAGCGCGGCCTCCTTCAGTGAGCTCAACTCGGTGTCACCGAGGAAGACCTGGCCGGACGTCGGCCGGTCCAGTCCGGCGAGGCAGTGCAGCAAGGTGCTCTTGCCGGAGCCGGACGGCCCCATCACCGCGGTGAACGAACCGCGGGGGACGGTGAAGGAGACATCGTTGAGTGCGGTGACGGCGGCTTCCCCCGAACCGTACGTCTTGGTGACGGACACCAGCCGCATGGCGGCCGCCTCCACCGAACAGTCCGATGCCGCCGCTCCCTGATCCGCGGTGACCGCGGACCGGCGCCCGACCGGTGCCATGCTCCGTCCCCTCCCGTTTGCCAGCGGCATCAACGTAGGGGAACGCGATATGCCGGGCGACCGAGCTGTCTCCCCTATGGAGGGTGGAGCCAGCTCCACCATGACCGGTTCCCAGCTGGGCGAGCAGGCCGCTGACCTGCTCCAACGTCATCCGCGGGAAGGTTCGCCAGGACGCGGACCCCGACTCGCTGAGACGTCGCTCCTCATGACGAGGAGGGAGCATCGGCCGCCCCTGGTGCGGGCCGTTTGGGACGGACTACGACCTCGCTTCCCAGCAGTGACGCGGACACCGGTGCGCAAGGCCCGGGCACGACAGACACGAGGGTGGTCATCGACTTCAAGGCGCTGCGGCAGGCACGGAGGAGCGGACACACCACGCGCGACGAGCACGGCGTCGACACCGTCGATCCAGCCCTCGCGCCCCGCTAGGTACCGCAGAAAGTCGGGAGCCAAGGAGGCTCCATAGCCGTCGAGTCTCTGGGCCTGGATCTCAGAAGCGGGCAAGGCGGTGGCGATGACGGCGTGCCCAGTGAAGGCGACCGAGCACTCCAACCCGCCCGGCAGGGGCGGTAGCACGGTCACCTGGCCCTCTGCGGGCGGGAAATGCCCGTCGGCAGCGTTGAGAAACATCCCCAGCAACGGGTGAGACTCCGGCATAGCGATCCACCCTACGAGTTGCTCCTTGTGGATGCAGCTGCGGCGACGCCCGACAACCGAGGATCTCTTGACGAGAGCTGTGTCCCGTCGAGAAGTCCCACAGATGCCGCCGCACCCCCTCCAGGCCCGCATTCGTGCAGGTCAGGCAGGGGGTGCGGCGGGGTGCGAGGGCACTCTTGTGACGACCGGTCAGATGTCCCGGAACGTCTCGATCTGCGCCCCGATCGAGTTGAGGCGTTCCGCGAGGTCCTCGTAGCCGCGGTTGATGACGTAGACGTTGCGCAGGACGGAGGTGCCCTCGGCGGCCATCATGGCGAGGAGGACGACGACCGCGGGGCGCAGGGCCGGGGGGCACATCATTTCCGCGGAGCGCCAGCGGGTGGTGCCGTCGACCAGGACGCGGTGCGGGTCGAGCAACTTGACCTGGGCGCCGAGGCGGTTGAGGTCGGTGAGGTAGATCGCGCGGTTGTCGTAGACCCAGTCGTGGATGAGGGTCTGGCCCTGGGCGCTGGCCGCGATCGCGGCGAAGAAGGGGACGTTGTCGATGTTGAGGCCCGGGAAGGGCATCGGGTGGATCTTGTCGAGCGGGGCCTGGAGCTTGGAGGGGCGGACCGTCAGATCGATGAGCCGGGTGCGGCCGTTGTCGGCGTGGTACTCCGCGCTGCGCTCGTGGTCCAGGCCCATCTCCTCCAGGACCGCCAGCTCGATCTCCAGGAACTCCACCGGCACCCGGCGGATCGTCAGCTCCGACTCGGTGACGACCGCCGCGGCCAGCAGGCTCATCGCCTCGACGGGGTCCTCGGACGGCGCGTAGTCCACATCGCGCTCGATGTGCGCGGTGCCGTGGACGGTCAGGGTGGTGGTGCCGATGCCGTCGACGCGTACGCCCAGCTCCTCCAGGAAGAAACAGAGGTCCTGGACCATGTAGTTGGAGGAGGCGTTGCGGATGACGGTGACGCCGTCGTGCCGTGCGGCGGCCAGCAGCGCGTTCTCGGTGACGGTGTCTCCGCGCTCGGTCAGGACGATCGCGCGCTTGGGGGCGACGCTGCGGTCGACCTCGCCGAGGTAGGTGCCGTCGGTCGCGGTGATCTCCAGCCCGAAGTGGCGCAGCGCCGTCATGTGGGGCGTCACGGTGCGGGTGCCCAGATCGCAGCCACCGGCGTACGGCAGCTTGAAGTGGTCCATGCGGTGCAGCAGCGGGCCCAGGAACATGATGACGCTGCGGGTGCGACGGGCCGCCTCCATGTCCATGGAGTCCAGGTCGAGTTGGGCGGGCGGGATGATCTCCAGGTCGTTGCCGCCGTTGATCCAGCGGGTACGGACGCCGATGCTGCCCAGCACTTCGAGGATGCGGAAGACCTCCTCGATGCGGGCCACCCGGCGCAGCGTGGTGCGCCCCGCGTTGAGCAGGGTGGCGCACAGCAGCGCCACGCAGGCGTTCTTGCTCGTCTTCACATCGATGCTGCCCGACAGTCGGCGGCCGCCGACCACCCGCAGATGCATCGGACCGGCATAACCGAGGGACACAATTTCGCTGTCGAGCGCCTCGCCGATACGGGCGATCATCTCAAGGCTGATGTTCTGGTTCCCGCGCTCGATGCGGTTGACCGCACTCTGGCTGGTGCCGAGTGCCTCCGCGAGTTGAGTCTGGGTCCAGCCGCGGTGCTGCCGGGCGTCACGGATGAGTCGGCCGATGCGTACGAGGTAGTCGTCTGCCATGAGGGGACCGTATCTCAGATATGAGATGGCTATGCAATTGTGGATAACTGGATTGTTCGCCTACTATGCGAACAACTGAGAGGTGGTCACCAAGCCGATGAAGAGTGCCGAGCGTTCCGCCGTGGCGCCAAGGGGCCGTCTGTGGGCCCTGATTGCCGTCCTCCCCTTCGTCACCGCCACCGCGGTCGTCGCCGGTGTCTACACCTCCGTGTCCGCCCGTTTGCCGGATCCGCTTGCCACCCATTTCGGTGCAGCCGGCCGGGTGGACGGCTACTCCTCCGTCCACGGGTTCCTGACCGGCTGTCTGGTCGTGCTGCTCGTCCTCGGCACCGGCCTCGGGCTGCTCGTCCAGCGCCAAGAGCCCTCGGCGGGGACGCTCTGGGCGATCGCCGTCGGCTACGCCACCGCCGCCGGAGTCGGCTACCTCAGCTGCCTGACCCTGCTCGGCAACGCCGCGGCCACCGACGCCTCGGCCGTCCGGCTGCCGCTGTGGCAGGCGGCCGTCGCGTTGGGGGTGGCCCTGGCGGCCGGCGCGCTGGGACGGCTGCTCGCCGGTCGGGCGCCCCGTCCGCCCCGGCCGGCCGCGGGCGACGCGCCCCGTCTCGACCTCCCGGCCGGAGCCACGGCCGGCTGGTCACGGACCATCAGCACCCCGCCGCTGGTCGTACTGGGTGTGCTGACCGCCTGCGGAGGACTGGTCCTCCTCACGTCGGGCAGTGCGATCGCCGGTGTCGCGCTGCTGCTGTCCGGGGCTGCGGCCGCCGCCGTCACCGCGATACGGGTGACCGTCGACCGCCGCGGTCTGACGCTGGCGCCGCTGCTGCTGTCCGCCTTCCGAATCCGCTTCCGGCGGATACCCCTCGCCCGTATGAGCGAGGCCACCAGCCGCCCGATCTCCGTCTTCGCCGAATTCGGCGGCTGGGGCTACCGTGTCCGCCCGGGTCGCAGCGGGCTGGTGCTGCGCTCGGGGGACGCCGTCGTGCTGCGGTTGACCAGCGGCCGGGAGTTCGTGGTGAGCGTGGACGACGCCGCGACCGCCGCCGCACTGCTCAACACGTACCTGGACCGCGCACGTTCGCAGCAAGGAGGCTGAGGTGCTCTTCCGCGTCGACCCCGGCTCGTCGGTTCCGCTCGGCGACCAGATCGCGGCCTCGGTACGCGGAGCCATCGCGGACGGTTCGGTGTGCACCGGCGAGCGGCTGCCGGCCGCCCGCGAGCTCGCCGCGTCCCTCGGTGTGAATGTGCACACCGTGCTCCGTGGCTACCAGCGCCTGAAGGAGGAGGGGCTGATCGAACTCCGCCGCGGCCGGGGCGCGGTGGTCACCGGTGCGGCCTCCCCGGCCCGCGCCCGGCTGGGCGAGACCGCGGCCCGGCTGATCGCCGAGGCCCGCCATCTGGGGCTCTCCGACGAGGAGATCGTGACGGTGGTGCGGCTGGGGCTGGCCGGGCGCTGACCGAACGGGACCGCTGGCGCCCGGCCCCGGGGTACCCGGAATGCCGGGTCCGTGCCGTGAACGCCGGCTCCGATCCCCCCTTCCGGTCCGTCGTTGAGTCGTCCGGTCGGTCGTCCGGTCACGTCGCCGGTCAGCCATCTGGTCAGCCGTCCGGTCAGCCGTCCGGTCAGTCGTCGAGGACGGTGAGATCCAGGTGCCGCAGCCGGGCCGGGTCGGCGAGGATGTTGATCTCGGCGATCTTTCCGCGCACCACGGTGAAGTCCATGACCGAGAACGGCCGCCCGCCCGGCGCGGCGACCAGCCCGGGGGCGCCGTTGACCAGCGCCGGCCGGGTGAACTGCGCGAAGTGCGAGAACATCAGCGCCTGTTCCACGACGGTCCGGGCGCCATGGACCAACTTCGAGATCCCGCTCGATGCCCCCGCATCGGCCCGCAGCACCACGTCCGGGTCGAGCACCGCCAGCAGCCCGTCGAAGTCACCGGCGCGCGAGGCCGCCAGGAAGGCGTCGACGACCTCCCGCTGCCGCACGGGGTCGGTGTCCGGGGCCGGGGCGGTGCCCTGTACCCGGCGCCGGGCCCGGCTGGCCAGTTGCCGGGCAGCGGCGGGCGTACGGCCGACGAGCGGCGCGATCTCGTCGAAGGGCATCGCGAACATGTCGTGCAGGACGAAGGCGAGCCGTTCGGCGGGGGAGAGGGTCTCCAGGACGACGAGCAGCGCCAGCCCGACCGAGTCGGCGAGCACCGCCTCGCTCTCCGGGTCCTGTGGACCGACGGGGTCCAGCCGGGTCACGACCGGTTCGGGCACGTACACGTCGAGGGAGTCCTCGCGCCGCGCCTTCCGCATCCGCAGCTGGTCCAGGCACACCCGCCCCACGACCGTCGTCAGCCAGCCGCCGAGGTTCTCCACCCCGCCCGCGCCGGACCGGCTCAGCCGCAGCCAGGTCTCCTGGACGGCGTCCTCGGCCTCACTCAGCGAGCCCAGCATCCGGTAGGCCACCGCCCGCAGATGGCCGCGGTTCTCCTCGAACCGCTCCGCCAGCCATTCGGTGTCGCTCATCGCTCCCACGTCCTCCCCCGCAAGGTTCCGTCATCGCCATGACGTACGCCGCGGATCGTATGTGACAGGGTCGCCGGCGCCGTCCCCCTCGCAGACCGGGTAATCGACATAGCCGCGCGCCTCCCCGGTGTAGTACGTGGCCGGGTCGCCGACCGCCGGCGCACGGCCCAGGGCGAACCGGGTGACCAGGTCCGGGTTGGCGATGAAGAGCGTGGCGAACGAGACCGCGTCGGCGAGACCGGCCCCGATGAGGGCGTTCCCGGACTCCCGGTCGAAGCCGAGGTTGGCGATCAGGGGCCCGGCGAACCGCCGGCGGAAGCGCGCGAAGGCGGCGGGGTCGGGCGCCGCGCCCGGAGGCAGGTCCGGCCCGCGGAGGTGGAGGTAGGCCACCGGGTGGTCGTTGAGCCGGTCCACCAGCGCGTCGTAGTCGGCCAGCGTCTCCTCGTCGGCGGCGAAGTGCCGGTCCGCCGTCCAGTACGGCGAGAGCCGCACCCCGACGCGCCGTCCGTCCCAGGGCGCGGCGATCGCGTCGACGGTCTCCAGCAGCAGGCGCCGCCGTCCGGCGCGGTCACCGCCGTAGGCGTCGTCGCGGCGGTTCAGCCGGGGGCTGAGGAACTGCGCCATCAGGAAGACGCCGTTGGCCGCGAGCTCCACGCCGTCGAACCCGGCCCGCCGGGCGTTCGCCGAAGCGGTGCGGTAGTCGGCGAGGGTGTCCCTGAGGTCCTCGGCGGTCATCTCGCGCGGGGTGACGGTGTCCTTGAAGCCGTCCGCGGTGAAGGACCGGACGCCGGGGTCGACCGCCGAGGGCCCGGCGGGCAGCGCACCGCCGAGGTGATCGGGGTGCGAGGCGGCGCCGGTGTGCCAGAGCTGGAGCACCATCCGGCCGCCCCGCTCGTGCACGGCGTCGGTGACCCGTCTCCAGCCGGCGATCTGCTCCTCGGTGTAGATCCCGGGGACGTGACGGAAGCCGATGGCACGGGGGCTCACCCAGGTCCCCTCGGCGATGATCAGCCCCGCACCGGCCCGCTGGGCGTAGTGGGCGGCGTGCAGCTCCGTCGGCACCAGCCCGGCGTTGGTCGCGCGGGCCCGGGTGGTCGGCGCCATCACCACCCGGTTGGGCAGCCGGAGGTCGCCGAGGACCGCCGGCTGGAGCAGCGGCTGGGCCTCGGGCGTGGGGGCCGGGACGGATGGGGTGGTCATCGTGGTCACCTCTGCACGGTGGGGTTCGTCGGGAAGTCGGCTACGTCATGAGGCCGACAGGACGTCGGATGCGTCATAGAGGTCGACGGAGCGCGACGAGGAAAGGTGACCGATGGCAGGGCAGGACGTTCTCGCGGCACGGTTCGAGGCACAGCGGAGCCGGCTGGGCCAGATCGCCTACCGGATGCTCGGCTCGCTCCCCGAGGCGGAGGACGCCGTCCAGGAGAGCTGGCTGCGGCTCGGACGCGTCGACGCCGACCGGGTGGAGAACCTCGCCGCCTGGCTGACCACCGTCGTCTCCCGGGTCTGCCTGGACATGCTGCGCTCCCGCACCGCGCGCCGGGAGGACCCGGCCGGGTCGGAGCTGCCCGACCGGGCCCCGGACACCGGGGGCGGGAGCGACCCGGAGCACGAGGCGTTCCTGGTCGACTCGGTCGGCCGGGCGCTGCTGGTGGTCCTCGACCGGCTGGGGCCGGCCGAGCGGGTGGCGTTCGTCCTGCACGACTCCTTCGCGGTGCCGTTCGACGCGATCGCCCCGATCGTGGAGCGCTCACCGGTCGCCACCAAGAAGCTGGCCAGCCGGGCCCGGCAGAAGGTGCGGGGCACCCCGGCGGTCCCCGCCGCCGAGGTGGCCCGGCAGCGGCGGGTCGTCGAGGCGTTCCTGGCCGCCGCGCGCGGCGGCGACCTGCGGGCCCTGCTGGAGGTGCTGGCCCCCGACGTGGTGCGCACGGCCGACCCGGCCGCCCTGCCGCCGGGCGGGGTGACCGAGCTGCGGGGCGCCCGGGCGGTGGCCGAGGGGACGGTGCAGCTGGCGCGCACCGCGCGGTTCGCGGCACCGGCGCTGGTCGACGGCAGGGTGGGCATCGTGGTGGCCCCGCACGGCCGGTTGCGCCTGGTCCTCACCGTCGCCACCGAGGGCGACCGGATCACCGGGTACCAGGTCCTCGCCGACCCCGCCCGGCTGCGGCGGCTGGACCTCGGGGCTCTTGACAGGACGGGACCGGGGCAGTCAGGGCATGACCAAGCCGCAACGATGTACTAGAGTTATCTCGACATCGAGATATCTGCCACGAGGCGTACCGCTGCCGCGCCAGCAAGGCGTGCCTAACTTAGGCTTACCTTAGTGGATGGGGCAAGGACCCGTGACGGCAGCATTGCGGTGGTACGCGAATTCATGCATGAAGGAGACTGTCGTGTCGGCGAACAGCTTCGACGCCCGCAGCACGCTGCAGGTGGGCGACGAGTCGTACGAGATCTTCCGGTTGGACAAGGTGGAGGGCTCGGCCCGCCTCCCCTACAGCCTGAAGGTGCTGCTGGAGAACCTGCTCCGCACCGAGGACGGCGCGAACATCACCGCCGACCACATCCGGGCGCTCGGCGGCTGGGACTCCCAGGCCCAGCCCAGCCAGGAGATCCAGTTCACGCCGGCCCGCGTGATCATGCAGGACTTCACCGGCGTGCCCTGTGTCGTGGACCTCGCCACCATGCGTGAGGCCGTGAAGGAGCTGGGCGGCGACCCGGCGAAGATCAACCCGCTGGCGCCGGCCGAGCTGGTCATCGACCACTCCGTCATCGCCGACAAGTTCGGCACCAAGGACGCCTTCGGCCAGAACGTCGAGCTGGAGTACGGCCGCAACAAGGAGCGCTACCAGTTCCTGCGCTGGGGCCAGACCGCCTTCGACGAGTTCAAGGTCGTTCCGCCCGGCACCGGCATCGTCCACCAGGTGAACATCGAGCACCTGGCGCGTACCGTCATGGTCCGCAACGGCCAGGCCTACCCCGACACCCTCGTCGGCACCGACTCGCACACCACCATGGTCAACGGCCTCGGTGTGCTGGGCTGGGGCGTCGGCGGCATCGAGGCCGAGGCCGCGATGCTCGGCCAGCCGGTCTCCATGCTCATCCCGCGCGTCGTCGGCTTCAAGCTGACCGGTGAGCTGAAGCCGGGCACCACCGCCACCGACCTGGTGCTCACCATCACCGAGATGCTGCGCAAGCACGGCGTCGTCGGCAAGTTCGTCGAGTTCTACGGCGAGGGCGTGGCCGCCACCTCGCTGGCCAACCGCGCCACCATCGGCAACATGTCGCCGGAGTTCGGCTCCACCGCCGCGATCTTCCCGATCGACGACGAGACCCTGAACTACCTCAAGCTGACCGGCCGCTCCGAGCAGCAGGTCGCGCTGGTCGAGGCGTACGCCAAGGAGCAGGGCCTCTGGCTCGACCCGGCCGCCGAGCCCGACTTCTCCGAGAAGCTGGAGCTGGACCTGTCGACGGTCGTCCCGTCGATCGCCGGCCCGAAGCGTCCGCAGGACCGGATCGTCCTGGCCGAGGCCGCCACGCAGTTCGAGCGCGACGTCCTCAACTACGTCTCCGACGCCGACGAGGCCGGCGAGGAGTCCTTCCCGGCCTCCGACTCCCCGGCCGCCACCAACGGTGTGCCGAGCCGCCCGACCACGGTCACCGCCCCCGACGGCTCGACCTACGTGATCGATCACGGTGCGGTCACGGTCGCGGCCATCACCTCCTGCACCAACACCTCGAACCCCTACGTCATGGTCGCCGCCGCGCTGGTGGCCAAGAAGGCGGTCGAGAAGGGCCTGACCCGCAAGCCGTGGGTCAAGACCACCCTCGCCCCGGGCTCGAAGGTCGTCACCGACTACTTCGACAAGGCCGGGCTGACCCCGTACCTCGACAAGGTCGGTTTCAACCTCGTCGGCTACGGCTGCACCACCTGCATCGGAAACTCCGGCCCGCTGCCGGAGGAGGTCTCCAAGGCCGTCAACGAGCACGACCTGGCCGTGACCTCGGTGCTCTCCGGCAACCGCAACTTCGAGGGCCGGATCAACCCCGACGTCAAGATGAACTACCTGGCGTCCCCGCCGCTGGTCGTCGCCTACGCCCTGGCCGGCTCCATGAAGGTGGACGTCACCAAGGACGCGCTGGGCACCGACCAGGACGGCAACCCGGTCTACCTGAAGGACATCTGGCCCACCGAGGCCGAGGTGAACGAGGTCGTCGCCAACGCCATCGGCGAGGACATGTTCGAGAAGTCCTACGAGGACGTCTTCGCCGGTGACGCCCAGTGGCAGGCGCTGCCGATCCCGACCGGCAACACCTTCGAGTGGGACGCCGAGTCGACCTACGTCCGTAAGCCCCCGTACTTCGAGGGCATGACGATGGAGACCACCCCGGTCGCCGACATCGCGGGCGCCCGCGTGCTCGCCAAGCTCGGCGACTCGGTCACCACCGACCACATCTCCCCGGCCGGTGCGATCAAGGCCGACACCCCGGCCGGTCAGTACCTCACCGAGCACGGCGTCGAGCGTCGCGACTTCAACAGCTACGGCTCCCGCCGCGGCAACCACGAGGTCATGATCCGCGGCACCTTCGCCAACATCCGCCTGCGCAACCAGATCGCGCCGGGCACCGAGGGCGGCTACACCCGCGACTTCACCCAGGACGGCGGTCCCGTCTCCTTCATCTACGACGCGTCGCAGAACTACCAGGCCGCCGGCACCCCGCTGGTCATCCTGGCCGGCAAGGAGTACGGCTCCGGCTCGTCCCGCGACTGGGCCGCCAAGGGCACCGCGCTGCTCGGCGTCAAGGCCGTCATCGCCGAGTCCTACGAGCGCATCCACCGCTCCAACCTCATCGGCATGGGCGTCCTCCCGCTGCAGTTCCCGGAGGGCCAGTCCGCCGAGTCCCTCGGCCTGACCGGTGAGGAGACCTTCGCCGTCTCCGGCGTGACCGAGCTGAACGACGGCACCACGCCGCGCACGGTCAAGGTCACCACGGACGGCGGCGTCGAGTTCGACGCCGTGGTGCGCATCGACACCCCCGGCGAGGCGGACTACTACCGCAACGGCGGCATCATGCAGTACGTGCTGCGCTCGCTGATCCGCAAGTAAGCGCCGCAACGCAACGACGGGCCGCACTCCCCGGATCGGGGGGTGCGGCCCGTCCGCTTACCGGCGGCCGGCCGGCTCGGCTGTCAGAACAGCAGGCGATAACCACAACGGTCTGACGGGTCAACCGGTTTTGCCGCGGCCCAGCAGCTCGATCTCCGCGAGGGTGCCCGGTCCACCGTCGCTCACCAGCCGGTAGTGCCGGTACGAACCGGGGTGGGCGAGGCCGAACACCCGCGTCTGCCGGTCCCAGGTGAAGCGCTCGCCGGAGCGGCGGTCGAGCACCTGCCAGTGCCGGCCGTCGGCCGAGCCCTCCAGCCGCCAGCCCCCGGGCGCCGCGGCGTGGTCCGCCGACGTCAGGGTGTACGAGCCGACCCGGGCCGGTCCGGTCGGATCGGCCGCCACGGTGGTGAAGGACCCCGCGGTGCCGGAGGAGTTGTCGAAGAGCGGGCCGGCCGCCGGATCGGTCACATCGGCCGGCGGTGTGGGCACCTTGTCGTCCCGGGTGATCGAGGTCGGGGCGTCGTCCGGGCCGGAACCCCAGGCGGAGGGCCGGGGGCCCATGGTGAACGTCAGGGTGCCGCCGCGCGCCAGCAGCCCGTGCGGCAGGGCGGTGGAGTGCCAGGGCGTGCCGTTGACCTGGAGGCCCTGCGCATAGATGTTGCGGGCGCTGTTCCGGGGGGCCTCGATGGTGAGGTCGCGGCCGTTCTCCAGGTGAACGGTGGCCCTGGTGAACAGCGGTGAGCCCACCGCGTACTCGCCCTGCCCCATCACCAGGGGGTAGAAGCCCAGCGCACCGAAGACGTACCACGCGGACATCTCGCCGTTGTCCTCGTCGCCCGGATATCCCTGGCCGATCTCGCTGCCGAGGTAGAGCCGGGAGAGGGCCTCGCGGACCCGCTGCTGGGTCTTCCAGGGCTGCCCGGCCGCGTCGTAGACGTAGGCGATGTGGTGCGAGGGCTGGTTGCTGTGCCCGTACATGCCCATCCGGGTGTCCCGCGCCTCGGTCATCTCGTGGATCACCCCGCCGTAGGAGCCGGCGAACTCCTTGGCGGCCGTCTCCGGGGTGGAGAAGTAGGCGTCCAGTTTCCCGGCCAGGCCGGGGCGGCCGCCGTAGAGAGCGGCGAGGCCGCGGGTGTCCTGCGGTGCGGTGAAGGCGAAGGTCCAGGCGTTGGTCTCGGTGTAGTCGTAGCCCCAGACTCGGGGGTCGAACTGCCCGGGAGGCAACCGCCAGTTGCCCTGGGCGTCCTTGCCCTGGAAGAAGCCGACCTTGTCGTCGAAGAGCCTGACGTAGTTCTGTGCGCGGCCCAGGAAGTACGCCGACTCCTCCTTGTACCGGGGCTTCCCCGTCTTCTCGTACAGGGCCTTGCCCATCCGGGCGATGCCGAAGTCGTTGAGGTAGCCCTCCAGCGCCCAGGACATCCCCTCGCGGGTGTCGGTGCTGGTGTAGCCGAGGAAGGGGGCGGTGTCCATGCCCTTCCGGCCGACGCCGGGGTGCGGCGGGGCGACGGTGGCGTTCTTGACCGCCGCGTCGTAGGCGGCCTCCGCGTCGAAGCGCACGCCCTTGGCGTAGGCGTCGGCGAAGGCCACATCGGAACTCGTCCCGGTCATCAGGTCCGCATAGCCGGGCGAGGACCAGCGCGAGATCCAGCCGCCGTCCTTGTACTGCTGGACGAAGCCGTCGACCATCCTCCCGGCCCGCCCCGGGGTGAGCAGGGAGTAGGCGGGCCAGGTGGTGCGGTAGGTGTCCCAGAAGCCGTTGTTGACGTAGACCGCACCGTCGACGATCTTCGAGCCGGTGCGTGTCGGGGTGTCCTGGCCGGTCCGTGGTGAGAAGGGGCTGGCGTAGCGGCTGCGCCCGCCGGCCTTCTCGAAGCCGGAGTTGGGGTAGAGGTAGAGGCGGTAGAGGCTGGAGTAGAGGGTGGTGAGCTGGTCCCGGCTCGCGCCCTGGACCTCGATCCGGCCGAGGAGGTCGTCCCACTGGGACTGCGCCCGCCGCTCGATGGTGCCGAAGGGCGTACCGGCCGGGATCTCCCGGTCCAGGTTCTCCTTCGCCTGGTCCACGCCGATCAGGGAGGTGGCGATCCGCAGGGTCACGGTACGGTCCGCCCCGGGCCGGAAGCGCAGATAGCCCGTCACGTCCTTGCCGCCCCCGCCCTCCAGCCGGCCGCCGCCGGTGACCGGTGCGTCTACGACGCCGTAGACGAACAGTCGGGTGGCGCCGACCGAGAGTCCGCTGCGGACGTCCGAGAAGCCGGTGACCACGCCGCGGTCGGTGTCTAGGCTCAGCCCGCCCTTGTTGTTGACGTTGTCGAAGATCAGGCTCGCCCGGTCGTCGGGGAAGGTGAAGCGCATCAGCGCCGCGTGGTCGGTCGGGGTGATCTCGGCCTTGAGACCGTTGTCGAAGGTCACGCCGTAGTAGTGCGGTTTCGCGGTCTCACGAGAGTGGTGGAAGGGCAGGGCCCGACCGGTGCGGGAGGCGTCCGGGGTGCCGGCCGCGACCGACGGCATGACCTGGAAGGTCTGCCGGTCGCCCATCCAGGGGCTGGGTTCATGGCTGGCGCTGAAGGCCTGGAGGGTAGGGAGGTTGTCGGCGTTGTTCCGGCGGGCGTACTCATAGAGCCAGTCGGAGGAGCCCGCGTTGGTCACCGGGGTCCAGAAGTTGAACCCGTTCGGGACGGCGGTCGCGGGGAAGGTGTTGCCGCGGGAGAAGCTGCCGCTGGAGAGGGTGCCGCGGGTGGTGACGGCGTAGTCGGAGAGGTGCGCGAGCGGCTTGTCCGGGGGCTCGGGGGCGAGGGTGACGTCATCGAGCCAGCCGCGGAAGGCCGGTGCGGTGCCCGGCGCCCGGGGCGCGTCGTAGGCGAGCAGGATCCGGTCGACGGTCCGACCGGCGGCGACCGCACCGATCCGCGACGTGCGGTGGTTCCACTGGTTGACGTAGAGGGTCTTGGACGCGGCCTGACCCTGCGGGGTCAGCGGGGCGCCGTGCTGGTCGACCGCCCGCAGGTCGCTGAGGTAGCTGCCGTCGGTGAAGGCCAGATCGACCGAGACATGGGTCGCCGGGTAGTCGAGATCGGTGGTCGCCATCTCCGGGAAGAGCCGGTACGACAGCGAAGTGTCCGCGGTGACCGGCAGGTTGACGTCGAAGACTTTGTTGTACGCGTAGCCGTGGCCGGCCGCGGTGTGGGTGCCGGCGTAGCGCAGCGCATGGCCGCCGGTGAATCCGGCGTGCGCCTTGGCGGTGGGGGAGTCGGCGGGGCCGGTGTCGGTCCGGGTGCTCATACCGGGGGCCACGGGGGTGGTCTCCGGTGTGACGCCGGAGGCCTTCGGCCGGCCGTCGGGGCCGGTCTCGACGGTGTCGGTCCAGTCCGGCCGGGCGTCGCCGGGCTCGAAGGAGGAGCTGAACTCCGCGGCCTGACGGGGCTGGTGGGGCGGCACGGCGTGGACCGGGCCGGGAGCGGTGAGGACGAGCAGAGCGGCCGCCACCAGGGCGGCCGGGCGGGTGAAGCCCCGTAGGCCCCGTCGTCGAACTCCCGCCTGCCCCGCGAACGACGGGAGCGTGACGGCAGGGCCTGGTGCACTGTGCCGGTGTCTGAGCCGCACGCGGTCCCTCTCAACCAGGTTGACATCGTTGTCAGTTGCATGACGCCGCGTTGAACAGAGATAAGTAAGGTGCGTGGGCCCTTTGGTGTCAAGGGTGTCGCTGCGATCACTGGGCCGCCCGTGTCGCGGGGTGATCCGGACGGGTGTGCGTGGGGGATCCCGTGCATGCCGGGGAGGTCTCAACTAGGGAAAGACTCCGGGCCAACCCTGCATTCGATCTTGCCCCGTCGACCTGAAGTGGACTATACCTGTCGCGTCCGGCCGGCCGTACGACCCAGGCCGTAAGGAACCGGGGGGAAGGCGTGGAGCCGAACGTCTCCGCATTTCCCTGGCGCGCCCGGTGCACATCCCGTACAACTCAGCTTCATCTGACCCGCGGTGCCGGGGTGGCTCCGGTACACCGCCTGAGTCCTGAAGAAGGCGAGGACTTGAGCATGGGATCCACCTCAGAATTCAACCGCCGTGATCTGGTGAAGCGGGCGGCGGCCCTAGGAATCATCGCGGTGCCGGCCATGGGAACGCTCTCGGCGTGTGCCACCGGAGGGGGCGGCGGGGACGAGGACGGCGGCGCCAAGAACAAGGGCGCGACCTCGGCGAAGAATCCGCTCGGCGTGAAGAAGGGTACGCCGATGGAGGCGTTCATCTTCAAGGGCGGCCTGGGTGACCAGTATGCCAAGGACGCCGAGGC
This sequence comes from Streptomyces sp. NPDC020742, assembly GCF_040641675.1. Lineage (NCBI taxonomy): Bacteria > Bacillati > Actinomycetota > Actinomycetes > Kitasatosporales > Streptomycetaceae > Streptomyces > Streptomyces sp. NPDC020742. Next base: position 71,314 of record NZ_JBFAEA010000018.1, read on the forward strand.
GGATTATGCAAAGGCGTACGGCGTCACGGTCAAGCACACCGGAACGCAGCAGGTCGGTCCGAAACTGCAGCCGCGATTCGCCGGCGGGAATCCCCCGGACGTCATCGACAACTCCGGGGCCGACCATCTGGACATGAACAAGCTGTCCGCGCAGGGGCAGTTGCAGGATCTGAGCGAACTGCTCGATGCGCCGTCGCTGGACGACCCGAAGAAGAAGGTCCGGGACACCCTTTACCCCAGCACCCTGGAAAAGGGCAAGCACAAGGACACCTTCGACGTTCTCTACTACGCGTTCACGGTCTACGGTTCGTGGTACTCCAACAAGCTGCTGAAGGACAAGGGCTGGGAGTACCCGACCTCGTTCGACGACATGATCAAGCTCTGTGCCGAGATCAAGAAATCGGGCGTGGCACCCTGGACGTACCCGGGCAAGTACCCGTACTACCTCCACTTCAATGTGTTCGCGCAGATCGCCAAGATCGGCGGACTGGACAAGTGGATCGCCATCGACAATCTGGAGCCGAAGGCCTGGACGTCGAATGACGCGGTCAAGCAGGTCATCGAGCACTACGAGGAACTCGCCGCCAAGGGCTACTTCCTCCAGGGCAGCCAGGGCCTGACCCATATCCAGTCGCAGACCGCCTGGACCCGGGGCAAGGCGGTCTTCATCCCCAACGGCTCCTGGGTCGAGAACGAGGCCGCGCCGACCACGCCCAAGGACTTCGACATGGCCGTCGGCCCGCTGTTCAACGGCGGCAGCGACGACAAGATGCCGCACGGCACGGTACGCGCCGAACCCAGTGAGCCGTTCATCGTGGCCAAGGGCGGAAAGAATCCGGTCGGCGGAATGGAGCTGCTGCGCATCCTGCTGTCCAAGAAGCACGCCCAGAATTTCGCCACGAAGGTCAAGTCGCTCACCTCGGTGCCGGGCGCGACCGACGGAATGCAGCTCTCGCCCGGCCTCTCCTCGGCCGCGAAGGTCGTCAAGGAGGGTGGCCAGAACCTGCTGATGATTCAGCTCCAGGAGTGGTACCCGAAGCTGACGGACGAGAAGCTGGGCGGACTCACCAGCCAATTGCTGACCGGTGACATGAAGGCCGCGGAGTGGATCAAGAAGGCCCAGCAGTACGCCGACGAATGCGCCAAGGACGACTCCATCACCAAGTTCCACCGCGAGGCCTGACCGGGGACCTGTCCGCCCCTGATCCATCGGACAGGCTCACACCACCGCTGACGAGGGAGGGCCGGGGAGCGCAATGCAACACGGCAAGTACCGATTCATCGTGGGGTTCCTGGCCCTGCCTCTGCTGCTCTACGGGATCTTTGTGATCTCGCCGTTCGTCCAGGCATTCCAGATCTCGACCACGGAATGGAGCGGCCTGCGCGGCACCGCCAAGAGCGTTGGGCTGAGCAACTACAGCAAGCTGCTGCACAGCGACGAGTTCTACAACGCGCTCAAGCACAACGTCATCATGCTGCTGCTGGTCCCGATCGCCACCCTGGCACTGGGACTCTTCTTCGCCTTCATGCTCAATGTCGGCGGCCGGGCGCGACGGGGCGCGGTCATCACCGGTGTCCGGGGAGCCGCGTTCTACAAATTCGTCTACTTCTTCCCGCAGGTCATCTCGATCACCATCATCTCGGTGATCTGGTTCAACATCTACAATCCGGATCCGCACGACGGCATGCTCAACTCGCTGCTGGGCGCGGTCGGTCTGGACTCGCTGCAGAGTTCCTGGCTCGGTGAGCGCAGCATCGCCCTCGCCTGCATCAGCGTGGTGATGGTCTGGGCGAACGTCGGCTTCTATGTCGTCCTCTTCTCCGCCGCGATGGCCTCCATTCCCCGGGAGATCTACGAGGCCTCGCTGCTGGACGGCGCGAACCGCATCCACACCTTCTTCCGGATCACCCTCCCCCTGCTGTGGGACACCGTGCAGACGGGCTGGGTGTACATGGGCATCATCGCGATGGACGCCTTTGCACTGGTGCAGATCATGTCGGTCAACATGGGCGGCCCGGACGGCGCCACCGATGTCGTACCGCTCCGGCTGTACCAAACCGCCTTCCGCGACAGCCAGTTCGGCTATGCGGCGGCGATGGGCGTCGCCATGCTCGTCGTCACGCTGTTGTTCGCCGTCCTCACGATGCGCTTCGCGCGCCGTGAACGGGTCGAGTTCTAGGGGCAGGGCGCATGACGACACAGACCAACGCGACGGAGAAGCTGTCGGCGCTGCCCGGGCAGCGGTCCGGGGGGCGACGGGGCGCCCGCACCCCGCGCGGGCGTTCCGAGGGCGGCGTCCTCAACGTCTTCTCGCACGGCATGCTGATCGTATGGGCGCTGATGGTGGGCATGCCGCTGCTGTGGGTGCTCTGGAGCTCGTTCAAGAGCAGCGGCGACATCCTGTCCACGCCCTGGTCGCTTCCGGACTCCCTGCACTTCGAGAACTGGGGCAACGCCTGGGAGAAGGCCAACATCGGCAAGATGTTCCTCAACACCCTGATCGTGGTGGGCGGTTCGGTCACCGGGACGATGGTGCTCGGCTCGATGGCCGGCTACGTCCTGGCGCGGTTCCGGTTCCCGGGGAACCGCTTCATCTACTACCTCTTTGTCGCCGGGATGTCCTTCCCGGTGTTCATGCTGGTCATCCCGCTGTTCTTCGTGCTGCGGGACTTCCCCGGCGTGCCGCTGCTGGCGACGTACCAGGGCCTGATCGCCGTCTACATCGCCTACTCGCTGCCGTTCACGGTCTTCTTCATGACGTCCTTCTTCCGTACGCTGCCGACGTCGGTGGCCGAGGCGGCGATGATCGACGGGGCGTCACACGCCCGGACCTTCTTCCAAGTGATGCTGCCGATGGCCCGGCCCGGCCTGATCAGCGTCGGGATCTTCAACTTCCTCGGGCAGTGGAACCAGTACCTGCTGCCGATGGTGCTCAACCAGGACGAGGACAAGTACGTCCTGACCCAGGGCCTGGCCAACATCGCGCTGCAGCAGGGCTATGAGGGCGACTGGGGCGGGCTGATGGCCGGCATGATGATCGCGATGCTGCCGGTGCTGCTGGTGTACTTCATCTTCCAGCGCCAGGTGCAGGCCGGGCTCACCGCGGGGGCGATCAAGTAGGGCGGACCGGCCGCCCCGGACCGGCCGCCCCGCGGTGGGCGTACCACCGGAGTCGGGGCGCACCCGGGCGTACCGCCGGGGCGAGCGGGACGTACTGCCGATGGATTTGCGCCATCCCGGCGCGTGCCTTGTGCGCGCGCCGCGGCTGCTCCGGGGCGGTTCCGCGGTGGCGGAGCCGCCCCGCAGGCGTCTTCCCTGCTGGCCTGTCCTGATCATGTGGGCCTCAACGCCTTGACGAGACTTCCCGGCTGGAGTTCTGCTTAGAGTTCACATGTTGAATCAAGGGTCGCCCCCCGAGGGTGTGGGTGCGACCGGCGGGCGGTCGTCGTGCCTCCCCCGGCCCCCGGCTGGGAGGCACCCCGGGCCCCAGACAGGAGTGGATGAGTCGATGGAGACTCCGGGGTCGCAGTCCTCGCTGCACCGGGCCAATCTGGAGCGGGTCGTGCGCGCGGTGCGTATGGCGGGCTCACTCACGCAGGCGGAGATCGCCCGGAGCACGGGGCTGTCCGCGGCCACCGTCTCCAACATCGTTCGCGAGTTGAAGGACGGCGGGACCGTTGAGGTGACCCCCACCTCGGCGGGCGGGCGCCGGGCCCGCAGCGTCTCGCTCTCCGGCGACGCGGGGATCGTCGTAGGGGTAGATTTCGGACACTCCCACCTGCGGGTGGCGATCGGCAACCTCGCCCACCAGGTGCTCGCCGAGGAGGCCGAGCCGATCGATGTGGACGCCTCCGCCGCCGAGGGCTTCGACCGGGCGGAAGTGCTGGTCAACCGGCTGATCGAAGCCACCGGCATCGGTCCGGGCAAGGTCATCGGCGTCGGTCTGGGCGTACCCGGACCGATCGATGTGGAATCCGGGACGCTGGGCTCGACCGCGATCCTGCCGGGCTGGTCGGGCACGAACCCCGGCCAGGAGCTGTCCGGCCGCCTCGGCGTGCCGGTCTACGTCGACAACGACGCCAACCTCGGCGCGCTGGGCGAACTGGTGTGGGGCGGTGGCCGCGGAGCCGCCGACCTGGCCTACATCAAGGTCGCCAGCGGCGTCGGCGCCGGCCTGGTGATAAGCGGGCAGATCTACCGCGGGCCGGGCGGTACCGCGGGCGAGATCGGGCACATCACGCTGGACGAGTCCGGCCCGGTGTGCCGCTGCGGCAACCGCGGCTGCCTGGAGACCTTCACCGCGGCCCGGTACGTCCTGCCGCTGCTGCAGCCCAGCCACGGTCAGGACCTGACCATGGCGCGGGTGGTCCAGCTGGCCCGCGAGGGGGACCCCGGCTGCCGCCGGGTGATCGCGGATGTGGGCCGGCACATCGGCAGCGGCGTGGCGAACCTGTGCAATCTGCTCAATCCCAGCCGAGTGGTGCTCGGCGGCGACCTCGCCGAGGCCGGTGAACTGGTGCTGGCGCCGATCCGCGAGTCGGTCTCCCGATACGCGATCCCCAGCGCGGCGCGGCAGTTGGGCGTCGTCCCCGGCACGCTCGGCGGCCGGGCCGAGGTGCTGGGCGCGCTGGCGCTGGTGCTGAGCGAGATGGGCGATTCGACCCTGCTCGACGGCGCCCTCGGGGCGGACGCTCCTGCCCTGGCATGAGCGCTCTGAGTTCACACAGCTAACGCATGGCACCGTTGTCATCTCGTTAAGGATTTACTCCTTGACGGTCGGCGGGGGGCCGAGTTGACTTCCAGCCACCTCGGCCGCAACGACGCGGCCTCGTTAGGGAGGCAACCCCAATGAACGTTTGGACGCGTCGCGTCGTCGTAGGTACTGCCGCCGTCTCGATGGCCCTCTCCGTGGCCGCCTGCGGTAAGGCGGGGGACAACGCCAAGGGTGGCGGTGGCGACAACAAGACCATCGGCCTGCTTCTGCCGGAGAACAAGACCACGCGTTACGAGACCTTCGACCGCCCGCTGATGGAGGCGAAGATCAAGCAGCTGTGCAGCGACTGCACGGTGCGGTACAACAACGCGGCCCAGGACACCGAGACCCAGAAGAAGCAGTTCGACGCGCTGATCACCCAGGGCGTGAAGGTCATCATCCTGGACGCGGTCGACTTCAAGGCCACCAAGTCCTGGGTGAACCAGGCGGCGAAGAAGGGCGTCAAGGTCGTCGCGTACGACCGGCTGGCCGAGGGCAAGCTCTCCGCCTACGTGTCCTACGACAACGAGAAGATCGGCCGCCTGCAGGGCCAGGCGCTGGTCAAGGCGCTCGGCAACAAGGCCAAGGACAGCAAGGTCGTCATGATCAACGGATCGCCGACCGACCCGAACATGCCGTTCTTCAAGAAGGGCGCCCACAGCGTCCTCGACAAGCAGGTCAAGAAGATCGCGTACGAGCAGGACATCCCCGACTGGTCGTCGGACGAGGCCAACCGGAAGATGGGCGCGGCCCTCGACTCGCTCGGCAAGGACGGCTTCCAGGGCGTCTACTCCGGCAACGACGGCATGGCCGGCGGCATCATCACCGCGCTCAAGCAGAAGGGCGTCAAGGTCCCGGTCGGTGGTCAGGACGCCGAGCTCGCGGGTCTACAGCGGATCCTCAAGGGTGACCAGGCCTTCACGATCTACAAGCAGATCAAGCCGCAGGCCGACTCCACCGCCGAGATCGCGGTCAAGCTGCTCAAGGGCGAGAAGATCGACTCCCTGACGGACCGCAAGGTCGACAGCCTCAGCGGCGAGGTCAAGGGCATCCCCGCGAAGCTCTACGACGCGCAGATCGTGACCAAGGACAACATCGCCTCCACGATCATCAAGGACAAGGTCTACAAGGCGAGCCAGATCTGCACCGGCGACGTCAAGAAGGCCTGCGCGGCGGCCGGCATCAAGTAGGGCCACCGCCGCGGCCGGGACCCAATTCCCCGGCCGTCCCCGGGCCCGCGCCGTTCGACCCACGCCGACGCACCCCGGCCCACCCCGACTCACTCCGGACCAGGCCACCGGCCCACCGGCCGACGGCACCGTGCACACCTCGCCTCGGCCCTGGTGAAGGGCCCCCGCCCCGGGTCAAGGCACCCACCCCCGGTCAGGGCCCCCGGTCCGGGCCCGGCTCGCGCCTCTCCGTTCCGGGCGCGGGCCGGGCCCTCCCGCACTACCCCCCCGCCTCGCAGAGTCCCCCCTCTGTGCACCACCATCCCGCCGTTGTGACGGCGGCGAAGGAGATGATTCACGTGTCCGCTCCGCCCGTGCTGGCGTTGCGCGGGATCTCCAAGCGGTTCGGCGCCGTCCAAGCACTCACGGACGTCACCCTGGAGATCCACGCCGGAGAGGTGGTCGCCCTCGTCGGCGACAACGGCGCCGGTAAGTCCACCCTGGTCAAGACCATCTCGGGCGTCCACCCGGTCGACGACGGCGCCATCGAGTGGGAGGGCCGGACGGTACGCATCGGCAAGCCGCACGACGCCCAGGAACTCGGCGTCGCCACCGTGTACCAGGACCTCGCGCTCTGCGACAACCTCGACGTCGTCGCCAACCTCTTCCTCGGCAACGAGACCCGCACCGCCGGTGTCCTCGACGAGATCGCCATGGAGAAGCGGGCCAAGGAGCTGCTGGACACCCTGTCCATCCGCATCCCCAGCGTCCGCATCCCGGTCGCCGCGCTCTCCGGCGGTCAGCGGCAGGTCGTCGCCATCGCCCGTGCGCTGATCGGCGACCCGAAGGTCGTCATCCTCGACGAGCCCACCGCGGCCCTCGGCGTCGAGCAGACCGCACAGGTCCTCGACCTCGTCGAGCGGCTGCGGGAACGCGGTCTGGGCGTGATCCTCATCAGCCACAACATGGCCGACGTACAGGCCGTCGCGGACCGGGTCGCGGTGCTGCGGCTGGGCCGCAACAACGGTGTCTTCGATGTCGAGGGCACCTCCCACGAAGAGGTCATCGCCGCGATCACCGGCGCCTCGGACAACGCCGTGACCCGCCGCAAGGCGCGCACCGCCCTGGTGAAGAAGGAGGCCGGAGCATGAGCGACCTCACCAAGGAGCCGACCGGCGAGGCGCAGGCCACCGAGGCGGCACCGACCGCCGCCGAAGCCCCCCAGCCGGCCGCCGTCGACCCCCGCCTGCTCGTCCGCGAGCAGGGCGTTGCCGGCTACCTCAACGACTTCAAGCGCCGGGTGCGCGGCGGTGAGCTGGGCTCGCTGCCGGTCGTCGTCGGCCTGATCGTCATCGCGATCATCTTCCAGTTCAAGAACAGCAGCTTCCTGTCCGCGGACAGCCTCGCGAACATCGGTGTCTACACCTCGGGCCTCGGCATCATGGCCGTCGGCATCGTCTTCGTGCTGCTGCTCGGCGAGATCGACCTCTCGGTCGGCTCCGTCGCCGGCGTCGGCGCGGCCGTCTGGGCCGTGCTGAGCGTCACACACGGGGTCAACGACTGGCTCGCCGTGCTGATCGCGGTGGCCGCCGGTGTGGCGATCGGCACGCTGCACGGGTTCTTTTTCGCCAAGATCGGAGTGCCGGCCTTCGTCGTCACCCTGGCCGGTTTCCTCGGCTGGAGCGGTCTGCAGATCTGGATGATGGGCAACGAGGGCTCCATCAACACGCCGAGCGGCAGCGTGGTGGAGAACCTCACCGGCTACTACTTCGAGGACAAGGCGGCGGGCTACGGCCTCGCGCTGGTCGCGGTCCTGGCGTACGCCGCGTCGCAGTTGCTGGACCGCAAGCGCCGCAAGGCCGCCGCGCTGCCGTCCCGGCCGTTCAGCGAGATCCTGCTGCGCTCCGGAGTGGTCGCGGTGCTCGCCTTCGCCGTCGCCTACGTCCTGAACGAGCCGGCCGGCGCCCGCGGCCTGCCGCTGGCCCTGGTGCTCTTCCTCGCGGTGCTGGTCATCGCCGACTTCGTGGTGCGCCGCACCACCTACGGCCGGCAGATCTTCGCGGTCGGCGGCAACGCCGAGGCGGCCCGCCGGGCCGGCATCAACGTGAACAAGATCCGGATCAGCGTCTTCGCGATCTCCGGCATGCTCGCCGCCTTCGGCGGGCTGTTCATCGCCAGCCTCTCCGGTGGCGCCACCAAGAACCTGGGGTCCGGCAACACCCTGATGAACGTCATCGCGGCGGCCGTCATCGGTGGTACCAGCCTCTTCGGCGGACGCGGAAAGATCTGGTCCGCGCTGCTGGGCATGCTGGTCATCCAGTCCATCCAGCAGGGCCTGAACCTGCTCGGCATGGCCAGCGAGATCCAGTACATGATCACGGGCGCGGTGCTGCTCGCCGCCGTCGTGATCGACTCGGTGTCGCGGCGGACCCAAAAGACCGCGGGGCGCACGTAAGGCCCCGTCGTTGGTCGTCTGCGGCGGCGCTCCGGGCGCACGTAAAGTCCCGTCGTTGGTCGTCTGCGGCGGCGCTCCGGGCGCACGTAAGGCCCCGTTGTCGGTCGTCTGCGGCGGCGCCCCGGGCGTACCCGGCGCCCCGTCGTCATCCTTCTGCCGTAGCCGTCCGGGGGCACCCGGACGGGCGGCAGCCGCCCCCGTGGCGGTGTGCCGGGTGCGCCTGACCCGCGCCCGGCCGCCGCCGGCGGCACCGGCCCCCACCGGGCACGATCCGGTGGGGGCCGGTCCGCGTCCGCGGCCGGGCCCATACCACGTCTGCGGCGGTGCTCCGACCGGTGGGCTGAAAGCCGCCCTCACCCGAGTGACATACATCGCCGGGCCCGGGCGTCGGCCCAGCGGACGCGACATTAGACTCATCTGATCGGCAAGCTCGATCAACAGCAGCAAGCTCGACGACCCACAGCAGCAAGGAGGCAGGGGTGGCGTTGCTTTCCCGTATCAGGGGACCGCGCGATCTGGACCGACTGGACCCGGAGCAGCTCCAGCAGCTGGCGGGGGAGATCCGTACCTTCCTTGTGGACGCGGTCTCCAAGACCGGCGGACACCTCGGCCCGAACCTCGGTGTGGTCGAGCTGACCATCGCCCTGCACCGGGTCTTCGACTCGCCCCACGACCGGGTCCTCTTCGACACCGGCCACCAGTCCTACGTCCACAAGTTGCTCACCGGCCGTCAGGACTTCTCCAGGCTGCGCGCCAAGGGCGGTCTGTCCGGCTACCCCTCGCGGGCCGAGTCGCCGCACGACGTGATCGAGAACAGCCACGCCTCGACGGTGCTGGGCTGGGCCGACGGCCTGGCCAAGGCCAACCAGGTGCGCGGCAGTGACGACCACGTGGTCGCGGTCATCGGTGACGGCGCGCTGACCGGCGGCATGGCCTGGGAGGCGCTCAACAACATCGCGGTCGCCAAGGACCGCCCGCTGGTCATCGTCGTCAACGACAACGAGCGCTCCTACGCGCCGACCATCGGCGGCCTGGCCGACCACCTGGCGACCCTGCGCACCACCGACGGCTACGAGCGCTTCCTGGCCCGTGGCAAGGACATCCTGGAGCGCACCCCGGTCGTGGGCAAGCCGCTCTACGAGACGCTGCACGGCGCCAAGAAGGGCCTGAAGGACTTCATCGCCCCGCAGGGCATGTTCGAGGACCTGGGCCTGAAGTACGTCGGCCCGATCGACGGCCACGACCTGGAGGCCCTGGAGTCCGCGCTGCAGCGCGCCAAGCGCTTCGGCGGCCCGGTCATCGTGCACTGCCTGACCGAGAAGGGCCGCGGTTACAAGCCGGCCGAGCAGGACGAGGCGGACCGCTTCCACGGCATCGGGGTGATCCACCCCGACACCGGTCTCCCGGTCGCTTCCGGCGGCGCCAGCTGGACCTCCGTCTTCGGCGAAGAGATGGTCAAGCTGGGCCAGGAGCGCGAGGACATCGTGGCGATCACCGCCGCGATGCTGCAGCCGGTCGGCCTGGGCAAGTTCGCCAAGGCCTTCCCGGACCGGGTCTACGACGTGGGCATCGCCGAGCAGCACGCGGCCGTGTCGGCCGCGGGCCTGGCCACCGGCGGCCTGCACCCGGTCTTCGCGGTCTATGCCACCTTCCTCAACCGCGCCTTCGACCAGGTCCTGATGGACGTCGCGCTGCACAAGTGCGGGGTGACCTTCGTCCTCGACCGGGCCGGCGTGACCGGCGACGACGGCGCCTCGCACAACGGCATGTGGGACATGTCGCTGCTGCAGGTCGTCCCCGGCCTGCGGATCTCCGCGCCGCGCGACGCCGACCAGGTGCGCGCCCAGCTGCGCGAGGCCGTCGAGGTCAAGGACGCGCCGACTGTCGTCCGCTACTCCAAGGGCAAGGTCGGCCCCGCCGTCGAGGCGGTGGGCCGGGTCGGCGGCATGGACGTGCTGCGCGAGCCCGCCGAGAGCACCGGGCGCCCGGACGTACTGCTGGTCTCGGTCGGTGCACTCGCCCCGATGTGCCTGGAGATCGCCGACCTCCTCGACAAGCAGGGCATCTCGACGACCGTGGTGGACCCGCGCTGGGTCAAGCCGGTCGACGAGGCGCTCCCGGGCCTGGCCGCCCGGCACCGTGTGGTGGTCACCGTGGAGGACAACTCCCGTACCGGCGGCGTCGGTTCCGCCATCGCCCAGGCGCTGCGGGACGCCGGGGTGGACCTGCCGTTGCGCGACTTCGGCATCCCCGAGCGGTTCCTCGACCATGCCTCCCGCAAGGAGATCATGGCGGAGATCGGGCTGACCGCTCCCGACATCGCCCGCCAGGTGACCGGCCTGGTCGCCAAGATCGACGGCCTTCCCCAGTCCCGGACCGGTGGGTCCGGCGCGGCCTCGATCGACGACGCGGACGCGCCGGAGGCCGGTGCCCAGGGCGCGGCCGAGCCGGCCGAGGTCGCCCGCGACTGACGGCACAGCCTGCGCCGATGGGCCGGTCGGTCATCCGTACGGATGTTCCGCCCGGCCCATCGGCATACCCGGTGACCCACCCCATCGGGTGAATCACCGCCGTGTGGAGGCTCGCCGAGGCTGACTGTTTCCTGACATTGCGGAGACTCGGTCAGTTCAGGAGAGTTGCGAGGGTCGTCCAGGCGGAGGTTCGCCCATGAGCACACAGCACGGCACACCACACCATTCCAGCCGCCAACGCGGCATGTTCCGGACGAAGACTGTCGAGCAGTCGATCCTGGACACCGAGGAGCCGGAGCACGCACTCAGGAAGTCCCTGTCGGCGCTCGATCTCACCGTTTTCGGCGTCGGTGTCGTCATCGGCACCGGCATCTTCGTCCTCACTGGAAAGATCGCCAAGGAGCAGGCCGGCCCGGCCGTCGCGCTGGCCTTCGTCGTCGCGGGCGTGGTCTGCGCCCTGGCGGCGCTGTGCTACGCGGAGTTCGCCTCCACCGTGCCGGTCGCCGGATCCGCCTACACCTTCTCGTACGCCTCCCTGGGCGAGCTGCCGGCCTGGATCATCGGCTGGGACCTGATCCTGGAACTCGCCCTGGGCTGTGCGGTGGTCGCGGTCGGCTGGTCGGGGTACATCCGCTCCTTGCTGGACAGCGTCGGATGGCACCTTCCGCCCATGCTGTCCGGCACCCACGAGGGGCACTTCGGCTTCGACCTGCTCGCCTGCCTCCTCGTCCTGGCGCTGACCGCCATCCTGGTGCTCGGGATGAAGCTGTCGTCGCGGGTGACCGCGGTGGTCGTCGGGGTCAAGGTCACCGTCGTCCTGCTGGTCATCGTCGCCGGCGCCTTCCTGATCAGCGGTGCCAACTACCAGCCCTTCGTGCCGCCCAGCGTGCCCAGCCAGGCCGGCGGCGGGTTGGCCGCGCCGCTGTCCGAGCTGCTGTTCGGCTTCGCCCCGTCCCACTTCGGCACCATGGGCATCTTCGCCGCGGCGGCCGTGGTCTTCTTCGCGTTCATCGGCTTCGACATCGTGGCGACCGCCGCCGAGGAGACCCGCAATCCGCAGCGCGACGTCCCCCGCGGCATCCTCGGCTCGCTGGCCATCTGCACGCTGCTCTACGTCGCGGTGTCGATCGTGGTCACCGGCATGGAGAAGTACGACAAGCTCTCCGTCGACGCCCCGCTCGCGGACGCCTTCAAGGACCTCGGCCACCCGTTCTTCGCCGACGTCATCAGCTTCGGCGCCGCCGTCGGCCTGACCTCGGTCTGTCTGATCCTGCTGCTCGGCCAGAGCCGGGTGTTCTTCGCGATGAGCCGGGACGGCCTGCTGCCGCGGGTCTTCTCCCGCGCCCACCCCAAGTACGGCACCCCCTACCGGTCGACCATCGCACTGGGCGTCGTGGTCGCCGTGGTCGCCGGCTTCACCTCGATCGACGTCCTGGCCGAACTGGTCAACATCGGCACGCTGTTCGCGTTCGTGGTGGTCGCCATCGGCGTCATCCTGCTCCGCCGCTCCCGCCCCGACCTGCACCGGGCCTTCCGCACCCCGTGGGTGCCGTTCGTGCCGGTGGTGTCGGTGCTCGCCTCGCTGTGGCTGATGCTCAACCTGCCCGCCGAGACCTGGGTGCGGTTCGCGATCTGGATGGTGGTCGGCTTCGGCGTCTACTTCCTGTACGGGCGGTCGCACAGCCGGCTGGGCCGCCATGGACAGCAGGAGGGCCGGGGCTGACCCCGGTCTGCCGACTCGTCCCCGGCCTATCCCCGGCCCGTCCCCGGCCCGTCCCCGGTCCGTCCCCGGTCCGTCCCCGGCCCGTCCCCGGTCCGTCCCCGGTCCGTCCCTGTTCCGCTCCGCCGAACGGCCCGTACGCCACGGTGTACGGGCCGTTCGTACGCCGTGGGCGGCCCTACGGCGCGTCCGCAGCGCGCCCCCGGCCGTCCCGCCTGCGCACCGTCCGCGGGCCGGCCACCCGGGCGCCCAGCGCCTCGACGCGGGCCCGCAGGCCGCGGTCCGCGGTGACCACCAGGCAGTCCCGTCCGCCGCGCTCGTCCGCGACCAGTTCCACGATCCGGTCGTCGCCGCTGCCGTCCGCCGGCACCACCCGCACCCCGTCGACCGAGGTCACCCCGCGGGCCGCGCCCTCCACCACCAAGACCAGCTCCAGGGGCGGGGCGACCAGCCCCGGCAGCCCCTCCGCGGCGTACCCGCACAGGGCGTCCCGCAGCCGCTCCGCGGCGCCGTGCCGGTCCCGCCACCAGCCGTCGGGCACCGAGCCGACGACGTTGGCGGCATCGACGATGACCAAGGAGTCCATGCCTCCACCCTGCCATGCCGTACACAGGGAAAGGCGCGGGCCGGCTCCTTCGAGCCGACCCGCGCCTTGGCACGGCCATGGCCTTACGCGGGCACGCTCGCCACGCCGGGGGCCAGGAACTTCTTGCCGATCACCCGCTCGGAGACACCCGCGCGGTCCAGGTACGGCGTGATGCCGCCCAGGTGGAAGGGCCAGCCGGCGCCGGTGATCAGGCACAGGTCGATGTCCTGCGCCTCGGCGACCACACCCTCGTCCAGCATCAGGCCGATCTCCTGTGCCACCGCGTCCAGGACGCGGTCGCGGACCTGGTCCTCCGTCAGCACCGAGTCGCCCTGCTTGAGGAGCGCGGCGACCTCGGGGTCCAGCTCCGGCTTGCCGGAGTCGTAGACGTAGAAGCCGCGCTTGCCGGCCTCGACGACGGCCTTGAGGTTCGGCGAGACCTTGAAGCGGTCCGGGAAGGCGCGGTTGAGCGTCTCCGAGACGTGCAGGCCGATCGCCGGGCCGACCAGCTCCAGCAGCACCAGCGGCGACATCGGCAGACCGAGCGGCTCGATGGCCTTCTCGGCGACCTCGACCGGGGTGCCCTCGTCGATGACGTTCTGGATCTCGCCCATGAAGCGGGTCAGGATGCGGTTGACGACGAACGCCGGGGCGTCCTTCGTGAGCACCGCGGTCTTCTTCAGCTTCTTGGCGACACCGAAGGCGGTGGCCAGCGAGGCGTCGTCGGTCTTCTCGCCGCGCACGATCTCCAGCAGCGGGAGGATCGCGACCGGGTTGAAGAAGTGGAAGCCCACGACCCGCTCGGGGTGCTTGAGCTTCGAGGCCATCTCGCTGACCGACAGCGAGGAGGTGTTGGTGGCGAGGATGGCGTGCGCCGGGGCGACGGCCTCCACCTCCGCGAACACCGTCTGCTTGACGCCGATCTCCTCGAAGACGGCCTCGATGATGAAGTCCGCGTCGGCGAAGCCCTCGGCCTTGTCCAGCACACCGGTCACCAGGGCCTTGAGGCGGTTGGCCTTGTCCTGGTTGATCCGGCCCTTGCCGAGCAGCTTGTCGATCTCGGCGTGGACGTAGCCGACGCCCTTGTCGACCCGCTCCTGGTCGATGTCGGTCAGCACGACCGGCACCTCCAGGCGGCGCAGGAAGAGCAGCGCCAGCTGCGAGGCCATCAGACCGGCGCCGACCACGCCGACCTTGGTGACCGGGCGTGCGAGGTTCTTGTCCGGTGCGCCGGCGGGCCGCTTGGCGCGCTTCTGCACCAGGTTGAACGCGTAGATGCCGGAGCGCAGTTCGCCGCCCATGATCAGGTCGGCCAGCGCCTGGTCCTCGGCGTCGAAGCCGGCCTGCAGGTCACCGCTCTTGGCCGCGGCGATGATGTCCAGCGCGCGGTAGGCGGCCGGGGCGGCCCCGTGCACCTTGCCGTCGGCGATGAACCGGCCCTTGGCGACGGCCTGGTCCCAGGCCTCACCGCGGTCGACCTCGGGGCGCTCGACTGCCACGTCGCCCTTGAGGACCTTCGCGGTCCAGATCAGCGACTGCTCCAGGAAGTCCGCGCCCTCGAAGATCGCGTCCGCGATGCCGAGGTCGAAGACCTGCTGGCCCTTGAGCTGCTTGTTCTGGTTGAGCGAGTTCTCGATGATGACCGAGACGGCCTTGTCCGCGCCGATGAGGTTCGGCAGCAGCGCACAGCCGCCCCAGCCCGGGACGAGACCGAGGAAGACCTCGGGCAGCGAGAAGGCCGGCAGCGCCTGGGAGACCGTGCGGTAGGTGCAGTGCAGACCGACCTCGACGCCACCGCCCATGGCAGCGCCGTTGTAGTACGCGAAGGTCGGTACGGCGAGCGCGGCCAGCCGCTTGAAGACCTCGTGGCCGCCCTTGCCGATGGCGAGGGCTTCCTCGTGCTTCTTCAGCAGCTCGACGCCCTTGAGGTCGGCGCCGACGGCGAAGATGAACGGCTTGCCGGTGAGGCCGACGCCGACGATGTCGCCGTCCGCGGCCTCCTTCTCGACCTGGTCGAGCGCGGCGTTGAGGTTCGCCAGCGAGGCCGGGCCGAAGGTGGTCGGCTTGGTGTGGTCGAAGCCGTTGTCGAGCGTGATGAGCGCGAACCGGCCCGCGCCGTACGGCAGGTCGAGGTGGCGGACGTGCGCCTGGGTGACGACCTCGTCGGGGAACAGCTCGGCCGCACCCTTCAGGAGTTCGGCGGTGGTGGTGGTGCTCACTTGTCGCCTCCGGCGTCCTTGTGGTTCGGGTTCTCCCAGATGACCGTCGCGCCCATGCCGAAGCCGACGCACATGGTGGTCAGGCCGTAGCGGACCTCCGGCTGCTCCTCGAACTGGCGGGCCAGCTGCGTCATCAGCCGGACACCGGAGGAGGCCAGCGGGTGGCCGAAGGCGATGGCGCCGCCGTACTGGTTGACGCGCGCGTCGTCGTCCGCGATGCCGTAGTGGTCGAGGAAGGCGAGCACCTGCACGGCGAACGCCTCGTTGATCTCGAACAGGCCGATGTCACCGATGCCCAGGCCCGCCTTGGCGAGCGCCTTGTCGGTGGCCGGGATCGGGCCGTAGCCCATGACCTCCGGCTCGACGCCGGCGAAGGCGTACGACACCAGACGCATCTTCACCGGGAGGTTGTTCTCCCGGGCGAAGTCCTCGGAGGCGATGATCGAGGCGGTGGCACCGTCGTTGAGGCCGGCGGCGTTGCCCGCCGTGACGCGGCCGTGGGTACGGAACGGCGTCTTCAGACCGGCGAGGTTCTCCAGGGTGGTGCCCGGGCGCATCGGCTCGTCGGCGGTGACCATGCCCCAACCGGTCTCGCCCACCTCGGCGTTGGTGTTGCGCACCGAGATCGGGACCAGGTCCTGCTGGACCTTGCCGTTGGCGTAGGCCTTGGCCGCCTTCTCCTGCGAGCGCACGGCGTACTCGTCGGCGCGCTGCTTGGTGATCTGCGGGTAGCGGTCGTGGAGGTTCTCCGCCGTCATGCCCATGAACAGGGCGGACTGGTCGACCAGCTTCTCGCTGACGAAGCGCGGGTTGGGGTCCACGGCCTCACCCATGGGGTGGCGGCCCATGTGCTCGACACCGCCCGCGATGACGGCGTCGTACGCGCCGAAGGCGATGGAGCCCGCGGTGGTCGTGACGGCCGTGAGCGCACCGGCGCACATGCGGTCGATGGAGTAGCCGGGCACGGACTGCGGGAGGCCCGCGAGGATGCCGGCCGTACGGCCGAGGGTCAGGCCCTGGTCGCCGATCTGGGTGGTGGCGGCGATGGCGACTTCGTCGATCTTCGCGGGGTCCAGGGCCGGGTTGCGGCGCAGCAGCTCCCGGATGGCCTTCACGACGAGATCGTCGGCGCGGGTCTCGTGGTAGATGCCCTTCGGGCCCGCCTTGCCGAACGGGGTGCGGACGCCGTCGACGAAGACGACGTCCCTAGCGGTACGAGGCACGTTGGCTCTCCTCCAGGTGCGGGATGGCGCTGCTGCGTGGGCGCCCCGAAGGGCGCTTCACACCGACATGCTACTTACGGGTAACCAGGCTGCACACCCCCACCGCCATGAGCGGTGAAGGTCACACCGGATGGAGGCGCGGAGGCCTGCGTGCCGGGATCGCGACCGATCGAGCAGGGTGACCGAAAAGGGCCGAATGCGGTCGGGTCCTGGCGTAATTCGTACGTTCCTGCACTTAGAGTGCGTGCATGGATACGAAGAGTAGCGATGTGGTGACGGTCCGTCGGCTACCGGCCGTGCCCCGCACCCTCGGCCTGGTCTGCGCCGTCGTCGCCGCCGGCGCGCTGCTGGCGGGATGCGGCAGCGAACACGCGGACGGCGGCCAGGACCACGTCAGCGCGGTCCCCTCGCGGGAGGTGGCCGCCTCGGCCGGCGCCCACGCCAGCCCCACGCTCACCGCCGACCAGGCCCGGCGCAAGGCGCTGATCCCGGCCGCCAAGGTGGACTACGCGCACGCGCTGCGGGCGGCGGTGGCGGCCGTCCCGTCCTCGGAGCCGCTCGCGGCCGACCTCAAGGGCACGGCCAACAGCCCCTATTGGCAGACCGCGGTGGCCACCTCCGACGGAACGGTGAACCAGGTCCGCGTCGACGCGGTCACCGGCAAGGCCGGCCAGCCGCGCACCGAGTCGGACGACACCGACGACAAGCAGCAGCTCGCGGCCCGGCTGAACAAGGCCACCGTCACGGCCGAGGAGGCGGCGCAGACCGCCACCGAGAAGACCAAGGGCACGGTCAGCGCGATCGAGTTGGGCACCGCCGACAACGGCAGCGACGCGGTGGTCTGGTCCGTGGACGTGGTGACCACCGACGACTGGAACCAGACGCACTACGAGATCGACGCGACCAACCGCAAGGTGCTGCGGATGCAGGTCGACCAGGACTGACACGGACCGGCCGGGGCCGGGGAACCGTGTCCCCGGCCCCGGCCGGCCCGTGCGGCTGCCTCCGGGGCGGCCCGTTTCAGTCCGCGTCCGGGTCCGTCAGCAGGGCGTCCGTGAGGAGCGGCGTCACCTGCTCGATCTGCCAGGGGCGGGCGCCGTGGCCGGCCAGGACCGCAGCCACCGTGTCCGGGGTGGGGTCGGCCGGCGGCTCCCAGCACAGCCGGCGCACCGTGTCCGGGGTGATCAGGTTCTCCTGAGGGAGGTTCAGGCGCTCGGCGAGCCCGGTGACCGCGGCGCGGGCGGCCGACAGCCGGGCCGCGGCGGCCGGGTCCTTGTCGGCCCAGGAGCGCGGCGGCGGCGGGCCGTTGAGCGGCTGGCCGGGCTGCGGCAGCTCGTTCTCGGGCAGCGCGCGGGCACGGTCGACGGCGGCCTGCCACTGCTCCAGCTGCCGGCGGCCCATGCGGTGCCCGAAGCCGGACAGCCCCGCGAGGGCGTGGCTGTTCGGCGGCAGGTGCAGCGCCGCCTCCACGATCGCGGCGTCCCCGAGCACCTTGCCGGGGGAAATGTCGCGCCGCTGGGCGATCTGGTCGCGGGCCGTCCACAGCTCACGGACGACCGCCATCTGGCGCCGCCGGCGAACCTTGTGCATCCCGGAGGTGCGGCGCCAGGGGTCCTTGCGGGGCGGTGGCGGGGGAGCGGAGGCGATCGCCGCGAACTCCTGCCGGGCCCACTCCAGCTTCCCCTGCCGCGTCAGCTCCTCCTCCAGCGCGTCGCGCAGGTCCACCAGCAGCTCGACGTCGAGGGCGGCGTAGCGCAGCCAGGGGTCGGGCAGTGGGCGGGTGGACCAGTCGACGGCGGAGTGGCCCTTCTCCAGGGCGTAGCCGAGGACGTTCTCGACCATCGCGCCGAGGCCGACGCGGGCGAACCCGGCCAGCCGCCCGGCCAGCTCGGTGTCGAACAGTCGGCTGGGGGCCATCCCTATGTCACGCAGGCACGGCAGGTCCTGGCTGGCGGCGTGCAGTACCCACTCGGCGTCGCCGATCGCCTCGCCCAGGGCCGACAGGTCGGGGCAGCCGACCGGGTCGATCAGCGCGCTGCCCGCGCCCTCCCGGCGCAGCTGGACGAGGTAGGCGCGCTGGCCGTAGCGGTAGCCCGAGGCCCGCTCGGCGTCCACCGCCACCGGGCCCGTACCGGCCGCGAACGCGGCCACGACCTCGGCGAGCGCCTCTTCCGTGGCGACCACCGGGGGGATGCCCTCACGGGGCTCCAGGAGAGGGACCGGCGCCGGGCGGAGATCCGGAGGAGGGTCTCCGGCTGCTCGCAGTGTCGTGTCTGTCGTCTCTGCTGCGGTGTTTTGGGCGTCGGTCACCAGTCAAGGGTATCTGTGTATGCACGTCGCCCGTCGAGGGAACGTTCCCTCGACGGGCGAGCGGGTCGCGTGAAGTCGGTCGAATTCAGCTGAAGCGGTCAGTGGATGATGCCGGTGCGCAGGGCGACCGCCACCATTCCGGCCCGGTCGCCGGT
This sequence comes from Streptomyces sp. NPDC020742, assembly GCF_040641675.1. Taxonomy (NCBI): domain Bacteria; kingdom Bacillati; phylum Actinomycetota; class Actinomycetes; order Kitasatosporales; family Streptomycetaceae; genus Streptomyces; species Streptomyces sp. NPDC020742. The sequence goes on from NZ_JBFAEA010000018.1 coordinate 90,376, forward strand.
GCCGAGCTTCCGGGCGATCCGGGCGAGGTGGCTCTTGACGGTCAGCGCCGACAGCCCCATCGACACGCCGATGGCCTTGTTGGACTGGCCCTCCGCCACCAGCCGCAACACCTCGACCTCACGGCCCGACAGCTCGCGGTAGCCACCCGGGTGTCCGGGGGCACCCGGCGGGCGGCGCTGCAGCCGGGCCGCGTTGGCGCCGATCGGGGAGGCGCCGGGGCGGCCCGGGATGCCCAGGTTGGTCCGGGTGCCGGTGACGACATAGCCCTTGACGCCGCCGGCCAGGGCGTTGCGCACGGCGCCGATGTCGTCGGCGGCGGAGAGCGCGAGGCCGTTGGGCCAGCCGGCCGCCCGTGTCTCGGACAGCAGGGTGAGGCCGGAGCCGTCGGGAAGGTGGACGTCGGCAACGCAGATGTCGCGCGGGTTGCCGACGCGGGGACGGGCCTCCGCGATGGACGACGCCTCGATCACGTCCCGTACCCCGAGGGCCCACAGGTGGCGGGTGACGGTGGAGCGGACGCGGGGGTCGGCCACGACGACCATGGCCGTCGGCTTGTTCGGGCGGTAGGCGACCAGGCTCGAAGGTTGCTCGAGGAGAACAGACACCGGGCCTCCTGGGGGGAGTGGCGAGGGACGGAAGCCGACTTGGGGGAGCCGGAATGATCCGTGTTTGAAGGGTCACTGACCTCTTCGGCAGCAATCCTGGGGAACTTTAGACTTTGATCACGATTTAGTTAGGGGCAATTCGGGCAAATCGGATGGGTGATCGATCAGGTGTGGGCACGGAGTGCATACCGAGGTGATCAGAGCCGTACGCGAACGTGATCAGTACGGACGGGAGGGTGCGGGCCCGCGGGCGCGCCCGGTGTCACCGGCCTCAGCGCGGTTGTGCACCACGACGCTGCGGCAGCGGTACCACCCCGCCGCGCGGCGCCACCTCCAGCGTGGCCGGCGGCAGCCCGGCGACCTGGCACAGCAGATCGCACCACGCCGACAGGTGTGCCGCCAGATCCGGCACCCCGCCGGGCCCCTCGACCGGAGTCCAGGACGCCCGGATCTCGATCTGGGTCGCCGGCTCGCGCGCCGCCAGCCCCCCGAAGTAGTACGACCCGGCCCGGGTCACCGTGCCGCTCGGCGCGGCGTACCGCACCGAGCGGGCATCCAGCGCACCCGTCAGCCACGACCAGGACACCTCCGGCAGCAGCGGGTCGGCGCCCATCTCCGGCTCCAGCTCCGCCCTCGCCAACGTCACCACGCGGAAGGCGCCCTGCCAGGTGTCGTCGCCCGACGGGTTGTGCAGCAGCACCAGCCGGCCGTCCGCCAGGTCCTTGTCCTCGCCGCCCGGCCCCTCGCCGTGCTCGACGACCGCCGCTTCCAGGGCGTACGCATAAGGGGCGAGCCGCTTGGGTGCGGGCGTCGGGTCGATCTCGATCTCCGGCCGGAGTCGGGCCGTGCGCAGCGCCTCGACCGCCTTACGGAAGGGGATCGGGGCCTCGTCCGCGCTGTCCGCGAGGTGTTCGTGAGCCGCAGCCATGCCCGGAAGCGTAGGCGGAAGACGACCCGCATACGGGGAGGACACCCGGTGCGCGCGTCGCCCATTCGGAGGCCCCCTTGCGCGCATGCGAAGATTTGGGCCGTGAGCGCCAACGACAGCCCCCGGGGCCAGCAGCAGACCGCTACGTACGACTCGGCTTTCCTCAAGGCCTGCCGGCGGGAGCCGGTGCCGCACACACCCGTGTGGTTCATGCGCCAGGCCGGGCGCTCACTGCCCGAGTACCGCAAGGTGCGCGAGGGCATCGCGATGCTCGACTCCTGCATGCGGCCCGAGCTGGTCACCGAGATCACCCTGCAGCCCGTGCGCCGGCACGGCGTCGATGCCGCCATCTACTTCAGCGACATCGTCGTCCCCCTGAAGGCCATCGGCATCGACCTCGACATCAAGCCCGGCGTCGGCCCGGTCGTCGAGAACCCGATCCGCACCCGCGCCGACCTGGCGCAGCTGCGCGACCTGGAGCCCGGAGACGTGTCCTACGTCACCGAGGCCATCGGCCTGCTCATCCGGGAGCTGGGCGAGACCCCGCTGATCGGCTTCGCCGGCGCGCCGTTCACGCTCGCCAGCTACCTCGTCGAGGGCGGCCCGTCCCGCAACCACGAGCGCACCAAGGCCCTGATGTACGGCGACCCGCAGCTGTGGGCCGACCTGCTGGACCGCCTCGCCGAGATCACCGCGGCGTTCCTCAGGGTCCAGATCGACGCCGGGGCGAGCGCGGTCCAGCTCTTCGACTCCTGGGTCGGCGCGCTCTCGCCCGCCGACTACCGCCGCGCCGTGATGCCGGCCTCCGCCAAGGTCTTCCGCGCCGTCGAGGGCCTGGGCGTGCCGCGCATCCACTTCGGCGTCGGCACCGGTGAACTCCTCGGCCTGATGGGCGAGGCCGGCGCGGACGTCGTCGGCGCGGACTGGCGGGTCCCGATGGACGAGGCGGCCCGCCGGGTCGGCCCCGGCAAGGCGCTCCAGGGCAACCTCGACCCCGCCGTGCTGTTCGCCCCCCGCGAGGCCGTGGAGACCAAGGCCCGCGAGGTGCTGGACGCGGCCGCCGGGCTGGAGGGCCACATCTTCAACCTCGGCCACGGCGTGCTGCCCAGCACCGACCCGGACGCGCTGACCCGCCTCGTCGAGTACGTCCACACGCAGACGGCGCGCTGAGCGGCCCCGCGGCGGACCGGGGCCGGGGCGCCCGGCGCCCCGGCCGGCGGGGTCAGGCGCCCGCCGCCCGCACCGCCGCGGTCGCCTTGCGGGCCGCGACCAGCACCGGGTCCCAGACCGGGGAGAACGGCGGGGCGTAGCCCAGGTCGAGGGCGGTCATCTGCTCCACCGTCATCCCTGCGGTGAGGGCGACCGCCGCGATGTCCACCCGCTTCCCGGCGCCCTCACGGCCGACGATCTGCACCCCGAGCAGCCGGCCGGTGCGGCGCTCGGCGAGCATCTTGACGTGCATTGGGCGGGCGCCGGGGTAGTAGCCGGCGCGGTTGGTGGCCTCCACGGTGACGGTGACGAACCGCAGCCCGGCGGCGTCCGCGTGCCGCTCCAGCAGCCCGGTCCGCGCGATCTCCAGGTCGCAGACCTTGCTGACGGCGGTGCCGACCACCCCGGGGAACGTCGCATAGCCGCCGCCCACATTGGCCCCGATGACCTGGCCGTGCTTGTTGGCGTGGGTGCCCAGCGCGATGTGCCGGGTGTGGCCGGAGACCAGGTCGAGGACCTCGACACAGTCGCCGCCGGCCCAGACGTCCTCCCGGCCGCGGACCCGCATCGCCAGGTCGGTGAGCAGCCCGCCGGAGTCGCCCAGCGGCAGCCCGGCCGCCGCGGCCAGCGTGGTCTCCGGGCGTACGCCCAGGCCGAGCACCACCACATCGGCCGGGTACTCGGCGTCCTCGGTGGTCACCGCCCGGGCCCGGCCCTCGGTGTCGGTGAGTACCCCGGTGACGGTCGCCCCGCGCACCGTCTCGATGCCCAGCCCGCACATCGCCTCGTGGACCAGTGCGCCCATGTCCGGGTCGAGGGTCGACATCGGCTGCGTACGCTGCTCCAGGACCGTGACCGCATAGCCGCGGTGGACCAGTGCCTCGGCCATCTCCACCCCGATGTAGCCCGCGCCGACCACCACCGCTCGCCGGCCGGTGGACCGCTCCAGGGTGTCCAGCAACGCCCGGCCGTCGTCCAGGTTCTGCACCCCGTGCACACCCGGCGCGTCGATCCCCGGCAGGCGGGGCCGGCGCGGCCGGGCGCCGGTCGCCAGCACCAGCTTGTCGAAGCCGGTCCACGACTCCCGGCCGCCGTTGTCCAGCTCCCGGGTCCGCACCCGGCCCCGGTCCAGGTCGAGTTCGGTGACCTCGGTGCGCATCCGCAGATCGATGTCCCGGGCCCGGTGCTCTTCGGCGGTGCGGGCGATCAGCGCGTCCGGCCCGTCGACCACCCCGCCCACCCAGTACGGGATCCCGCAGGCCGAGTACGAGGTGAAGTGGCTGCGCTCGAACGCGGTGATCGCCAACTCGTCGGGTTTCCTCAGCCGCCGCGCCTGTGACGCCGCGGCCATCCCCGCCGCATCGCCCCCCACGACCACCAGCCGTTCCGCCGCCATCTCGAACTCCCTCTCGTCGCTTACTGCTGCCCTGTGTGGTCCGCCGTGGCGGGTCGTTCCGAGGACCCCGCCGCCCGCCCGGCGCGCGCTCCGTCACGGTACGGCCGGCGGGCCGCTGTGCCGTGGCTTCAGGACGGGTAGGCGGCGGGCGTGGCGCGCATCGTCGTCCAGCGGGCCGAGGTGCCCCTCTTCGCGGTGGGGGTCCCCGACGGCCGGGGCGTCGGCCTTGGCGGCCAGCCGTTCCCCGTACGCGTCGTGGAGCGAGGCGTGGACGAGGTGGCGTCCCGCGGTCATGCACACCCGGCTCTGTAGGCGGCCTTGCCCTGGATGCTGCCGGCCTCCCGGACGATCCATGCGCCGGTCTCCGGCTCATGGGCCCGTGTTGGTGGTGCGGCCGGGGTCGGGGGCTGACGGGCGGTTGCGGTCCCGGCCGGTGGGCTCAGCGTTCCAGTACGAGCGCGAGCCCCTGCCCCACGCCGATGCACAGGGCGGCGAGGCCGGTGCCCGAGCCCAGGGCGGCGAGCTGGTGGGCGACCGCGCCCGCCAGGCGTGCGCCGGATGCGCCCAGGGGGTGGCCGATGGCGATGGCGCCGCCGCGTGGGTTCACCACCGCGGGGTCGAGATCCGGCCACTGGCCGATGCAGCCCAGCGCCTGGGCCGCGAACGCCTCGTTGAGCTCGAAGGTGGCGAGGTCGGCGAAGCCGCGGCCGGAGCGGTCCAGGGCCCGCCGGACCGCCTCCACCGGCCCCAGCCCGAACAGCTGCGGCTCGACGCCGGTCACCGCGCTCGCGCGGAGACGGGCCAGCGGCTCCCGCCCGGTGGCCCGCAGCCCCTCCTCGTCCACCAACAGCAGGGCCGCGGCCCCGTCGTTGAGCGGTGAGGAGTTGCCGGCCGTGACCGTGCCTCCGGCCGGGCGGAAGGCCGGCTTCAGCTTGGACAGGGACTCCAGCGAGGAGCCCTCCCGGATGGTCTCGTCGCGGGGCAGGTCCACCCCGGGGTAGGCCACCACCTCCGCGTCGTAGCCGCCCTCCCGCCAGGCGCGTACCGCCTTCTGGTGGCTGGCCAGCGCGAACACGTCCTGCTGCTCGCGGGTGATGCCGTGCTGGTCGGCGATCAGCTCGGCGCCCTCGCCGAGCGCGACCGTCCACTCCGGGCGCATCCCGGGGTTGACCATCCGCCAGCCCAGCGTGGAGGAGAACATCTCCTGATGGCCCGCGGGGAACGCCCGCTCGGGCTTGCGCAGCACGTACGGCGCCCGGCTCATCGACTCCACCCCGCCGGCCACCGCGATGTGCGCATCGCCCTGTGCGATGGCCCGGGCCGCCTGGATGACCGCCTCCAGGCCCGACCCGCACAGCCGGTTCACGGTCACACCGGGGACGGTCACCGGCAGCCCGGCCAGCAGCACCGCCATCCGCGCCACGTTCCGGTTGTCCTCACCGGCGCCGTTGGCATCGCCGAAGCAGACGTCGTCGATCCGCGCCGGGTCCAGCTCCGGTGTGCGGTCGACCAGGGACTTCAGCACGTGGGCGGCGAGATCGTCCGGCCGGATGCCGGCCAGGGCGCCGCCGTACTTGCCGACGGGGGTCCGTACCGCATCGACGATGTACACATCCCGCAGACGTGACTCGGTCATCAGGCGCTGCCCTCGCTGTCCCGGTATCGACGGACGGCGGACGGTACGAAGATCGCCGCCCACCGTCCCGAGTCTTTGCCCGCCCCGCTCGGCTGTCAACGGGGTGCCCGGTCATCCACGTCCGCCGCGGCGGTGCTGACGGCGGCCCGGTACCGGGTGCCGCCTAGTGGTGCCCCGTTGGTGGCCGCCGGGCCCACCCGGGCGGCCGTCCGAAGAGCGAGAACCGGTCGGGGTCCTGTCGGTGGGCTTTGAGAGAGTGGGGGCATGAGCGAGCACAGCGAGGTATCGGCATGAGTACGGCGCACCCCACCGGTGGCCGGGAGGCCGGCGGTGCCCCGTCGGTGGTCGTCGTCGGAGGCGGTATCTCCGGGCTGGCGGCGGCGCACCGGCTCCTCGACGGCGGCGCCCGGGTGACCCTCCTGGAGGGCTCGGACCGGCTGGGCGGCAAGTTGCGCGCGGGCCGGATCGCGGATGTACCGGTCGACCTCGGGGCCGAATCGATGCTGGCCAGACGGCTGGAGGCAGTGGAGCTGGCCCGCGCCGTCGGGCTCGGCGACCGGCTCCAGCCGCCCACCAACGCCACCGCCGCGCTGTGGACCCGCGGGGCGCTGCGCCCGATGCCCAAGGGGCACGTCATGGGCGTCCCCGGAGACCTCGCCCCGCTCGCCGCGTCCGGAGTGGTCTCCCCGGAGGGGCTCGCCCGCATCGAGGAGGACGCGCGGCTGCCGCACACCGAGGTCGGGGAGGACGTTGCCGTCGGCGCGTACGTGGCCGAGCGGCTAGGCCACGAGGTCGTCGACCGGCTCGTCGAGCCGCTGTTGGGCGGCGTCTACGCGGGCGACGCCTACCGGATCTCCCTGCGCGCCGCCGTCCCGCAGCTGTTCGAGGCCGCACGCACCCACCGCTCCCTGCTCGACGGCGTACGGGCCCTCCAGGCGCGGTCCGCCGACACCTCCCACCGGACCGGCCCCACCGCCTCCGGCTCCGTCTTCATGGGCATCGACGGCGGCATCGGGACCCTGCCGGGGGCGGTCGCCGACGCGGTACGGGCCAAGGGCGGCGAGATCCGCACCGGCACACCGGTCACCGCGGTCCGGCGGACCGCCGATGGCTGGCGGATCGTCCTCGACGGCGCCGAACTCACCGCCGACGCGGTCGTCCTGGCCACCCCGGCGCCCGCCGCCGCCCGCCTCCTCGGCGCCGTCTGCCCGCCCGCCGCCACGGAGCTGACCACCGTCGAGTACGCCTCGATGGCCCTGGTCACCATGGCGTTCCGCCGCGCCGACCTCGACCGGGACCTCACCGGCAGCGGCTTCCTCGTCCCGCCGGTCGACGGCCGCAAGATCAAGGCCGCCACGTTCGCCAGCAACAAGTGGGGCTGGATCGCCGGCGCCGACCCCGACCTGCTGGTGCTCCGCACCTCTCTCGGCCGGTACGGCGACGAGCAGGACCTGACCCGCGAGGACGCCGACCTGGTCGCCCTCTCCCGCGCCGACCTGCGGGAGGCGGCCGGGCTGACCGCCGCACCGGTCGACTCCCGGGTCACCCGCTGGGAGCACGGACTGCCCCAGTACCCCGTCGGACACCTGGAGCGGGTGGCCCGCATCCAGGCCGCCGTCGCCCAGCTGCCCGGCCTGCGGGTGTGCGGCGCGCTCTACGAAGGCGTCGGCATCCCGGCCTGCGTCGCCTCGGCGCGCAAGGCCGCCGACGACGTCCTCGCCACCCTCCGGCCGGCCGGCCTCCCCGGCGAGTGAGAATGGACGACATGACAGACGCTTCCACCCCCGCATCCGCACCGCAGACCCCTGCGGTGCCCGAGAAGGCCCCGCACGCCGGCAAGAAGGCCAAGGACCTCAACGAGGTCATCCGCTACACCCTGTGGTCGGTGTTCAAGCTGCGCGACGTCCTGCCCGAGGACCGCAGCGGCTACGCCGACGAGGTCGAGGAGCTGTTCGCGCAGCTCGCCGCCAAGGACGTGGTGGTCCGCGGCACCTACGACGTCTCCGGTCTGCGGGCCGACGCCGACGTGATGATCTGGTGGCACTCGGAGAGCTCGGACGCCCTCCAGGAGGCGTACAACCTCTTCCGCCGCACCCGGCTCGGCCGCGCGCTGGAGCCGGTGTGGTCCAACATGGCGCTGCACCGCCCCGCCGAGTTCAACAAGTCGCACATCCCGGCGTTCCTCGCCGACGAGCGCCCCCGCGCCTACGTCAGCGTCTACCCCTTCGTGCGCTCCTACGAGTGGTACCTCCTCCCCGACGAGGACCGCCGCCGGATGCTCGCCGACCACGGCAAGATGGCCCGCGGCTTCCCGGACGTGCGCGCCAACACCGTGCCGTCGTTCTCGCTTGGCGACTACGAGTGGGTGCTGGCCTTCGAGGCCGACGACCTGTACCGCATCGTCGACCTGATGCGGCACCTGCGCGGCTCCGAGGCGCGGATGCACGTCCGCGAGGAGATCCCGTTCTACACGGGCCGGCGCAAGGAGGTCGCGGAGCTGGTGGCGGGCCTGGCGTGATGCGCCGGGCCGCGGCCTGACCGCGGGCACGGCAACGGGCCGCCCCTCGAGGGACGGCCCGTTCCGCTCTCTGCCGGCCGGAGACTTCTCCGGCCGGTTGCTTCCCTGACCGGATGCTTCCCGGCTGGTTACTTCCCCGGCAGCGCGTGCTGCGCCCGGGTCACCGTCTGCCCCGGTACCGGCTCGGGGCGCGGCGCGCAGTACACCCGGCGCGAGGGGATCTTCCCGCGCAGCAGGTAGGCCTCGGCGAAGTTGTTGACACAGGCGTTGTCGTTGAAGGCGATGCCGTGGGTGCCCGCACCGTTCTCGGTGACCAGGGAGGAGCCCGGCAGCCGCCGCTGCAGTTCCAGGGCCCCCCGGTACGGCGTGGCCGCGTCCCGCTCGGCCGCCAGCAGCAGCACCGGCGGCAGTGCGCCCGGCCTGGTGCGGATGTCCAGGGGGTGGCGCTGTCCGCGGAGCGCACCGTCGAGCGCGGTGGTGGCGGCGTGGTGGGTGGCGTCCGACAGCTCCTGGCCGGCACCGTGCTCCGCCCGGCGGATCGCCTCCTGGACACCGGCCTCGGCCGACTCCGCCCGGCTCGGCCAGTAGGCGCACGGCAGGTTCATCCAGGCGTTGTCCCAGGTCTCGAACGGCGCGATCCGGGCGACCTGGGTGTTGTCCCGGTCCCAGGTCCTCCAAGACTGCGGCCAGGGCGCGTCATTGCACTCCACGGCGGTGTAGACGGCGTTGGCGTTCTCCTCCTCCTTGGCACCGTCCGTCCGCGGCAGGGCCTGGGCGATCAGCGGCTTGGGGTCGCCGTGCAGGAACTTCGAGAGCGCCTCGGCGCGCATCGGCCAGAAGGCGTCGGTGTAGCCGGTCTTGAGGAAGGCCGATTGCAGCTGGCCGGCGCCGATCGTGCCGTTGACCGGGTGGCCGCGCAGCTTCCGCGCGGCGGTGTCGTACGCCCGCTGCACTGCCTGCCCGGTCCTGCCCAGGTGGTAGCGACCGTCGTGCTTGGCGACCCAGCGCAGCCAGTCGCCCCAGCGCCGCTCGAAGGCGATGTTCTGGTCGAGGTTGTTGCGGTACCAGATCTGCCGGGGATCGGGGTTGACCACACTGTCGAAGAGCATCCGCCGGACGTGGCCGGGGAAGAGCGTCGCATAGACCGCGCCGAAGTACGTCCCGTACGAGGCGCCCATGTACGTCAGCTTCTTCTCGCCCAGCGCGGCCCGGAGCATGTCCAGGTCGCGGGCGTTGTTGACCGAGTTGTAGAACGGCAGCGCCGAACCGGCCCGGCGGGCGCAGCCCCGGGCGTAGGCCTGCGCCTGGGCCCGCTTCCTGCGCTTGAACGCCGCGTCCGGGTGCACCTGGCTGTCGGTGGGTACCTTGGCGAACTCCTTGGGGTCCTGGCACGACAGCGGCGCCGAACGGCCCACACCGCGCGGCGAGTAGCCGACGAAGTCGTAGGCGCGGGCGATCTTGCTCCACTTGGGGAGCGTGCCGTAGAGCGGGAACTCCAGGCTCGACGCGCCGGGGCCGCCGGGGTTGAAGACCAGTGAGCCCTGCCGCTCGCCGCGCGCGGTGGCGCGGATCCGGCTGACGGTCAGCTGGATCTTCCTGCCGTCGGGGCGCGCGTAGTCGAGGGGGACGGTGAGCCGGCCGCACTCGACGGACGTCGGCAGGTGTTCCACCGGCGCGCAGCGGCCGAACTCGATCCGGTGCGCCACGGGGGCCGGCGGCGCATCGGGCGCCGTCGTGGCCCCGCCCGCCGGGGCGGTGGCCAGGGCGGACGCGATCAGCGACCCGATGGTGCCGTACAACGCAAGTGCTCTCACTGGCCGTCCCTTCGTGTGTGCATACAAAAGGGATATTTGGGTCGGTGAATGGCGAAGTAAAGCACCTGGTGCCGGTGTCGGACGCTATGCCCCGGAAGAGTGGAGCGCGGCGCGCAGGGCGGGGTCGGTGAGGGCGGTGGGGCCGTGCAGCGCCAGGGTGATGAGGGAGGAGAAGGGGGAGCGGGAGCCGGGGGAGGGGGCGGTACCGGCCCGGCCGGGCAGCCGCCGTTCGCCCGCCCCGGTGGCCCAGTCGCGGTACGGATGGAGCTCGAAGCGGGCCACCGCGAGGGTCCCCACGACGAGGATCAGGGGCAGTGCGAACCAGCCCAGCAGCACCCCGGTGTCCGCTCCGGAGGGCGCCGCCCAGAGACTCGCCGCGGCCGACAGCGCCACCACCAGTGCCGCGCCCTGGACCTGGCGCACCGCGGTGCGGATGCCGCGGGCCGCGGCGGGCAGCGCCAGCCCCGCGGCCACCAGCCGGTCGCCGACCTCCCGCACCGCCTCGTCGGCCACCAGCGCGTCCCGGACCTCCGGTATCCGGCACTGTCCGTCGGGGCCGATGGCGCTGAGCGTGGCCCGCTCGACCGGGTCCAGGCCGACCGGGTCGACGACGGTGGCCCAGCCGGTGTGGGCGAGCAGCAGCCTCCGCTGCTGGGCCATGAGCACCAACACCACATCGGCGAGCCGGTGCGGGCCGCCGGACAGATAGGCCACCTCGTAGAGGGTCAGCTCCGACGCGGGCCGGTCGGTCGCCTGCGGATCCGGGGAGACGAAGGGAGGCGGCACGGACGGTCCCGTGACGCGGGCGAGGGCGACGGCGGCACGGCAGATCTGCGCACAGGTCAGGACCGCCGCCACACAGGCGACGAGGAAGAAGGGCAGCCACATAGGAGGTTTCTTACGGCACGATCCGGGGAAGCGCCATGATTTTTCGCCCCATGTGGCGCACCTCCCGTCCCTCTCACCCCAGGCGGCCGGGAGCGCTACGCGCGTCAGCTGCCGCCGCAGCCACCGCCCCCGCACGACGACCCGCCCCCGCACGACGAGCCGCCACCACACCCCGAACCTCCCCCACATGACGATCCGGCGCCGCAGGACGACCCGCCGCAGCCCGATCCCGACCCGCCGTCGGACCCGCCACACCAGCCGCCGCCGTCGCCGCCCGTACCACCACCGGAGTCCCCGCCGGACGACGAGGGCGCGCCCGCGCCGGCCGCAGCCGCCCGGTGCGCCTCCTCGAACTGCTCGCGCAGCAGCTCGTCCGCGACCAGCGCGGTCCCGCCGAGCGCCACCGCCAGCCCGACGGACTCCCAGGCGGCACCGTCGGCCGGCTCGGGATGCGCCGCCTTCGCGGCACGCAGCGCCGAGGAGCCCGCCGTGGTGATCCGCCGGGTGAACGCCTTCCGACACCACGAGCCCACCACCAGCCCGCCGATCATCGCCGGTACGACCGCGACGACCACCGGCGGGTCCGCCATGCCCGCCGTACCGGACGCCGGCAGCGCGGCCAGGAACACCACCCCGCACGCCACCATGTGCACCAGCGCCAGCCGCCGCCAGCCGGGCTGCGGACGGCGCATCAGGCCCCGCGCCGCCAGCCGGTCGCCGACGCCCTGGACCCCCGGGCTGCGCATCGCCGCGGCACGCACCGTGGCCAGCGCCCCGCCGGGCGTCCGGGCAACCGCGTCCAGGACGGCCTCCTCCACCGCGTCCCGGGCGGTGGCCTGCCGTACGGTCACCACGCCGGGGCCGCCCACCACCAGCCGGCCGTCCTGGTGCATCTGCGCGATCACGGCGTCCACCAGCCGCGCGGGGCCGCCGGCCAGAAAGGCCATCTCCCAGACGTCACGGGTGAGTGCGTCCGTCTTGCCCGCGGACGGCGTCGCCAGCCGCATCCGCACCACGCCGGCCACCAGCACCAGAGAAGAGAGGCCCAGCCCGGCGTACACCCACTGTGCGAAGGACACCCCGGTCACCTCCTGTACAGCGCGTCGCGCAGCGTACGGGTGAGTCGGGCCAGGGGCCGCGCGGACGGCGGCGTGGGGCCCGCGCGATCCCGCCACCAGCGGGTCAACCGCTGCCGTGCGGCCGGGTCTTCGGGGCGTGCCTGGGCCAGCAGATGGGCCGCGAAGTCCAGGGCGTCCCGGCGGTAGCCGCCGGCCATCGGCCGGTTCCGGGCGTAGTCGAGGAACGCCGCTCGGTAGTCCGCGCCGAGGATCTCCGGCAGTTCGGGCGCGACCGTGGTGACCACCGAGGCCCGCTTGGCGACCAGGGCCCGGCTCTGCACCCGCAGCCGGGCGCGGTCGAAGCCCTCGGGCGCCGGGGTGCCGGCGACCAGCGCGGACAGCAGCGCGGCCTGTGCCAACGCCAGCCGCTGACGGGCCGGTTCGGTGCCGGCGCCGGTCTCCGGCGCGGCGGGCTGTGGGGCGTGGGCCCGCGGCGCCCCGGTCCGGGCCGCGGAGCCCTCCGGTATGAGGTGCGACGGTGCGGATGTCTCCAGGACTGATGTCTCCGGTACGGATGGCTCGGGTGCGGAGGCCGCGGACGCCTCCGGTAGGTGGTGTGACGGCGCGGACGACTCCAGTCCGGAGGGCGCGGACGTCTCCGGTGCGGAGGGCGCGGACGTCTCCGGTGCGGAGGGCGCCGGTGGCGGAGTCTCCGCCGTGGACCGCTCCTGTACTGCCTCAGGCTGCCTGCGCATGACCGGCCTCCCTCAGCACCGCACGGATCGCGTCCAGCTCCCCGGCCAGCTCCCCGCCCTCGGGGAAGTCCTCGTCCCGCTCCAGCAGCACCCCGGGCGGGGCGACCCGGGCACACAGCTCGGCGAGCACCTCCAGCACCGGCCGGGTCACCGGGTGGGCGTGGCTGTCGTGCCACACCCCGTCCCGCTCCACCCCGCCCGCGACATGGACGTACGCGATGGCCTCCACTGGCAGCTCGTCCAGGGTGACGGCGGGGTCCTCGCCGCGGTTGACGTGGTTCGTATGGAGGTTGGCGACGTCGATGAGCAGTCGCACCCCGGTCCGCTCCACCAGTTCCGTCAGGAACTGCCCCTCGGTCAGCTCCTCGCCCGGCCAGTTGATCAGGGCTGCGATGTTCTCCAGGGCCAGCGGCACCGGAAGGGCGTCCTGCGCGATCCGTACGTTCTCGCAGAGCACCTCCAGCGCGTCACGGGTGCGCGGCACCGGCAGCAGGTGCCCGGCCTCCATCACGGGTGAGGCGGTGAGCGGCCCACCGGCCCGGACGAAGGCGAGGTGTTCGGTGACCAGCGGGGAGCCCAGCGCCTCGGCGCGCTCGGCGAGTGCGGCCAGCCGGCCGGGGTCCGGGCGGTCCGCGCCGCCGAGGCCCAGCGAGACCCCGTGCGGGACGACGGTCGTGCCGCGCCCGCGCAACTCCGCAAGGGCGGGCGGCAGATGGTCCGGGCAGATGTTCTCCGCCACCACCTCGACCCAGTCCAGGCCGGGCAACTCCGCTATCTCCATGGCGATCTCCGGCCGCCAGCCGATTCCGGTACCCAGGCGCTCCATGGCTCCCCCTCTCGCCGGGTGGTCGGGGTACTCATGGCCGTGTCGTACCACGCCGAATCCTACGGCGGCCGACTTCAGAGGTTGATTTGAGCTTCGTACGCGCCGCCGCGGACGGTCGGCTGGTCGAGGCCAGCCCGACACCGGCCCCGCCTCGACACCGGCCCCGCCTCGACACCGGCCCCCGACACCGCCCCCTGATACCGGCCCCGCCCCTGACGCGCGGGGCGGTCCCGGCAGGCGCGGTCAGCGGCACAGGGCCGTGTCCACGACCTTCTCCGCGTGCTCCATGGCTGCCTCGTCGGTCGGCTGGAGGGTGACCGCGACGTTGGCGGCGCGGCCGTCGTCGGTGGCTCCGCCCCGGGTCTCGTACCCCGGGAGACTGCCGCCGTGGCCCCAGTAGACCCCGCCGCACGACAGCGGCGTGCTCACCAGCCCCAGTCCGTAGCGGGCGCCGGAGCCGAAGTAGTCGGCGGGAACGGTGGTGCGCATCTGGGCGAGCTGGGCCGGCGGGAGGAGGCGGCTGGCAAGGAGCGCGGTGAAGAACCGGTCGAGGTCGGAGCCGGTGGAGATCATCTGGCCTGCCGCCCAGGCCCAGGAGGGGTCCATTTCCGTGACATCGCGCAGAGGCGCGCCTGCTGACTCCCTGTCGTAGCCCTTGGGATGGGGTTCCCGGAGGGTCATGTCACCGGGTGCCGGGAAGTAAGTGTGGTGCAGCCCGATGCGTTCGATGATGCGCTGGTCCATCTCCTCGGCGAGGGGGCGGCCGGTGACCTTCTGGACGATCAAGCCGGCCAGTACGTAGTTCGTGTTGCTGTACTCCCACTTCGCCCCGGGCTCGAAGTGAGCCTTGTGCCGGAGAGCGATGCCGAGGAGCTCGCGGGGCTCGAAGTACCGTGGCTGGAGGTCGTAGTCGGTGTAGTTGGGAAGTCCGCTGGTGTGCTGCAGGAGCTGACGGACGGTGATGCGGCGTCCGTCGATCCCCTCCCCGCGTACCAGGCCCGGCAGATAGGTGTCGACCGTGGCGTCGAGGCCGATCTTCCCTTCCCCGACCAGTTGCAGCACGACCACCGCGGTGAACACCTTGGTGTTGCTGCCGATCCGTACCTGCCCGTCCTTCGGCACCTTCGAGCCGGTGGCCACGTCGCCGACCCCCGCGGTGTAGGTACGGGTGCGGCCTGTGCGGTCCTGGACGCTCGCCAGCGCGGCGGGCAGACCGTCGGTGCGCACCAGCGCGTTCAGGCCCTGCTGGACGGTGTCCGGCCTGGCGGCGGCAAGCGCCGTGGGCGGCGCCAGGGCGCTCATCGTCATGATGCCGACGGCCATCGCGGCCACGGCCGGCACGGCTCTGCGCCGGCCGCTCCGCCGCCGTCCGGAAGAACGAAGCGGGTCCCCTGCCCGTCCGGAAGAACGAAGCGTGTCCCCTGCCCGTCCGGAAGGACGAAGCCCTTGCCATGCCTGCTCACGCACGTGCCAACTCCTGTGGAATCGTTGGGTAACCAGCGGTATGTGCTGGGCCCAGCTTTTCCGGGTGCGGCGACCTGCGGCGATCCTGCTACCCGCCCGCCCCGGGTAGGGCTAACCCCCGGTGCGCCCAGCCGATGGGGACGGGGCGGGGACGCGGTGCCCGCGGCGCCGGGGCAGGCGGGCGCGCCTCACCCACCGTGCGGCGGCAGCGCCCTCCGCAGCGCGGGGTGGTCGGCGACGACCGCGCACGATCCGGGGACGACCATCAGCCTCCACGGCGTGATGTAGGCGCTCCGAGTCCAGCTAGGGAAGAGCAGTCCACGCGCATGGGCTACTCATGGGAGGACCCGGGAAGGGCGTTCGCGCGGGACTCATAGGCCGTGATCGCCCGCCTGGCAAGCCGCCGGGGTATGGCTGGCAACGTTGGGGCAGACTGCTCTATCTCCTGCCACTCGGATGACATGGTGTCGATGTCCGAGTCACGCAGCCGCTCGTCATTGACCTTCGCGAGATCCACCCGACGGCGAAGGGACGCATACTGCACAGCAGCATCACGATGGCGTGAAGCCAACTCCGGGTAGTTCCAGACCAGTTGTCCGGCGCCGAGCGCCGCTGCTACCAGGCTGAAGGCACCAGCGGCAACGCGTACGGTGGGCGAGTCCGAGCTCGACAACGAGGCGAAGATCGCAGTACCCACGACGGTCGACAGCATCGCCGTGGCGAGCCCCGTGATGCGACTCCACCGGCTGAACCGTTCCGATGCGATGTTGTGCGCGACATGAAGCACCTGTAGGCCCTTCGACCATCGTTCCAACAATTCCAAACGGCCCGAAGCGGCGTGCGCGTCCGCACCCACGAGTCCCCCTCAGCGACACGACATGCGATGCCCAGTGCGTGCATCCATCTCGCCTCACCGCTAGGCGCTCGTCAACCATGCCCCGCCTCTCAGCGGAGGCAGTGAGACACCACACGGCTCCGCCTCCGGCACCTCACGCCCCGCCTGCCAGGCCTCACGAGGCTCGGCGGTCGGTACTTTCACTGAGGCAGCGGCGGCAGCGCCCTCCGCAGCGCGGGGTGGTCGGCGACGACCGTGCACGATCCGGGGACGACCTCCGTGAAGCCCGCATCCCGTACCACCGGCAGCCCGCTGCGGGTCAGCTCCGCCCACTGCGCGGGCTCCGCGGACCGTACGGCCAGCGCGAAACCCGCCTCGCGCCAGGCCGTCCGCGCCTCCTCGGGCAGCTCCCACCAGGCCAGTTGCGCGCCATGGCCGGTCTGCGCCATCTCCTTGCCCGCCGACATCTCCAGCCCCGGATTGAGCCACAGCACCGGCAGGCCCTCGGTGGGCGCCGCGGGCGGTTCCGGATCGTCCAGCTCCGTGCCCGACACCTGTAGCCGCGCCAGGTCCTTGGGCCAGCCGTCCAGCGGTACCGGAGGAAAGACCCGTACCTCCGCGCCGTCGCCGACGACCGTGATGCCCGGCAGCGCCTCGGCCCGCCGCCACTCCGCGCCGCGCGCCCGCCGTACCACCTTCCGGATCCGGGCGTCCTGCCAGTCCCGCACCGCCTGCGCCCACGGGCCGTCCCCGGCCGCCCGCTCGTCCGCCAGCAGCACCAGGACCGCCCGCGCGGCCGTCTCCAGCGCATCGGTACGCGCCGGTGGCTCGGCCCGCTCCATCCGCACCACGAGCGGCAGGACGAACTGCGGTGCCGCGTCCCGGTCGGACTCTCCGTGGCGGAACGGGCTGCTGGAGCTGTTGCCGGGCGGGCCGGCGGACTCGGTGCTGGTCACGTGCCCAGTCTGCCAGCCGCCACCGACAACGCCGCCGCGGTACCGGAGGCCGGCCGCTCCGGCTCCCGTCGGACTTGGTGACCGGCGGGGGAACGCACCGGGCATCAGGAACGTCGCACACCACGGGGCAGCTGGTGCGCAGCGAGCGCCCGGGATGCCGGAAGCCGGGGGAGGACAGCGAAGGTGCCGGAGCATATGAAGCTGGACGGGGTGGGGCGGCGCTACGGGGTGCGCGGCCCCTGGGTGCTGAGGGACGTGCACCTGGAGGTGCCCGCCGGGGCGCTGTTGCGCATCGAGGGGACCAACGGCAGCGGGAAGTCCACCCTGCTGCGGCTGCTCGCCGGCATCGACCGTCCCAGCACCGGCCGCATCACCGGCCGCCCGCGCAGCGCCTACGTTCCCGAACGCTTCCCGGCCGCGCTGCCGTTCACCGCCGTCGGCTACCTCACCCACCTCGGCCGCGTGCACGGGTTGCGCGGCCCGGTCGCCGCTCGACGGGCCACCGAGTGGCTCGAACGCTTCGGCGCGGCCGGACACGCCCGGACGCCGCTGACCGAGCTGTCCAAGGGCACCAGCCAGAAGGTCGCGGTAGCCCAGGCCCTGCTCGCCGAGCCCGCACTCCTCGTCCTGGACGAGGCCTGGACCGGCCTGGACCGCGGGGCGCGGGAGGTGCTCGACCGGGCGGTCGCCGAGCGGGTCACGGCCGGTGGCACCGTCGTCTTCGTCGACCACGACCCGCGCCGGCTGGCCGGCGCGGACGACGCCCGCTACCGGGTGGTGGAGGGGCAGTTGCTCGTCCATGGGGCCGGCGGGGCGCCGGCGGTCGACGCCTCGGCGGCCCCCTCCGGACCCCAGGTGGTGATCGTGGCCGAGGGCGCCCCGGGGGCCGTACCCGGTGGGTCCGCCGGGGAGCCGCGGCTGCCCGGCAGGCCGGAGATCGCACCGGAGCCGGACGGGACGGTCCGCCTGACCGTCCCGGCCGTCCACTCCGACTCACTGCTGCGCACTCTGCTGGCCGCCCGGCCGCCCTGGCACATCCGCTCGCTCGGCCCCGTCCACCGGCCGGCCGCCGACCCCGGCATGCGCCACGGCTCCGCCGCCCCGCCCGGACCGTACGCCGCCCCCGACACCGATGCCGCCCCCGACCCCGATGAGGACCCGCTCCCGTGATCGCTCTGCTTCGCTATCAGGCGGCCCTGCTCATCGGCTCGCACCGCTGGCTGCCGCCGGTCATCGCCTACGCGGCGTTCCTGGCCATCGGCATCCAGAGCGGCGGCGCGATCCTCAACGACTTCGGCTACGCCGCGGGCGGGCTGCTGCCGGTCGCCGTATGGCTCACCCGGGTCTGCGTCACCAACGAGCCGCCGGCCGCCCGCGCCTGCGCCGCGGCCGCCGCCGGGCCCGGCCGGGTGCACCTCGCCGGTGTGCTGACCGCGGCCGGCGCCGGAGCGCTGCTCGCGCTCGTCGGTACGGCGCTGGTGGTGCTGCTGTCCGACCCGCACTCCGCCGGCCACCGGGTGGCCGTCCCGGTCCTCCCGGCGACCTGCGCGGGGCTGCTCGCCGCGCTGTCGTGCCTGCTGCTGGGCATCGCCGCCGGGGTGCTGTGCAACTGGCCGGTGCTGCGCCGCTCCGGGTGGGCCATCCCTGCGGGGCTGCTCGCTGCCCTGCTGCTGCTCGTCCTCGGCCCCTCACCCGCCAACGCCGCCGTTCACGGTCTGGTCACCGGCTCCCTGCACGGCGTCGTCGCCATCCCCTGGCTCCCGTTCGCCACCACCGCGGCCCTCGCGGCGGGCGCCACGGCCGCGGCCTGTGCGCTGAGCTCCCGCCGCACCTGAACCGCCGCCGCGGCCCCCGCCCCTGAGGGGACCCGGTGGGACGACCGGCAGCCGGACGTCTCACCGGGCACCCGCCGTTCAGTGATGCCAGGGCCCCGTCACGGCGAACGTCGTCCCCGGCGTGTAGCAGTTCACGTACATCGTGCGGTGGTCGGGGGAGAAGGTCACCCCTGCGAACTCGCCCCACTCCGGCTTGTCCGGGGTGCCGATGTTCTGCCGGCCGCGGGCCATCGGGTAGACCTCGCCGCCACGGGTGAGGCCGAAGACGTGCTGGGCGCCCTCGCCGTCCTCACAGACCATCAGGCCGCCGCTGGGCGCCAGGCAGATGTTGTCGGGGGATTCGCCGGGCAGTTGGAGGTCGGTGTCCGGGCCGAAGACCACGACCTGGGTGAGCCGGCGCCGCTGCGGGTCGTACTTCCAGACCTGGCCGTAGTGGTCGGCGGCCGAGCCGTCGGAGCGGTGCGCGAAGCTGGACGTGAAGTAGACGCAGGAACCGCCCCAGTAGCAGCCCTCCAGCTTCTGGGCATGGGTGATGCCCTGCGGGCCGAAGTCCTGGAAGCGGACGGGAGTCCGGCGCGCGAGCGGATCGGGCACATCGACCCAGGTGACGTGGTCGAAGGTGGCGCCGGGCTGCTGGATGGTGGAGAGGTCGGGCACCCCGGGGACGCGCAGCGCCTGGAGGCGGCCGCCGGCCCGGAGGGAGCCGCGCCCGCCCAGCGGCTTCTCCGGAAGGAAGCGGTAGAACAGCCCGAACGGCCTGTCGAAGGCGTCCTCGGTCTCGTAGACCGTGCCGGTGCGGGGGTCCACGGCGATCGCCTCGTGCTGGAAGCGCCCCATCGCGGTCAGTGGGACGGCCCCGGTGCGCCGCGGGTCGTACGGGTCGACCTCGAAGATGAAGCCATGGTCCTTGGTGTAGTTCTCCTCCCCGGCCCGCAACTCGGTCTCCTCGCAGGTCAGCCAGGTGTGCCAAGGGGTCGGGCCGCCCGCGCAGTTGGTGGAGGTGCCGGCGATGGCGACCCGTTCGGAGCGCACGGTGTTGTCCCCGGCCAGCTCCAGGGCCGTACACCCGCCCTCGCCACCCGGGTCGTACGTCAGATCGCGCACGTGCGGGACGGCGGAGCGGGAGCCCGTACGGTTCTCGTGGTTGCGGACGAGGTGGGTGCCGCCGCGGCGGCCCGGGAAGGCCGACATGCCGTCGCAGTTGCTCGGCACCTTGCCCTCCCCGGAGCGCAGCGGATCGCCCTCCTTGGAGAGGACCCGGTAACGGAAGCCCTTGGGGAGGTCGAGCAGACCGGCCGGGTCGGGGACCAGCGGGCCGTAGCCCCGCCGCCCCATGTCCCGGGCCGTCGCGGTCCCCGCGAAGATCTCGGTGAGGCTCCCGGAGAAGGCGATGGAGGCTCCCAACGCGCCGGTTCTCGCCAGGATCTGACGTCGTGTCGCAGACATGGGCAACTCCCTGTTGGCGGACAGGTGACGTGACCCGCTCGTGTGTATCACGCACCTGCCCCGCCGGGAACCAGGGCCGCGCCTGCGGGGATCGCCGCCCGGGCGGCGCGGGGGAGTGCCCTCGCCGCCCGGCCCACGAAGACCCGAAAGAAACGCCCTAGCGGGAGCCGCCCTCCGCCAGCGGCTTGGCGTCGCGCGCCAGCGCGGTCAGCCGGGAGATCGCCCGGAAGTACTTCTTGCGGTAGCCGCCGCGCAGCATCTCCTCGCTGAACAGCTCGTCGAAGGGCTTGCCGGAGGTCAGCACCGGCACCTCGCGGTCGTAGAGCCGGTCCGCGAGGACCACCAGCCGCAGCGCGGTGGACTGGTCGGGCACCGCCTGGACGTCGGTGAGGCAGACCGCCTCGATGCCGTCGCACATCGCGCCGTAGCGGCTGGGGTGGACCTTCGACAGGTGGTCGAGCAGGGAGGGGAAGTCGTCGAGCGAGGCGCCGGGCGTGCGGTACGCGGTGCGGGTGACGGTCTCGTCGTCGTACGGGGGCGGAGCCTCGGGCAGGCCGCGGTGGCGGTAGTCCTCGCCGTCGATGCGCAGCGGGCGGAAGTGGGCGCTCAGGCCCTGGATCTCGCGCAGGAAGTCGGCGGCGGCGAACCGGCCCTCGCCGAGCTTGCCGGGCAGCGTGTTGGAGGTGGCGGCCAGCGCCACTCCGGCGTCCACCAGCTTGCCGAGGAGGGTGGAGACCAGCACCGTGTCGCCGGGGTCGTCCAGCTCGAACTCGTCAATGCACAGCAGCTTGTGCGCGCCGAGCGTACGGACGGTCTGCTGGAAGCCGAGCGCGCCGACGAGATTGGTCAGCTCGACGAAGGTGCCGAAGGCCTTCTGCTCGGCCGGGGCGGGGGCGGCGTGCCACAGCGAGGCGAGCAGATGGGTCTTGCCGACGCCGTAGCCGCCGTCCAGATAGACGCCGCGCGGCCCCTTGGGGGCGGCCGGCTTCCTGGCGAACCAGCGCCGCTTGCCGCCGCCCGCGCCCGCCCCGGCGTCGACGCCGTCGGCGAAGTCGCCGAGCACCTGGACGGCCTCGGCCTGGCTGGGCTGGGAGGCGTCCGGGATGTAGGTGTCGAAGCGGGCGCCCTGGAAGCGCGGGGGCGGCACCATCTCCGCCACCAGGCGGTCGGCCGGGACGTGCGGGGCGCGGGCGGTCAGCGCGGCGGGTGCCGTGTCGTCCCCGTCGGCCGGCGGTCCGGCTATCGGGTCGGGCTGCGGAGCGGAGGGCTGGGAAGATGACACAGCTGTCCAGCCTATCTCCTCGGCGGTATCCGCCGGTCCGCCGGGCGAGGCATGTCACACTGCCGCCATGCGACGCCTGTTCCCGCTCCCCGTCCCGCCCCCGCCCGCCCCCGACCCCGCGAACCCCGAGGTGGCGGCGGCCGCCCTCGCCGACCGGGAGTGGACGCTGGAGGAGCTGGCCGACGCCTATGCGTACCCGGCGGCCGGCGATCCGGTGCGGGCCGGGCGTCCCGGATGGCTGCGCGCCAACATGGTGTCCTCGATGGATGGCGCGGCCCATCATGAGGGCCGCTCCCAGCCGCTGTCCAGCGAGGCCGACATGCGGATCTTCGGGGTGCTGCGGGCGCTCGCGGACGCGGTGGTGGTGGGAGCGGAAACCGTCCGGCAGGAGGGCTACCGGCCGGCCCGGGCCCGGGAGGCGTTCGCCGCTCGCAGGGCCGCCGCCGGCCAGCAACCGGCCCCGGCCATCGCGGTGGTCACCGCCGGCCTCGGGCTGGATTTCTCGCTGCCGCTGTTCACCGAGCCGCTGGTCCCGACCCTGGTGGTGACCGGTGCGGGCGCCCCGGCCGATCGGGTGGCCGCGGCCCGGGCGGCCGGCGTCGAGGTGCTGTTCGCGGGGGAGGGGCTGGGTGCTGACCCGGCGCGGGTCGTCGCGGTGCTGGCCGAACGGGGCCACACCCGGCTGCTGACCGAGGGCGGGCCGAGGTTGCTGGGGCAGTTCGCGGCGGCCGGAGTGCTGGACGAGATGTGTCTGACGCTGGCTCCGGTGGTGGCCGTGGGCGGTGCGCCGAGGGTCATGAACGGGCCGGCCGTCCCGGTTCCCGAGCGGTTCGCGCTGGCGTCCGTATTGGAGGAGGCAGGGTTCCTGTTCACCCGGTACCGCAGGTCCTGACACTCAGCGGAATCATCTGTTCCGCTTGGCTTCGTTTGGGCACACTAAAAGCCACAGGTCCCGAGTGGCGACGGGGCAGGATGGTTTCTGTCGGGCGCCGCGCAATTGTGGTGCCCTTAGGAGAAGAAGGGCGTCCGTCGTGTTCACGAGCGTATTGATGATCGAGAAGCCTCTGACGCCCGCGGACGTGGAGTTCGTGACCACCCTGCACGGCGATGACCGGATCTCGTTCGTCGTTCTCATGCAGCCGCGGGGCAAGCAGGACGTGCTGCTGCGGGCCATCGACGACGTCGCCCTCGGCGAGTTCGACGATGCGGTGCGGGAGGGCGGCGAGCCGTCCGGTGCCCAGGCCGAGGCACCCGCCGAGTTCGCCCTGTCGCACACCCTGCAGGCGCTGCGCGCGGCGGGCTCCGAGGCCGTGGGGCAGGTCGTCGAGGACCATCCGATGGAGGTGCTGCGGTCCGTCGTCGACGAGACCGGCGCGGACGAGGTGATCGTGCTGACCACCCCGCACTTCGTCGAGGAGTTCTTCCACCGCGACTGGGCCTCCCGCGCCCGCCACAAGGTCGGCGTCCCGGTCCTCAAGCTCTTCTCGCACGCCGCGGACGACCAGCCCCAGGAGTCGCCCGGGGGCTGATCGCCAGGCCGTCAGGGACGGGCGGCTCCGCCCTCGGGCGGAGCCGCCCGTCCCGTACCTCCATGACGTCGTCCGCCGAGTCCAGGTGCGTGTGGTCGTGGGTGACCAGCACCGTCGCGGTGTCCCGCTGATGGGTCAGGGTCAGCAGCAGGTCGAGGACGGCCGCGCCCCGCTCGTGGTCCAGGGCGCTGGTCGGCTCGTCCACCAGCAGCACCGCGGGCTCGTTCATCAGCGCCCGGGCGATGTTGATCCGTTGCCGCTGGCCGCCGGACAGCTGGTGCGGCCGCCGGTCGGCGTGCCCCTCCAGGCCGACCGCCGCCAGCAGCTCCCTGGCCCGACCCCGCGCCCTACGGGGTGAGCGGCCGTCCAGATGGGCCATCACCTGTAGCTGCTCGGCGGCCGTCAGGGACGGCAGCAGGTTCGGCTGCTGGAAGACCGTGCCGAGGGTGGTACGGCGCAGTGCGGTCAGTTCGCCGCGGCCCAGCCCCGTGGTGTCCGTACCGTCGATCACCACCCGCCCGCGGTCCGGGCGGATCAGCGTCGCGGCCACCGCGAGCAGGCTGGACTTCCCGGACCCGGACGGCCCGATCACCGCGGTCAGGCAGCCGGCGGGCACGGACAGCGAGACCTCGTCCAGCGCGGTCAGCCGGGCGTCGCCGTCGGGGTAGGTGAGGGTGACATCGGTCAGGTGCAGGCTCATCGGGCACTTCCCAGGGCGGTCAACGGGTCGACGGACGTGATGCGGCGGATGGCGAGCGCGGCGCCGACGGCACCCAGCGCGATCATGATCAGGGCGGGGAACAGCACGGTGGACGCATCGAGCACGAACGGCACCGTCCCGCCGACGGCGGCGCCCACCCCCGCCGCCACCGCGGTGCCCAGGCCAGTACCGAGCGCCAGCAGGACGACGGCCTGGCCTAGCGCATCGCGCAGCAGCGAGCCGGTGGAGGCGCCCAGCGCCTTCAGCACCGCGACATCGCCGCTGCGCTGGATCGTCCACACGGTGAAGAAGGCGCCGATGACCAGCGCGGAGATGGCGAACAGAAAGCCGCGCATCAGCTGCAGCGAGCCGTGTTCCGCGGTGTACGAGCCGATCGCGGCCAGCGCGTCGTCCGGGGTGACGGTGCGGGTGCCGAGCCGTGTGTCGGCGGCCGACAGATCGGCCGTCCCGGTGGTGGAGAGCGCGAGCACCGTGGCGCCCACGGGTGAGGCGGCAGCACGGCCCGCCCCGGTAGCCCCCGACAGCGCCTGCCAATCGCCGACCGACGTCCACACCACCGGGGTGTGGCTGTACATCGCCGCCCCCGATACCGCCGCGACGCGCACCGTACGGCCGCCCAGCTTCAGCGCGTCCCCGGTGTGCGCCCCGAGCTCGGCCGCGGCCTTCGCGGACAGCACCACGGCACCGTCCGCGACCCGCTCCGCCTGGCCCAACGGCGACCCCGGCCGCACCCCGAACGCCGACACCGCGGCCGTCTGCCCGCCCGCCTCGGCCTTCGTCGTGGCGATCCCCAGCGGCTCGGCCCACCGTACGCCGGGCACCCGCGCCCAGTCCCGTACGGTCCGCTCCGACAGCCGCGAATCGGCGAACGTGACGCCGCCGTCCCCGGCGGGCGCGGAGAAGACCAGGTGGTCGGCGGGGAGTGCGGTGATCGCCGAGGTGTTCTCCCGGCCCAGGCCCGCCGTGAGGCCCGACAGCAGCCCCACCAGCATGGTGATCAGCACGATGACGGTGCCCATCAGGGCGAACCGCCCCTTGGCGAATCTCAGGTCTCTCCAGGCGACGAACACGGGCTCTGCCATCCTCCGATCCGGCGCCGGACCCCACTGGCCCGGCGGCTGGCCCCACCGTCGCCCGTGGAGCGGGGGTGCGGCATCGCGCCGCGGAGTGGTCCACCGGCATCGAAGGGTGCGCCCCGGCATCAACCCTTCGATTGATGCCGCAGGTGGGGCGGGCCCTTAGCCTGAAGGGGCCGTGACCGAAGAAGCCAAGACCGCCCACACCCTCACCCCCGTCCTGCGGGCCCTGCGCAGCTGTCTGCACCTGATGGTGGCCGCACTGCTGGCACTGGCCTGCGTGCGCGCGGTCGCCGACCACGCCACCGCGGCCCCGGCCGTGATCGCCGCCGCGGCCGCGCTGTTCGCGGTGTACGTGACCGGCCCCCGGCTGCCCCGCCTCCGCACCTCCACCGGTGCCGCCGCCCTCTGGCTGAGCGCCGTCGCCCTGCTCTGGCTGGTGCTGCTCGCCCTGACCCCGGACGGCGTCTGGCTGGCCTTCCCGCTCTTCTTCGTCCAGATGCACCTGCTGCCGTTGCGCGGGGCGCTGCCCGCCGTCGCGGCCACCACCCTCGCCGCCATCGCCGGCTTCGGGTGGCACACCCACACCCTCAGCGTGGGCATGGCGCTCGGCCCCGTCCTCGGCGCCGCCGTCGCGGTCGCCGTTGTCCTCGGCTATGAGGCGCTCTACCGGGAGAGCGAACAGCGTCGCCGCCTCATCGAGGAGCTCACCGCGGCCCGCAGCGAGCTGGCCGCTGCCGAGCACGCCGCCGGGGTGCTGGCCGAGCGGGAACGGCTGGCCCGCGAGATCCACGACACCCTCGCCCAGGGCCTGTCCAGCATCCAGCTGCTGCTGCGGGCCGCCGAGCGCGCCCTGCCCGAGCGGCCCGGGCCGGCGCTGGGACACGTCCGGCAGGCCCGGACGGCCGCCGTCGACAACCTCGCCGAGGCGCGCCGCTTCGTCCGGGCCCTCAGCCCGCCCGACCTGGAGTCGGGGTCACTGCCCGCCGCGCTGGAGCGGTTGTGCGCCAGCACCGCCCGCACCTCCGGCCTCGCCGTGCACTGCCAGGTCTCCGGCGCGCCCACCGCCCTGCCCACCCCGCACGAGGTGGCCCTGCTGCGGATCGCCCAGTCCGCGCTCGCCAACACCGTCCAGCACGCCGGTGCCGCCCGCGTCGAGCTGACCCTCAGCTACATGGACACCGAGGTCGCCCTGGACGTCGTCGACGACGGCACCGGCTTCGTACCGGCCGAGGTGCCCGCACCGGGCTCCGCGCCCGCCGGCGGCGGCTTCGGCCTCGCCGCGATGCGGGCCCGGGCCCGGGCACTCCAGGGCACCCTCGCCGTGGAGTCCGGCCCCGGGGAGGGCACCGCCGTCGCCGTCACCCTGCCCTGTGCCGCAGCGCCGGCCGTCCCGGAGACCGCCCCATGACCGACACCCCCATCCGGTTGCTGCTCGCCGACGACCACCCCGTCGTCCGCGCCGGGCTGCGCGCCGTCCTGGAGACCGAGCCGGACTTCGCGGTGGTTGCCGATGTCGCCACCGCCGAGGGCGCCGTCGAGCTGGCCGCCGCGCACGCACCGGACGTGGTGCTCATGGACCTCCAGTTCGGCGGGATGCTGGGCTCCGAGGCCACCGCCGCGATCACCGCCCGCTCCGGCGCCCCGCGCGTGCTGGTCCTGACCACGTACGACACCGACGCCGACATCCTCGCCGCGATCGAGGCCGGCGCCACCGGCTACCTGCTCAAGGACGCCCCGCCGGAGGAACTGGCCGCCGCGGTGCGCACCGCCGCCGCCGGCAAGTCCGCGCTGGCGCCGACCATCGCGCTGCGCCTGATGGACCGGATGCGGGCCCCGGCCACCGCGCTCTCCCGGCGCGAGACCGAGGTCCTCCAGCTCGTCGCCGACGGCCTTTCCAACGCCGCGATCAGCAAGCGGCTCTTCCTGAGCCAGGCGACCGTCAAATCCCACCTTGTCCACATCTACGCCAAGCTGGGGGTGGACTCCCGTACGTCCGCGGTCGCCGCCGCAACCGCCCGGGGGCTGATCCGTCGCTGAGCCGGCCCACCGGCGGACGGGGAGGGCACAGGGACGGCCCGGCGGCCCGTGGAATCGAGCCGTGGCCCGGCGCTGTCGGTGCCGGGTGCGAGAATCATCGACAGCACGACCGGCGCGGCCGTACGACCCGCGCCACCGCTCGCGATGATCGACGATCAGGGAGACGCACCATGGCACCCGCCATCCCAGCCTCGATGGACCGGCCGCACTTCATCGGCATCGGTGGAGCCGGCATGTCGGGCATCGCCAAGATCCTCGCGCAGCGCGGCGCCCGGGTGGCGGGCAGCGACGCCAAGGACTCCGCGACCGCCCAGGCCCTGCGCGACCAGGGCGCCACCGTCCACATCGGGCACGCCGCCGAGCACCTCGCCGCGGACGCCACCAGCGTGGTGGTCTCCTCCGCGATCCGCCAGGACAACCCCGAGCTGGCCGCCGCCCACGAGCGCGGCATCCCGGTCGTGCACCGCTCCGACGCCCTCGCCTCCCTCATGGAGGGCCTGCGCCCCATCGCGGTGGCGGGCACCCACGGCAAGACGACCACCACCTCCATGCTCGCCGTCTCCCTCGGCGCCCTCGGCCTGAAGCCCTCGTACGCCATCGGCGGTGACCTGGACGCCCCGGGCTCCAACGCCGAGCACGGCGTCGGCGAGATCTTCGTCGCCGAAGCCGACGAGAGCGACCGCAGCTTCCACAAGTACGCCCCCGAGGTCGCCATCGTCCTCAACGTCGAGCTGGACCACCACGCCAACTACGCCTCGATGGACGAGATCTACGAGTCCTTCGAGACCTTCGTCGGCCGGATCCGTCCCGGCGGCACCCTGGTGATCTCCGCCGACCACCCCGGCGCCCGCGAGCTGACTGCCCGGATCTCCGGCCGCTACGACATCGAGATCGTCACCTACGGCGAGGCCAAGGACGCCGACGTCCGCATCCTCAAGGTCACCCCCCGCGGCCTGACCAGCGATGTCACGGTCACGCTCACCAGCGGCAAGATCCTCACCTTCACCGTCTCCGTCCCCGGCCGGCACTACGCGAGCAACGCCGTCGCCGCGCTGGCCGCCGGGGTCGCCGTGGACCTGCCGCCGCACAACCTCGCCTCCGCGCTCGGCAAGTACACCGGCGTCAAGCGCCGCCTCCAGCTCAAGGGCGAGGCGGCCGGCGTCCAGGTCATCGACTCCTACGCCCACCACCCCACGGAGATGACCGCCGACCTGGAGGCCATCCGCGGCGCCGCGGAGGACGCCCGCGTACTGGTGGTCTTCCAGCCGCACCTGTTCTCCCGCACCCAGGAGCTGGGCACCGAGATGGGCCAGGCGCTGGCCCTCGCCGACGCTTCCGTTGTGCTGGACATCTACCCGGCCCGCGAGGACCCGATCCCGGGCGTCACCAGTGCCCTGATCATCGACGCCGCCCGCGCCGCCGGCGCCGAGGTCACCCCCGAGAGCGACCAGGCCGCCGTCCCGGACGTGCTCGCCGGAATGGTCCGGCCCGGTGACCTTGTTCTCACCATGGGCGCGGGCGATGTGACCGACCTCGGCCCCGCCATCCTGGCCCGCCTGGGCCGCTGAGCTGAGGAGGCACCCCCATGCCGTACGAGATCGACAAGCCCGACGAGCAGTGGCGCGCCGAGCTGAGCCCCGCGGAGTACCAGGTACTCCGCCAGGCCGGCACCGAACCCGCCTTCGTCGGTGAATACACCGACACCAAGACCGCCGGCGTCTACTCCTGCCGCGCCTGCGGCGCCGAACTCTTCCGCTCCGACACCAAGTTCGAGAGCCACTGCGGCTGGCCGTCCTTCTACGACCCCAAGGACTCCGACGCGGTGGAGCTGGTGGCCGACCGTTCCCACGGGATGGTGCGCACGGAAGTGCGGTGTGCGCGATGTGGCTCGCATCTCGGGCACGTCTTCGAGGGGGAGGGCTATCCGACCCCTACGGACCAGCGGTACTGCATCAACTCGATCTCGTTGCGCTTGGTTCCGGACGAGGGGTGAGGGGCGGGTTCGCCAGCGTTCTGCGCATCCGGTAACTCGCGAAGTCGTGGGGTTCCGCCCCTTGCCCTTGCGGAAACCGCCCGCCGGTAGCCACCGCGGGTGGGGCAGGGCCGCCTCCCCCCGTCCCTATCGGCGGGCGGGAGCCGGCTGCGGGGCGCGCCGCTTGGTGGCTTGGTAGCCGATCGTGAGAATCGTGCACCACACGGCCCATACGTACAGTCCGAGGCGGGTGTCGCTGGAGGTGGCCATCAGCACGACCACGAAGACCAGCGCGGCGAGGGCGATCCAGTTGGTGACCGGGGCGCCGGGCATCCGGAAGTCAACGGCGGGCAGGAGCCCGGCGCGTGCCTTGGACCGGTAGCGCAGGTGCGCGATGAGGATCACGGCCCAGGTCCACAGGCCGGCGCAGGCGCTGACCGAGGTGACGTAGACGAACGCCTTGTCCGGGGAGACGACGTTGACGACGACGCCGATGCCCATGACGAGGGTGGACAGCACCAGTGCGGGCAGCGGGAGGTGGCGGCTGGTGAGGTTCCTCATGGCTTTGGGGGCCTCGCCGTTGACGGCCAGTCCGCGGACCATCCGGCTGGCGGAGTAGATGCCGGAGTTGCAGGAGGACAGGGCGGCGGTGAGGACGACGAAGTTCATGATCCCGGCGGCCCCGGGGATGCCGACCTGGGCGAGGACCTGGACGAAGGGGCTGACCCCGGGGGTGTACCGGGTCCAGCTGAGGACGGAGAGCAGGATGATCAGCGCGCCGATGTAGAAGACGGCGATACGGACCGGAAGGGTGTTGATCGCCTTGCGGAGCGTCTGCTTGGGGTTCTCCGCCTCGCCGGCGGTGAGGCCGATGAGCTCGATGCCCAGGTAGGCGAAGACGACGCCCTGCATGGCGGCCATGGTCTTCCAGGCACCGTGTGGCGCGAAGCCGCCGTCGGCCCACAGGTGCCGGACCGAGGCGTCCTGCCCGAGGGAGGAGAAGCCGAAGGTCAGTACGCCGACGCCGATCACGATCAGGGCGGTGATCGCCACGACCTTGATGGTGGCGAACCAGAACTCCAGCTCGCCGAAGAGCGTGACGGAGACCAGGTTCGCCACGAACAGCACGGTCAGGGCCCCCGCGGCCGTGGCCCAGACCGGGACGGCGGGCCACCAGTAGGCGATGTAGTGGCCGGCCGCGGTCACCTCGGCCATGCACGCGGCGACCCATGCGGCCCAGTACGACCAGCCGGTGATGAAGCCCGCGAACGGGCCGCAGAACTCGCGTGCGTAGTCCGCGAAACTGCCTGACGTGGGGCGGTAGGTGAGGAGTTCCCCCAGCGCCCGCATGACGAAGAAGATGACGATGCCCGCAGCGGCGTAACACGCCACCAGGCTCGGCCCGACCTCGGCGATACCGGTGCTGGAGCCGTAGAAGAGCCCGGTGCCGATCGCGCCTCCGATGGCCATCATTTGGATCTGACGGGCGCTGAGTCCCCGTCGGTAGCCCTCGTCGGGCGCTTCCGCGTCGGCGTCGCCGCCGAGACGGGGTGGTGCGGTCTTCGCTGAGGTCATGGTGGTGCCCTTTCGCTCCACGGCTCGATGCTCCACGTGCCGGTCCTGCTCCGGTGCGGCCGACTCCGCCGGCCCTCTCGCGGCCACCGTCCCGCCCGAGGGAGATGGCCCCAACACCTGCTCTGGGCAGGTGTGTTGTGCGTCCTATGCGGTGCCGACGGTGCGCAGTACGGCGAGTACGAGGGTGCGGGTCACCGCGACGATCTCGGGTAGCGAGACCTGCTCCCCGGGGCTGTGCGCCAGGCGCACGTCGCCGGGCCCGAACTGCAAGGTGGGGATGTCCGCGGCGGCGTACAGACGCAGGTCGCTTCCGTAGGGCGCGCCGCGCTCGCGCAGCCGCGGCCCGCCGACCGCGTCGGCGTGTGCGTCCCGGACCAGAGCCCCGAGCGGATGGCCGCTCGGCAGCCGGCCGCTCGCGAACCGGCCGCCGGGCCAGCTCACGGTCGCCGGGTGAGCGCGCAGCCACGGATCGTCCGCGCACGCCTCGGCCACGCAGCTCTCGAAGTCGGCCACCGCCTCGGCCGGATCCTCGCCGAGCCGGACGCCCAGCCTGCCCTCGGCGACGAGGCGGTCCGGCACGCTGCTCGCCCAGTCACCCGCGCGGAGCGTGCCGACGGAGAGCGCGTAGGGGATCCTGTACTCCGCCATCAACGGGTCGGCCGCTGTGTTGCGCCGGGCTTCCAGTCGGGCCAGCGCCCGATGGAGCGGCAGGTATGCGTCGATGGCGCTGACGCCGGCGTCGCGGGTGCTCGCGTGCGTGGCCCGGCCCGGGACCTCGATGCGGAAGGTCAGCGCTCCGGCGTTCGCGGTCACCAGCGTGCCGCCGGTCGGTTCGGTGATGAGGCAGGCGTCACCGGTGTGTCCGCGTTGGAGGGTGGCGAAGGCGCCGAGCCCGCCGTCCTCTTCGCCGACCACGCAGTGGGCAGCCACCCGGCCGCGCAGCCTGGCCCCGCTCGCGCGGATCGCCGCCAGGGCGGCGAGGTTGGCGACCAGTCCGGCTTTCATGTCGCAGGCGCCACGGGCATGGACGACGTTCCCGGCCACGCGCGGGACGAAGGGGTCGCCGTCCCACTGCCGGAGGTCGCCGGGCGGTACGACGTCGACGTGCCCCTGAAGGATCATGGCCGGTCCGTCACCGCCGTCCGAC
The DNA here is from genome assembly GCF_040641675.1 of Streptomyces sp. NPDC020742. Taxonomy (NCBI): domain Bacteria; kingdom Bacillati; phylum Actinomycetota; class Actinomycetes; order Kitasatosporales; family Streptomycetaceae; genus Streptomyces; species Streptomyces sp. NPDC020742. The sequence goes on from NZ_JBFAEA010000018.1 coordinate 121,888, forward strand.
GTGGTCGCCACCAGCCCCCACGCTTCGTCGCGCGGTGCCTCGGTGCCGGGAAAGCCGGGCTGGGCACGCAGCGTGGGCAGGTCCATGGACCACAGATCGACGTCGAGACCGAGCCGGTCCAGATGTCGCGCCAAGCGGTGCTGTAGGTCGGACTCGGCGGCGCTCCCGGTCACGCTGGGGATCGCGAGCAGTTCCAGGAGCATCCGGGCGAGGGCGGCCTCATCGATCGCCGCCAGAGCGGCGGACTCCTCGGCACTGAGCACTGCGGTCAATGGTCACTCCCGACACATCGCGGCTGAGCGGATGGGTCCGGATGCTATGTTCGGGCCATTGGCGCAATCAATTGCTATAACTTGTCTGCTGAGCTCGTTTTCTTGCTCAATTTAAGCTGCTGTGGCGTTTTCTTGCGGCGCAGTGCGTGCTCCTCCCGCGGAGGTAACGGCGTGGACGCCATCGACGAAGAGATCATCCGCTGCGTGCTGCGGAACGCGCGGAGTACCTATGCCGAGATCGGTGAAGCGGCCGGGCTCTCCGCGCCGGCGGCCAAGCGGCGGCTCGACCGCCTCGTTGCCACGGGGGCGATCCGCGGGTTCACCGCCCTCATCGACACCCAGGCGCTGGGCTGGCGGACCGAGGCCTTCGTCGAGGTGTACTGCAAGGGCAATCCCACCCCCGCCGAACTGCAGCGGGCCCTGGAGGGGATCCCGGAGGTCGTCGAGGCGTGCACCGTCTCCGGTGCTGCGGATGCGATGCTGCACATGCTCGCCCGGGACATCGCGCACCTGGAGCAGGCCATTCAGCGGCTCCGTGAGGCCCCCGTCATCGACCGCACCGAGAGCGTGATCGTGCTGTCCCGCCTGCTCGACAGGCCCCGGCTGTGAGCGGCTGCGGCCCTGCCAGGGGAACCCACACGTCCGGCCACGGGCGAGGTCCTCGGTCGGAGCCTCGCTCTCGCTGCGGCTGAGCCCTGACGTGGGCTGAGCGTCGGTGCTGCGCTGCCGGGAAAGCGGCCCGGCAGCACCTGAGTTGCGCCTGGTGTGGTTTCCGAGGGGTGTTCAGTCCGGCCGCGATGCCGTCCAGGAGGCGGTCAAGGCCGGACTCCAAGCGGGACTCTTCGTCGTCGCGGGGCGGGGCGGCGCCGGTCGGCGTCACCTCACCGGCACGTGATGCGGGGCGCGCCCCAGACGGCGTGGTCGGAGTTGTTGCCGTTGCCGCCGTCGGTGACCACCAGCCGCAGTGTGGTGGCGCCGGTCAGGTCGGCGGTGAGGCGCTGGGCGGGTTGGCCGACCGTCACCAGTCCGCTGTCGGCGGCCTTGCTGCCGTCCCGGAAGATCTGGAACACCACGGAGCCGTTCGCGCCCACCTCGTCGTCGATGCCCACGTCCACGCCGAGGGCGGAGCAGCTGCCGTCGAGTTGGTAGGTGACCTCGCTGGAGGCGTGGACCCCCAGGCCGTCGGGGTACTGGACGCCCTGGATGCTGAGGGGATTGCCGTACGTGCTGCGATCGACCATCACCTGACCCCAGCCGTTCGCACTGGAGATGAACGGCCGGGCGCTCAACGGGGTGGTGCGGGCGGGCGAGGGCCTGCTCTTGGGGCCCTGATGCGTGGGGCGGGAGGACTTCTTCGGTGACGAGGGCCGGGGACTCGGCCGCTTCGACGCGGGGGTGCGGGTGGCGTCCGGTGTGCTCGACGCGGAGCTGGAGGCGCTCGCCGAGCTGCTGCGGGAAGCCGTCGGCGGCTGGTTCGGAGTGGGGGCCGACGGGAGGCCGGACCGTGCGGTGCGGGCGGTCGAGTCGTCGTGGTCTCCCCGGCCGAGCAGGGGGCCGACGGATATGGCAGCGCCGGCCAGGGCGGCGACGGCGACGGCGAGCACGACGAGGCGCGCCGGTGAGAGACGCGAGGGGCGGTCCCGGCGCTCCTCGGCGGACGGGGCCGACCCCACGGGCCATACGGCGGCCGTCCGGTCGCCGTCGGTGGAGGCGGAGGTCCCTCCGGCCTCGGAGGAGCCGGGTCCCTCCCCGGGTTGGGCGGCCAGCCAGGACGGGAAGTCGTCGTGCAGCTCGGTGCGTCGGGAACTGTGATGCCAGGCATCGGCGGTGTGGCGTACCGCCGTCAGCAGGGCGTCCCGCCAGGCCGCATCGGGGCCCTCTCCCGGGCCGGGGGAGTGCAGGACGCCGGCGATGGCCTCGGCCGCCAGATCCGCCGCGGCCTGGGAGGACCGGCAGCAGTCACGGGCGTAGGCCAGTACGGCGGCGTAGTGCCGGCGGTGGAACTCGTTGAGGGCTTCCTCGGCCGCGCTGCCCGGGGCCGGCGCGCCCGAGGGATCGGCCGGCGGCCGGCCGCCGGGCCGGGCCGCCGCACGGATGCGCCGCACCAGTTCGGTATCGGACGGTGCTGTCCCACCGACGGTGTCGAAGTGCTCTTGCATGAGTGGGCTACCGACCCTTCAGCGTCCTGACGATGGATGGGGGCGTGGACGGCTCCGGCGGCCGGCCCGTCGTCGCCTCCGACCGGCCCGGAAGAAACGGATGGTGATGCGGCGTGACGTGGCAGGACATCCGCGAGATGTGATCTTGCCATGCTCCGGCGGCCGCTGACGCCTTGTGTGGCGAGGCGGATAACACTAGGGCGGCCCGACCCCACGAGGGCCGCCCGCCAGCACGAGGGCCGCCCGATCCCGGCGGGCCGGCGGTGGCGGAAGGGGCCACGGAAGGGGGCCCGGTACCGCGGTCCCCCCCCCGTGGTCCCCCGCGGCTCGTCCGGGCCCCGCCGCCTCACGCCGGTACGGCGATGCCCGTCACCACCAGCCCCGCCTCGACCAGCCAGCCCCCGGTGAACTCGGTGACCTCGGTGCCGTCGACGACGGGGCCGGGGACGAGGAGGCGGGCGGTGAAGGTGGCGTTGGTGGGGTCGAGGGTGAGGAGGGCCTCCTCGAAGCCCAGCCAGCGCCGGGTGAGCGGGTACCACGCCTTGTAGACCGATTCCTTGGCGCTGAAGACCAGCCGCTCCCAGCTGATGTCGGGCTGAAGCGCAGTCAGGCCGCGGAGCTGGGCGCGCTCCTCGGGGAGCGTGACGAGGTCGACGACGCCCGGGTCCTCGATCGGCTCATTGGGCTCCGCGTCCAGTCCGACGGTCAGCACGTCCCGCCGGCGGGCCACCGCCACGGCACGGTAGCCGGCGCAGTGCGTCATCGCGCCGACCACGCCGTCCGGCCACTGCGGCGCCCGGTCACGGCCCGGGAGCAGCGGTGCGGGGGCGATGCCCAGCCGGGACAGTGCCTGGCGGGCGCAGCCGCGTACGGTGCCGAACTCCAGCTGGCGCTTGGGCACGGCGTCGGCCACCAGCGCGCGCTCCTCGGGGAACATCTCCGACAGCGGTGCGTCCTGGAAGGCCTCGGCCGTGACGACCGGCGCGGGCAGCAACTTGTCGATCATGCCTGGGCCCCGGAGGCCCCGGAGGTGACGGCGGCCGGTGCGGGGAGGATCCGTACCGGGCGGCCCGGCGTGGCCTGGCGGCGCTGCCACTCCCGCGGATAGCCGAGCGACACCTCCTGGTGGGGGACGCCGTCGCAGATCAGCAGCCGGGGAATGTGCAGATGGCCGTAGACCACGGTGGCGGCACGGAACCGGCGCGGCCAGTCGGCGGTGGCCTCCGTACCGCACCACAGGGCGAACTCCGGGTACCACAGCGGGTCGGTGGGCTCGCGCACCACCGGCCAGTGGTTGATCAGGACGGTCGGCAGGTCCTCCGGCAGGGCGGCGAGCCGGGCCTCGGTGGCCTCCACCCGCGCCCGGCACCAGGCCTCCCGGGTCGGATAGGGGTCCGGGTGCAGATGGAACTCGTCGGTGCACACCACACCCGCCTTCTCGGCGTTGGCGAGCGCGGCCTCCTTGGTGTGCAGACCCGGCAGCCGGAAGGTGTAGTCGTAGAGGAGGAAGAGCGGTGCGATGACGGCCGGGCCGCCGACGCCCTCCCAGACCGGATAGGGGTCCTCGGGGGTGAGCACGCCCAACTCCCGGCAGATCTGCACCAGATGCTCATAGCGTGCCACTCCGCGCAGCTGCACCGGGTCGTCCGCCGGCGTCCACAGCTCGTGGTTGCCCGGTACCCACACCACCTTGGCGAACCGGCTGCTGAGCAGGGAGAGCACCCAGCGGATGTCGGAGACGTACTCACCGATGTCACCGGCCACCAGCAGCCAGTCGTCGTCGGACTCCGGTTTGAGCCGCTCGACGATGTCACGGTTCTCTTTGTAGCGCACATGCAGATCGCTGACGGCCACCAAGGTGCCCCGGCCGCCACCGGGTGCCGAGCCGGGTGCGGGGGCGACGGGCACGGGGGCGGGGGCGGTGGAGCCGGGCGGGAGGGTGCGGATCTCGTAAGTCACCTTCGCAGTAAAGACGGTGCGCGGGTGAGAGTGAAGCGCGGGCTCGCGGTACGGAACGTCCGTCACCGGGCTGGTCGTGCCGGCGGCGGCGCGGGCGGCCCACCGGCCGCCCCGGTCGCGGCGCCGCCGCGGCGGATACGGGTGGCCAGCCACAGGTCGAAGCGGTCGTCGGGGTCGTCGAGGCGGCGGCCGGTGAGGTCCATGGCCCGGTCCAGGCGGTTGCGCACGGTGTGCCGGTGGACGCCCAACCGCCGGCTGGTGGCGTCCCAGGCGCCGCCGGACTCCAGCCAGGCGGCCAGCGTGGTGATCAACTCCTCGCCGTGGTCCGCCAGGTCGAGCGGGCCGAGCACGGCGTCGGCGTAGCCGTGCAGCGTACGGGGGTCGCCGAGGCCGAGCAGCAGCCGGCTGGCGGGGCTCTGCCGGGCCTCGGCCGGCTCCCCGCCGGACCGGCTGACGGCGAGCAGACCGGTCGCCTGACGCACCGACACCCGCACCGCTTCGGGGGCGGTGGCCGGGCCGATGCCGGCCGGGCAGCCGGGGGCGAAGCGGGCGAGCACATCGCGGATGTCCAGGTCCTCGCCGACCACCGCCTCGATGAGCCCGCCGGGCGTGCCGCCCGGTGCCGTGGGCGTGACCCGCACCAGGCCACCGGGCATCGCCAGCGCCAGATCGGCGGCCACCTCCTGCGCAGCGGCGTCCTCGGCGCCGCCGTCCCCGGCCCCCGGCTCCACCACCACGCCGCGCACCCGCTCGGCCGTCAGCCCCGCCGCGAGCAGCAGGTCCCGGGCTCGGTCGGCCGTCGGGTCCTCCTCGGCCAGCAGCTCGGAGAGCAGCGCCGACCTGCGGCGGCGCTCCGGCTCATCGCGCAGGTGGCGGCGCTCCAGTTCGAGGGAGAGCAGGGAGACCAGGCCGGGGACGACCGATCGGGCGGCGTCGTCCACCCGGCCGGTGAGCAGCAGCAGGCCGCGCAGCCGACGGGCGCCCAGCGGCTGGACCTCCAGCTGCTGCCCGCCGGCCGCACTGGACGCGCTGCCGCGCAGCCCGCGCGCCGCCACCCGGTCGATCAGGTCCCGCGCCTGCGCCAGCGGCGTCCGCGGCTCCGGCCCGCCCGCGGCGAGCAGCCGGCCCAGCGGGTCCAGCACCGCGGCGCCCACGCCGGTAGCGGCCGTCCACTCCGCCAGCATCGGCCGCAGACCGTCCGCCGCAGCGGCCGCGGTCAGCCGGCGCTGGGTGGCGAAGGCCCGGTGCAGCGCCGCGCGCTGTTCACCGGCCCGGGCGTCGAAGACCGCCTTGGTGACGGCGATGAACGGCACCTCGTCGGGCACCGTCAGCAGCGGCAGCCCCGCCTCCTCGGCCGCTGCCACCAGGGGCCGCGGCGCCTCCTGGTACGGCAGCCCCTGCCCCAACCCCAGCGCCAGACACGCCGCGCCGCCCTCGGCGACGTCCCGGACGTACGCCCGGCAGCCGGCCCGCTCCCTCGGCAGCAACAGGCCGATGGTCATCAGCAGTTCGCCGCCCTGCAGCCACTTGCCCGGCGTCAGCAGGTCCGAGACGGTCGCCGCCTCGATCGTGCGGGCCAGCAGCGGCGGCGGCACGTCGTAGGCGACCGACAGACCGAGGTCGGAGCGGGCCAGCAGATCGGAGAGGCGCAGCGGCATGGACATAGTGTCCATCACAAGGGCGGGGGATGGACGGTCGGGCGAGGCCGGACGGCGGTGTGCGGCAGGTGCGGTGGGGTGCTGCCGGGTGCGGGCGCGCCCGCCAGACCACCGGACGGTCCTCAGGGGCCCAGCACCACCACCGACTCCGGTGGCAGCCGCAGTACGCCGTCCGCACCGGGCAGCCGGGCCTCCGGCCAGCCCGCCAGCACCTGGAGCGCCGGCCCCGCCGTCCCCGCCGGCCCGTCCGCGACCGGGACGGCCGCCGTCGACCGCCCGAGGTTAACCGCCACCCGCACCGGTCCACGGCGCAGCAGCAGCCAGCGGGCGTCCTCGTCGAAGGCCACCTCGGTGTGGCGGGGGTCCGGGTCGGTCAGCGCCGGCAGCTCATGGCGGAGCGTCAGCAGCGTGCGGTGCCAGGCCAGCAGCGAGGTGTGCGGTTCGAGGACCGGCTCGCTCCAGTCCAGCACACAGCGGTCCCGGGTGGCCGGGTCCTGCGGGTCGGGCCACTCGGCGCTCTCGCCCGCCCAGTCGTGCGCGGCGAACTCGCGCCGCCGGCCGGCCCGTACCGCCTCCGCCAGCTCCGGGTCCGTGTGGTCGGTGAAGTACTGCCAGGGCGTGGTCGCCGCCCACTCCTCGCCCATGAAGAGCATCGGGGTGAACGGGGCGCACAGCACCAGCGCGGCGGCGCAGGCGAGCAGCCCGGCGGGCAGGTGCGCGGCGAGCCGGTCGCCGAGCGCCCGGTTGCCGACCTGGTCGTGCGTCTGGGCGTAGGCCAGCAGCCGGTACGCGGGCGTGGTGTGCAGGTCGAGCGGTGCGCCGTGCGCCCGCCCGCGGAAGGTGGAGAAGGTGCCGTCGTGGAAGAACCCGCCGGTCAGCGTCTTGGCGAGGGCGGCCAGCGGGGCCTGTGCGAAGTCGGCGTAGTAGCCCTGGGATTCACCGGTCAGCGCGGTGTGCAGGGCGTGGTGGAAGTCGTCGTTCCACTGGGCGTGCAGGCCCTGGCCGCCGCGCTCCCGGGGCAGGGTGGTGCGCGGGTCGTTGAGGTCGGACTCCGCGATCAGGAACAGCCGCCGGCCCAGCCGGGCGGACAGCCCGTCCACCGCGGCGGAGAGCTTGGCGAGGAAGTGCGGCGAACGGTCGTCGTGCAGCGCGTGCACCGCGTCCAGCCGCAGCCCGTCGAGCCGGTAGTCGCGCAGCCAGGCCAGCGCGCTGCCGATGAAGTAGCCGCGCACCTCGTCCGAGCCCGGGGCGTCGAGGTTGACCGCGGCGCCCCACGGCGTGCGGTGGGTGTCGGTGAAGTACGGCCCGAACGCCGGCAGCGGGTTGCCGGACGGGCCGAGGTGGTTGTGCACCACGTCGAGGACCACCCCCAGCCCCAGGCCGTGCGCCGCGTCCACGAACCGCTTGAGGCCTTCCGGCCCGCCGTACGGCTCGTGCACGGCCCAGGGGGCGATCCCGTCGTAGCCCCACCCATGGGTGCCGGGGAACGGGCAGACCGGCATCAGCTCGACATGGGTGATGCCCAGGTCGACGAGGTGGCGCAGCCGGCCGGCCGCGGCGTCGAAGGTGCCCTCCGGGGTGTAGGTGCCGAGGTGCAGCTCGTAGAGGACCGCGCCGGGCAGCGGCCGGCCCGCCCACGGGTGCCGCCAGCCGAACCGGTCGTGCTCGACGACCGCGGCGGGCCCGCCGGGGCCGTCCGGCAACCGGGCCGCCCGCGGATCGGGCAGCGGCGGACCGCCGTCGAGCCGGAAGGCGTAGCGGTCGCCGTCGACGGCCGGGGCCTCGGCGCGCCACCAGCCGGCCCGTTCGTCGTCCCGCTCCATCGGAATCGGGGGCGCACCGGCACGGTCACCCGCCCACTGCAGGGCGACCTGTCCGGCGCGCGGCGCCCACACCTCGAACAGCACGGCCGTCCCCTTTCGTTCGCGGTCCCGTCGACCCAAGCATGCCCACGCCCCGCCCGACAGCCCGACGGGGCGACACGGGCCGACATCGCGCCATCGAGCCACCCGCGCTGGGCCGTTCCGCCGAGCCGCCGGCCTCCCCAACCGGCCCGAACCGGCCCCGGACCTGCATCGTCTGGACACCGGGTCGCGGTGGCCCGACAATCTCCGCATGACTTCGCTCGAGTTCCCCGCGCGCCCCGCGCGCCCGTCGGACGCGGACCGGGAACGCGCCCTCGATCTGCTGCGCGACGGTGCGGCGCAGGGACGGCTGTCCCAGGACACCTTCTCGCGCCGCCTGGAACTCGTACTCACCGCCCAAGCACACTCCGAACTCGATCTCGCCACCGCCGACTTGGAGAGCCGCGGCAAGGTACAGGGCCTGCTGCTGGGGCTGGTCGGCCGGGCGTCGGCGTTCCACCTGCGGGTGCGCCGCGCCTGGCGCATGGAGCGGCTGCCCAAGCTGCTGCTGCCGGAGCCGGGCCCGCTTCCCCTGCTGATAGGGCGCGCCCCCGGCACGGGCCTGCGCCTCAACCACGAGACGGTCTCCCGCGCTCATGCCGAACTCCGCAGTGCCGGCAAGGGATGGATGCTGCGCGACCTCGGCTCCACCAACGGCACCTGCGTCAACGGCCGTCGGGTGGTCGGCGAGGTCCCGGTCGGCCCCGGCGACCACATCACCTTCGGCAGCGTCGACTACGTCCTCACCGAGCGCTGAGCCGCCGGGCCGCCGTCCGGCACCGGCCGGTCGCCGGACGGAGCCGACATCCACACCCCCTCGCCGTGTGTCAGGCCCGGCAACATCTCCTCGGCCTCCCGCACCCGACGCGCCGCCAGGACCCCGCCGAGCAGCCAGGTCCGCCGTCCGCCGCTCGGCTCGGACAGCTCCGCGCCCAGCGCGGCGAGCCGGGCGGTCACCGGCGCCAGCGCGGTGAGCGGGACCTCGGCCTCGAAGGCGTGGTACGGCTCGTACACCCGCGTCCCGGCCCGTTCCAGGGCGCGCAGCAGTACGCCGGGCGTGACCGTCCGGAAGTGCCCGGCCGTGCTGAGCGGGCCGACGAAGCCGGAACGGACCAGCACCACCCGGCAGTCCGTGACCGCCAGGCCGCGCGGGCCGCGCCGCAGGGTCACCAGCGCGGTCTCCTCGATGGCCTGGTGGAAGCCGTGCGGCAGCGCGCCGAGCTCGGTCTCGTAGGTGAAGACCGGCCCGGAGCCGCGGGCGCCCGGCTCGACCCGTAGCCCGACGGTGGCCCACGGGCCGATGTGCCGGCGCCCGGCGATCTCGTAGCAGGCCTCGCCGACCCCGCGGGGCCGTTCCACGCAGAGCACGCGGGACGGCGCGAAGTCGGCCTCGATGCCGTACTCCTCGCGCAGGGTGGCCTCGACGATCTCCCTCTGCACCTCGCCGTGCAGCAGCACCGAGGTGCCGCCGTCCGGCGCGGGGCGGACCTGGAGCAGCGGGTCCTGGTCGGCGAGCGTCAGCAGCGCGGCGCGCAGCGCGGCGGCCTGTGCCGGGTGACGGGCCCCGACGAGGGTCTCCAGGGTGGGGGAGGCGAACAGGGCGGCGCCGTACGGGACCCTGCCGTACGGGACCCTGCCGTCCGTTGCCCTGCCGTCCGTTGCCGTGCCGTCCGCGGCCGCGACGCTCGCCACCCCGCCGTTCGCCACCCTGCCGTTCGCCACCTCGCCGTTCGCCACCCTGCCGTCCGCGATCTCGCCGTCCGCTGCCTCAAGGGGCGGGCCGATCCGGTCGCCCGTCCGGATGCCCGGGAAGCCGCGGAGCACCGCGATGTTGCCCGGGGTGAGGGGTGCGTCGTCGCCGGGCGGCCGGCCGATGACGTCGAGCGCGGTGATCCGGCCGGTCAGCTCCCGGCCGGCGCCGCCCGGCCCGCCAGGCCGGTGCAGCACCAGCCGCTGCCGGGGCCGCAACTCGCCCGCGTAGAGCCGGACATGGGCCGTCCGCTCGCCGTTCGGCGGCTGGTGCACGGCGAAGACCGTGCCCCGGGGGGCCTCGCCCGGGCCGTGCGGCGCCGGCGGGACCAGCCGGACCATGCCCTCCAGCAGCGCGTCGATGCCCTGCCCGGCGAGCGCCGAACCGAAGTACACCGGGTGCAGCGAACCGTCCGCCGTGCGGGCGGCCAGCGCCGCAGCCAGTTCCTCGGCGGTCGGCGGCGGCCCGTCCACCACCCGCGCCAGGACCGACTCGTCGACCTCCGCCACCGCCTCCGCGATCCGGTCGCGGACCTGCCCGTCGGCCAGGTCGTACGGCACGGAGCCGGCCTCGGCGGTGCCCAGGCCGGTCACCGAGGTCAGCGGGACGACGGCGGGCGCCAACAGCCGGCGGACGTCCGCGAGCAGCGGCTCGCCCCGGGCCCCGGCCCGGTCGATCTTGTTGATGAAGAGCAGGGTGGGCAGCCGCAGCCGCCGCAGGGTCTTCATCAGCACCCGCGTCCTGGCTTGGACGCCCTCCACCGCGGACAGCAGCAGCACGGCGCCGTCGAGCACCCCGAGGGCGCGCTCGACCTCGGCGATGAAGTCGGAGTGTCCCGGGGTGTCCAGGAGGTTGACCTGGACGTCGCCGACGGTGAATGAGGCGACGGCCGAACGGATGGTGATGCCGCGCTGCCGTTCCAGCGCGCCGGTGTCCGTGCAGGTGTCACCGGTGTCGACGCTGCCGAGCCGGCCGACGGCGCCGGTGTCGAACAGCAGCCGCTCGGTGAGGCTGGTCTTACCCGCGTCGACGTGGGCGAGAATCCCGATGTTCAGGGTGTGACGGAGGTGCATGCGTGGTCGATTCCTCGGAGAGTGACGTCCAGTAAGGGCGCTGGGTGGTTCCGAGGAATCCGCGCATTCCGTGCTCCTGAGGGTGGGGGCGTGCGTACGGCGCCATCGTGTGCGGACCCGTGCGGGGACGCAACCGAATTAACCGGGGCGGGGCCGGCCGGCGCACCTGGGCGTCAGTGCTGGTGCAGCCCCCGTCCCGCCAGCGTCAGGAAGGTCTCGCCCACCGCCTCCGAGAGCGTCGGGTGGGCGTGCAGGAGCCCGGCGACGTCCGAGGGCTCGGCGTCCCAGGCCACCACCAGCTGGCTCTCGGCGATCAGCTCCGAGACGTGCGGCCCGACCAGATGGACCCCCAGCACGGGCCCGCCGTCCGCTGTCGCCACGACCTTCACCACCCCGCCCTGCCCGTGCACCAGCCCCTTCGCCATCGCGGTCAGCGGCAGCGAGTTGACGACGACGTCCAGCCCCCGCGCCCGCGCCTCGGCCTCCGTCAGCCCGACCGCGGCGGTCTGCGGCGAGGAGAACGTCACCCGGGGCACGGTCGCATAGTCCACCGGCCGCGACGGGACCCCGGCCAGCACCTCGGCGACCAGCAGCCCCTCCGCGAACGAGGCGTGCGCCAGCCCGAGGGACGGCGGCGGCAGCAGATCGCCGACCACATGGATGCCGGGCACCGCGGTCTCCAGACGGGACCAGTCGGCCGGCACGACGAAGCCGCGGGCGTCGGTGGCCAGCCCCGCGGCGGCCAGGTCCAGCCCGTCGGTCACCGGGGCCCGCCCCACCGCGACCAACAGCCGCTCGGCCTGCACCACCGTCTCCGCGCCGCCGGACGAGCGGACCGTGGCACGCACCCCGGCGTCCCGCAGCTCGGCGCCGGTGAGCGTGGCGCCCGTACGGACGGTGATGCCACGCTTTTTCAGCCCGCGCGCCAGGTGGCGGCTGACGTCCGCGTCCTCCTGCGGGAGCAGCCGGCCGGCCGCCTCGACGAGCGTCACCTCGGCCCCCATGGAACGGTGGAACGAGGCGTACTCGACGCCGATCGCGCCGCCGCCCAACACCACCACGGACCGCGGGAGAGAGTCGGCGAACAGCGCATCGTCGCTGGTGACCACCCGGTTGCCGTCGGGGGCGAGCCCCGGCAGCAGGCGCGGTGTGGAGCCGGTGGCCAGCACGATCCCGCGCCGCGCGGTGAACCGTCCGGCCCCCTCGACGACGACCGTACGGGGGCCGGTGAGCCGGGCCGTGCCCCGGACGACCCGTACCCCGGCCGCCGCCAAGTGCCCGCTCACCCCCTGGTGGTTGCGGGCGACCAGCGCGTCGCGGGTGGCCACCAGCGCGGACCAGTCCACCGAGTCCAGGGTGGCCTTCACCCCCCACCGCTCCCGTGCCTCGGCGATCCCGTCGACCAGTTCGGCCGCGTGCAGCATGGCCTTGCTGGGGATGCAGCCGCGGTGCAGGCAGGTGCCGCCGATCAGGTCGCGTTCGGCGAGCACCACCCGCAGGCCGAGCGCGGCGGCGCGCAGGGCCGTGCTGTAGCCGCCGGTGCCGCCCCCGATGACGATCACGTCTGTCTCATCCATGCCGACAAGCCTCGTCCCACCTGCGGCGATGAGTCCAAGGCAATGTTTCTATGGAAGCCATGAGGACCGTGCATGGCGCACGGCGGGAGGGCGGGGGATGAGCCTTCGACAGATGGAGTACCTGGTCGCGGTGGTCGAGGAGGAGTCCTTCACCCGCGCCGCCGAGACGCTGCACGTCACTCAGTCCGCGCTCTCGCACCAGATCAAGGCGTTGGAACGGGAGACCGGCGGCCCGCTGCTGGAGCGGATGCCGCGCGGGGTGCGGCTGACCGCGAGGGGACGGGCCTACTTCCCGCACGCCGAACTCGCGGTCCGCAGCGCCCGGCAGGCTCGCCGCGCCGCGCTGGCCGCCGGCGATGCGCAGAGCGGCGAACTGCACCTCGCCGCGGTGCACGGCCAGGCCGTCGGGGTGCTGCCGCGGGTCTGTGCGCACTGGGCCCGTGCGCACCCGGGCGTCCGCCTGGTGCTCCACGAGTACGCCACCACCGAGGAGCTGCACGAGCAGATGGCGCGCGGGGTCGCCGACATGGCGCTCGGACCGCGCCCCGCGGACTGGCCCGGGCCGGTGACCGTCGTGGGCCAGGAGCGGATGGTGCTGGTCCTGCCGCCCGGCGACCCGCTCGCCGCCCGGGAGTCGGTACGGCTCGCGGAGCTGGCCGACCGGGCCTGGGTGCGCTGCAGCCTGGAGCCGGTGGTAGCGGGACGGCGCTGGCTGGACCTGGAGTGCGAGCGGGTGGGCTTCACCCCGCGCACCGCCGTCCGCACCCAGCACAGCTCCACCGCCGTCCGGATGGCGAGCGCGGGCGTCGGCGTGCTGCTGACCGCGGCCCATGAACTGACCGGACTGGACTGTGTGGCGGTGCCCACCGACCCGCCGTGGCGCCGGGAGATCACGGTCTTCTCCCGTGTCGAACTGACCGGCGCAGCGGCGGAGTTCACCGCGCTGCTGCGCACCGTGAACGGGCCGGACGGCGCCGGGGACCGCTGAGGCGGGTCATGCGGCGGCGAACAGCGCCACCGGGGCCTCCGCCAACAGCTCGCTCAACCCCACCAGTTCCCCGCCGGCCACCTCCCGCCCGGTCAGCAGCTCGCGCCAGGGGCCGCCCGGCGGGATCCGCAGCCGGGTGTCCCACCAGCCGCCGGTCTCCACCAGGCGCAGTGCCAGCCGGGTCACCACCGTCAGCACCCGCCCGCTCCGGCAGAACGCCACACAGTGCTCGGCCGCCGGCCCCTCGGCGTACACCGGCTCGTACGACGCCTCGGTGCCGAACCACTGCGGACGCTCCCGCCGCAGCCGCAGCGCCGTGGCGGTCAGCCGCAGCTTCTCGCCGGACAGGTCGCGCGGTGCGGCGCCGCCGTCCAACTCGGCGAGCAGCTCCGGACGGAACCGCGCCGGGCCGCGGTTGTCCGGGTCGACCAGCGCCGTGTGGGTCCGCTCGCTGCCCTGGTAGAGGTCCGGGACGCCCGGCATCGTGAGGTGCAGCAGCGCGGCGCCCAGCACGTTCGCCCGGAGGAACGGCGCCAGTTCGGCGTCCAGCGCGGCCAGCGGAGCGGCCGGCGGCCCGCAGGGCCCGCTCCGGACGAACTCCGCCACCGCCTCCTCGTACTCCGCGTTCGGCTCCGTCCAGGAGGTGCGCAGCCCGGCCTCCCGTACGGACTTCAAGACCGCGGCCGTCACCCGTTCCGCGGTGTCCCCGTCGGGCGCCGGGCCCAAGCCGAAGGCGGTCTGCCAGGCCAGCCAGGACACCGCCGGGTCCGGCGGGCCCGCGGCGTCCGCCCCCAGGGACCCGGCCCCGCACACCGCCGCATCGGCCATCCCGGCCAGGACGTCGCGCCAGCGGTCCGGGCACTCCGACAGCACTGCGATCCGCGCCCGCACATCGGCGCTGCGCTTGGTGTCGTGCGTGGAGAGCACCGTTCCGGTCGCCGGCCAGTCCCGCTGCATCCGCGCGCTGTATGCATGGAAGGCGTCCGGGCCGAGCGCCGGATCCCCGGGGTCGCCGCCGACCTCGCAGGCCGACAGCAGCATCGGGTACCGGTAGAAGGCGGTGTCCTCCACGGACTTGGCGTGCAGCGCGGAGGCGGTCTGCGCGAAACGCGCGGCGAAGTCCGCCCGGTCCACCCGGTCCGCCGCGTCGGCGCGGTCGGCGTCGGCGTCGCCTCGCGCGCCGTCTGGACCGTCATCCGGACCGTCGGTCGGGACGTCGCAGCCCGGGCCGCCCACGCCGTCCGGGGGCAGGCCGTCCGGGGGCAGGCCGAGCGCCAGGGCGTGCACCAGATCCACCGCCCCCGCCTCCTCCGGCACCCGGAACGCACCGCGCGCCCGCACCGCGGCCCTGCCCAGCATCGCCGCGTCCGGCACCGCCCGCGCGGCATCGGCGGCGTAGGGCCGGTAGACCGGCAGCCGCACCAGCAGCTCCCGGACAGCCTGCCGCAGCGCCCAGGGCGCGTGGTCGCCCGGCCGGGGAGCGCGCGCGCTGATCCGCGCCGCGGTGCGCACCAGCCGCTCCACCTCCGCGGCCAGATCGTGCGTGACCACTTCGTACGAGGCCCGGCGCACCGTCTCCTCCCAGTCGCCGCCCTCGTCGGCGAGTGGGGTGACGAAGTCCCGGTAGTGCGAGAACAGCCGCCCGGAACCCTGGGGGCAGACGAACAGCCCGTCGATGTGCCGCAGTGCGTCATAGCCGGTCGTCCCGGCGCACGCCCAGCTCTCGGGCAGCCGCTCCGGGCCGGTGAGGATCTTCTCGACGACGGTCCAGCGGCCGCCGGTGCCCTCGTGCAGCCGGGCCAGATAGCCGGCGGGGTCCACCAGCCCGTCCGGGTGGTCGATGCGCAGCCCGTCGATGACGCCCTCACGGACCAGCCGCAGCACCGTGGCATGGGTCGCCTCGAAGACCTCGGGGTCCTCGACGCGCACCGCGATCAGCTCCGAAATGGTGAAGAACCGGCGGTAGTTCAGTTCGCTGCGGGCCAGCCGCCACCACGCCAGGCGGTACCACTGGGACTCCAGCAGGCGTGGCAGCGGCAGCTCCTCGGTGCCGGGGCGCAGCGGGAAGACCTGGTCGTGGTAGCGGAGCACGCCGTCCCCGGCCTCGATGCGCAGCTGCGGCAGCTCGTCGCCGAGCCGGCCCCCGAGCACCGGCAGCAGCAGCCGTCCGCCGTGCCCGCCGTCCCAGTCGATGTCGAACCACCGCGCGTACGGGGATGCCGGGCCGTGCCGCAGCACCTCCCACAGCGGCCCGTTGAGCGTCACCGGCGCGGGCACCGCCATATGGTTCGGCACCAGGTCGACGACCAGGCCGAGGCCGTGCGCACGGGCCGTCGCCGCCAGCGCCCGCAGCCCCTCCTCACCGCCCAGCTCGGCCCGTACCGCCGTGTGGTCGAGGACGTCATAGCCGTGCGTGGAGCCCGGGACCGCCTCCAGCACCGGCGAGAGGTGCAGGTGGGAGACGCCCAGCGCGGCCAGATGGGGGACCGCCCGCTCGGCGGCGGCGAACGGGAAGTCCGGCTGGAGCTGCAGCCGGTAGGTGGCGGTCGGCGACGGACTCGATGGCTGCGTCATGGGAACACCCGTACCCCGCCCGGGGCCCGTTGTGTCATCACCCGCCGCACCGATCCGCCGCACCGCCCGCTCCCTCCCCGAAAGCGCCCGCCCGCCACTACGCCCGCCACTACGCCGGCTACTAGGCCCGCCACTACGTCCGCCAGTACGCCCGCCACTACGCCGGCCGCTTGAGCACCAGCAGACTGCGGTCGGTCAGCGTCAGCCGGTCGCCGGCCTTGACCCGGGCCCCGCCGCCGTCCGCCACCGCATGCGGCCGGTCGGTGTCCACCACGACCTGCCACTGCCGCCCCAGATGTTCGGGCACCATGAACTCCTTCTCCTGGTCGTGGGCGTTGAACATCAGCAGGAACGAGTCGTCGGTGACCGTCTCGCCGCGCGGCCCCGGCTCGGGGATCGAGCTGCCGTTGAGGAAGACCGTCAGCGCCTTGGCGTGCACCGAATCCCAGTCCCGCGGCCCCATCTCCGCGCCGCCGGCCGTGAACCACGCGATGTCGGACAGGTCGTCGCTGGTGCCCTCCATCGGCTGTCCCTGGAAGAACCGCCGGCGCCGGAAGACCGGGTGGTCGCGCCGCAGCCACACCATCTGCCGGACGAACTCCAGCAGCTCCCGCTGCTCCGCGTCCGCCAGGTCCGCGGCATCCATACCGTCCGCCCCGTCGGCCTCGCCCGCCGCGCTCGCCCCGTACCGCCCGTTCGCTTCTCCCGCCTCGCCCGTCTCACGGGCCTGGGCGAGGCCCCCGGCGTCCTCGGCATCCTCGTCGGCATTGTCGTCACTGTCGTCCTCGACATCACCGAGGGAGGCGCCCGGCGACGACCCGGCGCTCCGGCCGGGCTCCGGCCAGCGCACCCACGACAGCTCGTTGTCCTGGCAGTAGGCGTTGTTGTTGCCGCCCTGGGTGCGCCCGAACTCGTCCCCGTGGCTGAGCATCGGCACGCCCTGGGACAGCATCAGCGTGGCGAGGAAGTTCCGCATCTGGCGGGCCCGCAGCCGCCGCACCGAGGGGTCGTCGGTGGGTCCCTCGACACCGCAGTTCCAGGACCGGTTGTGCCGCTCCCCGTCGCGGTTGTCCTCCCCGTTGGCCTCGTTGTGCTTGTCGTTGTACGCGACGAGGTCGGCCAGGGTGAAGCCGTCGTGGCAGGTCACGAAGTTCACCGACGCCAGGGGCCGGCGCCCGTCCTCCTGGTAGAGGTCCGACGACCCGGTCAGCCGGGACCCGAAGTCCGCCAGGGTGCGCGGCTCACCCCGCCACAGGTCCCGCACGGTGTCCCGGTACTTGCCGTTCCACTCGGTCCACAGCGGCGGGAAGTTGCCCACCTGGTAGCCACCCTCACCGACGTCCCACGGCTCGGCGATCAGCTTCACCTGGCTGACGACCGGGTCCTGGTGCACCAGGTCGAAGAACGACGACAGCCGGTCCACCTCGTGGAACTGGCGGGCCAGCGTCGCCGCCAGATCGAAGCGGAAGCCGTCCACATGCATCTCCTGCACCCAGTAGCGCAGCGAGTCCATCACCAGCTGGAGCACGTGCGGACTGCGCATCAGCAGCGAGTTCCCGGTGCCGGTGGTGTCCATGTAGTACTGCCGGTCCTCCGACAGCCGGTAGTACGAGGCGTTGTCCAGCCCCCGGAACGACAGCGTCGGGCCCAGATGGCTGCCCTCGGCCGTGTGGTTGTAGACCACGTCGAGGATCACCTCGATCCCGGCCTGGTGCAGCGCCCGGACCGCCGTCTTGAACTCCAGCACCTGCTGCCCGCGGTCGCCCCAGGACGCATAGGCGTTGTGCGGGGCGAAGAAGCCGATGGTGTTGTAGCCCCAGTAGTTCGTCAGTCCCGCGTCCACCAGCCGGTGGTCCTGGACGAACTGGTGCACCGGCATCAGCTCCAGGGCGGTCACCCCGAGCTTGGTGAGGTGGTCGATGACCGCCGGATGCGCCAGCGCGGCGTAGGTGCCGCGCAGCTCCTCGGGGAGCTCCGGATGGCGCATCGTCAGGCCCTTCACATGGGCCTCGTAGAGCACCGTCTCGTGGTACGCGGTGCGCGGCGGACGGTCGTCACCCCAGTCGAAGTACGGGTTGACCACCACCGAGGCCATGGTGTGCGGCGCCGAGTCCAGGTCGTTGCGGACCTCGGGCCGGCCGAAGTGGTAGCCGTAGACCGCCTCGTCCCAGTCGATCACCCCGCTCATGGCCCGTGCGTAGGGGTCCAGCAGCAGCTTCGCGGAGTTGCAGCGGTGCCCCTGGTGCGGTTCGTAGGGACCGTGCACCCGGAAGCCGTAACGCTGCCCCGGCATCACCCCCGGAAGGTAGGCGTGCCGCACAAAGGCGTCACTCTCCCGTAGCTCGACGGCGGTCTCCGAGCCGTCGTCGTGCAGCAGACACAGTTCGATGCGCTTCGCGGTTTCGGAGAACACCGCGAAGTTGGTGCCCGCACCGTCATAGGTGGCACCCAGCGGATACATCTGTCCCGGCCAGACCTGCATGCGTAGACTCTTGCACTTTCTCCTCGGGCGCTGCGGCGACTCCACGACACACGACCGCGGACCAAAGGGAAATCCTTCCCCAACGTGTCGCAATGTGTCGTACACGAGGAACTTTTCGCCATATCTCCGCTGAATGGTGGGCAACCTGTCGCGATGTCGGATCGTCCTACAGGTCGTCCTACAGGTCGTCCTCCAGGGCGTCCTACGAGGCTTCCTGCGGGGCGTGCCTGAGAGGCGTCCTGCGGGGCGTCCCATCCGGGGACGTGGGGACCCGGGGGAGCCCGAGAGGTCTGTTACGCACAGTGACAGCAGGGGTGTCCGTGCGCCGCGTGAGGCACCGCCACCTCGGTCCGGGTCCACCGGCAGTACGTTCGCCGGCCGCAGCTACACCCGGCATGACGTCCAGGCCGCCGAGTACAGCAGGTGCGAGCCGTTCACCAGCCACAACCTGGCCAACTGCGGCCCCCGCACCGGCGAGAGCGTCGACATCCGGGTCAACGGACAGCCGCTGAAACACCCCATCGCGTGGGTCGACATCGGGTTCCCCCACATTGCCAGGGAAGGGGGCCGGGGCTCGATACCCGTTCACCGGAAGGGCTTTCGGCCGGTCCCGCCCGACGTCACGGCTATGAATCCGCTCACTCCGCCCGCACGGTTCGATCGCAACGGGTACGAAAAACAAGGGGAGTTGGTGGACGACTCGACCCATCCTGCTGCACTGCCTCCCGCACCGCAGTAGTCTGCCTTGATCGTTGGCACGGGGGTTCGGAAGGCGGTGGCAGGTGAGTGGCGGGCTGGAGTTGCCCCCTGGTGACGAGAGTCATGAGGGTCACGAAGGCGGCTCCGTCGACGCACCGCCCGGCGCGGTGTCCCTGGCGCGACCGCTGGAGATCGGGGCGGAGCTGGACTGGGGCGCCGACGCCTGGAGCGAGGTGCGCACACGGGCCCGCCGGGCCGGCCGCGCCTACATCTGGCTGAATCTCGTCGAGCAGCGCCTGCGGGCGGTCGTCGCGGCCGTGCTGCGCCCCGTCTACGAGCCGGTGCACGGCGACGAGTGGGTGATCGCCGCGGCCGGCCCCGCGGGCCAGGAGTGGGTGCAGCGCGCCGTTGCCGTACGCGAGGTCAGCCGCCGCAAGGGCTACCTGCTCGACCCGGCCGACGACAACATCGTCAGCTTCCTGACCCTGCCGCAGCTCCGCGAACTGATGGTCCAGCACTGGCCCTGCTTCGAGCCGTACTTCGACGACCGCCGCGAGGTCGAGCTGGCCCTCGATGAGCTGGAGGTCGCCCGCAATATCGTCTCCCGCAACCGCGCGCTGTCCGGGACCGTCCTGGCCCAGGCCGAGCGCGCCTCCGCCCGCCTCCTGGACATCCTCGGCTCCGGCATCGGCACCCGGATCTCCGGACGGCTGCCCATCGACGCGATGGAGGACCTGGTCGGCGACCGCTACGCCGATGTCGTCGGGGTGCACCCCGACCGGGTCCGGCTGCAGCGCCAGCTGCCCGCCGAGGACCTCTTCGGCGGCGCCCGCCGGCTCGACGCCGTCGGCATGGGCCTCAACCTCCTCGTCCAGAACTACTCCGGCCGCCGACTGGTCCGGCTCGCCGAGTCCGGCTGCCGCGTCCGGCTGCTCTTCCTCAACCCCGCGAGCAGCGCGGTCCGCCGCCGGGAGCGCGAAATCGGCCTGAAGAAGGGCGAGATGAGCCGCTCCATCGAGATGAACATCCTCCATATGCGGCGGGTCCGGGCCCGGCTGCGGGACCCCGGCGCCTTCGAGATCCAGGTCTTCGACGAGACCCCGCGGTTCACCGCGTACCTCGTGGACGGCGACGGCCCCGACGGGATGGCCGTCGTCCAGCCCTACCTCCGCAAGAGCCGCGGCATGGAGTCCCCGGTGTTCGTCCTGCGCGGTGGTGCGCGAGAGGTCGTCCGGCCGGACATCCGGGACGGGCGGGACGGCGACCACGGGCTCTTCGAGACCTACCGGGAGGAGTTCGAGGGCATCTGGGCGGACTCCCGCCCGGTCTCCTGACCCCGGCCCGGCGGCTACGGCGTGCCCGTGATGCCTCCGTCGACCCGCAGCTCGATCCCGTTGACGTAGTCGGCGCGCGGGCTCGCCAGGTAGGCGACCGCTGAGGCGATGTCCTCCGGACGCCCCAGGCGGCCGACCGGGTTGGGCGCGTACGCGGCGACGATGTCCGCCTCGTCGGGACCGCCGGCCGCCCCCGCTCCGCGGTCGGCGCCGTCCTCGTCATCCGCGGCCCGCTCCTGGAGCATCCGGAACATCGAGGGGCTGACGATCACGCCGGGACTCACACAGTTCGCGGTGACACCGGTCCCGGCGAGGTGCCGGGCCAGGCTCGTGGTCATGTTCACCACGGCCGCCTTGGCCGCGGAGTACGTCACCATGTTCGGCAGCGGGGTCCGCACGGCCCGGCTGCCGATGGTGATCACCCGGCCCCAGCCGGCCGCGCGCAGCGAGGGCAGCAGGGTCTGGCTGACCCGCACCGTCGGCAGCACGTTCCCCTCGAAGGCGGCCCGCCAGTCGGACGGCCGGGAGGTCTCCCAGTCGTGCTCGGCGAACGGGCCCGCGTTGTTGACGAGGATGCCGGCCCCGAAGTCGCAGGCGGTGCGGGCGACCTCCTCGGCGACGCCCGGTTCGGTCAGATCGCCGAGCACCACCTCGGCCCGTACGCCGCGGGCCGCCACCTGCTCGGCGACCGCCGCCGCGGCCCCGGCGTTCCGCCCGTGGACGAGGACGTCGCAGCCCTCGTCCGCCAGCGTCTCGGCGATCGTCGCGCCGATCCCCGAACTGCTGCCCGTCACCAGCGCACGGTGTCCTGCCAGCCGTAGGTCCATGGCGTCAGCGTAGGGGCAGGCCCGGCTCCGGGCGCCCCCGCGGCGACGGGTGACCGGCCGGTTGTCAGTGGTGCGTGCAAGAGTGTGCGGGCAACGGGGGAAGTACCACCGAAGGAGGCCACATGAGCGAGTGCAGCGCGCGCGTCGAAGGACGAGGCACGCCGGGCGAGTGCCGGGCCGGGCGAAGCGAGGTTGCGGCATGAGCTGGCATCAGGAGCTGCTGGTCGGCTTCGACCTGGAGACCACGGGCACGGACGTCGAGCAGGACCGCATCGTCACCGCCGCCCTGCTCCGGCTGGAGGGGGACGGCAGGGCGGCGGAGCAGCAGACCTGGCTGCTGGATCCGGGCGTGCCGATCCCCGAGGAAGCGGCGGCCATTCACGGCATTTCGACCGCATATGTCCGGGAGCACGGGCAGGCGCCGGCGACCGCGATAGAGGAGATCACCCAGGCGCTGGCCGAGGCACTGCGCGCGGACATCCCGCTGGTGGTGATGAACGCCCGGTATGACCTCTCCCTCCTGGACCGGGAGTGCCGCCGGCACGGCGTACCCACCCTCACCGAGCGGCTGGGGCACGCCCCCGCACCGGTCATCGATCCGCTCGTCCTCGACAAGCACGTGGACCGCTACCGCAAGGGCAAGCGCGCACTCCAGGCGCTGTGCGGTCACTACGGCGTCCGGCTGGAGGGCGCCCATGAGGCGGGCGCCGATGCGGCGGCCGCGGCCGGCGTCGCCCGGCGCATCGGGGAGCGGTATCCGGCCGTCGCCATCCCCTCGCCGCGCGCCCTGCACGCCCTCCAGGAGCGGGCGGCCGCCGAGCAAGCCGCCTCGTTCCAGGCGTATTTGCGCCGCTCGGGAGACCCGGAGGCGATAGTCGAGCCGGCCTGGCCGCTGATCCCGTACCAGGCCCGGGCCTGACCGGACCGGGAGTGGGGCGGGCTGCCGGCCGGCCGGGGCTCACACCGGCCCGTTGCGCTCCGGGCCGTCCCTCAGAACGGGTACCAGCGCACCGTCGCGTCCTTCTCGCGCAGTGAGGCGATCCGGCGCCGGAACTCCTTGAGCGCCGCCGGGTTCCCCGGCGCGTGCTGGGAGACCCATGCGCAGCTCGCCGTCTCCCGGGACCCGCGCAGCACCGCACAGCCCTCCCAGTCCCGTACGTCCCAGCCGTAGACGGAGACGAAGCTGTCGTACGCCTCGGCGGCCAGGCCGTAGCGGTCGCGGCTCAGCGCCATCACGACCAGGTCGTGCTCGCGCAGATCGCAGGAGAAGGTCTCGAGGTCCACCAGCACCGGCCCGTCGGGACCGACGTGGACGTTGCGGGTCAGCGCATCGCCGTGGATCGGACCGCGCGGCAGATGCGGCTCCAGCGCGGTGGCCGCCGCGGTGAACGCATCCCGCCGGCCGCGCAGATACTCCGCATCCGACGCCGATACGGCATCGCCGGCCAGCCGAAGCCAGCGCTCCACACCGCCGAGGAGTTCCCGCCGGGCCAGCGCGAACGGCGGCTCCGGGAGGGCGTGCACCCGCTTCAGCAGGGTGGCGAGATCGCCGGGACCGGCGGGGCGGACCGCCTCCGGGAGCCGCTGCCAGTAGGTCACGGGGTGCCCGTCGACCAGGGTGGCGACGGACTCCGCGGCCCGGACGGCCGGCACGTCCTCGATGGCCAGCCACCGGGCGACCGCCAGCTCCCGCTCGGCGCGCTCCAGGAGTTCGGCGCTGCGGCCCACCCGTACGACCGGACCGCCGTCCCCGAGGGCGAAGACGGCGTTCTCGCCGAGCGAGAGCAGCCGGGCGTCGGCCGCCGCTTCCCGGTGCCCGGCCGCGGCCAGTACGTCCCGGGCGCGTGCCTCCGTGAAGGCGCCGGGGCTCGGTTCGGTCATGGTGATGCCTCCTGCGATGCGTGCTCACGACCAGTGTCGCAGGGCCCGGCCGGCCGCACCCGCGGACCGCTGCGGCGGGCGCCCCGGCCGTCCGGGGGCTCGCGGGCCGGGTCCGGCGGCGCAGGGACCCGGCGTCCCCCCACAGGGCGCGCCCCTGAATCGCGCGCCTCGAATCGCGTGACCCCGAATGTGCAGCCCCTCTTGTAACCCTGCGTTGCCCGTATGTAAACGGAGTTGAGCCGCTCTGGTTCAAGCAGGCGGAACTTTTTGACCATTTCTGCGACTCTTCTTCGAATTTGCAGGGCTGTTGCTTATCTCACACGGCGGGGACTCGCTTGAATTGCACCCATCAATCAGACAGGGTTTCGAACCAGCCCGACGCAGATTTCCCTGTGTCCATGGGCTGTTGACGCAACGCTTTCCCCCCACACCACCAACGAGGAGCACCCTCGCAATGGCTCACAAGCGTTCCAGCAAGAAGCGGCTTGTCACGGCGATAGCCGCCGCGGTTGCCGCAACTGGTATCGCCACCGTCACCGCGGTCACCGCGGGCGCGTCGCCGGCCCCCGTCGAGGGCAAGATCTACGGCGCCCAGGCCAAGGGCGCCGTGAACGGCAGCTACATCGTCATGCTGAAGAAGTCGATCCGTACGGCGGAGAGCGGCGATCTCGCCTCCAAGTACGGCGGCAAGGTCAAGCGGACCTTCTCCTCCGCCATCGACGGTTTCTCGACCACCGGCCTGAGCGCCGACGAGGCCAAGCGCCTCGCCGCCGACCCGGCCGTCGACAAGGTCGTGCAGAACAAGAAGTTCCACATCAACGAGACCCAGGCCAACCCGCCGTCGTGGGGCCTGGACCGCATCGACCAGAAGGAAACCCAGGGGGACAAGAAGTACAACTACCCCGACAGCGCGGGTGAGGGCGTCACCGCGTACGTCATCGACACCGGTGTCCACATCAGCCACAAGGACTTCGGCGGTCGCGCCTCGTACGGCTTCAACGCCGTCGACGGCAGCAACAAGGCCGAGGACGACAACGGTCATGGCACCCACGTCGCCGGCACCATCGCCGGTGCGAAGCACGGCGTCGCCAAGAAGGCCAAGATCGTCGCCGTGAAGGTCCTGGACGGTCAGGGCTCCGGCTCCACCGAGCAGGTCGTCGCGGGCATCGACTGGGTCACCAAGAACCACAAGGGCCCGTCGGTCGCCAACATGTCGCTGGGCGGCGGCGTCGACGAGGCGCTGGACTCGGCCGTGAAGAAGGCCATCGCCTCCGGCGTCACCTTCGGTGTCGCGGCGGGCAACGAGTCCAGCGACGCGGGCCAGAGCTCCCCGGCGCGGGTCAAGGAGGCCATCACGGTGGCCTCCAGCACCGACAAGGACGAGCAGTCCGACTTCTCCAACTTCGGCAGCGCGGTGGACCTCTACGCCCCCGGCTCCGACATCACCTCGGACTGGAACACCGGCGACGACGCCACCAAGACCATCTCCGGTACCTCGATGGCGACCCCGCACGTCGTGGGTGCCGCCGCGGTCTACCTGGCCGGCCACAAGGACGCCAAGCCGGCCGACGTGGAGAAGGCCCTGACCGACGGTGCCACCGCCGGCAAGATCACCAACCCGAGCGAGGGTACGCCCAACAAGCTGCTGAAGGTCACCGAGTAACCACTCGCCCTCCAGCTCCCGCGCCGGTCGTCGCGCTCGCCCCCACGGGGCGCGGCGGCCGGCGCCTTTGTGTGCGCCGGCACCGTGACACCCACCTGGCGTAGACACTGTCTATGCCAAGTGATAGACAGTGTCTATGCCCTCCCCACGCACACCTGAACCGGCGTCCGCGCCGCCCCAAGACCCGGGCCTGCGCGCCCGATTGATCGAGGCCGGCGCCGACCTGCTCGCCCACGAGGGCGTACAAGCGCTGTCACTGCGGGAGATCGCCCGCCGGGCCGGGGTCTCACACGGCGCGCCGCGCCGCTACTTCCCGACCCACCTCGCCCTGCTGTCCGCGATCGCGCGCCAGGGCTTCGCCGACCTGGCCGCCGAGGCCACCGGGGCGCTCGACGGCGCCGGGGCGGACCCACGCGCCCGCCTCTTGGCGCTGGGGCGGTGCTACCTCGGCTTTGCGCGGGCACGCCGTGGCATGTTCGAGCTGATGTTCCGCCATGACCTGCTGGAGAGCAACGAACTCGGCCTGCGAGAGACCAGCCTGCCGCTCTTCGGTGTCCTCGTGGATCTGGTCGCCCAGGTGGACCGGCCCGGCGACGCGCCGCCCCGTCTCGTCGCCGGGGCGCTCTGGGCGAACCTGCACGGCATCGCCCAGTTGTGGGGATGGGGCAGCCTCCCGCTGGCGACCGGAGCCGATGACGTCGAACCCCTGCTGCGCGCCGCGCTGGACGCGCACCTCGGGCGGGGGGAGCAGCGTTGACCTCGCTACGCCAACGGCGCACCACGCTCGCCGGCAGCATCACCGGAGCCGTGATCGTCGCTCTGGACGGCACCGTTCTGACGGTCGCACAGCCCACCCTGCAGCGCACGCTGCACGCCTCGTTCGCACAGGTCCAGTGGACCAGCACCGGCTATCTGATCGCGGTGGCCGGGCTGCTCGTCTTCGCCGGCCGCCTCGGCGACCGGTACGGCCACCAGCGGCTCTTCGCCCTCGGCATCCTCGGCTTCGGCGCCGCCTCGGCGGGCATCGGACTGGCACCCGGCATCGGCTGGGTGATCGGCCTGCGTGTCGTCCAGGGCGTCTTCGGGGCGCTGCTGCAGCCGGCCACGCTCGGCATGCTGCGCGCGGCCTACCCGCCCGACCAACTGGGCATGCCCATCGCGCTGCGCACCAGTGCCATCGGGCTCTCGGCCGCCGCCGGCCCGATCGTCGGCGGCGCGCTGGTGGCCCAACTGAGCTGGCGTGCGGTGTTCTTCCTCAATGTGGCCCCCGCCCTGCTGGCCGGCCTGCTGGCCCTCGCCGTCCGCCTGCCGAAACCGCCCGCACCCGCGCCCGCTCCGCCGCTCCCTGGACGGCACGCCCTCCCGCCCACCGCCCCGCCGTCCGGGCTCGATCTCCCCGGCGCCTTCCTGCTCTGCCTCACCCTGGGGACCCTGGTGCACACCCTCGTCACCCTCCCGGAGAGCGGCTGGACGCCGGTCACCGCATCGGGAGCGTTGTTGGCCGCCGCAGGCTGCGCCGCGTTCGTCCGGCACGAGCGGCGCACGGCGAGCCCCTTGGTGCCACCGGGCGTCCTCGGCTCACGACCGGTCGGTGCGGGGCTCGCGGTGCTCGTCTCCGCCTCCGCGGCGATGTTCGGTGCGCTCTTCATCGGCACTTACTTCCTCCAGGACGTCCTGGAGCTGGACCCGTTCCAGTGCGGCCTCCGGGTGCTGCCCCTGGCCGCGATGATGGTGCTCGCGGCGCCCGCCTCGGCCGTGGTGCAGCGCCGGTACGGCCCCCGCCGCACCACCACGACCGCGATGGCGCTCCTGGCTGCCGGCATCCTCACTCTCTCCCAACTGGACCGCACCGCCACCCCGTTGGCGATCGGCACGGGGTTCTTCCTCCTGGGTGCTGGATTCGGCGCGGTGATGGTCACCGCCACGTCCGTCATCGTGCGCCACGCCTCCGTGGACCACGCAGGGGTGGCCGGTGGTCTCCAGCAGACCGCGATGAACGTCGGCCCCACCCTGGGTGTCGCCCTCGCGACCATGCTGCTGACGCTGACCTCCACGATGGGCGTGGCGCTGCTGGCCTTCTCGGTCCTGGCTGTGGCAGGGGCACTGGTCGCCTTGGCTCTGCCGTCGTCCCACAGTGCCAACCCGACCCCGCCCGCGGCAGGTTATCCACAGGAGGAAGCCTCCAGAACCGCCTGAAGGGCGAGCTCGCTACCGTCGGTGACATGAACGGAGGACCGCAGCTCAGCTCACTCAGCCCCCTCGTCCACGTCCCGGCCGGCCTGATCGTCCTGGCCCTCGCCCTCCTGGCCCTCCTGATGGGCGCGATCGGCTCGATCGGCGCGATCGTTCGGCGAATTCCCCCTGCCGACCACGCGCACTTCGGGCCGTGCTGCACCCACAGGTCCTACGTGGCAGGGGCACCTCTCGGCCGGGTCTCCGGCAGGCCGCGGAGAGATCTCACGACCTCGGGCGGCTCTCGGACGGAGCGACGGTGCGGAGAATTCTCCGTACTGCCACTGGCCGTACTGCCGCTGACCATAGGGCGTATGAGGGCGCGGGGTCGGAGCAGGTTCCGGCCAACCTCAACTCGGCTGACCCGCAAGAGGGTTCAGGGTGCGCTTCGACTCCCGCTGCCGCTCCGGGGCCGTTCTCCTCCCTCGTGTGCAGGGGTGAATCCGGCCCCGAATTTCCGCGGCTCCCACCTGAACTCCCTACGGTGTTTCCTTGCCCGTGACGATCAACTCGCCGCCTTTAAGGGAAATTTCTACTCCACGGCGCCGAGCGTGACCGGCAGTGCCATATCCGATTTCCATTCCTTCCGGTAGTGCATCACTCGCCGCGGAGCTCCGCCGTCCTTGCAGGGTGGAGGGACTCGCCTGCCGGTTGCAAAACGGGGTGCTTTCCCTCCAAAACGGTACCTGTCGCTGGGTGATTGAGGAATGCGGTGACGGGTGGCGCAGGTGTGCCAATTACCTCCCCGACTCCCTGAAAACGGGGCATGAGGTGCCATTCTGTCCATGTGGGGCGGTGCGTGGCAAGTGATGGGTCCATAACCGGTGGTTGATGGTTTTGTTACGGTGATCCCTGCCCTCGGAATGGCGGTTAGGGTCTGCCGACGCGCCTATGGGGAGTGGAGTGAGAATTTGCTGTTCCCGGTCCATTTCCCTTCCATAACCCCCCTCATGGAGACGATTTAGTTGAACGCGAAATCCTCTACGTCGAAGCGCAATGCACGCGGCGCACACCGGCGCAGGGCACGGCTGATTCCGATCGGTCTGGTGGCCGCAGTGGGTGTGGCCGGCGGAACGCTGGCGATGTTCAACTCCCAGGACAACGCGCAGGCCCACGAGGCCTTCCCGCCGGCCGCACACAGCGCAACCCCGAGCGCCGGCCCGGGAAAGGGGTCCGCCACTCCGGCCGGCACGCCGACCGCATCCCCGCAGGGCAGCGGCAAGGGCAAGGCCACCACCAAGGTCGACCGGTACGAGGCAGAGATCAACCGGCTGGTGAACAAGGCGCGCGCGGAGCACGGCTGTGCCCCCCTGCGCCGTGATCCCCGCCTGGACAAGGCCGCCCGGCTGCACAGCCAGGACATGGCCGCGCACAACTACTACGCCCACACCTCCCTGAACGGCACCGGCCCCAAGGAGCGGATGGAGGCGCAGGGCTACGGCGATGCGTCGGCGGAGAACATCGACGCCTGGCCGCGGACGCCCCAGGGTGCGTTCGACGCGTGGATGCACAGCCCCGGCCACCGGGCGAACATCCTCTCCTGCAAGTCCAAGGCCACCGGGATAGGCGTCGCCCTGGGCGGCAAGCTCCGGGCCTACTGGACGCAGGACTTCGGCTACAAGTAAAGCCGGATCGCGGGGCGCCGCCCGCGCGGGGCACCGTTAAGCGAGGTCGCCGCGCGGGCGATTCCCCACGCGAGCAACACCCTGCGCCATGGTCGGTGCACCACCGGTCGTCCGGGCCGTACGGGTCCCGGGCGAGGGTGGGGTGTAGGTCTGCAGGACTCTGCGCCCGCGGCGGCGCTCAACCCTACGGGGGCGGGCGCCGACGCGGGCGCACGGTGTTCCTGCGGGTGCCGCCCGGTTGCTACGGTCCGGGCGACACCTTGCGAACGGACCGCCGAGGCCTGCCTGTTGCCGGCATCAGCTCAGTTCACAGGAGAGGACGTAATGGGCACCGTCCTCCCGGAACTTCAGCTCGTTGTAGCCGAGCAAGGGGACCTGCTCACCGAGGAGGTCGTCGGCGTCGGCGTCGTCGCTCTCGTACATGCGGACTTCGGCGACATCGCCCTCGAACCGGTAGGTCTTGTCGATGGTGCGCGTGCCGTCCTCGCCGATGCGGGTCGAGTAGACCCTCTTCCCGTTGATCGTGATGTAGATGTCGTCCTTACCGTTCCAGTCCTCCTGCTTGATGCATTCGAGCCGGTAGAACTTCACGGCACCCATGGGTTCCCCCTCGTCATCGGTGGAGTGTCTGTGCCTCTGATCCTTCCCGCCGGCGATCAACGGTCGCTAAACGGCGCGGCGGGGACGCCTTCGGCCAGCGGCATCGGCCTGCGACCGCGTCGGGGCGTACCAAGTACCCTTGCCCCGTGACGATGCACAAGGCGGCCAGGGTCAGCGTTGACGCGATGATCGAGGACCTCAGGACTCTCGTCGAGGTCGAGTCTCCCTCGCGCGACCTCAACGCCCTGACGGCCTCGGCCAAAGCGGTTGCCGGTGTCATCGAGAGCCGCCTCGGCGGGCGGGCCGTCCTGGTGGAGAGCGACGGCGGGCCGCACGTTCACTGGTCGGCCGGCGGCGATCCCACGGTGCTGATCCTCGGTCACCACGACACGGTGTTTCCGCTCGGTACCCTTGCACGCCGCCCGTTCACGGTCGAGAACGGCCGGGCCATGGGCCCCGGGGTCTTCGACATGCTCGGCGGTCTGGTGCAGGCCGTTCATGGGCTGGCGTCGCTCGATGACCCGTCAGGGGTGGAGATCCTGGTGACCGCCGACGAAGAGGTCGGTTCCGGCTCCTCCCGAGCGCTCATCGAAGAACGGGCCCTCGCCTGCGGCGCGGTGCTGGTGTTCGAGGGCGCCGCGGACGGCGGCGGCCTGAAGACCGGCCGCAAGGGCTGCGGCACGTTCCGCGTCTCCCTCACCGGCCGGGCGTCGCACGCGGGCCTGGAGCCCACGGCCGGGATCAACGCCCTGATCGAAGCAGCGCACCAGGTACTGGACATCGCGGCGCTCGGGCGACCCGAGAGCGGTACGACGGTCACCCCGACCGTCGCATCCGCGGGAACCCTGGACAACGTCGTTCCCGCGGAGGCGACCGTCATCGTCGACGTCCGGGTCGAGTCGGCCGACGAGAAGGAACGGATCGAATCGGCCTTCGCGGCACTGGCTCCGCACCTCGACGGGGCGGAGATCACGGTTCAGGGCGCCGTCAGCCGGCCCCCGATGCCCGAGTCGGCGTCGGCCGGCCTCTTTTCGCTGGCACAGCGGCTGCTCCCGGGCATCGAAGGCACGGCGGTCGGCGGCGGAAGCGACGGCAACTTCACCGCCGCGCTGGGGGTGCCCACGCTCGACGGCCTCGGGGCGGTCGGGGGCGGTGCCCACGCCGACCACGAGTACCTGGTGATCGACGCCATGGCCGAGCGGGCGAACCTCGTTGCCGGACTGGTGAACGGGATCCGGAACGCGTAGCAGAACGAGCGCGGGCGCGCCTACGAGTGACCGTGAGAGGTGTGGCCCTGGCATCGGCCGGATCGGTGGCACTGCGTCCCGGCCCGTCTCTCGTCACCTCAACCGCAGTTGCCGTACCAGGGTGTGTTCCGAAAACGGATCAAGCTAGGGTGCTTTGGTGACAGAGACTCAACCGCGCCCTGACGTGGGTCCACCCGGCAATGACTCCGGTGAGAAGTCGACTCTGCTTGCGTTCCTGAACTACCTGCGGGATTCCGTGGCGGCAAAGGCGCAGGGCCTTCGAGACGAGCAAGGCCGCGCTTCTGGAGTGCCCTCCGGCACCAGCGTCTTCGGCCTGGTCAAGCACCTGACTGCGGCGGAGCATTACTGGTTCGTCTGGGCCTTCGAAGGCGCCGACGTCGCACATCCGGACTCCAGCATGGAACTCGCCGAGGAGGACAGCGCGGAGAGTCTGCTTGCCGCCTATCGCGGCGCCGTCGAGCGATCCAACGAGATCATCGAGGGTTGTGACGACTTGAACGGTCCGTGCGCCCGGGCGGCCGGCAAGGCCGAGGCGGTGCGATCGATGCGTTGGGTGCTGGTACACATGATTGAAGAGACCGCCCGCCATGCGGGCCATGCCGACATCCTCCGTGAACAGGCTGACGGTTCCGTCGGCAGGTGACGTGCGCCGGTGCTCGACCGCCGGTGTTGCCCAGGTGCCGGGCGCATGGGGAACCACAGCCACGCGTTGCTGGCCGCGACGAGGACGGTTGCCGCACAGTGCGATCAGGTTCTTCGCAACGGCCCGAGCAACGCGGCTCGGTACAGACCCGTTTCCGGGTGCCGTCCCGCTGCCAGCGGCGGAACAGGCCGTACACCCGACCCCAGGGGCCGTAGCGCTCCGGGACCTCCCGCCACTGTGCCCCGGTCCGGATCCGCCACCGTACGCCGTCGATCAGCTGCCGCCGGGGCCGCGCCGTCGGCGGTGGCTTATCCGCGCGAACTCCCTGCCGTGGTGGGCTTCGTCGGCACGCATCGCCACGCGAGGCCCGCGGCGGCCAGATAGGCGAGTGCGCCGATGGCCATACTGGTGCGCAGCCCCGCGTTGTAGTCGGTGGCCGTGGCGAGCAGGGTTCCGCCGAGTGCCACACCGGTGGCGCTGCCGATCTGGCGGGTGGTGTTGAACAGCGCGGAGGCGGTCCCCGAGTACGCCGTGGGTGCGGCGCCCATCACGGTGGAGGTCGACCCGGTGAGGGCGAAGGAGGTGCCGAACCCGGCTGCCATCATCGGGGCCACCAGCAACGGATAGGCGGGGTCCGTCCCCGCCGCGGCCCAGCCGGCGAGCCCGAGGGCCGCCAGGAGCATCCCGGAGACCACCAGCGGGCGATCGCCGGTCGTTCGGGTCAGCCGCCCGGACAACACGGAGGCGAACATCGTCATCGCCACCGCCGGGAAGAGGGCGGCCCCGGTTCCCAGCGCGCTGAAGCCGCGCTGGTGCTGGAAGTCCAGGCTGGCGGTGAACACCATGCCGTAGAAGCCGAAGTTGAACAGCAGGCCGATCACGGCTCCGCCGCTCAGCGCACGTGAGCGCAGCAGGCTCGGCGGCAAGACGGGAGAACGGGCCAGCCGCTCGCGCAGTGCGAGCGCCAAGGCGGCCAGCGCGGACAGGGCCAACCCGGCGAGCACCGCCGGATCGGACCAGCCCCGACGGCCGGCCTCGTTGAGCGCGGCCGTCAGCAGCGCCACTCCCACCACGGCCGCGCACTGCGCCGGCAGGTCCAGTGCCCGGTCGGTGCGCCGGGGTGAGGGCGCCACCTGCCGTAGCGTCAGTACCAGGCAGGCCACCCCGACGGGCAGATTGATGAGGAACACCGACCGCCAGCCCACCGTGGACACCAGCAGTCCACCCAGCAGCGGCCCGGCGGAGGCCGCGATGCCAGCCATCGAGCCCCACAGTCCGAACGCCCGTGAGCGTGCGGCCGGCGCCGGATAGGCCTGCTGGAGCAGGGCCAGGGAACCGGGCACGATCAGCGCCGCGCCCAGCCCCTCCACCAGCCGGGCCGCCACCAGGAAGGGGGCGCTCGGTGCGAGCGCACATGCAGCCGAGGCCGCCGTGAACACCGCCACGCCGGTGCAGAAGACCCGGCGGTTGCCCAGCCGGTCGCCCAGCGCCCCGCCGGACAGCAGAAATCCGGCGAAGACCAGGGTGTATCCGTCGGTGATCCACTGGATGCCGGTCAGGGAGGCCGACAGGTCCCGGCCCACCACCGGCACCGCGACGTTGATGATCGTCACGTCCAGGATCACCATGAAATACCCGGCACACACGGCCAGCAGCGGCGCCACGGACCGTTGCCCGGAGTCCGGGACCGGCTCGGGAGGGGGTACGGCCTCACCGCCACCTGACGCCTCCGCGAACCTCACGTCGTCCACTCCATCCACCCGCGGCGGCCACGCCGAAAGCCACAGTAAGTGACGCATGGTGCACGATGTGGGAACCGTGCTGGCCCGCCGCGCTACCGGTACGGAACGAGCGCCGGCGCGCATTCGGCCAGCTCAGGCAGCTCTGCCCGCTCGGCTCGCTCGGCCGAAGCCCGCACCGGCACCCGGAGGCCCGACCGCGGGCGTGTCCCGTCCCGATCCAGGAGGATGGACAGCAGATCCCCTGTCCCCCGAGGCGGCCGAGGAGCACGGGCCCGGATGAACGGTGGCGAAGGAGTCGACGGTGGCTCACGCCCCTCCCACCCGCACGCGTCGGTGCGGGTAGAGGCACGGGCGCTGCTGCCGATGATCTGGGCCGACCCGCAGCACCTGCCCGAGCAGCTGGCGTACTTCGCCGTGCGCCGCTTCGGCCCGCGGGCCGCCGCCGCGGTGGCCCGTCGGAAGCGGCGCAGCCCCCACGCCGGCGTCGAAGAACTCAGCCAGGACGCCATCGCGCAGGGAACGCGGGTGACGATCATCGACGGCGCCGCCCTCGGCGGGCCGTTCGTGGTCGTCATGCCGGTGAGCTTCGTGGCCGCCCTGCTGTCCCAGGCACAGATGGTGCTCGAACTGGCCGCTCTCGCCGGTCACGACCCCCGCAGCGAGCAGCGGGTCGCCGACCTCCTGGTCCTGCAGGACGTGTACCCGTCGACCGAAGCGGCCGACAGGGCCATGACCGAGGTGCGGCGTCACCCCGCGGGTGGACGCGGCCGGCTTCCCCGGCGGACGCGGTGGGCGCTCATCGTCAGGATGGCCGCCGTCCTCGGCATCACCGGCGGTGGCGAGAAGCCCAGCAGACTGCGGCGGGCCCTGTCGACGGGCGCGATCGTCGCGCTGTTCCTCGTGGGCATGGTGCTCCCCCTCGTCTGGGTGCCGGCGCTCGCATTGATCTACCGGCAGAACACCCTTCGCCTGGCGGCCAAGGCGGTCCAGTACTACTCGCCGAGCGGTGCCGAGGGCCGACTCGGGGACCGCCGGTCGTTCACCCGCCTGCCCAGGGCGGCAGGCGTCGCGGTGATCCTCCGCTTCCTGGCACTCACCCTGCTGCCCTTCCTAACCGCCGCCGCGATCGTCCTGGCGGGGGTGCGGCTGGGCGACGGACCCTGGGGCACCGGGCTGCTCACTCTGGTGGTGCTCTCCCTGCTCGGGGGAGGCCTCTGGTTCCTCTGGCGTCGGTCGCGCACCGCCAACGGATCTTCGGAGTCGCGCGAAGGGCGGCGGAAGCCGTGATTGTGCGGAAGCCGGAAGCCGGAAGCCGGAAGCCGGAAGCCGGAAGCCGGCGGTCGGAGGTCGGAAGCCGGCCATGGGTCGGGCGGGTAGGGCTTTGACGGTTATCCACAGGAGGCGGCCTCCGGAAACGCGTGAGGGGTCACCCCGGCTACGGTCAGTCACATGCACGGAGGACTGCCGTTCATCGGTATCAGCACCATCGTCTACGGCCTGATCGGACTGATCGCCGTCGTAGTCGGCACCATCCGCACGACAGGGGGAACTCGCCATGCACACCGTCACCGTCATCGTCCCAGCTCACAACGAGGAGGAGGGGCTCCCGGCCACACTGGAGTCCCTCGCCCGACAAACGGTCCGGCCTGACCGCGTCCTGGTGGTGGACGACGCCTCCACGGACCGCACCGGCCAGGTGGCGGCAGCACACGGCGTCACGGTCCTACGCCCGCCGCGCAACCTTGGCAGCAAGGCCAAGGCACAGAACTACGCCCTTCCGCACTGCACCACCGACCTCGTCCTCGCCGTCGACGCCGATACCGTCTTGGCACCGGACTACATCGAGACCGTCGTCCCCGTCTTCGACGACCCGGCGGTATCGATCGCCGCCGGCACGGTCCGCACCCGCCATACCCGCACCCTCTGGGAGCGTGGCCGTTCCACCGAGTACCTCTTCGGTTTCCACTGGCACCGTCCCATCCAAGCCCTGGCCAACAGCCCCATGGTCTGCTCGGGTTGCTGCTCGGTCTTCCGCCGCGACGATCTGATGGCGTTCGGCGGTTTCCCCGAACGCACCATCGTCGAGGACATGGACTTCACTTGGTCCCAGCAGATCGCGGGCAGACGCGCGGTCTACGTCTCGGACGCCGTCGCCCTCGCTGCCGACCCGGAAGACCTGACCTACCTCCGCAAACAGGTCTGGCGCTGGATGGCAGGCTTCTGCCAGAACGTCCGCCTCCACCTCGGGCAATTGCTTTTCCGTAAGCCCCTGTTGGCGGTCTGGGTACTGCTGGCCCTCCTGGAGATCCTCACCGCACCGTTGTGGTGGGCGACCCCGTTCGTGATCGCCGCGACCACCGATCAGCCACCCGCGCTCGCCTTCCTCTGGTGGGCCGGCGCCGAACTCCTGCTGACGACACCACCACTCCTCTACGCCGCTCGTCGTCGCAAACTCCCGCTGGGGCAGGTGCTGTTGAACGTCCCTTGCGTCTACGCGACCAAGGCCGTCAATCTCGTCTACGCCTGGAAGGCCCTCATCGTGGAACTGCTGTTGGTACCGCTCCATCTGGCCCGGGGCTTGACGGTCTACGAGAAGGGGCGGGCTGACACGGTGGCTGCGCTTGGCTGAGCTTCCCACGTTGTCGCCTCACCCGCCGTGGTGGTTGTTCGCCGGGGGCCCGTTCGTTGTCGGTTTTGCCGCGGTGGCCTGGCGGCCGGGTGCGTTCCGATGTCGTTGGCCCTCTCGCCGTGCCTGCTGCTCGCCGTGGCTCCCCCACTGCCTTAAGGGCGTGGGAGGTACCCCCACGCGGCGGGCGGGTCCGCTGCGCGGGGCTGTTAGGCGCGGTGGTGGTCCTGCGGGGGTGGGTTGTGATAACTCGAGTTCGATAATATAGTCAACCAACCCCCCCCA
>NZ_JBFAEA010000019.1:0-136171 GCF_040641675.1 Streptomyces sp. NPDC020742
ACTGTCCTGTTGGTTGGGGGGGGGGGGGGGGGTGGGGGGGGGGGGGGGGGGGGCCCCCGGGGGGGGGGGGGGGGGGCGGGCCCCCCCCCCCCCCCCCCGCGCCCCTGTCCGTACGGTGGTTCAGCAGATGCGGGGCAGCTGCTCCCCCAGCGGCAGGTCGACCACGCGGGTGCCACCCAGCGGGGTGCGGGCGACGACCATGCCGGGGTGGGTCTCCACCGCCTCGCCGATCACGGTGGCGCCGGCGCCGAGGGGGTGGGCGCGCATCGCGGCGAGCACGGCGTCGGCGTGCTCGCGCGGGACGAAGGCGACCAGCTTGCCCTCGTTGGCGACGTACATCGGGTCCAGGCCCAGGACGGCGCAGGCGTTGGCGACGGCCGACGGCACGGGGATGCTGCGCTCCTGGATGACGATGCCGGTGCAGGAGGCGGTGGCGATCTCGCACAGCGCAGCGGCCAGGCCGCCGCGGGTGGGGTCGCGCAGCACATGCAGATCGGGCGTGACCGCGAGCATGGTCTCGACCAGGCCCCCGAGGGCCGCGCAGTCGCTCTCGATCTCGACGCCGAACTCCAGGCCCTCCCGGACGCTCATGATCGCCACGCCGTGGACGCCGATGTCGCCGCTGACGATGATCACGTCGCCGGGCACCACCCGCTGCGGGCGGAGGTCGACACCGGCCGGGATCAACCCGATGCCGGCGGTGTTGATGTAGACGCCGTCGCCGTGGCCCGCCTCGACCACCTTGGTGTCGCCGGTGGCCACCTCGACGCCGGCGGCCCGGGCGGCGGCCCCCATCGCGTCCGCGACCCCGGCGACCACCGGCATCTCCACGCCCTCCTCCAGGATGAAGCCGCAGGAGAGGTAGGCGGCCCGGGCGCCGCTCATGGCCAGGTCGTTGACGGTGCCGTTGACGGCGAGGTCGCCGATGCTGCCGCCGGGGAAGAACAGCGGCCGGACGACGAAGGAGTCCGTGGAGAACGCCAGCCGGGTACCGCCCAGCGACACCGCGGCGGAGTCGCCGAGCTGGGCGAGGACCTCGCCGCCGAAGGCCGGGACGAAGATCTGCTGGACGAGCTCGGCGGAGAGCGCCCCGCCCCCGCCGTGCCCCATGACCACCCGCGGCTGGTCGCGCAGCGGGGCCGGGCAGGTCCAGCCGGAGATGTCGACGGTGGGCAGGCCGCGGTCGGCCGGGGTCGGGCCGTTGAGTGCGGTGTGCGAGGTGTCAGGCAACGGGGCTCGCCTCCAGCGGGGTGGGCGGGGTGCCGAGTCGGCGGTACAGGTAGTAGGCGGCGCAGGCCCCCTCGCTGGAGACCATGGTGGCCCCGAGGGGCGTGCGCGGGGTGCAGGCGGTGCCGAACGCGGCGCACTCGTGCGGCTTGATGAGCCCTTGCAGGACCTCGCCGCTGCGGCAGGCGGCCGGTTCGCGGGTGGTGATGCCCTCGACGGAGAAGCGGTGCTCGGCGTCGTAGTCGCGGTAGCGCTCCGAGAGCCGCCAGCCGCTGGCGGGGATGGTGCCGATGCCGCGCCAGGAGCGGTCGGTGACCTCGAAGACGTCGTCCAGCATGGCCCGGGCGGCCGGGTTGCCCTCGGCGCGGACCGCCCGCGGATAGGCGTTGTCCACGGTGTGTTCACCGCGCTCCAGCTGGCGGACGGTGCGGCGGACGCCCTCCAGGATGTCCAGCGGCTCGAATCCGGTGACCACGATCGGGACCTCGAAGCGGTCGGCGAGGGCCGGGTACTCGCCCAGGCCCATCACGCTACAGACGTGGCCGGCGGCGAGGAACGCCTGGACCCGGCAGCTGGGCGACGTCATGATCGCCTCGATGGCGGGCGGCACCCGGACGTGCGAGACCAGCAGACTGAAGTTGCGGATGCCCAGCTTGCGGGCCTGATAGACCGTCATGGCATTGGGCGGGGCGGTGGTTTCGAAGCCGATGCCGAAGAACACCACCTGGCGGTCGGGGTTCTGCTGGGCGACCTTGAGGGCGTCCAGCGGGGAGTAGACGACGCGGACGTCGCCGCCCTCGCTGCGCACCCGGAACAGGTCGCGGTCGCTGCCGGGGACCCGGAGCATGTCCCCGAAGGAGCAGAAGATCACGCCCGGCCGGGCGGCGATCTCCAGGGCCTTGTCGATGACCTCCAGCGGTGTGACACAGACCGGGCAACCCGGGCCGTGGATCAACTCGACCTGATCCGGCAGGAGTTGGTCGATACCGTGCCGGATGATGGTGTGCGTCTGGCCGCCGCAGACCTCCATCAGGGCCCAAGGCCGGGTCACCGTGGCGTGGATGTCGTCCAGCAGCCGGCGAGCCAGCTCGGGGTTCTGGAACTCGTCGATGTACTTCACTGCCGCGCCTCCTGCGCCGTCGTGCTCACCGTGGCCGCGGGGCCGCTGCCCGTCCCGGCGACCGCGCCCTGGGCCGCGGCCGCCTCCCAGGGGTCGCCGAACTCCTCCTGGAGCAGGCCGAGTTCCTCAAAGAGGGCGAGGGTCTGCCGGGCCGACTCCTCGTCCAGCCGCTGCAGCGCGAAGCCGACGTGGACGATGGCGTACTCGCCGACCTGCAGATCCGGGACGTACTCCAGGCACACCTCCTTGACCACCCCGCCGAAGTCGACGGTGGCCATCTTGGTGCCGTCCCGCTCCTCGATGTCCAAAACCTTGCCGGGTACCGCCAGGCACATGGGCCTCTCCTCGTCATGGATGCGTTACGGCCGCCTCGGCCGCGTGGCCGGTCAGGGCAGCCCCACCCCGCCGTACAGGGGTGTGGTGCGCGCCGCCACGACGATCTGGCCGAGCGCCAGTCCCCCGTCGTTGGGCGGGACGCGGCGGTGGCGCAGGACGGTGAAGCCGTCGCGCCGCAGTAGCGCGGCGGTGGCCTCGGCCAGCAGGGAGTTGGCGAAGACCCCACCGGTCAGGGCGACCGTCTCCAGGCCGGTGCGCTCCCGGGCCTGGCCGCAGCAGCGCCGTACGAGCCCGGCCACCGCGGTGTGGAAGCGGGCCGCGATCAGCGCCGGGTCGGTGCCCGCGCGGACGTCCGCGACCACGGCGGCCAGCAGCGGGGCCGGATCGGCGACGGTGTCGGCCGCCGCCGGGCCCCGCGGCCCGGGAGGCGCGGCGCGCAGGTCGAAGGGGTATCCGCCGTCGTCCTCGTCGGCGGTCAGGGCCGCGGCCTCCAGTTCGACGGCGGCCTGGGCCTCGTACCCGGCGCGGTGGCAGATCCCGGCGAGCGAGGAGACGGCGTCGAAGAGACGGCCCATGCTGGAGGTGGGCACGCAGTTGAGGTCGCGCTCCAACTGCCGTGCCAGCAGCCGGCGTTCTTCGGGCGGGCAGGCCGCCACCGGCGGCAGGTCCTCGGCCCAGTCCAGGCCGGCGGCGCGCAGATGGGACAGCGCCATGCGGTAGGGGCGCCGGACGGTGGTGTCGCCGCCGGGCAGCGGGACGTAGGCGAGCTGCCCGAAGCGGCGGTAGCCGTCGTAGTCGGCGAGCAGCACCTCACCACCCCATACGGCGTGGTCATCGCCGTAGCCGGTGCCGTCGAAGGCGACGCCGATGACCGGGCGGCTGCCGTCGAGGCCGTGTTCGGCCATGGCGGCGGCGATGTGCGCGTGGTGGTGCTGGACGCGCACCAGCGGGCGGCCTGCGGTGTGCCGCTGGGCCCACTGGCCGGAGCGGTAGCCGGGGTGCCGGTCGGCCGCGAGCAGCTGGGGGCGGACCCCGGTGACCGTCTCCAGGTGCGCCTCGGCCTCCTCGAAGGCGAGCTGGGTGGCGAAGTCGTCCATGTCGCCGATGTGCGCGGACAGCCAGGCGCGCCGCCCCTCGGCCAGGCACAGCACGTTCTTGAGGTCGCCGCCGGCCGCCAGCGCGGGCCGCACCGGCACCGGGAGCGGGACGGGGAACGGCGCATGGCCGCGGGAACGCCGGACGAACAGCGGTTCCCCGTCGCTGATCCGGACGACGGAGTCGTCGCAGGGGATCCGGATCGCCCGGTCGTGGATGAGCCAGGCGTCGGCGAGCCGCGCCAGCCGGCGCAGGGCCTCCTCGTCGTCGGTGACGATCGGTTCGCCCGCGAGGTTGCCGCTGGTCATCACCAGCAGCCGGGGACCGGGCGGGTCGCCGGGCAGCCCGAGCAGCAGATGGTGCAGCGGGGTGTACGGGAGCATCACGCCGAGGTCGGGGCTGCCGGGCGCCACGGCCCCGGACAGCACCGGCGCGTCGGAACCCGGCGGGGGGCCGGGGATCCGGCGCAGCAGGACGATCGGGCGCTGGGGGCCGGTGAGCAGTGCCCGTTCCCCGGCCGTGACCCGCACCAGGTGCTCGATGTCCGCGATATGACGGGCCATCAGGGCGAACGGTTTGTCGCCACGGGCCTTGCGGCGGCGCAGCAGGGTGACGGCGGCGTCGGCAGCGGCGTCACAGACCAGGTGGTAGCCGCCGAGCCCCTTGACCGCGACGATCGCCCCGTCGGCGAGCAGCCGGCGGGTGCCGGCGATCGGGTCGGTGTCCTCGGCGGGCCGCTGCGGACCGGTGCGGTCCGCGGGGTCGGCGAGCAGGAGCCGCAGGCGGGGGCCGCAGTCGTGGCAGGCGATCGGCTGGGCGTGGAAGCGCCGATCGGCGGGGTCCGCGTACTCCGCCGCGCAGCGCCGGCACATCGGGAAGCGGTCCATGGTGGTCAGCGCGCGGTCGTACGGGACGCCGTTGACGATGGTGAACCGCGGCCCGCAGTGCGTACAGGTCAGGAAGGGGTGCCGGTACCGGCGGTCGGCCGGGTCGGTCAGCTCGGCGAGGCAGGCGTCGCAGGTGGCGGCGTCCGGGGAGACCAGGGTGCGGGACGGGCCGTGGCTGCGGGAGGGCCGGATGTGGAATCCGGCGTCGCCGACCGGGGCGATGTCCTCGCCATCGACGGCCTCGACCACGGCCAGCGGCGGCGCCTCGCGACCGATCCGTTCGCCGAAGCGGGCCAGCGCCTCGGGCGCGCCCTCGACCTCGGTGACCACACCCTCACCGGTGTTGGTGACATGGCCCACGAGGCCCAGTCCGGTGGCGAGGGTGTGCACGAACGGACGGAAGCCCACGCCCTGGACGACGCCGCGCACGGTGATCCGGCGGCGTGCGGCGGCCGGCGCGGGGGCGGCAGCCGGCGCGGGGGCGGCAGCGTTGGCGGGGGTGGCGTCGACCTGCCCGGTGGTCATGAGCGGCTCGGTGCCACGGAACCGGGGCCGGCCCGGTGGGAGTGATCGCCCGCGCCGTGCGGGGCGTGCGCATGGTCATGACCGTGTTCGTGGCCGTGGCTGTGGTCGTGGCTGTGGTCGTGCGGGTGGTCGTGGCGGTGCGCAGGTCCGTGCTCGTGGGCATGCCCCGGACCGTGACCGTGGGAGTGGGACTCGTCGTGCGGGCGGGGGTCCTCGGCGTCGTGGACGTGGTGGGACTTGCGCGTCATGACGGGGATGTGGACCGGTGCGCCGTCACGCGCCGCGAGCGCCCGGTCCAGCAGTACCCCGGTGCCCTCCTCGGCACGCACCGAGGTGAGCACGACCTCCACGCCGGGGTTGACCCGCTGGACGTTGGCGCGGAACTCGGCCTCGTCGAAGGAGACCGCATCGGCGATGTCCGTCTTGGTGACCACGACGAGATGAGCCAGCCCAAAGGCCGTCGGGTACTTGAGCGGCTTGTCCTCGCCCTCGGTCACCGAGGCCAGCACCACCCGCAGGGTCTCCCCCAGGTCGTAGGAGGCCGGGCAGACGAGGTTTCCGACGTTCTCGATGAACAGCAGCCGGGTGTCGGCGGGCAGCCAGCCGTGCAGGTGCCCGCCCAGCATCTCGGCCTCCAGGTGGCACAGCCCGTCGGTGAGGATCTGTTTGACGGGGACTCCGGAGCGGGCCAGGCGCACCGCGTCGTTCTCGGTGGCCAGGTCGGCGGTGAGTGCGGCGACCGGGACGCCACGGCTGCGGGCGAGGGCCAGTTCGCCCTCCAGCAGGGCGGTCTTCCCGCTGCCGGGGCTGGAGAGCAGATTGACC
Source organism: Streptomyces sp. NPDC020742 (assembly GCF_040641675.1). NCBI lineage: Bacteria > Bacillati > Actinomycetota > Actinomycetes > Kitasatosporales > Streptomycetaceae > Streptomyces > Streptomyces sp. NPDC020742. The sequence goes on from NZ_JBFAEA010000019.1 coordinate 6,016, forward strand.
ACCGCGGTGCCCCGGGCGGCGAGGTCCTCGCGCAGGGTGTGGGCACAGGCGTCGTTCTTGGCGAGGACCGCCTGTTGCAGGTCGACGACTCGGCACATGGTTCAGCGCTCCTGACGCATCGGGGGATGTGCCGGGGTGTCGTTCCAGCACACGCTGACGATCTGCAGTTCACGGCCGGACAGCAGCTCGGCCGTCGCGCCGCCGCAGCCCGGGCAGCTGAGCCGGGGCGGCATTCCGGTGGGCCAGGCGCGGGCGCAGGGGCCACAGCGGGCGCGGGCCGGGACCGGGTCCAGTTCGAGGTCGGCGCCTTCCAGCGCCGTCCCCGCACAGGCGAGTTCGAAGGAGAAGGCCAGCGCGTCCGGGACCACTCCGGCCAGTTCGCCGACCTGCAGCCGGACGCTGCGGACCGCGGTGGCCCCGGGAGGCCGTGCCGCGCCCTCGACCTGGTCCACGACCGCAAGCGCGATGGACATCTCGTGCATCGGTTTCTCTCTGGTGCGGGGACGACCGGGTGCCGCTCGGCTTCATTAGACGGCGCCGCCACGGGGCGGACCGGATGCCTCGCCGGGGCGGCACGGTGGCGTACGCCGTTCGGTGCAGCGCGCTCCGCTCACATGGACCGCATGCGCAGATACCGCCTGACGTCGGGCAGTACGGACTTCAGGATGAGGGCGAAGGCGGCGGCGGCCGCGCCGCTCAGAACGAACTTCAGCATGGTGTGGTGTTCCTCTCCGTGGTGTGGGGACCTGCGGCGACGGGGGCCGGCTCCTCGCCGGCCGGTTCCGCCGGTTCGGGGTCGGGGGACGCCGCGGGGCGGTCTCCGGCCGCCGCTTCCGGTGCGTCCGCGGCGTCGTCCGCCGGTGCGTCGGTGGCCTCGGCCCCGGTCGCGCCGACGAGTTGCCGGATCAGCCGCACCGCCTCGTCGGCGGCGGCGTCGACCGGCCGGCTCAGGCCGATGCCCTCGGCGACCTCGGCGGGTTCGCAGCCGACGACCAAGACGCGCCGGGGGCGCCGGCCGCCGGTGCCCGCGCTGAGCGTGTCCAGCAGCGCGAGCACGGCATCGGGGGTCATGTGGTGGCCGTCGAGCGCCGTGCTGCGGGGGCGGGCGGTGGCCGGGTCGGTGGCGTCGAGCAGATGGAGGGTGCCGGGTTCGGCGCCGCGCGCGGTGGTGTCCACCAGCAGCACGGTGTGGTAGCCGTCCAGCATCTGGTAGGCGAGGTGGATGCCCCGGATGCCGGCGTCGACCACCTCGACGCCCTCGGGCAGGGGGTGTGCACCGAGCCGGCGGACGGCCTCGACGCCGAAGCCGTCGTCGCCGAGGAAGATGTTGCCGACGCCGGCGATCAGGGTCTTCGCGGGCGGCCCGGCAACGGGTGCGTCGGCGTTCACGCGTCCTCCACAGGGGCGATCTCATCGGGTTGGAAGTAGAGGAACCGGCCCTGCTCCCGCCGGATGTCGGCGCCCGGGTCGCCCTCCACGGTCACCGCGAGGTGCACCCCGCCGTCGACGTCGTGCAGCACCGCCTCGACCTGTGCGGCCCGACCGTGGAGGAAGAGGTCCTGGGCATCGGTGCGGCGCCGGCCGGGCTTGAGCAACACCCGGCTGCCGGCGCCGACCTGCTGACCGTCGACGGTGATCCGGTCGCGGACGGGGTCCACGCTGCGGTCGCTCTCCGGGTCCCACCAGGGGGTGTCCGGGCGGACGCCGGGCACCTCGGGGGCGGCGAACGGGTCCTCGGGCGCGGCCGGGCCGGGGTCGGGGCCGGTGACCTCGCGCAGCGCCCGCACGGCGCCGTGCAGCCGCTCCAGGACCTCGGGCGGCATGGTGTCGGCGAGTTCGATGACGTCGGCGGCGCGCGGATCGGTGCCCCGGGCCTCGCGCTTCTCCTGGTCGGTCAGGGCCGCGGTGCGCAGGGCGAGGATCTCGTCGATCTCCAGCGCGTCGTAGAGCGCGCCGGGGCTCTCGGGGGCGATGGCCGGGTAGTCCTCCAGGATGATCGGGGAGGACAGCAGCACATCGGCGCGGCCCGGCGCGCCGGCCAGCACCGGCCAGGTGTGCTCGTTGCGGCAGGCCGCGACGGCCGCCGCGGCCCACTCCGGCGGATCGGTCATGGACAGGAAAGCGCCGGCGCTCAGCGCCATCAGCAGGTGCGCGCCGACCAGCGAGCGCGGCAGCGCCGCGGCCCGGTCGGCATCGGCGTCGCCCGGTGTCCAGTCGCTGGTGTTCTCGACGGTGGCGGTCAGCCGCAGCGCCGCGTAGGGGCCGTCGAGTTCCTGCGCGCGCAGCCGTACCCGGCCCTCGACCGCGGCGCGGGTGCGGACCAGTCGGCCGAACCGCCGGCCGTCGGCGTCGTGCACCGGCTCGGTCTCCTCGTGCGCCGGCCGGCGGAAAGGGACGGTGAGGCCCTCGCCGGTGAGCGTGGCGACGTCGGCCTCCAGGGTGACCCGCTCCTCGGTGGCCTCGTCCCAGGGGACCAGCACCCGGTCGGGCAGCTCCAGTTCGTCGACGGTGTGGAACTCACCATCGGTGCCCAGGCGTTGGACAATGCGGCGCTGGGCGTGCAGGAACCGCACCTCCGCCGAGAGCCGGGCGCCGCGCCGGGGCTCCATCAGGCACTCGGTGCGCTGGGCGGAGTGCTCGGCGCCGGCGGCGCCCCAGTGCGGCGGTACGAGCACGCCGAACTGCCAGCGCAGCCGGTTCTTGGCCGCGGAGGCCCGGTAGGGGTAGAGCACATAGCCCTCGAAGAGCACCGCGTCCGCCACCTGGCGGGCGGTGGCGAAGCGGTCCGCCGGTTCGGTGGGCGGGGCGCTGGTCGTCACGGCGCGGTCCTCTCGGTGGCGGGACGGGCGGTGGCGCCGGCCAGCAGCCGGGCGCTGGGCGTGGACGGGGGCGCGGGGCCGTCGGCGCCGGCCAGCAGCGCCTCGATCGCCGCCTGCCAGGAGGGCAGGGCGTGCCGGGAGCGGTAGGCGAGCAGCGCGTCGAGGGTTTCGCGGGGCAGCCGGAGCCAGCCGCAGCCGGGGAAGTGGGTGTCGGTCATCTCCTGCCAGACCGTCACCGGCATCCGTACCGACGCCTCCTTGTGCCAGGGCACCGGTTGGACCTGGAAGCCGCCGGCGCCGGCGAAGACCGTGCCGGAGAAGAGCAGCAGCAGCGGGATCTCGCCGTCCTTCAGCGCGTGGAAGTAGCGACCGGCCGCGACGTCCAGGTCGTAGCTGCAGGGGACGGGGAGGTCCACCTCGGTCTCACCAGTGAAGCCCGGGACGACCAGGGAGGTCTGGGCGAACTGGAGGGGGTGCAGGGTGCTGCCCCAGCGGGACCGCTCGCCGAAGAGGTCGGCGAGCGCCTCGGCCTCGTCGGCGCGGTAGCCGCGCCGGGCCGGTTCGATGCGGAGCTGGCAGCGCAGGGCGAGCGCATGCACCCGGGTGGTGGGGTCGGCGGCGGCGATGCGGAGCCGGAAGAGGAGGGTGGGGGCGGCGGCGTAGCGGTCGGCGCGTACGCCGGGACACTCGAAGGACAGGTCGGTCACGGCCGGTCGTCCTCCTTGGGGGCGCGGGCTCGGTGGGCGACGGTAGTGAAGAAGTCGCCGAGGGCGGCCCGGGCCTCGGCGCCACCGTCGAAGCCGCGCCACAACAGCCGCATCCGGCCCACGAGTTCGTAGCAGGCGTCGACCGGCACCAGGTAGACGTCGATGCGGCCTTCACCGCGGCGCAGCAGCAGCGCCTCGACGTCGGGCCGGAGCAGGGCGGGCAGCCGGCTGCCGGCGAGCACGGTCTGCCAGGTCGACGGGTCGAGTTCGCTCTCGGTGGCGCCGGCCGGGCTGGGGTAGAGCGCGACGAGGCGGTCCAGGTCGGAGTGGTGCAGGAAGAAGGCGACGCCGACCGGGATCTGTAGCAGGTCCCAGGCGGTCTCGTCGAGCGTGTGGTCGGGGTCGACGAGGTAGCGGTCGGGGACGCTGTGGAACTGGCCGGTACCGGCGCCGGGGCGCTCGAAGAGCAGCGCACAGGGGGTGCAGGCGCAGGCCAGGGCGCGGTTCCTGGTGTCGACGAGGTGGCGGTGGTTGTGCTCGGCGAGTACCACCCCGCACAGTTCGCAGCGTTCGGGCGCGGGGGGTGCGGGCGCACGGAACCGGCGCAGCCCGCGGTGGGCGGCGCGCGGTCCCAGGCGCGTGGGCGCCGTCTGTGGGCCGGTCACGAGGCGGTGGCCGCGGTCGGCGGTCGGCGGGAGATCTGCAGCAACGCCGGCTCGGACGGGGCGTCGGCCTGCTCCCACTGCACCGAGGTGACCTCGGGTGCGAAGCAGCCCACCGCTGCCTCGACGGCCTGCTGGGCGGCCTGGTTGGTGCTCGGGCAGCCGCAGCCGCCACCGGTGCCGGCCGGCCGCAGCCGCAGCGTTCCGCTGTCGGCGTCGAACGCGGCCAGATCGGCGGGGTGTTGCCGGCGGACGCTGTCCAGGGCGCGGTCGATACGGGCCGCGGCGGGCTCGGGGTGCAGATCGTGCAGCACCAGCAGGCTGGTCACCAGCTCGTCGCCGAGCAGCGCGGCCCGCAGGTCGGCGTCGTCGCGGGTGCGCTGCAGGAGCTGCGCGATCCGGGCCAGCCCGGCGCCGTAATAGTCCATCAGAACCCGGACGAGTTCCTCGGCGGCGGCGCTGACCTCGGGGTCCTCGCGCCGGGCGAGCCGGTCGAGGACGTCCTCGACGCGGCGGCCGGCCTCCTCGGCGTGCGGGACGGCCGCCGGCTGCGGCGCGGTGGGGGCGCTCATCCGGCGAGTCCGCTCAGGCCGGTGGGCACGTGCATCTTCTCCACGGACCTGCCGTTGCCTACGTACATGTGGACACCGCAGGGCAGGCACGGGTCGAAGCTGCGCACCGCGCGCATGATGTCGATGCCCTTGAAGTTGTCCGGGGTGTTCTCCTCGAAGATGGGGGTGTTCTGGACGGCGTCCTCGTACGGGCCGGGGGTGCCGTAGGTGTCGCGGGTGCTGGCGTTCCACGGGGTCGGCGGGTACGGGTGGTAGTTGGCGATCTTGCCGTCCCGGATGACCATGTGGTGGGAGAGGACGCCCCGCACCGCCTCGGTGAAGCCGCAGCCGATGGACTCGTCGGGGACCTCGAACTTCTCCCAGGTCTGGGTCCGTCCGGCCCGGACCTCTTCCAGGCCCTGCTCGGCGAAGTGCAGCGCCATGGCGGCCGCGTACGCCTGGAAGTAGGTGCGGGCGCGGTTGCGCTCCAGGGCGTTGCTCCACTTCGGGATCTTCCACTCGAAGCGGACCTCCGGCTTGGTCATGGTGCGCGGCAGGTCGATGGTGACGCTCTGGCCGGTGGCCTTGACGTACGGGGTGTCGACCAGGCCGGACAGCGCGGTGGACCACAGCCGGGCGAGCGGGCCGCCGCCGGTGTCCAGCGGCAGGTGCTCGTTGCCGTCGAACCAGCGCGGGGACATCACCCAGCTGTACTTGTCGGCGAAGTCCCGCTTCTGCGGGGCGGGGATGGTGTGCTGGTTCCAGGGGTGCCGGGCGTCGATGGGGTTGCCGAGGGGGTCGTGGGTGACGAACTTCTCCTGGCCCTCCCAGTCCTGGTAGTAGGAGCTGCCCAGCAGGATCCGGATGCCGAGGTTGATCTCGGTGAGGTCGTTGGTGACCAGCTTGCCGTCCACGATGACGCCGGGGGTGACGAACATCTTCCGTCCCCAGTCCGTCATGTTCCGGTAGGTGAAGTCGCAGTGCTCGGGGTCGTTGAAGGCACCCCAGCAGCCCAGCAGGACGCGGCGGCGGCCGACCTCCTCGTAGCCGGGGAGCGCCTCGTAGAAGAAGTCGAACAGGTCGTCGTGGAGCGGTACGACGCGCTTCATGAACTCCACGTAGCGCATCAGCCGGCTCATGTAGTCGGTGAACAGCTGGACGCTGGCGACCGTGCCGACACCGCCCGGGTAGAGCGTGGAGGGGTGCACATGGCGGCCCTCCATCAGGCAGAACATCTCCCGGGTGTAGCGGCTGACCTGGAGGGCCTCGCGGTAGAACTCGCCCTCCAGGGGGTTGAGGGAGGTCATGATCTCGCCGATGGTGCGGTAGCCGTGCTCGGCGGCGTGCGGGGCCTCGGTGCGCTGGGCGAGTTCCCAGACGCCGGGGTTGGTCTCGCGGACCATCTTCTCGCAGTAGTCGACCCCGACCAGGTTCTCCTGGAAGATGTTGTGGTCGAACATGAACTCCGCGGACTCGCCGAGGTTGATGATCCACTCGCCCAGGTGCGGGGGCTTGACCCCGTAGGCCATGTTCTGGGTGTAGACCGAGCAGGTGGCGTGGTTGTCACCGCAGATGCCGCAGATCCGGCTGGTGATGAAGTGGGCGTCGCGCGGGTCCTTGCCCCGCATGAAGACGCTGTAGCCGCGGAAGACCGACGAGGTGCTGTAGCACTCCGCCACCCGCTTCTGCTTGAAATCGATCTTGGTGTGGATACCGAGGCTGCCCACGATCCGGGTGATCGGATCCCAGGACATCTCCGTCAGACCGCTGCCGTCTCCGGCCGCCTTCGTCGTGGGTGCCATCGTGTGCCGTTGCCCTTCTGTTGCTCTGTTGCGCGCGGGAGGGGGAGGGAATCGGAACGGAGAGTCCGTACGGAGAGTCCGTGGTGTGTCGTACGTCGGGCGGCTACGCGGTGCGCGTCACCACGGTTTCCGGTAGCCGGTGGTCAGTTGGTCGCCGCGATGGCGCCACTTGGGCTCGTTGTCGACGGTCTTGGCCGTGATGCCGCGCAGCCGACGGACCACGCTGCCGTAGGCGGCGCTGGCGGTGCTGGAGACCCTGCCGCCGGGCGGCTCGTCCATGAACGGCATGAACTTGTCGGGGAACCCCGGCATGGTGCAGGCGATGCAGATGCCGCCGACGTTCGGGCAGCCGCCGATGCCGTCCATCCAGCCCCGCTTGGGGACATTGCATTTGACCACGGGGCCCCAGCATCCGAGCTTCACCGAGCACTTGGGCGAGTCGTAGGTGGTGGCGAACTGCCCCTGCTCGTAGTACCCGGCCCGGTCGCAGCCCTCGTGGACAGTGCTGCCGAAGAGCCAGGACGGCCGCAGCTGGTCGTCCAGCGGGATCATCGGTGCGGCGCCGGTGGCCTGGTAGAGCAGGTAGGTGAGGGTCTCGGCGAAGTTGTCCGGCTTGATGGGGCAGCCGGGGACGCAGACGATCGGGATGCCGGCCTTGGAGGTCCAGTCCCAGCCCAGGTAGTCGGGCACGCCCATGGCTCCGGTGGGGTTGCCGGCCATGGCGTGGATGCCGCCGTAGGTGGCGCAGGTACCGATGGCGACGACGGCGAGCGCCTTGGGGGCCAGGCGGTCGATCCACTCACTGGTGGTGATCGGCTGGCCGGTCTCCGGGTCGTCGCCGAACCCGCACCAGTACCCCTCCGGCTTGATGGTCTCGTTGGGGATGGAGCCCTCGATGACCAGCACGAAGGGGTCGATCTCGCCGCGTTCGCCCTTGAAGAACCACTCGATGAAGGTGTCCGCACCCTGTACCGGCCCGCACTCGAAATCGATCAGCGGCCAGTGCACGGCGATCTTCGGCAGCCCCGGCAGCGCACTGAGGGCGATCTCCTCGATGCTCGGCTGGGTCGCCGCGGTGAGCGCCACCGAGTCACCGTCACAGCTCAGACCGGCATTGATCCAGAGGATGTGGATCGGGGACTCGTCCTCGGCTGACGGCTTTCCGTTCGCTGCGACCTTGGTGGCCGTGCGTGATGCTGCGGACATGGGCTGTCTCCTCGGCGGATTGCGACGAAAGCACTCATTCAAGACTTCCGTAATCCTTGGTAACACCCGCTCCGGGCCGGGGCCGGTCTCCGGGGGCCGTTGAGGTGACGCCGCCCGTTTCGCGCAGCGCAAAGGGCGCCCGAGGTGCTCGGGCGCCCTTGCGCACACCGTCCCGGCGTCAGCCCAGAGAACCGGCCTCCACCGCGGTCACGTCGAACCGGCCACCGCAGACCCGCAGCCCACGGCTGCCGGTCGTCATCGGCTCCTTGGAGCCGGGCGGGTAGACGTAGACGATCTGCGACTCGGCCCAGCACGGGGTGTCCGAGACGCCCTCGTTGAGGGTGTGCAGCACGGCGTGCGCGCTCTGGCCCGGCTGGAGCCGGACGACGGCGCCGGCGCCGCCCTCCCGGGTGGCGGGCTTACCGACCGACGAGCCGTCGCGCTTGATCAGCGAGACGCCGGGGAAGCCGCGCAGCGTGCAGGCCTTCTTGCCCTTGTTGGTGAAGACGAGGGGGTAGTGGATGTTGCCCGCGCCGATGTCGGCGGGGCCCAGGCGCAGCGACATCTGGGTGGCGGTGCAGCGGTCCGACGCCGACATCGCCGAGGCCTGCGACTCGGCGGCGTTCGGCTTGCCCGTACGGCCGCCCGCGGAGGCCCCCGCTGAGGCCGATGCGTGCTGGCTGCCGGCCGACGACGGGTGGGTGACACCGCTCGGCTGGACACTGCCGCCGCTCTGCTGGGACGAGGCGGAGGCGGCGGTCGACGAGGAGCGGGACGCGTCGGCGCCGGGCCCGTCCTGGCAGGCGGTGAGCGCGAGCGCGGCGACCGCGATCAGCGAGCCGGCGGCGACACGGCGGCCGCGGCCGAGCGGCTTGGTGGTGAGCGACATGAGTGTCCCCCTCGTCTGGTAGGTGCGGGTTCTCGTCGGGTGCGTGCGGTCCGTTCGTTGTCCTTCCAGCGTGGCGCCGGGTACTGCCGGTCCGCTAACGAGGCACTAACACACCGCTAACGAGTTGGGACACCCGACGCGCCGGTGCGCAGGGCACCCGCCGTGACCAGCCGGTACTCCGGTGCGTCGCTCAGGCTCGCAGATATCTCCCGAGTTGCGGACGCGGCACCACGAGGTTCGGCCTACTTCCCGGGGCCCTGGGGCCGGTCCCGGTGTCCGGCGGGCTGGGCACCGGATCGCCCGTAACGGTACCGCTCTCCCCCGCCTGGGCCTCGGACACCGGCGCCCAGGGCGGATGAGTCGGCCCGCAGCCGTGCCCCGCAGGGGGGGCGACGCAGGGGGGCGACGCACAGCCGGTCTCCGGGCCCCCGGTGTCACCGTCACCGCCGGTGCACCGGCGGTGACGGTGTTGTGGCGCATCGGCGGGCGGGCGGCCGGGCCGCAGACGACCGAAATCACGCCCTGGGGCGGGGCGGTGTTGCGGCCCCGCCTGGCCCGGGCTAACAGGCGCCGACCCGCAGCGCCCGGTTGACCGCCGAGAGCACCGCCCGCACGGAGGCCGTCAGGACGGAGGTGTCCTGTCCCGCGCCCCAGTAGGTGACGCCGTCGATACGGCACCGGACGTACGCCATGGCCGCGCTGTCCGGGCCCGGAGCGAGCGCGTGCCCGGTGTAGGAGACGATGTCGAGGGGGTGTCCGGCCCCGGCCAGGGCGTCGGCGAACGCGTCCAGCGGCCCGTTGCCGCGGCCCTCTGCGGTGCGTGGGCCCGCCCCGTAGGCGCCGCCCTCCAGCACACAGCTGACCCGGTGCTCGCCTGGTGCGGGCTCGGCGGCGCTCCAGGAGACGAGGGCCAACGGACCGTCTTCCCCGGGGGCGAGGTAGGTGGTCCGGAACAGCTCCCACAGCTCCTTGGGGTCGGCCTCCCGCCCGCTGTCGTCGGTCGCCTCCTGGACGGCCCGGGAGAAGTCGGCGCGCAGCTCCCGCGGCAGCTCCAGGCCGTGGTGCGCCTGCAGGAGGTAGGCGATGCCGCCCTTGCCCGACTGACTGTTGACCCGGATGACCGCCTCGTACGTACAGCCGAGGTCGGCGGGGTCGACCGGCAGATAGGGCACCGTCCACGGCGCCTCGGACGCCGCCACCCCCAGCGCTTCGGCGCGCCGGGCGTGGTGCGCCAGCCCCTTGCTGATGGCGTCCTGGTGCGTACCGGAGAAGGCGGTGTGCACGAGGTCGCCGGCGTAGGGGTGGCGGGGGTGGACGGGCAGCCGGATGCAGTCCTCGACCGTGCGGCGGACCGCGGCGAGGTCGGAGAAGTCGATCATCGGGTCGACCCCCTGGGTGTGCAGGTTCAGGGCGAGGGTGACCAGGTCGACGTTCCCGGTGCGCTCCCCGTTGCCGAACAGGCACCCCTCCACGCGCTGCGCCCCGGCCAGCACGGCCAGTTCCGCACAGGCCACCCCGGTGCCGCGGTCGTTGTGCGGGTGCACGGAGAGCACCACCGCGTCCCGCCGCGCCAGGTGGCGGTGCAGGTACTCGATCTGGTCCGCGTACACATTGGGCGTGGCCACCTCGACGGTGGCGGGCAGATTGTGCGTGACCGGCCGGTCCGGGGAGGCGTCCCAGAGTTCGGTCAGACCGTTGCAGATCTCCAGCACCAGGTCGGGCTCGGTGAGGTTGAAGACCTCGGGCGAGAACTGGAAGCGGAGGTCGGCCCGCGGGCGGGCGGCGGCCAGGCGGGCCATGTGCCGGGCGGCGTCGTACACCAGGTCCCGCACCTCGTCGCGGCCGCGGCCGAGCACCACCTCACGCCACGTGGGCGCGGTGGCGGTGTAGAGGTGCACCACGGCGCGCGGCAGGCCTTCGACGGCGGCGAAGGTCCGGTCGATCAGCTCGCGCCGTGCCGGGGTGAAGACCACCACCGTCACCTCGTCCGGTACCGCGCCGCTCTCGGCCAGGTGGCGTACGAAGTCGAAGTCGGTGCGGCTCGCGGAGGGGTAGGCGACCTCGATCTCCTTGTAGCCCATCGCGACGAGCAGGTCGAACAGCCGGCGCTTGCGCGGGGTGTCCATCGGCTCGGCCAGCGCCTGGTTGCCGTCGCGCAGATCGACCGGCACCCACAGCGGGGCCCGCTCGATCCGGGCGGTGGGCCAGGCGCGTTCGGTGAGCGGCACCTCGACCCGCTCGTGCGCGGGCCGGTAGCGGTGGGAGGGCATCGCGCTGCCGCGCTGCGGGTTCCACGCCGGTGCGTCGGCGGGCACCGGGCCGGCGGGGGTACGCGGGGCGGTGGCACGGGCCGGGGCGGGGGCGACGGGGTTGGTGGGGGCGACGGGGTTGGTGGGGGTGAGGGGGTTGGTGGGGGTGAGGGGGTTGGTAGGGGTGAGGGGGGTGGTGGAGGTGAGGGGGGTGGTGCGGGACATCGTGTTCCTTCGCAGGAGCCGGAGGGAGACCGGCAGCACCGAGCCCCGCGGCGGGGTGCCGGTCGCGTCAGGCCCCGCCGCGGCGGCCGAGGAGGAGGACCCGCTGCGTCATGGCGGGTAGACTAACCAGGCATCAACTCCTCAGACAACCTGAGAGGTTCGGAATGTCACTCGAAGCGCTCCGCCCCAGCCCCCTGGTCGAACAGGCCACCCAGCGGCTGCGCGACCGGATCACCGAAGGGCACTGGCCGGTGGGCAGCAAGCTCCCCGGCGAAACCACCCTGGCCAAGGCTCTGGGCGTCGGCCGGTCGACCGTACGGGAGGCCCTGCGCGCCCTGGCCGGTGCCGGGTTGGTGCAACCGCGCCAGGGCGCCGGGGTCTTCGTGCTCGCCACCGCACCCACCGAGGACTGGCCCACCCGTCTGCGCCGGGCCGCGGTCGCCGATGTCTACGAGGTGAGGGCGATGGTGGAGTTGCAGGCCGCCCGGCTGGCCGCGGTCCGCCGCACGGACGCCGATGTCGCGGCGCTGCGCTCGGCCCTCGAGGGGCGCCGTACGGCCGCCGCCACCGGTGATGACGCGGCCTTCGTCGATGCGGACATCGCCCTGCACGCCGCGGCGGTAGACGCCGCGCACAACTCGGTACTCACCGATCTCTTCCGCGAGTTCGCCCCTGCGCTGCGTCAGGGGCTGATCGACCTGGTGGAGCTGCTGGGGCTGCGCGACGAGGACCCGCAGCACGGCGACGCCCGGCACGCGGCGCTGGTCGAGGCAGTGGCAGCCGGCGACGGCGACGCCGCGAGCCGGACGCTGGAGGAGGAATTCGAGGCGACGCTACGGCAGTTGGCGCAGCGGTAAGCCCTGTCAGCGGTCAGGGCTGCGGGCAGCCGGGGGGCGTGCAGGCGACGTGCGGGGGGCGACCTGCCGGGGGCGACGTGCGGGGCGCGGTGCGGGGACGTCGTACGGGTGTGGGGACACGGGGGCGGCGCGTGGGCTGTGGGGACGTGCACGGTGCAACCACCGCCCCAGGGCGGCCCGTTGGCGTGCGCGCCCCCTTGCTCCCGTACTGCTGGATGCGGCTCTCGTGCGGAGGCCGTCCGGACTCGGGCGCCCAGGCCGGCCCCCGGCGCCCAAGCCGGACTCAGACGTCCAAGCCGGGCCCGGATGTCCAAGCCGGGCCCGGTTGTTCAAGCCGGATCCCGGCGTCCAGGCGGGGCCCGGACGTCCAAGCCGGGCCGGGCGCCCAGGCCGGGCCGAGCGTCCAGGCCCTCGGGCGTCCAGGCCGGCCCGGGGCTCTCCCCCTCCCCGCACCGGTGGCGGGGCCGACCGTCAGCCGCGCGTGCCGGCGGGTCGGGTGAGGTCCAGGTCGAGGACCTCGTCGGCGCCGGCGGCCAGGGATATCGGGGTGGCCTGCGGCGGGTGGCCCGTGGCGGTGAGGGTGTACCGGCCGGCGCTCAGGTCATGGAAGGCGAAGGCACCGCCCGGGCCGGTGACGGTGTGTCCGGTGACGGCGCCGTCCCCGACCAGGGTCACGGCGGCGTCGGCGACCGGCCGCCCCTGCCGGTCCCGCACCGTGCCGCGGACGGCGAGGGCCGGCCGCAGCCGGGCGTCCTGCCGCTCCGGGGCGCCACCGGTCAGCTCCACGGGGCGGGCCTCCGGCCGGTGACCGGGGGCACCGAGCACCAGGGTGTAGCGGCCCGGGGGCAGCGCGGCGAGGTCCCAGTTGCCCTGCGCGTCCGAGGTCGTACGGGCGACCACCCCGCCACCGACGTCGGTGACGACGATGCTGCCGTCGCCCAGCGGGGCGCCGTCCGCACCGCCGAGCAGCGTGCCGCCCAGCCGGCCACTGCCCGTGAGGACCAGGTCGGTCTCGACCGGGGCGCCCTCGCCCCGCCAGGTGGCGGAGGCCGCGTGCGGGGTGTGGCCGGGCGCGGCGCCCGTGAGGACGTAGGTGCCGGGCGTGGGGGCGGCGAGCGCGTAACTGCCGTCGGCAGCGGCCGTGGTGACGCCGGCCTGCCGTCCGCGCCGGTCGATCAGGGTGATGCTGGCACCGGCCACCGGCGCACCCGAGCCGTTCCGGACCCGGCCGTGGAATCCGGCGGGGCGGCCGGGCGTAGCAGCGGGGTGCGATACGGCCGACCGGCCGGCGGTCGGGGCGTCCGGAGCCTGAGCGTCGAGCGGCGGGGCGTCCAGAGAGGAGGCATCCAGAGCCGCAGCGGCGGAGGCCGCCTTCGACGACGCCGGGGTGGCGGACCGCGAGCCGGCGGCATCCGGGCCGGACGGTGCCGGGGCGTCCTCCGCGCCGGGTACGTCGGGCGTCCCGTCCCCGCCCTGGGCGACCAGGGTCGGCCGGGACGGTGTCTGGCGCTGCGACGGCAGGAAGGACGCCAGGGCGACGCCGACGAGGACCGCGGCGGCGGCGATCAGGAAGGCGACCCGGAAGCCGCTCATGGTGGGGACCGTGACCGGCCCCATGGGCGTGGACATACGAGCCAGCACCATGCCGATCACCGCGCTGGAGACGGAGGTGCCGATCGAGCGCATCAGGGTGTTCAGGCCGTTGGCGGCGCCGGTCTCGGAGGGGTCGACGGCTCCGACGATCAGTGCGGGCAGCGACGAGTACGCCAGCCCGATACCGGCGCCGATGACCACCGCGATGATGACGGTCTGCCAGGGGGAGTCCATCAGACCGATGCCCGCGCCGTAGCCGATGCCTATGACGAGCATGCCCAGCAGCAGCGAGACCTTGGGGCCCCGACGGGCGGCGATCCGTGCGTACAGCGGGGCGACGAACATCATGGTCAGACCGAGCGGCGCCACGCACAGGCCGGCGACCACCATCGACTGACCGAGGCCGTAGCCGGTCGACTTGGGCAGTTGCAGCAGCTGTGGCAGCACCAACGAGATCGCGTAGAACGCCACACCGACGGTGATCGAGGCGAGGTTGGTCAGCAGCACCTCACGCCGGGCCGTGGTCCGCAGATCGACCAGCGGGTCGGCCAGGCGCAGCTCCAGCACGCCCCACAGCACCAGGATCAGCACCGCGGCACCGAAGAGGCCGAGGGTGCTGGGCGAACCCCAGCCCCAGTCACTGCCCTTGGTGAGCGGCAGCAGCAGGGCCACCAGACCGGCGGACAGCCCGAGGGCACCGGCGATGTCGAAGCGCCCGGAGGCGCGCACCGACGTCTCCGGTACGACGAGCAGGGTGAGCAGCATCGACAGCACGCCGAGCGCGGCGGCGCCGAAGAACAGGGCGTGCCAGTCGGCGTGCTGGGCGACCAGGGCCGCGGCGGGCAGCGCGAGTCCGCCGCCGACACCGATCGACGAGCTCATCAGGCCCATGGCCGAGCCGAGCCGCTCGCGGGGCAGTTGGTCCCGCATGATGCCGATGCCGAGCGGGATCGCCCCCATGGCGAAGCCCTGCAGCACCCGGCCGACGATCATGGTGAGCAGATCGCTGGTGACCCCGCACACCAGCGAGCCGACGACCATGATCGCGAGACTGGTGAGCAGCATCCGCCGCTTGCCGTAGAGGTCACCCAGGCGCCCCATGATCGGAGTCGAGACGGCGCCCGCGAGGAGGGTGGCCGTCATGACCCAGGTGGCGTTGCTGGGCGCCGTGTTGAGCAGCACGGGCAGGTCCTTGATGACCGGCACCAGCAGCGTCTGCATCACCGCGACGACGATGCCGGAGAAGGCGAGGACCGGGACGATACCGCTGCGGGCTCCGGGGCGGCCGTCCGTGGTGGCACCGGGTGGCGGAGCCGCGGCGGCCGTCGCCGCCCTTTCGGGCAGTCGGTCCGTCGTCGTCGATGTCATGCGTGCGGCCTCCAGGGCGGCAGAGTCGGGTGTGGGGGCAAAGGGCTTGGCGGGTGCGGTGAGCGCGGCGGAATCGACGGGTGCAGCGGGTGCGGCGGCACCCTCGATACGTGCATGACGAACGCTTCCCTCCCGGCCGCTATTCCGCAGCACGACATCCACCCCCTCGCCCTTCGGTGATCCGCCTCACAGCTCCCCCCGCTTCTCCCCCAAGCCCACCTCCGCCGGTTCGACCCTCTCCAGTGAAGCGCGCCCCACTGACAATGAGCCCGACACCGACAATGACCCACGCCGACAATGACCCGACGCCGAACCCGGGACAGCAAAAGGCGCCGCGGATTCCTCCGCGGCACCTCGCCCTTTCGTCCGAATCTCTCCTCAATCCCCCCGGGTGCCCCATCAGCCCCTAACACCCCATCCGACACCCTCAATCAACACCGCATGCGCGGTATGTTCTTGCCCGCCGGGCCTCCCCTGGAACATTCCCCGGCCCCCCTCAGCCCACCGCGACATCCACCTCGTCATCGGCATCCGCATCGTCATCGGCATCGATGCTCACCGATGGCCGGCGCTGAAGGACGTTCTCCAAGTGCTCCCCGCGCCCGGGGTCCAGGTCGAGCCGGGTGAGGATCGCCGGCACCGCGATGCTGGGGAGGGTGTGCTGGAAGAAGACGGTCAGCCGGTAGCAGAGGTCGGCCTGATTCGTCAGCGCCTGGGACATCATCTGGATTCCCGCGAACGCACCGACAAACAGCTCGGCGGTATCCCGGACGACCACGCTATCCAGCAGTTCACCGCGGGCCCGCGCCTCGTTCAGCAGGCCCTCGACGAACACCGTCCACGAGAGCATCGACCGTTTGCGGCCCAGGTGATTGGACCCCTGCTCCACCGCCAGCCGGGCCGCACCGCGCTGCATCGGATCGCTGCGCAGCCGGAACGCCAGCACCTGGCCGGAGTCGACGAACTCCTGCAGCTTGATCTTCTGCGGATGCACCGCGATGTCCGTCACATGCTCCTCGAGCACGGCGAGCGCCAACTGCTCCTTGGAGGCGAAGTGGAAGTACAGGGCGCCCTTCGTCACGCCGGCGCGTTCGAGGACTTCGGCGATCGTCGCGCGGTCATAGCCCCGCTCATCGAAAACCGACGCGGCCGCCTCCAGGATCACTCGGCGGGTCCGGATCGCGCGGTCCTGTTGTGGCACAGGACGCCTCCTGTCTCTCGAAAGTCTTCAAATGCGCAACGACTCGCCAGAGTTCACGTCGCTGCTCGGCAAGCGTATTTCCCCAATTCCCCCCAGCCCGGCATTGAAAATAAAACCGGATGGTACGTATCTTAACAGCGATGGACCTCATCCCGTAGAGACGCCTGGGGGCAGTCATGAGCGACGCGTTGCACGTCAGCGGCACAGTTCAGCACAGGGCCCCACAGCAGATGCACCCGCGGTCCGGCCAGTGCACCACACCGCGGCCCGCCCCCGGAGCCCATGTTCCGCATGAGTACGTGCACCGCCCCATCGCTGACGACATTCTGGTCACAGGTTGGCGCAGAATCGACGACGCTCACTTCTCGGTCACCGCCCAGTGGCCCCATGATCACGGGTACTTCGCCCCCCACCGCGGCCGGCACGTCCTCATCCTCACCGGCGAAACCATCCGCCAGACAGGCCTGCTGCTCTCCCACACGGAACTCGGCGTACCGGTTGGCCACCACTTCATCCTGGGAGACCTCGTCTACACCACGCACGCCGAGCACCTCACCCCAGAGAGCGGACCCACTGCGCTGACCATCGACGTCACCTGCAGCAAGATGCGGATGCGGGCCGGCACGCTCACCAGCGGCCGCTTCGACATGACGCTCCGCGGACCGGCCGGCCGGATCGTGGCGACGGGCTACTCCCATGTCACCGTCACCTCGCCCGCGGTCTACCGGCGGATCCGCGGTGAGCGGCTGACCGCCCGGCGTACCCCCGGTCCGCTCCCCCGGGCCGTCTCCCCGCAACTGACCCGCAGCGCCACGGCCCGCGATGTGCTGCTCTCGCCGACCGACCGGCCGGACCGCTGGCTGCTGCGCATCGCACCGGGCCACGCCGCGGTCGTCAACCCGGCCAACGACCACGTCCCGGGCATGGTGCTGCTCGATGCGGCGCAGCAGGCTGCATACGCCCTGGCCGCGCCCGACGCCTTTGTCCCGTACGCCTTCAGCACGGCCTTCCACCGCTACGCCGAGCACGGCAGCCCGTGCGTGATAGAGGCCCGCCTGGTGCCCCCGGCGCTGCCCTATACCACGACGGTCCAGGTCACCGGCTCCCAGGACGGCGAGCCGGTGTTCGTCTCGACCCTGACCGCCCTGGATGCCCGGGACACCCTGCACGCCCTGGACTCGCAGGATTGAACGCACCGCTCCGGCGCTCGCTACACGAGCGCCCGCGCTCCCGTACCTCCTTTCTGCCACAGCAAGCGGAGGCAGCACGCCCGCCGCTTTTATCCCCACATGTAAGGAAGGCCTCACGATCATGGGTGACCTCAAGGGAAAGACCGCGCTGGTGACCGGCTCCAGCCGGGGAATCGGCCGGGCGATAGCCCAACGCCTGGCCAAGGACGGCGCCCTGGTCGCGGTCCACTACGGCAGCAACGACATCGCGGCCAAGGAGACCGTCGAGAGCATCACCGGCGCGGGCGGGCAGGCCTTCGCGGTCGGCGCGGAGTTGGGCGTGCCGGGTGACGCGGAAACCCTCTTCGCCGCCTTCGACTCCGGGCTCAGCGACTGCGGCGCCGAGCCCGGCCTGGACATCCTCGTCAACAACGCGGCCCTCAGCTTCCCCGGCCATATCGACGAGGCCACCGAGGAGGAGTTCGACCGGACCTTCGCGGTCAACACCAAGGCCCCGTTCTTCATCGTCCAGCAGGGCCTGCGACGCATGCGGGACGGCGGGCGCATCATCAACATCTCGTCGGCGGTGACGAGTACGGCGTTCCCCTCGTTCATCGCCTACAGCCTCTCCAAGGGTGCGGTGGACACCTTCACCCTCGCACTCGCCAAGGACGTCGGTGCGCGGGGCATCACGGTCAACACCCTCTCGCCGGGCTTCGTGGAGACCGATATGACCGCACCGCTGCGGGAGACCGCAGAGGAACACGCCGCGCTGGCGGCCTTGTCCATCTTCAACCGCCTCGGCAGGCCCGCCGATATCGCCGATGTCGCCGCGTTCCTCGCCTCGGACGACTCTCGCTGGATCACCGGCCAGCGGATCGACGTCACCGGCGGATCCATGCTCTGACCCGCGAGCGAGCCGGCCCCTGGGCCGGGTCCGCCGGGCGGCCTCAGGCCTCGTGGAAGACCAGGCCCAGGGAGTGCCGCCGGCCCGCCCGAACGGTGCTCACACCGTGGCGGACCGGCCCGGCCGACCAGCCGCGGGCGGAGCGTACGGGGCGGTCGCGGGTGGTGAAGATCAGGCCGTGGCCCTGGGGCAGGAGGGTGGCCGTGCCGCGGGACTGGGCGCGTGGCCGCTGCTCGACGAGGAGGAATTCACCGCCCGTGTAGTCCGTGCCCGGCTCGTCCAGGCCGATGACGACCTGGAGCGGGAAGACCATCTCGCCGAAGACGTCGCGGTGCAGCGCGTTCCAGTCGCCCGCGCCGTAACGCAGCAGGATCTGCGCGGACTTGCTCTGGCCTGCCGCATGGCACCTCTCGAGCCACTCGCCCAGGCTGTCCGGCCAGGGCGCGGGCCGGCCGAGCCGGTCCGCCCAGTCGCGGGCGACGGCCAGCAGATGCGGGTAGAACGCCTCGCGCAGGGCCCGGACCGGTCCGGGCAGCGGGTCGGCGAAGTAACGGTACTGGCCCGAGCCGAAGCGGTATCGCGCCATGTCGACGGTCGAGCGGAACCGGTCGGTCTCGTCGTAGAGCGCGCTGAGCGCACGGCAGTCGGCCGGTGTGAGCAGACGCGGGGTCAACGCACAGCCCAGGGCGTCGAGTTCCCCGGCGAGCGCCGCCCAGTCGGCCGCGGCGACCCGCCCGGCGGGGGCGGCGGCACCGCCTTCGGCGTCATCGGCGTCATCGGCGCGGGCACCAGGGGCGGCGCGGTCGGACGTCCCGGCGGGGCGCCGGGCGTCGGCGAGAGGCTGGGCGCCGGCCGGAGGCTGGGGGCTGGCGGGATGCCGGGTGCCGGCGGTGGTCACGGCGTGTCCCCCGTCCGCCCGCCCGGGGCGGATCCCTCGATCCCGAGGAGTTGCCGCTTGCGTTCCGGCCCGCCCGCGTAGCCCGAGAGCGATCCGTTCGCGGCGATGACCCGGTGGCAGGGCCGGACGACGAGCAGCGG
Source organism: Streptomyces sp. NPDC020742 (assembly GCF_040641675.1). Classification (NCBI taxonomy): domain Bacteria; kingdom Bacillati; phylum Actinomycetota; class Actinomycetes; order Kitasatosporales; family Streptomycetaceae; genus Streptomyces; species Streptomyces sp. NPDC020742. Next base: position 25,259 of record NZ_JBFAEA010000019.1, read on the forward strand.
ATTGGCGCCGATCGCCGTACCGACGGCACGCACCGCGCCGGGCGCGGCGCCGATGTCGGTGGCGATCCGCCCGTAGGTGGTCGTCGTCCCGTACGGAATCGCCTCCAGCGCCTTCCACACCCGCTGTTGGAAGTCGGTGCCGCGGGTGCTCGCACTGTCCGCGAACTCGATGGTGAAGTGGTGCAGCGTGCCGTCGAAGTAGGCGCGCAGTTGGCGGACGATCTCGGTGAACGCCTCGGGGGCATTGCGCCAGCCGTCCCGTACGGTCGCGCCGCCCTTCTGGTCCGGTACGGACAGCGAGACGAGCGCGGTGCCGCCCGGTGCCGTGGGGGATTCCTCGCCCACCAGCAGGAGTTCGCCCAGCGGGCTGCCGAGTGTGGTGTAGAGCGTGGTGGTGGAGAGCGTCATGGTCCTGTGCTTTCCGTGGTGTTGTGGGTTGGTGTGGTGTGCAGGTGGGGGTGGAGGGTGGGGCGTCCGCTGTTCGTCGGGTGCGGGGGTCAGTGGTCCCGTGGGCCGGCGGTGGATGCCGGGGGCGCTGCCCGCTCCGCGGTGGGCGGCGCGTTCCAGAAGTGGTGCATCGCGTACGAGCGCCAGGGACGCCAGGCCTCCGCACGCGCCCGCAGGCCGGTGGTCGGCACACCGGCCCGGCGCATCCCGGCCCGTACGGCCGCATCTCCGGACAGCAGGACGTCCGGGTCCCCCAGCGCCCGCATCCGGATGTAGCCGGCGGTCCACGGCCCGATGCCGGGCAGGTCCAGGAGCAGTCGTTCGGCGTCGGCCCGGTCCGCCCCGGCGTCCAGGGTCAGGGTGCCGTCGGCGAGCGCGGCGCTGAGCCGGCGCACGGTGCTGCGCCGCGCCGCTGGCATGCCGAGCTCGGCGAGCTCGGCCGCCGCCAGGTCGGCGGCGGCCGGGAAGAGGTGGGTGAGCCCGCCGGCCGGCTCGGGCAGCGGTACTCCGTGGGCCGCGACCAGGGCGGCACCGAGCCGGCGCCCGGCGGCGACCGACACCTGCTGGCCGAGTACAGCGCGGACGGCGAGCTCATGCGGATCGGGGGTGCCCGGGGAACGCAGCCCCGGCCGCGCGGCCACCAGGCCCGCCAGAACAGGGTCCGCGGCGAGCCGGTCGGCCACCGCGTACGGGTCCGCGTCCAGGTCGAAGAGTCGGCGCACCCGCTGACTCGCGGTGGTGAGATCGCGCAGTTCGGCGAGGTGCAACCGGCACTCCAGCCAGCCGGGCCGGGCTGCCTCGTCGACCTCGACGATGCCCAGGCCGTGGGGCAGCCGCAGCGTCCTGCGGTATGTCCGGCTACCGGGCGCCCCCGTGACCTCCTCGATGCCGGGCAGGGCACGCCGCTGGAGGTGATCGAAGACCTCCCGCGCGGCGTACGGGCCCCGGTGGGCCAGCCGCAGCGGCAGCGCCCCGGGCATGGGGTGCGGGGCCACCGGGCCGGACCGGGCGCCCTTGCCGGGGCCGGCGGTGCGCAGCTCGCTCGGGGTGAGCGCGTAGATCTCCTTGATGGTGTCGTTGAACTGCCGCACGCTGGCGAAGCCGGCGGCGAAGGCGACCTCGGCCGCCTGGAGCCGGGTGGTCTGCAGCAGGATCCGGGCGGTGTGGGCGCGCTGTGCCCGCGCCAGGGCGACGGGGCCGGCGCCTAGCTCGGCGCTCAGCTGCCGCTGCACCTGCCGCGTGCTGTAGCCGAGCCGGACCGCCAGTCCGGAGACCCCCTCCCGGTCAACGACCCCGTCACCGATGAGCCGCATCGCGCGCCCCGCGACATCGGCCCGGGCGTTCCACTCGGACGAGCCGGGCACCGCATCGGGCCGGCAGCGGCGGCAGGCGCGGTAGCCGGAGCCCTGGGCCGCAGCGGCGGTCGGGAAGAAGCTGACGTTGCGCCGTCGCGGTGTGGTGGCGGGACAGCTCGGCCGGCAGTAGATCCCCGTCGTGGATACGGCGAAGAAGAACGCGCCGTCGAACCGGGCGTCCCGGCTGCGCACTGCCTCGTACCTGCTGTCCTCATTCATCACAGAGTCCACTGTGCAGCAGGTCCGCGCATCTGGCTGGCGGAAATCGGACGCGGCGCTGCGGCGGCGGGAGCAGGGGCCCGGGGCGTCCTCGTGCGCGCCCGCCTGCCCGGCCTGCCTTGCCGTCCTGCCCTGCCCGCCTGCCCGGCTTGCCCTGCCCTTGTGCTCGCTCAGGGAACGGGGGCGGGGCCGGGGCCAGGCTTTCGGGTGCCGGGCGGGCGGCCGGCCTGGCTACCGGCCAGCCACCCGGCGGCCGGGGCCACGGTTGCGGGCCACTCCAGCCCAATGGCCTTACCGCACGCGGCAGTTCGGCCATCCGGATCTCCGCGAGCACCGAAGCACCGCATCCGTGCACTGGCGGCGCGGACCGTACCCCCGGGCCCGGGCACAGGTCGTGGCCCTGACCCGTGGCGTTGGGCCCCTCAGGCACGGGCGCAGGCGCGGCTCGTGCCCCTGCCCCTGCCCCTGCCCCTGCCCCGCAACGCTCGGGCACCCTGGTACCCGGGTTCCCGAGCCCCCTAATGCCAGGGCGCCCCGGCGCCCCTACGCCCCTACGCCCCTACGCCCCTACGCCCCTACGCCCCTACGAAGCCAACGCCGCCACCACCACGAACAGCACGACCAGGGCAAGCGTCTCCCAGCGCATCGCCCTCCGCAGGACGCTCCACGACGGGGGGATACCCCCGCCGTGCGACGAGCCCGTGGGGCCGGCACTGGCGTCGTCGTAGCTGCCTCCGTCGTCACTCATGCCCCGCCCCGTTCTCGGGGGTCGTTGTGGTCTCCGGCATGCGCCGCCCCTCACCTTCCCTCGCCCTTCGGCGACCGACGCCCCGTCTGCCGCGTCGGCCCCACCACACAGGCGCCCGGCACGCCCTGCGCCCACGTCAGACCCAGGCGCGCGCCGATAACGTCCTGACTCATTAATACCTGCTGCCACCGACATTCCGGCCGGCGCCCCCACGGGCAGGCGGGGCGCTCGGTGTCAGCGCGAGGAACGCCGGCCCAGGACCTGCCTCCGGGCCCGTCAGCTCGGGCTGCTTTAGCTGGTCCGGCTGGTCCGGCTGATTCGGCTGGTTCAGTAGCTTCGCCTCATGCCGAGGGCATCGGCCAGTCGTCCAACGAGCCGCCCCGCCACTCCACCAGGCGGGGGTCATCGAGCCGGATGTCCTCGGCCGGGTCGGCGACCCCTGCGCGGCGGAGGAATTCGGCGACATCGCCACGGCCGTGGGCCAGGCCGACGATCTGCCCGTGCACGGTCACCCTTCGGCCACCGGACGGCGTCGGAGGATGCACGATGACAGGCGGATGCTCGGTCATGCCTCCAGACTGCGCCGGGCTCCGCACTTGTGCACGTCGACAGCCGCCACCGGCGTTGGTCCTTGAGCCTGCAAGCACTCGCCGGGCTCGTTCGCCACTGACCCACCCCACCAGCGCCGCCGCCTGCGGAGACCGACGGCGAAGGCGTTCACCCCGGCGGCCGTTGCACGGCCGGAGCCCCGTAACCGCGCCCTCACCTCCGCACCCTCGAACGAGGAGCCGGCCGACGCGCCTGAGGCACGACCTGCCCGGCCGCGCCGCCCGCGACGCTCGGTCGCTGCCCCCGCCCGCGCCGACGGCGGCCGATCCCGGCGCGGGCTGCATCCGTGCTTTCCGGTTGGGGGGACAAGAGCCGCGCCCTGAGCGACAATCGCGGCATGACGATGGATGATCTTGTTGTGCCGGACACCCGGGCCTGCCGTGCGGCGCTGGAGGTGGCGAGCGCCTACTGCTCCCCCGCACTGCTCAACCATTCCGTCCGCGCCTACCTCTGGGCGGCGGCATACGCCTCGGCGCAGAGCATCGCCTTCGACCCCGAACTCCTCTATGTGGCCGCGATGTTCCACGACCTCGGACTGGTCAAGGAGTTCGACAGTCACACCGTGCCCTTCGAGGACGCCGGCGGCCATGTGGCCTGGGTGTTCGCGGCGGGTGCCGGATGGCCGGTGGAACGGCGGGTGCGGGCCTCCGAGGTGATCGTCCGCCATATGTGGGACGAGGTGGCCCTGGACGCGGACCCCGAGGGCCATCTGCTGGCGTTCTCCACCTCGTTGGACATCTCCGGGAAGCGCCCCGAGGCGCTGCCGGCCGACCTGCGCGCCGACGTCCTGGGGCGCTACCCGCGACTCGGACTCGGCACGGAGTTCCTGGCCTGCTTCCGGAGCCAGGCGGAGCGCAAGCCGGACAGCGCCGCCGCGGACTCGGTGCGAAACGGGATCGCCGCACACATCGGCGCCAACCCGCTGGATGCGCAACGGACTTGACGGGTGACCCGTGGCCCCGGCCGGACGGGGGAACCGGCCGGGGCGAGATATGGCCGCGGGGCGGTGAACCACGCCCCACACTCCTATGAACGGTGAACAAGGACCGTCCGTTCCATGGCGAGATGGTGACGACCGTCACTCCGAGCACCCGTCCGCACGACACACAGCGGAAGTTGGCGCGCGAGGCCGGCGCCGGGGTCAGGACTTCAGCGGCTTGATCGCGGTGGGCGCATGGTCCGGCTCGGTCGCGAGCTCCTCCCACTCGTTCACCTTGTCGATCTCCGCGGCGGCCATGGAGATGTTGGTGATCCGCTCCAGCACGGCCTCGACGACGACCGGGACCCGGTGCTCGGCGGCCAGCTTCTTGGCCTCCTCGAAGGCGGCGCCCAGCTCGTTCGGGTCGGTGACGCGGAGGGCCTTGCAGCCCAGGCCCTCGGCGACCTTGACGTGGTCCACGCCGTAGACGCCGATCTCGGGCGCGTTGATGTTCTCGAACTCCAGGTTCACCTGGAAGTTGATGTCGAGGTTGCGCTGCGCCTGGCGGATCAGGCCCAAGTACGCGTTGTTCACCAGGACATGGACGTAGGGGATCCTGTGCTGGGCTCCGACGGCCAGCTCTTCGATCATGAACTGGAAGTCGTAGTCGCCGGAGAGCGCGACGACCGGCGTCTCCGGATCGGCGGTGGCGACGCCCAGCGCGGCCGGGATCGTCCAGCCGAGCGGACCGGCCTGTCCGCAGTTGATCCAGTGGCGCGGCCTGTAGACGTGCAGCATCTGCGCGCCGGCGATCTGGGAGAGGCCGATGGTGGTGACGTAACGCGTCTCCGGGCCGAAGGCCTTGTTCATCTCCTCGTAGACACGCTGCGGCTTCATCGGGATGTCGTCGAAGTGCGTACGGCGCTGCAGCCGAGCCTTGCGCTCCTGGGTGGCGGCCGCCCAGTCGGAGCGGTCCGGTAGCTTGCCCGCGGCCTTGAGCTCGCGGGCGACCTCGACGAACAGCTCCAGGGCCGCCTTGGCGTCGGAGGCGATGCCGAGGTCCGGGGCGAAGATCTTGCCGATCTGGGTCGGCTCGATGTCGACATGGACGAACGTGCGGCCCCGGGTGTAGACGTCCAGCTTGCCGGTGTGACGGTTGGCCCAGCGGTTGCCGATGCCCAGGACGAAGTCGGACTCCAGGAAGTTCGCATTGCCATAGCGGTGCGAGGTCTGCAGCCCGACCATGCCGGCGTTCAGCTCGTGGTCATCGGCGACGATGCCCCATCCCATCAGGGTCGGGACGACCGGCGTACCGGTCAACTCGGCGAACTCCACCAGCAGTTCGGAGGCGTCGGCATTGATGATCCCGCCGCCGGCCACGATCAGCGGACGCCGGGACTCGTTGAGCAGTGCGAGCGCCTTCTCGATCTGCGCGCGGGTCGCGGCCGGCTTGAAGGCCGGCAGCGGCTGGTAGAGCTCCGGGTCGAAGTCGATCTCGGTCAGCTGGACGTCGACCGGCAGGTCGATCAGCACCGGGCCCGGCCGCCCGGACCGCATCAGGTGGAATGCCTGTTGGAAGACGCCGGGGACCTGCGCGGCCTCCATCACCGTGGTCGCGGCCTTGGTGACCGGCTTGGCGATCGAGGCGATGTCGACGGCCTGGAAGTCCTCCTTCTGGATCACCGCGGTCGGGGCCTGGCCAGTGATGCACAGGATCGGGATCGAGTCGCCGATCGCCGAGTAGAGGCCGGTGATCATGTCGGTGCCGGCCGGGCCGGACGTGCCGATGCAGACGCCGATGTTGCCCGGGCGGGTCCGGGTGTAGCCCTCAGCCATATGGGAGGCGCCCTCGACGTGACGGGCGAGCGTGTGGTCGATCCCGCCCGCGCCCTTGAGTGCCGCGTAGAACGGGTTGATCGCGGCGCCGGGCACTCCGAAGGCGGCGGTCACGCCCTCGCGCTTGAGGATCTCCACCGCGGCACGGGCGGCTGTCATTCGAGGCATCGCGTACTCCTGCGTCGACCTGTCACGGGGACGCTCCGGCGCCGAGCCGGAGGCGCTGATTTCCGCATCATGGAATTGATGTTTTGCTTTACGGAAGAACGTAGAGTGCGGGTATCCACCCGTCAAGGGCGTGGCGACCACAGACGCGCGGGCTTGCCTGGCGAGACGGCCGTGCACGGATGACCGGACCACCCCGCCGCCACGTACGGCGGGATGCAAAAACGGCACGCAAAAGCGACATGCAAAAGCGACATGCAAACGCGGCATGCAAAAAGCCGTGCACCGGGCTCCGCCCCGATGCACGGCCGTCGACCCCCCGACCCGTCCGGCGCGCCGGACGATCACACGCCTCCGCAATAGGATGGGGAACGCCTCCGTCCTTACGGGCGAAGGGAATTCAGATGCCCGAGGAGGTGACGTGCGCACCATGAAGCATGCTGCTGTTCGTGCTGCCTGACAGGGGACGACGCCGACGGCAGTGAGACCGGATGGACACCTACCGGCGGCACGTGGCACACCCGCGTGACAGTGATCGGGACAAAGACACAAACCCGGTCGTGGTCCGGATCCAGAGCGGTCAGCGCACTCTGGTGAAGCTGGAGCCGGAAGTAATCGCCCACCCTGAGCGGCGGTGAACCGCGTCACTCCCCGGTCAAGCCTGCGACCCCTGCTCCGGCAGAGGGAGAGCGAACGGAACCCTGCGCCTCCGAGTTGAAGACCCCTTCGACTCGCCGAGGAGCAGCACCATCAGCAGAACAACCGAAAACACCGGCTTCACCTGCGAAAACTGCGACAGGGCGGTCGCGGCGTTGGCCAACGGCAGCTACCGCAACCACTGCCCGCACTGCCTGCACTCGCTGCACGTGGACGTCTCACCCGGAGATCGTGCCAACGCCTGCCGCGCGCTCATGCGCCCGGTCGCCGTCGAGCACCACTCCGCCAAGGGGTACATGATCGTCCACCGCTGCACCGCATGCGGCGCCCGCCGTCGCAACCGCATGGCCGAAGACCCGCACCAGGGCGACGACCTCGACACCGTCCTCGCCCTCATGCACCTCGGCCAGCACGAGGCCGGTGGACACCCCGACCGGCGCCGGACACGCCTCTGACGCCCCTGCGGCTCCCGCTCTCGGCGGGAGCCGCTCTCAGCGGGAGCCGCTTTCCCTGGGCGCAGCATCAACTCCCGTACGCACCAGGGAAGTCAGGAGCTGTGCCGCGCTGCGTCCCTACCGCGGGCGAGGGCGGCAAGGGCACCCCGCTGCCTCAGCCACCGGCACGTTCTCCCGCGTCGGGCATCCGGGACACGCCACCGGGCCGTTCGCCTCTTCGTTCCTCATGCCTCCATGATCACGCTTCAAGGCGCGCCCCCCGCCGGCGCGCTTCCCGGTCTGCCCGGGCGGCGAGGCGGACGGCTTCTTCACATCGAGGCGGGTGGCCGGCGAGGTCACGGCACGGGGACCTTCTCCCGGTCAGTGGCGTCTTCCCAGCCTTGGATGGCGCAGCGGATGAAGGTCTCGAAGTGGCCGCCTCGCCGGTCGAGGCCGCAGTTGCAGGGCCTGTGGGAGGACTCCCTCCGCCCGGTCCTGGATCACCGCGAGTACGGGCCGTTCCCGGAGTTCGCATCTCCCCGTCGCAAACGATCTCCCGAATATCTCCCACAAGCCGTTTGAGGCACCGGAGGGACGCTCAAGGGCCCCACGCCGGGAAGGGTGGGGCCCTGCTCCATGCATCGCGAACTACGCGCGCCTTACCGGGACTTGCCGCTAGCGGATCGGCATCCCCGACAGCGCCCTGGCGATCACCAGGCGCTGGATCTCACTGGTGCCCTCGAAGATCGTGTATATGGCGGCGTCGCGGTGCATGCGCTCGACCGGGTACTCGCGGGTGAAACCGTTGCCGCCGAGGATCTGCACGGCCTGGGCAGTGACCTTCTGAGCGACCTCGCTGGCGAAGAGCTTGGACATCGAGCCCTCGGCCGAGGTGAACGGCTTGCCGTTGGCGGCCATCCACGAGGCGCGCCAGACCAGGAGCCGGGCCGCGTCGACCTGGGTGCGCATATCGGCGAGTTGGAAGGCGACGCCCTGGTTGTCGATGATCGGGCGGCCGAACTGCTCACGGGTCCGGGCGTACTCCAGCGCCTCTTCATAGGCAGCGCGGGCGGTGCCGACCGCCATCGCGCCGACCGCCGGCCGGGAGGCCTCGAAGGTGGCCATCGCGGCGTTCTTCACGCTTCCGGCCGGGGGGACCCCCACGCCCGCCCTGGCCTTCTCGCGGGCCCGGGCCAGGCGCTCGTCGAGCTTCTCCTTGCCACCGAGCAGGCAGTGGCCGGGGATCCGTACGTCCTCCAGCACCACCTCGGCGGTGTGCGAGGCGCGGATGCCGTGCTTCTTGAACTTCTGCCCCTGGGAGAGGCCGGCGGTGCCCGGGGGCACGATGAAGGAGGCGTGACCCCGGGAGCCCAACTCGGGGTCGACGACGGCGACGACGACGTGGACGTTGGCGATGCCGCCGTTGGTGGCCCAGGTCTTGGTGCCGTTGAGCACCCACTCGTCCTTGGCCTCGTCGTAGACCGCGCGGGTGCGCATCGAGGCGACGTCGGAGCCGGCGTCCGGTTCGGAGGAGCAGAAGGCGGCAACCTTGACGTCGTCGACGTCGCCGTACATCTGCGGGATCCAGGTCCCGATCTGCTCCTCGGTTCCGTTGGCGAGGACGCCGACGGCGGCCAGGCCGGTGCCCACGATGGACAGGGCGATGCCCGCGTCGCCCCAGAAGAGCTCCTCCATGGTCATCGGGACGCCCAGACCGGTCGGGTCGAAGAACTGCTGGGCGTAGAAGTCCAGCGAGTACAGGCCGATCTTGGCAGCTTCCTGGATCACCGGCCAGGGGGTCTCCTCGCGCTCGTCCCATTCGGCGGCGGCGGGGCGCATGACGTCCGCAGCGAAGCCGTGCATCCAGTCACGGACTTCCTTCTGCTCGTCATTGAGCTCCATGGTGAACTCGGCCATGTCCCCTCCAGTGATGCAGGAAGTACGGTGTTACTAGTGGTAACCCGGAGTGTGTTACTCACCAGTAAGAGATGTCAACTCCCCTGAGGACGAATTCGACGCGGAGTTCGGGTGTTACGTTGCGCGAGCGCCACGGATGGACAATGGGTGGGGAGCACGACCATGGAGAGCACAGAGCAGAGCGGCCGCGGAAAGTCGGCGACCGAGCGCAGGCGGCGGGAGCTGCTGGAGGCCGCCGAGCGCATTGTGCTGCGCGACGGCCCGGACGCCTCGATGAACGCCATCGCCGCCGAGGCCGGCATCACCAAGCCGATCCTCTACCGGCACTTCGGCGACAAGGGCGGCCTCTACCGCGCGCTCGCCGTACGACACACCGACGCCCTGCTGAACAACCTACGGACCGCGCTCGACGCGCCGGTCCTGCGCCGGGACCGGGTCGAGGCCACCCTGGACGCCTACCTGCTCGCGATCGAGACCCGCCCGCAGGTCTACCGCTTCCTGATGCACCCGTCCGAGGGGGACAGCGCCTCGGAATCCGGTTTCGACGTGGGGCGGCACTCCGCCCCGCTGCTGCGCCGCCTCGGCGAGGAGCTGGCGAAGGTCATCACCGACCGGCTCGATCTGGGGCCGGGCGCCGAGCTCAAGGCCCGGGTCTGGGGACACGGCATCGTCGGGATGATGCACGGCGCCGGCGACTGGTGGCTGCGCGAACGCCCGTGCTCCCGCGAGCAGTTGGTCGCCCAGCTGACCGATCTGCTGTGGGGCCAGCTGGCCGCCGTCGAGGACCGCGAGGGCGGGCCCGGGTTCTGACCGGGGACGGACGGCGTACGCGTACGCCGCCCCGGGGCATCACAGCGGAGGAGGCGGCCCGGGCCGACTCGGTGCCGTGAGCCGGCGGGCCCCTGCGCCCGCCGCCCTCCCGCCTTACACCTACGCCTGCGCCTCCGCCCGCGCGGCCGCTTTGGCCGCCTCGGCCGCCTCGCCCGCGTCGACCGCCCACGGGGCCCGGGAGGCGGCACGCAGCGCCCGGCGGCGGCGCAGGCCGGTGAGGCGGTCGAGGTAGAGGCTGCCGTCGAGGTGGTCGCACTCGTGCTGGAGGCAGCGGGCGAAGAATCCGGTCCCGGTCACCGTCCGCGGCTCGCCGGTGACAGTGAATCCCGTCACCACCGCGTGGTCGTAACGCGGGGTACCGGCCTCGATACCCGGGAGCGAGAGGCAGCCCTCGGGGCCGCGGACGACAGGCCCGTCGGTCTCGACGAGCCGGGGGTTGACCAGGTGCCCCAGATGGCGGCGGTCCTCGTCGTCGGGGCAGTCGTAGACGAACACCCGCAGCGGGACGCCGATCTGGTTGGCGGCCAGGCCGACGCCGTGCGCCGCGTACATGGTCGCGTACATGTCCTCGATCAGGCGGGCCAGCTCGCCGTCAAAGGCGGTGACCTCCTGGCAGGGCCCGGTCAGGGCGGGGTCGCCGAGCAGGCGCATGGGTCGCGGACGGCCGGAACTGCCGGGGATGGTGCGGGGACGCATAAGGTCAAGCGTACGGTCCGGCACCCGCCGGATGTCGCCGCACGGGTGGCGGGGTTCGGGCCCGCGGCCGGATCTCGATAGGCTGATCCCCGACCGAAGCCTCCGGCCGGTCATCGGCTGCGGAGGGGGCGTTCCACCGGCAGCCTCACGACAGGCGGGCGCCGGATGCAAGGAGGATCAAGGACGATGGCAGGCAACACGGAGCCGCTGTCGCCGCGGGCCAAGCTGGCCGTGACGGCAGGCAAGGCCGCGGCGGCGGTATCGCGCGCGGCGGGCCGCGGCAGCGGATCGGTGATCGGTGGCCGGGTGGCGCTCAAACTCGACCCCGACCTGCTGGCGCGGCTGGCCCGGCACCTGGACGTCGTCCTGGTGTCGGCGACCAACGGCAAGACCACCACGACCCGGCTGATCGCCGAGGCGCTGCGGGCCAGCGGCCCGGTGGTCTCCAATGCGCTCGGCGCCAACATGCCGGCCGGTATCACCTCGGCGCTGGCAGGTGGCTCGGACGCCAAGTACGGCGTCATCGAGGTGGACGAGAAGTACCTCGCCGGTGTGGCACGCGATGTGACCCCGAAGGCCATAGCGCTGCTGAACCTCTCGCGCGACCAGCTCGACCGGGCCGCCGAGACCCGGATGCTGGCGGAGAAGTGGCGCGAGGGCCTGTCCGGCTCCAAGGCCGTGATCATCGCCAACGCGGACGACCCGCTGATCGTCTGGGCGGCCTCGTCGTCCGCGAACGTGGTGTGGGTCGCGGCGGGCCAGGAGTGGAAGGACGACGCCTGGTCCTGCCCGTCCTGCGGCGGTGTGATGCAGCGCCCGGGCGACGACTGGTTCTGCGGCGAGTGCGGTTTCCGCCGCCCCACCCCCAGCTGGGCGCTGTCCGGCGACCACGTCCTGGACCCGCACGGCAGCGCCTGGCCGATCAAGCTCCAGCTGCCGGGCCGTGCCAACAAGGCCAACGCCACCAGCTCCGCCGCGGTCGCGGCCGCCTTCGGGGTGCCGCCGCAGGTGGCGCTGGAGCGGATGTACTCGGTGCAGGCGGTGGCCGGCCGCTACGACGTGGTCACCTTCATGGAGCGGGAGCTGCGGCTGCTGCTGGCGAAGAACCCGGCCGGCTGGCTGGAGACCTTCTCGCTGATCGACCCGCCGCCGACCCCGGTGATCATGTCGGTGAACGCCCGTGGCGCGGACGGCACCGACACCTCCTGGCTGTGGGACGTGGACTACACCCGGCTGGCCGGGCACCCGATCTTCGTGCTGGGTGACCGCAAGCTGGACCTGGCGGTGCGGCTGGAGGTCGCGGGCCTGGACTTCCAGGTGTGCGAGAGCCTCGACGAAGCGGTGCAGCTGGCACCGCCCGGCCGCATCGAGGTCATCGCCAACTACACCGCCTTCCAGGACCTGCGCCGCCGCGTGGGCAACTGACCGGGATCCACGGACCTTCACGGACAAGGACGAGCAAGCATGAGTGACAACAGCCTGCGCCTGGTGTGGATCTACCCGGACCTGCTGAGCACCTACGGCGACCAGGGCAACGCCCTGGTGGTGGAGCGGCGGGCGCGCCAGCGCGGCCTGGACGTACAGCGCCTGGACGTACGCTCCGACCAGCAGATCCCCACCTCGGGGGACATCTACCTGATCGGCGGCGGCGAGGACCGGCCGCAGCGGCTGGCCTCCGAGCGGCTGATCCGCGACGGTGGACTGTCCCGCGCGGTCTCCAACGGCGCGATCGTGTTCTCGGTGTGCGCCGGCTACCAGATCCTGGGCCATGAGTTCATCAACGACCTGGGCGAGCGGCAGCAGGGCCTGGGGCTGCTGGACGTGGTCTCCACCCGCGGCGAGGGCGAGCGCTGCGTCGGCGACGTACTGGCCGACATCGACCCGAAGTTGGGGCTGCCCCCGCTGACCGGCTTCGAGAACCACCAGGGCGTGACGCACCTGGGCAAGACCGCCCGGCCATTCGCCAAGGTGCGGTTCGGCAAGGGCAACGGCGTCGGCGACGGCTACGAGGGCGCGTACAACGACACCGTCTTCGGCACCTACATGCACGGCCCGGTGATGGCCCGCAACCCGCACATCGCCGACCTGCTGGTCAAGCTGGCGCTGGACGTCAATGCGCTGCCGTCGGTGGACGACCGCTGGTACGAGGCGCTGCGCCAGGAGCGGATCGCCGCGGCGACCCAGCCCGCCTAGTCCCGCTTTCCTCCCTTTTCGTACGCCCGCAGTCCCGCACTGCGGGCGTACGTGTGCCGGGCGGCCCTCCGCTTGTAGGGTGAGCGGAATCCAACCGGACGACGGGGTCCGGGCCCCCGGTTGAGTTGCAGAGGGTTTTCGAGCAATGCGTATTGGTGTCCTCACCTCCGGCGGAGACTGCCCCGGTCTGAACGCCGTCATCCGCTCCGTCGTCCACCGCGCCACCGCCGACCACGGTGATGAGGTGATCGGCTTCCGTGACGGCTGGAAGGGCCTGCTGGAGTGCGATTACCGCAAGCTCGACCTCGATGCGGTCGGCGGCATCCTGGCGCGCGGCGGCACCATCCTCGGGTCGTCGCGGGTGCAGCCTGCCCATCTGCGGGACGGCGTCGAGCGGGCCCGTGGCCACGTCGCCGAGCTGGGGCTGGACGCGATCATCCCGATCGGCGGCGAGGGCACCCTCAAGGCCGCGCGGCTGCTGTCCGACGCCGGGCTGCCGATCGTCGGCGTGCCGAAGACCATCGACAACGACATCGCGGTCACGGACGTGACCTTCGGTTTCGACACCGCGGTGGGCGTCGCCACCGAGGCGCTGGACCGGCTGAAGACCACCGCCGAGTCCCACCAGCGCGTGATGATCGTCGAGGTGATGGGCCGGCACACCGGCTGGATCGCGCTGCACTCCGGCATGGCGGCCGGCGCCCACGCGATCGTGGTGCCGGAGCGGCCGTTCGACATCGAGGAGCTGACCGCGCGGGTCTCCGAACGCTTCGAGGCCGGCAAGAAGTTCGCCATCGTGGTGGTCGCCGAGGGCGCCAAGCCGCGCGAGGGCACCATGACCTTCGACATCGGCGGCACCGACGTGTACGGGCACGAGCGGTTCGCCGGCGTGGCCCGGCAGCTCTCCGTCGAGTTGGAGAACCGCCTCGGCAAGGAGGCCCGCCCGGTCATCCTCGGCCACGTCCAGCGCGGTGGGACCCCGACCGCGTACGACAGGGTGCTGGCCACCCGCTTCGGCTGGCACGCCGTCGAGGCGGCGCACCGCGGCGAGTTCGGGATGATGACCGCGCTGCGCGGCACCGACATCACCCTGGTGCCGCTGGCCGAGGCCGTGGAGACCCTCAAGACGGTGCCCGCACAGCGCTACGACGAGGCCGAGTGCGTGCTCTGACCGGACGCCTGCTGCCGTCCCCGTGAGGGCGGCGACGCGCACACCGCCCCCGGCCACCGCCCTGGCCGGGGGCGGTTCTAGTCTTGTCGCGGAGCATTGGTACGCATCAGGAGCGAAGCGGATGGATCACAGCGGGCACGGCATGAACGGCATGGACGGTATGAACATGGACCTGCCGCCGTTCACGCTGGGGCGGGGCCTTGCGTTCGGTGGTGATCCGATCTTCCTTGTCGGCTGCCTCCTGGGGCTGGGGCTGTACGCGTGGGCGGTGATCCGGCTGCGGCGGCGTGGTGACCAGTGGCCGATGGGCCGGGTCGTCGCCTGGGTGCTGGGCGTGGTGACCGTGGCGGTGACCATGTGCACCCAGCTGAACGACTACGGCATGGTCATGTTTAGCGTGCACATGGTGCAGCACATGATCGTCAGCATGCTCTCGCCCATCCTGCTGCTGCTCGGGGCGCCGGTGACGCTCGCGCTGCGGGCGCTGCCGACCGCCGGACGCGGCCGCAAGGGCCCGCGCGAACTGCTGGTGGCGCTGCTGCACAGCCGCTACATGCGCATCATCACCCACCCCGCCTTCACCATCCCGCTGTTCATCGCGAGCCTCTACGGGCTGTACTTCACCCCGCTGTTCGACTTCCTGATGCAGTCCCGGGCCGGGCACATCGCGATGATGGTGCACTTCCTCGCGGTCGGTCTGGTCTTCTTCTGGCCGATCATGGGCGTGGACCCGGGGCCGCACCGGCCGGGCCATGTGATGCGGATTCTGGAGCTGTTCGCGGGCATGCCGTTCCACGCCTTCTTCGGCATCGCGCTGATGATGGGCTCGGAGCCGATGGTCGCCACCTTCGTCCACCCGCCGGCCTCCCTGGGCATCGAGGCGCTGGCCGACCAGCAGGCGGCCGGCGGCATCGCGTGGGCGTTCAGCGAGATCCCGTCCGTGCTGGTGCTGATCGCCCTGGTCTTCCAGTGGTACAAGTCCGAGGAGCGGCAGTCGCAGCGGCTGGACCGGGCCGCCGACCGCGACGGCGACAAGGAGCTGGCCGACTACAACGCCTACCTCGCCTCGCTCAACGCGCGGGGGCGGTGACCGCGCCACGCACGGGGCGGTGACCGTGGTCACGCATCTGGCGGTACGGGCCGCGGCCGGGGACGATGGTCCCATGGCCGCGGCCCGTGGCATGGGTGCTCCGGGCGGCCATGAGGAGGGTGCGGGTATGCCCGGATCTGCGCGGATGATGGCCGTACTGACGGTGGGCGGTCTGGTGGTGGCCACCGCCTACACCGCCGCGATGGGCGCCAACGGCTGGCTCTGGTTCTCCTGGGTGGTACTGGCCCTGGTCACGGTGGGCGTCTGGGCGGCCCGCCCGGTGTGAGCCGGGTGCGGCAGCGGCCGCCGGGCCGGATCAGAAGCGGAAGACCGGGCCGGTGGCGGAGTCCATCATGCAGGCGTTGGCGAACTCCTTGTGCCAGTTCACCGGGCCCCCGCGCCAGGTACCGGTCGCGCTGACGGTCACCGGGTCGTACTGCTTGGTGCAGGTGTGCGGGTCGCCGGGCAGCGCGTCCAGGTCGCCGCGCGCCCAGGTCAGCGCGTCGCAGGCGGCGAGCGCGTGCGGATGCCGGCCGTGGATGTCCGGGCAGCTGAGGCGTACGCCGCGGATCCAGGTGTTCCGGCTCCCGGACACGGTCAGCAGCAGGCCTTGGTCGGCGGTGGGCGGCTGCGGACCGGTGGCGGCCGGCGGCTGCGGGCCGGCTGCGGAGGGCGGCGGCGGGTCGGCGGCGCCGGCGGGGGTGGCACAGAGCGTGCCGACCAGCGCCGCGGACACGGTGGCGAGCACCGCGCCGGGCAGGGCGGCACGGGCAGATCGGCGGGGACGGCTCACGGGCATCGAGGTCTCCTGGGAACGCCCTGGGAACGCTGGCGAGTTCAGGCCACCTCGCCCGGCCCCGGTGCACAAGCGGCCACGCCGCCGCATCGCCCGTACGGGCCCCAGGGGTCCGGGCATCAGGGTGGCCGGCGACGGAGGAGGCGGCTCCGTCACCGGCCACCGGCTGGGGCGAGCGCCGGCCGTCTAGCCCACGCGCTCGATGCGGGCGCGGCGGATCAGGAACTTCCCCTCCTCACGGACCTGCTCGAACGCCGCGTTGTTGAGCAGCACACAGCTGCCGGAGGTCGAGGTCACGGACACCGTGGTCGACTTGTTGTTGTCCAGGTTGGTCACCTTCAGTTTGGTCCCGGCGGGGAACTGGTCGCTGGAGGCCGCCGGCGCACCGCCCTCTCCGGAGAGGGTCACGGTCGAGCCGGGGCAGACCACATCGCCGTCGCCGGCGGGCGGGGCCGCCGAGGCCGATGGGTCGCCGGACGCGGACGGCCCGGCGGAGCCGGAGGACTGCCCGCCGGCGGGTGGGGAGGCAGGGTCGGAGGACTGCCCGCCGGCGGGTGGGGAGGCGGGGTCGGAGGCGGGCGGCTGCTCGCCCGCCGGCGGTGC
The DNA here is from genome assembly GCF_040641675.1 of Streptomyces sp. NPDC020742. Lineage (NCBI taxonomy): Bacteria > Bacillati > Actinomycetota > Actinomycetes > Kitasatosporales > Streptomycetaceae > Streptomyces > Streptomyces sp. NPDC020742. The sequence continues at coordinate 41,945 of NZ_JBFAEA010000019.1, forward strand.
ACCCGCGGCCTGGCCCCCGCCCCCATCGGAGCTACAGCCGGCGGCCCGCTGCTTGACCTGGATCTCCTTGATGACGGCCTGCCGGTTGGCGATCCGCGCCGCCGACTGCGCGTCCGGATGGGCCCGCTGATCGGCGATGAACTTCTGGTTGTTGCTCAGGGCGGTGGCCAGTCCGTCGCACGCCACCGAGGCCTGGCTGGTGCCCGCGGTGACGATGGCGATCCCGCCGACCAGCGCCGCTGCGCTGACTCCGACCATGATCTTCTGACGCCGGGTCACTCTTCTCTTCCGGGACATCTACGGCTCCCCTCCTCGGCCTGGAGCCCTGGTGCAGGCTCGGTCACCGGGCAGTACGCGACGTGAACGGGGGCTCGTTCAGGGGCCGTTCGAAGTTGTCCGCAGATGCCAAAACCGGGAGGGCCGAGGTGCGGGCGGTCGGTGCGGTCCGGCTACCGGGTTCCGGGCCGGAGGGCGGCCCCGGGCCGTCGGGGGCGGCTCCGGGCGGCCCGTGTGCGGCCCCGAGCCGTCGCGGGCGGCCCGTGTGCGGCTCCGGGGTGCCGGGGGCGGGCCGGCTCGCGGTGGTGACCCCGGCGGCGGTTGCCCATAAACTCGCTGCCCGTCCGAGCCCTGGTGACCTGGAACGACACCGGGCGATCCGACGGAGGAGGGGGCCGCTTTCGTGTTCTACCAGGTGCTGAAGTACGTCCTGCTGGGGCCGCTGCTGCGGCTGCTGTTCCGGCCGCGGGTGGAGGGGCTGGAGCATGTGCCGGAGGAGGGCGCGGCGATCATCGCGGGCAATCACCTCTCGTTCGCGGACCACTTCGTGATGCCGGCGATCGTGCCCCGCCGGGTGACGTTCCTGGCGAAGGCCGAGTACTTCACCGGGCCCGGTCTGAAGGGGCGGCTGACGGCGGCGTTCTTTCGCGGGGCCGGGCAGATTCCGGTGGACCGGTCCGGGGGCCGGGCCTCCCGGTCGGCGCTGGCGTCCGGTCTCGCCGTACTGCGCAAGGGCCGCCTGCTGGGGATCTACCCCGAGGGCACCCGCTCGCACGACGGCCGGCTCTACAAGGGGCGCACCGGGGTGGCCGCGATGGCGCTCCGGGCCGGGGTGCCGGTGGTGCCCTGCGCGATGATCGGCACGTTCGAGGCGCAGCCGACGGGCCGGCGGCTGCCGCGCGCCCGGCGGATCACCGTCCGGTTCGGCGCACCGCTGGACTTCTCGCGCCATGCGGGGACGGCGGACGAGCACATCGCGCTGCGCACCGTCACCGACGAGATCATGTACGCCATCCTCACGCTGTCCGGGCAGGAGTACGTCGACCGGTACGCGGGCGAGGCCAAGGCCGAGGCACAGGCCCGGGCTCGGGCGCACGGGCGGCGGGCGCCTGGCGCGTAATCGGGTCGCACGCCCCCGCCGGCGCCGCATACGGTGATCATCATGAGTGAGCGGAAACGGGGGTGCCGACGATGAGCGCCCGACTGCGGGGGATGGCACAGGAGACCGAGCGGATCGTCGCGGCGGGGGTCTACCGCGCGCCCGGTGGGCAGTTGGTGGAGATCGGCGAGGCGGTCCGGCGGGCCTGCGCGGGGACGCGGATGTACGGCCCGGGGCCGGTCGCGGTGGCGGATGCGGCGCCAGTGGGGCCCACGGAGTTCGAGGTGACGGACGAGGGGAGCCTCACGGCGGGGCGGCGGCTGGCGGAGGCCGGCGGCGGACCGCTGGCGATCCTCAACTTCGCCTCGGCCCGCAATCCCGGTGGTGGGTACCTCAACGGCGCGCAGGCGCAGGAGGAGGCGCTGTGCGGGGGGTCGGCGCTCTACCGCTGTGTGCGGGAGGCGCCGGAGTTCTATGCGGCCCACCGGGCCGAGCCCAGTGCGTTCTACAGCGACCGGGTGATCCTCTCCCCCGGTGTGCCGGTGTTCCGTGACGACCGCGGGGTGCTGCTCGAAGTACCGTACGAAGCGGGGTTCCTGACGGCGGCGGCACCCAATGCGGGGGTGATCGCGCGGCAGCGGCCGGCCGAGGCGGACCGGGTGCCGGCGGCGCTCAGGACGCGGGCGGAGCGGGTGCTGGAGGTCGCCGCGGCCGGCGGGCACCGTCAACTGGTGCTCGGGGCCTGGGGGTGCGGGGTGTTCCGCAATGAACCGGCCGACGTGGCAACGGCGTTCGGGGCGGCGCTGCTGGGCGCGGGGCGGTTCGCTGACCGATTCGAGCGGGTGGTGTTCGCGGTGCTGGACCGCCGGGCGGACTCCCCCACCAGGGCGGCCTTCCAGGCGGTGTTCGCGGCGTGACGTACGCGGTCCTCGCGGCGTGACGCACGCGGTCCTCGCGGCGTGACGTGCACGGTATTCCCGGCGTGAAAACGGCGAGGGCGGCCGGATACCCCGTGGGGTTCCCGGCCGCCCCGCCGTCTCACTTCCCTTTCACCGCACCGGCGTTACCGTACGGCCGGGAGGTCGGCCGCGCCCTTGGCGACAGCCTTAGCGACGGCCTTGGCCGACGGCTTGGTGGGCTGCGGAGTGGCGTGCGGCGCGCAGGTCACGTCCTTGGCGTCGGTCTTCCCCTCCAGGAGGTACGCGTCGACCCGGTCGTTGATGCAGGGGTTGACCTCGCCGGTGACACCGTGCGAACCGGCGTCCCGCTCGGTGATCAGACGGGAGCCCTGGAAGCGCTTGTGCAGCTCGACGGCACCGCCGTACGGCGTGGCCGCGTCGCGCTTGCTCTGCACGATCAGCACGCTGGGCAGACCCTTGCCGGTCCGCACCTCGACCGGCCGCTGCTGCTTGGTCGGCCAGGTGGCGCAGGGCAGGTTCATCCAGGCGTTGGACCAGGTCATGAACGGTGCCTGCCGGTGGATGCGGGTGTTGTCGCGGTCCCACGTGCGCCAGCTGGTGGGCCACTTGGTGTCGGTGCACTCGACCGCGGTGTAGACGGCGTTGCCGTTCTCCGCGGCGATGTTGCCGGCGGTGTCCTTGAGGTTGGGGCCGGCGTTCTCCACCAGGGGCTTGGTGTCACCGGCGAGGTAGGAGCTCCAGACCCCGGCGACGGTGGCCCACATCGAGTCGTAGTACGGCGCGTTCTGGAAGAAGCCGATCAGCTCGGCGGGGCCGACGACGCCGCCGATGGGGTTCTTCTTCGCGGTCGCCCGCAGCTTCTCCCAGGCCGCCTGGACCTTCTCGGGGGTGTTCCCGATGTGGTAGGTGGTGTCGTTCTTGGCCACCCACTTCTTCCAGTCGCCCCAGCGGGTCTCGAAGGCGACGTCCTGGTCGAGGTTGGCCTGGTACCAGACCTTCTTGCGGGACGGGTCGACGACGCTGTCGACCAGCATCCGCCGGACGTGGCCCGGGAAGAGCGTTGCGTAGACGGCGCCGAGGTAGGTGCCGTACGAGACGCCCAGGTAGTTGAGCTTCTTCTCGCCGAGGGCGGCCCGGACCACATCGATGTCGCGAGCGGTGTTCTCGGTGGTCATGTACGGCAGGAGGGCGCCGCTGCGCTCGGCGCAGCCGTCCGCGTACTCCTTGGCGAGCTTGCGCTGGGCGCGCTTGTCGGCCTCACTGTCGGGCACCGGGTCGGCCTTGGGGGCCTTGACGTACTCCTGCGGGTCCATGCAGGAGATCGGCGCCGAGTGGCCGACACCGCGGGGGTCGAAGCCGACGAAGTCGTACGCCTTCGCGGTCTTGGCCCAGAGCGGGTTCTTGGTGGTGATGCGAGTCGGGAACCGCATGCCCGAACCGCCGGGGCCGCCGGGGTTGTAGAGGAGCGCGCCCTGGCGCTCCTGCTTGGTTCCGGTGCTCACGGCCCGGTCAACGGCGATCTTGATGGTGCGGCCATGGGGCCGGGCGTAGTCGACCGGCACGGTGACGTAGCCGCACTGGACGGGGGTCTTCAGGCCCCAGTCCGCGGGGCAGTCCTGCCAGTCGATGCCCTTCTTGGCCGCGCGTGCGGCAGCGGTCTGGACACCGCGCGCCTCGGCCTTTCCGCTCGGTTGGCGTTCGCCCGCGCTGGCGGGTGTGGCGGCTATGGCTCCGGCGAGGAGCGCACCGGTCACCAGCGTGCCGGCGGTGCCGAGCGCTGCTTTTCTTCTCACGTGGTCGTTTCCCCCTGCTGGGTGCGCCAGTTGTGGCGGCATGATCACAGGCCTACAGAGGGATCCTTGCGCCTGACCTCCCCTGCTGAACAGGCCTGACCGGCATTTCTTTACCAAGCTGTAGGTTTTCGGGCAGCTGTGCGACGGGGCGGGAAAGGCCGGACATCGCGAGGTAATCGCACTCTTTCGGCCAACTGTCACCGACTCTGCCCAAACGCGTTGCACGGCACCCGGATTTCCGGCAGGAAGCGCTCAACCCCACGTTCCGATCCGGTAGTTGACGTGCCAAAAGAAGCAGTTGCGCGAGCAGGGCGCCCGGTGATGACGTACCGGCGCACGGCGTGCGATGCGCGCCGGTTGGCCTCTGGAGCACCACCAAGGGACGAGAACACGTCAATTGCCGTGGACCTGCCCAGGAGGCATGTGCCAGCACGGCTGCAGTCAGTAACCTTCCGTGAAGGCTCTCCCACACACCGCCACGAGGGAAGAGCTTCGGCGTGTGTTCACGCCCCCCATGCCGCCGCGAAGGAGCTCCGAAGTGCCGGGTATCGATCAGGTGTTGTCCCAAGCCATGGGGATCCCAGGCGTCCTGGGCGCCGGACTGATCGACTGGACCAGCGGACTCACACTCGGTACGGCCGGGCAGGCAGCACACGGCGACCATGACGCGGCCGCCGCGGACACCGCCGATGTCGTCCAGGCGGTGGCCCGCAACGCCACCTTCGACACCACCGGCGGCAGCGGCCCGGCCCTGGAAGACCTGATCATCACGGCCGCCAACAGCTACCACCTGATCCGTTTCGTGCACACCGCCTTCGACAGCCAGACCTACCTCTACCTCTGGCTGGACCGTGGGCAGGCGAACCTCGCCGTGGCCCGGCTGCGGCTGCGCGAGCTGGCGGCGGAGCTGGTCGCGTCCTGACGCCACGGCTCCGCCTCCTCGCACGAACGGTTAGGGAACCAGCCATGGGCCTGCCCATACCTCCTCACCCACCCACCGCGGCAACCCCTCCCCCGCACACCGCGACAACTCCCCTCGCACCCGCACCGGCAACTCCTCGCCCACCCGCCGCGGCCGGACTGCTCGACCGGCTCGCCGCCGAGCGCGTCACCGGCACCCTGCACGGCCCGCACGGCCGCCTCTACCTCCTGGACGGCGCGGTCACCTGCGTCGAGGACGCCGCCGCACCCGGCCTCGGGGAGCGGCTCACCGCGGCCGGCAAGGTCCCCCCGCAGGGCTGGCGGCACGCCGCGCAGACCGCGGGACCGCAGCGGCGGGGCGCCCAATTCCTGGTCAGCGAGGGCTGGTTGACCCAGGGCGAACTGGAGGTCTGCCACCTCGCGGCGCTGCTCGACGCCGCCTTCTTCGCGCTGCCGCTGCTGCCGGAGGCCGCCTCCTTCACCCCCGGCACCGGGCACTGGCTCGGCGTCGTCCGCCCGATCAGCGCCACCGCCCTCCAGCAGGCGACGGCCCGCCGCCGCGCGCTGCTGGACCGGCTGCACCCCTGGGCGGCGGTCGACACCTCCCCCGTCGTCCCCCTGTGCCCGGGCGACCCGGCCCCCACCCTTACGGCCCGTCAGCGGTGGCTGCTGGCCCGCGCCGACGGGCGGCAGACCCCCTACCAACTCGCCCGCGCGCTGGGCCAGTCCGCGTATCTGACGCTGCTCGACATCCGCCGCCTGGCTGCGGCCGGGCTCGTCCGGATGCCGACCGCGCCGGCGGGGCTCCCGCGGCGCCGCCCCGGGGCCGGTCTGGAGGGACAGCAGCGCCAGGAGGAACAGCAGGACCGGGAAGGGCACCAGGGCCCGGAGGGACAGCGGGGCCGGGAGCAACGCCGGCCGGCCACCCCCGCCACAACAGCAGCAGCCCGCCCCACCCCCGCCTGGCAACCGCAGGTAGCGGAGCTCCTCGACACCCGCGACCCGGATATTGCCCTCCTGGTCCGACTGCGTACGGCACTGGAGGAGAACCTGTGAACCCTGGCCCGCGAGAACCGTGCACGGCATGAGACGCGCCATCAGACGGCGAGCCGAGAAAAGGAGACTGATGACGATCGAACCCCGGATACGGGACGAACTCCATACCTTGCGCGATCAAGTGCGGCACTTCCAGGGCGGCATGGTGGCGAGCGTGGACGGCATGGTGATCGCACACGACCTGTCGGACATCGAACCGGACGGACTGGCGGCCCTGACCGCCGCCGCCATCGGGGTCGCCAAACGCCTCACCGAGGCCACCGGGCAAGGCGACTTCGAGGAGACCCTCACCCGCGGCACCACCGGCTATGTCGCCGCCTACTCGGCCGGCCGCCGCGCCGTCCTCACCGCGGTGGCCGGCCCGGACACCAATGTGGGCCGGCTCCACCTGCAGGCCCGGCGGGCCGCCGAGCGCATCGGGGCGATGGTCGACGCGGCCCCGCACCGGTGAACGACCCGCCGCACCGCCTGACTCCCGTCCTCAACTCCACGCCTCTTCACCCCTGATTCCCCTCATCACCACAACCCTCCACCCATACGAAAGGTGACCACCGCTCATGGCACAGATGGAATCCGCCCTCGCCGACGCGATGTCGACCATCGAGGGCGCCGTAGGCGTCGCCCTGGTCGACTACACCAGCGGGATGGCACTGGCCACCCTCGGCGACAACCAGGCCCTCGACCTCAACATCGCCGCGGCCGGCAACACCGACGTCGTCCGGGCCAAGATGCGCACCATGGAGATGCTGGAACTCCAGGGCTCCATCGAGGACATGCTGATCACCCTGACCGCGCAGTACCACATCATCCGCCCGGTGACCGGCAAGAACGGCAGTGGCCTCTTCCTCTATCTGGTGCTGGACCGCAAGCGGGCCAACCTCGCGCTGGCCCGCCACCGTCTGGCCCGCCTGGAGGCCGATCTGGAGGTGTAGGCCGTGTCGTCGACTCCCGCCTGCCCGGCGACGCCCGGCAGGCGCGCTCGCCACGGGCCCCGCCCTCCGGGCGAACGACGGGAGTGTGACGACAGGACCCGGTCCGGCATCGCCGTCACCCGGCGGCAGCGGCGCGGGCGGCCTCGTCCAGCAGGCGCCGCAGCCGCAGGGCGTCCGGGGCGACGGCGGTGGCCAGCGCCCCGGGGCCGGCGAGCGGGGCCAGCACCCCCTGCCCCGCGCCGCCGTCGGCCGCGCCGTCCGCGGCGGCGCCGAGCAGCGCCACATCGGCCGGCTCCGCTCCGGACTCCGGCCCCACCACCAGGAGTTGGCCGAGGGCACGGTGTCCGCCCAACACGGCCGAGGTGTCCCAGCCGGGGACCCCGGGGCCGTACGCCGTCTCCTGATCCAGCAGCGTACGGCCGGCGCGGCGGACCGTGAGCCGGCTGCGCAGCGCCCCGGCCTCCTCACCGCTGCGCCCCAGGACCTGCTCCTCGCGGAGCACCAGGCGCGCGGTGGGAGCCAGGTCGACGGTCGTGGTCATCCGCAGGTCGCTGCCCGCGGCGGAGATCAGCGGCTCCGGCAGCCAGTCGAGCCGGGCCCCCTCGCCGACCGTCAACCGGACGTCGTAGGTGGCCGGTTCGGCGTTCCTGCCGGGCAGCGCGACGGTCGCCGCCGCGGTCGTCAGGTGCACCGCGGAGCCCGCCTCCGCGGTGACCTCGATGGCCAGCCGGTCCCCGCCGAGCGGGGCGCTCATGGCGCCCACCACACAGACCCGGGCCGGGCCGCCGCCCCCGCCCAGGCGGCGCAGCGCCAGCGGCCCGTCCCCGTCCAGCACCGGCAGCCGGGTGGAGCCGGACGGTCCGGTGCGGGCGACGATCCGGGCGGTGGCGCACAGCCCGGCGCCCGGGGCCCCGGCGACCCGGGGCCGGACGGCACGGGGAGGGAGTGCGAGGGTCATGCGGGGACCGCGGTCCAGTCCGCCAGCCGGGCGCGGACCCAGTCCGCCACCGGCCGGACGCCGTTCTCGGTCTTCAGCGCGGTGAAGACGACCGGCAGTTCGCCGCGCTGCGCCTTGGCGTCGCGGGCCATCCCCTCCAAGTCGACCCCGACGTACGGGGCCAGGTCGGTCTTGTTGATGACGAGCAGGTCGGCGGTGGTGACGCCGGGGCCGCCCTTGCGCGGGATGTCGTCACCGCCGGCGACGTCGATCACGAAGATCTGCGCGTCGACCAGTCCCTTGGAGAAGGTCGCGGTGAGGTTGTCGCCGCCGGACTCGACCAGGATCAGATCGAGCGGGCCGCCGCCCTCGGAGGACACCGCGGTCTCCAGGTCCTCGACCGCTTCGAGGTTGGCGGAGATGTCGTCGCGGATGGCGGTGTGCGGGCAGGCGCCGGTCTCCACGGCGGAGATCCGCTCGGCGGGCAGCACGGCCTCACGGAGCAGGAACTCCGCGTCCTCACGGGTGTAGATGTCGTTGGTGACGACGGCCAGGGACAGGTCGTCGCGCAGCGCCCGGCAGAGCGCGGCGACGGTGGCGGTCTTGCCGGTGCCGACCGGGCCGCCCAGGCCGATGCGCAGCGCCCGGCGGCTCCCGTCCGCGCGTACCGGGTCGGCGGCGCTGTAGGTGTAGCGCTCGGGGAAGGTCTCGGCATGGTCGAGGTGCATGGTCACTCCGGTGGTCGGTGGCCGCCGGCGGCGGCGCGGGGTCGGGCGGAAGGCCGGCGGGTCAGGAGGCGAACAGGCGTACCGGCCAGGCGGCGTGCTGCTGTGCGGTGATGTCCAGCAGCGGCGCCGAGGCGGCGGGCAGGGCCTCGGCCCCTTCGGCGGCGGCCCCCTCCCCGGCGTCGGCGCCGCGCCGGGCGATCCGGTCGAGGTCGTCGGTGAGCCGGGCCAGCACGGCGGTGGCCTGGAAGGGGTCCAGGCTCAGCAGCCGGACGACGGCGGTGGCCGGGCCGCTGACGCTCTCGTACGCCGCGGCGTACGCGGCGTCGAGCGGCGACAGGCCCGCGGACCGGGCGGCCAGGCCCAGGACGACGGGCTGGTGCGCCCCCCGCGGGCGGGCGGCGGCCAGTGCGTCGAGCGCCGGTCCGGGCCAGGTGGCGCGGGCCGCCCGCATCATCTGCCGGCCGAGGCGGCGGGCGACGTCCCGCAGCGCCGGTACGGGCGTGCGGGCGTCCGCGGCGTCGTCCAGGAGCAACGGGTCGGCGCCGGCCGCGGCCGCGGCAGCGAGCCCGGCGGCGACCAGGCCGGCGGTGTGCAGCCGGCCGCGGCAGAAGGCCTCCAGGGTGGCGGCGTCGGTGATGCGCCCCGCGGCGACGGCTCCCTCGGCGCCGCCCGAGTGGGCGTGCCCGCCGGCGGGGAACCGGCCGTCAGCGAGGACAAGCAGCGCCGCGCGGCTCACCGGCGGTCCTGGCAGGGTGTCGGGAGGAGGGTCATCACACCGCTTCAGAAGAGGAAGTACCGCTGGGTCATGGGGAGTTCGGCCGCCGGGTGGGGTTCGATCACCTCACCGTCGACGGTCACCGTGAAGGTGTCGGGGTCGACCTCGACCCGCGGCAGGGCGTCGTTGTTGCGCATCTCGGCCTTGGTGACGCCGCGGGTGGAGCGGATCGCCTCGTAGCGCTTGGTCAGCGCCAGGCGCTCGGGCAGGCCGTCCTCGAGGGCCTGCGGGGAGACGAAGTTGATCGAGTTGCTGCCGGGGGCCCGCCCGATGGCGCCGAACATCGGGCGGGGCAGGACGGGCTGCGGGGTGGGGATGGAGGCGTTGGCGTCGCCCATCTGCGCATAGGCGATCTGCCCGCCCTTGAGGACCAGCTGCGGTTTGACGCCGAAGAACGCCGGATCCCACAGCACGAGGTCGGCGAGCTTGCCGTCCTCGACGGAGCCGACCACGTGGTCGATGCCCTGGGCGAGGGCGGCGTTGACGGTGTACTTGGCGACATAGCGGCGGGCGCGGTGGTTGTCCGCGCGGCCGTCGCCGGGCAGTGCGCCGCGGCGCCGCTTCATCACGTGCGCGGTCTGCCAGGTGCGCAGCACGACCTCACCGATCCGACCCATGGCCTGGGCGTCGGAGGCCATGATCGAGATGGCGCCGAGGTCGTGCAGGATGTCCTCGGCGGCGATGGTGGAGGGCCGGATCCGGGACTCGGCGAACGCCAGGTCCTCGGGCACCGCGGGGTTGAGATGGTGACAGACCATCAGCATGTCGAGGTGCTCCTCGACGGTGTTGACGGTGTGCGGCCGGGTCGGGTTGGTGGACGCGGGCAGCACGTTCGGCTCCGACACCATCGCGATCATGTCGGGGGCGTGGCCGCCGCCGGCACCCTCGACGTGGAAGGCGTGGATCGACCGGCCGGCGATGGCGGCCAGGGTGTCGCCGAGGAAGCCGGCCTCGTTGAGGGTGTCGGTGTGGATCGCGAGCTGGGCGCCGCTCTCCTCGCAGACCCGCAGACAGGCGTCGATGACGGCGGGGGTGGCGCCCCAGTCCTCGTGGATCTTGAAGCCGAGGACGCCGGCCCGCAGCTGGTCGCGCATCGAGGTGAGCGAGGTGGTGTTGCCCTTGCCCAGCAGCCCGATGTTGACCGGCAGGGAGTCCATCGCCTCGAACATCCGGGCCACGTGCCAGGCGCCGGGGGTGATGGTGGTGGCCTTGCTGCCCTCGGCCGGGCCGGTGCCGCCGCCGATGAGGGTGGTGACGCCGGAGGCCAGTGCCTCGTCGGCCTGTTGGGGGCAGATGAAGTGGACGTGGGTGTCGATGGCGCCGGCGGTGAGGATCTTGCCGTTGCCGGCGATGACCTCGGTCTCGGGGCCGATGACCAGGTCGGGGTGGACGCCGTCCATGGTGTCGGGGTTGCCGGCCTTGCCCAGCGCGGTGATCCGGCCGTCGCGGATGCCGACGTCGGCCTTGACGATGCCCCAGTGGTCGAGCACCACCGCGCCGGTGATCACGGTGTCCGGGGCGCCCTCGGCGCGGGTGGCGCGGGACTGCCCCATCGACTCGCGGATCACCTTGCCGCCGCCGAAGACGGCCTCGTCGCCGGCTCGACCGGGACCGCCGCAGCGGTCCTCGGTGATCTCGATGACCAGGTCGGTGTCGGCGAGTCGGATCCGGTCGCCGGCCGTCGGGCCGAAGAGCTCGGCGTACGCCTGGCGGGTCAGCTCAGCCATCGAGAGTGCCTCCGGTCTCGCCACGCAGCCCCACGACGATCCGCTTGCCCCCGAGGGGGACGAGGACGACCTCGGTGGGGATGCCGGGCTCGAAGCGCACGGCGGAGCCGGCCGCGACGTCCAGCCGCTTGCCGTGCGCGGCCGCGCGGTCGAAGTCGAGGCCGGGGTTGGCCTCGGCGAAGTGGTAGTGGGAACCGACCTGCACGGGGCGGTCGGCGGCGTTGAGGACGGTCAGGCGGGTGCGCGGAAGGCCCTCGTTGAGGCGCACCGGCTCGTCGGCGGGCAGGATCTGTCCCGGGATCATCGTCGGCTCTCCCGTGGTCAGTCGATCGGTTCGTGGACGGTGACGAGCTTGGTGCCGTCGGGGAAGGTCGCCTCGACCTGGACGTCGCGGATCATTTCCGGCACGCCCTCCATGACGTCGTCGCGGGTGAGGACCTTCCGGCCGGAGGACATCAGCTCGGCCACGCTCCGGCCGTCCCGGGCGCCTTCGAGGATGTGCACGGTCAGCAGCGCGATCGACTCGGGGTGGTTGAGCTTCAGCCCGCGGGCCCGTCGCTTTTCGGCCACATCTGCCGCCACATGAATCATCAAGCGTTCTTGTTCATGCGGGGTCAGTTGCATACGTTCCACCTCACAGTCTTCCCGCCCGGGACGCATTTGCCCAGGTCACGAGCGTGAACACACCCGCGTCGAAAGGTGTATCACGCACTAATTAAAGGAGGAGCAAACCGACTTCCAGCAGTTGGCCATCAAGAGCCCCACTTCAGGAGGCTAGTTCGGCGGCATTTCGCCGACGTTACGCCCGAGGACGTGTCCGGACTCCTTCTTGCGCTCCGGGTAACACGCCGTCACAGCGCCCGTAACAGTACGGCAATCCACTCCCCGCCCCACGGAACGAACGACCCCGACGGCGCCGGACACTCCGCCAGCACCGCGCTGCGGACATGCCCCGTTACGCGAACGCGACTGTCCGGTATGTGCTCTTGACGATCTCCCGGGTGATCGCAATCCTCATGTGCGCGTCAAAGTGCGCTGCTGCGCACCCCATCCGCTCCGCACCATCCCCCCACATCAGTATCGGAGCCTTACAGTGTCTCGTTCTGCACGAATACGCCGGATCGCGCTGGCCACCGGCACCGTCACCGCCCTGGCCGCCACCCTGTTCACCGCGGCCGGCGCCCAGGCCGACCCCGCACCGGCGGCCGCCCCGGACATCGACGTCAAGGCCGTCAAGGCCGATCTGGACCAGCTCCAGTCGATCGCGGACGCCAACGGCGGCAACCGCGCCCACGGACAGGCCGGGTACAAGGCGTCCGTCGACTTCATCAAGGGCAAGCTGGACAAGGCCGGGTTCAAGACCCAGCTCCAGGAGTTCGACAACAACGGCGCCAAGGGCTACAACGTCATCGCCGACTGGCCGGGCGGCGACGAGAGCAAGACCGTGATGTCCGGCGCCCACCTGGACTCGGTCGACGCCGGCCCCGGCATCAACGACAACGGCTCCGGCTCGGCCGGCATCCTGGAGGTCGCCCTCGCGGTCGCCAAGGCGGACCTCAAGCCCACCAAGCACCTCCGGTTCGCCTGGTTCGGCGACGAGGAGGACGGCATGGTCGGCTCGCAGTCGTACGTCGAGAAGCTGGGCGCCGACAAGTCGAAGATCGACTCGTACCTCAACTTCGACATGATCGGCTCGCCGAACCCGGGCTACTTCGTCTACGACGACGACAGCCGACTGGAGAAGGTCTTCAAGGACTTCTTCGCCAAGAAGAACATCGCCACCGAGAAGGAGACCGAGGGCGACGGCCGTTCCGACCACGCCCCCTTCAAGGACGCGGGCATCGCCGTCGGCGGCCTCTTCTCCGGCGCGGACTACAAGAAGACCGAGGCGCAGGCGAAGAACTGGGGCGGTGAGGCGGGCAAGGCGTTCGACGCCTGCTACCACCAGTCCTGCGACACCTCCAAGAACCTGGACGACAAGGCGCTGGACAACAACTCCGACGCCATCGCCCACGCGGTGTGGGAGCTCAGCTCCTAAGGCCACCCCGCCGCCCGCACGGTCAGCGCGCGCTGACCGTCAGCCCTCCCGACCCGGTCGCCGGTCCCCGGCGGCCGGGTCGCGGTGTTCCGCGGCGATTCCGAACCGCCGCCGTTCGCCCGGAGCGGACGGCAGCTGCCGCACACTGGAGACCGTACTGATCACCTGAGCGTCCTCAGCGCCCTCCTCGCGCCGCCCCAGCTCCTCGAGCAGCTGCAGGTCAGCGGCGGAAACCAGCGCCACCAGCGGCTTGCCGTGGCGGGTGACGACCACCCGCTCGCCGCCGTACACCACGCGGTTGATCAGATCCGCCAGCTCGGCTCGGGCTTGCGTCACCGGAATTTCATAAGCCATGCTCCCATTCTAACGGGATGTACGTCCTGTACATTTTGCACGGAGGAGAGGAGCAGTTCATGCACCAGCCAACGGCCCGCTATGTCCTTCCGGAGTTCACCGAGCGCACCTCCCAGGGCACCCGCACCCTGGACCCCTACTCCAAGCTGCTCGGCGAGCGGATCGTCTTCCTGGGCACGCCCGTCGACGACGCCTCCGCGAACGACGTCATGGCCCAGCTCGTACACCTCGAACACGCCGCGCCCGAGCAGGACATCTGGCTCTACATCAACTCCCCCGGCGGCTCCCTCACCGCGATGACCGCCATCTACGACACGATGCGCTTCGTGTCCTGCGACGTGGGCACCGTCTGCCTGGGACAGGCCGCCTCCGCCGCCGCGGTCCTGCTGGCCGCCGGCGCACCCGGCAAACGGCTGGCGCTGCCCGGCGCCCGGATCCTGATCCACCAGCCGGCGTTCGGCGAACCCGTCGAGGGGCAAGCCACCGATCTACAGATCCAGGCGGACGAACTGCTGCGCACCCGCGCCATGCTGGAGGAGATGCTGGCGCGGCACACCGGCCAGCCCCGCGAGCGGATCGCCGCCGACATCGAGCGCGACCGGTTCTTCGACGCCCAGGCCGCCCAGGAGTACGGCCTGATCGACGGGCTCACCCGCAGCCGCAAGCAGACCCCCGCGCCGGTCGACCGGTGAGCCGGATGCTGCCGCCGGAACCGCCGCCGCTGCCCGCGCTGACCCGCGCCGAGGGCGAGCTGATCGACCGCTACCTGGAGGTGCTCGACCTACTGGGGCGGATCAATCCGGCCCGCGCCGGCCACACCTACAGCGGGCTGCGCGCCGCACAGGCCCTGGTGGGCAAGGCCACCGCGCTGCGCGACGCCCTGACCCTGATGCACCAGCGCGGGGAGAGCGAGTTCCACCGCGGGACGCTGGCCCAGGCGATGCGGGTGCTGGACGGTGAGCGGCGGGCCGGACTGGTGACGGTGCCGCCGCAGGACGGGCGGTGACGCGACACGCGCGCCTGCCCGGACGGCGTAGCGTCCACGCCCGCCATAAGGGGGCGACAAATTGCGGAGGTCGAACGCAATTCCATCGGCCTGCGATGTTTCGCTCCTGGTCCCGACGTTGCGACACCCCGTGCCCCGCCACCTGACGGAACATTTTTCACCATTTGGACCAAATGTGGCGCATGTCACATACGCCAATTTCAGCTCGGAATTCGGGCGCTTTGTGCGTGACGATCCCTTCGACGACAAGACCCCGCCACAGCGGCGGGGCGGTCCGGACGGGCGCCCAATCCCGCCGCCGTACCGGACGTCCGGTCGACAAGGTGGATCGGCGGGAGCGGAGGACCCAAGCAGGACGGGGTCCGGGGCTTTGCGGCCGACGGACTCCTTGGGGTGAAGCCGTGTGCACGGCCGGGCATCTTCGCCAGCCCGAACCCGACAGGTATCCCTTCGCAGGCGGCTGACGAAGGGTCTGCGCATGACCGTGCGCACGCATACGCCGAATCTGCTGGCACGCGCCAGCACCGTGTCGGTCCTGACACTGGCCACGCTCGGCGGGGCCGCCCTCGCTCCGGGGGCGGCCCCGGACGCCGAAGCCGCCTCCGTCGCCGCCTATGCGCTGCGGATCGCGGCCTCCAAGCGGGGATCGCCCTACCAGTACGGGGCACAGGGGCCGCACCGCTTCGACTGCTCGGGGCTGACGCTGTACTCCTTCAGGCGCGCCGGACGGGCCCTGCCCCGCAGCGCCGCCGCGCAGTACGGCCAGACCCGGCATATCCCCGCCTGGAGCCGCAAGCGCGGCGACCTGGTCTTCTTCCACTCGACCCGCGGCGTCTACCACGTCGGGATCTACGCGGGCCGGGGCCTGATGTGGCATGCGCCCAAGACCGGCCAGGTGGTCCGGCTGGAGAAGATCTGGAGCCGCGCGGTCTGGTACGGGCGGGTGCGCTGAGCCGCGGACGCGCCACTGGGGCGGCTGGGCGGGCGGGTCCCGAGCCGCCGGACCGGCGAGCCCGGATGCCGGGCCGGCGAGCCCTGAGCGGCCGGGCCCGGTGCGCGGGGCCGTAGCGAAAGGTTCCTGCAGCCGCCGGTCAGCCGACCGCGACTCTCCACGGCAGGGTGATCCGCACGGTCTTGCCGCCGCACCGGGTGGGCACGACCGACATCCGGCCGCCGGCCTCGGCAGCGAGGAAACGGATGATGACCAGGCCCCGGCCGTTGTCCTGCTGGACCGCGGCGGGCAGCCGCCGCGGGCGGCGCGGATGGCTGTCGGTGACGCCGACGGCCAGCACCTCGTCGCGGTCGAGCCGCAGTTCGACGGTGAACGTCGGGGACTGGCCGAGCGTGTGCTGGACGGCGTTGGTGGCGAGTTCGGAGACGATCAGGCGAACGGAGTCGGCGAGCTCGGAGTCGGCCGGCAGCCCCCATGAGGCGAGCACGGCCAGCGTGTGTCTACGGGCGTGGACGACCGAGGCCGGGGCGCTCGGCAGGGTGAGTGCGGATTCCTGGTGGTCTGCCATCGCGACGCTGTCCCTTTCCCACCGAGGCCGGCTCCGGTCCACTGACCTGGAGCCGGGGTGCCGCTCGGGGCACCGGTACGGCCTCGGACTTCTGCTGTGCGCCAGAGTGACCCCTCATGCTGCCGGTGCGGTGCCCGATCCACCACCATCTAGGGAGATCTGTCGCCCGATGCGGTGAACTCTGCGACGCGAGACTGGATTTGGGATGTACCGGACACCGGTGGGCCCTCCAGGCCCCTCTCCGCCCCGGCGCCCGACCCGCCGTGCGCGGCGTGATCGGCCCGTCCTCGCCGGTGTCATCGGCCCGTCCTTGCCGGTGTGCCGGCACTCGTCGCGGGTCCGGGCAGCCTGTCCTCGCGGTGTGCGGGCCCCGGGCTCGCGGGTCGGGGCTGCCGTGCCGGCCGTCAGTCGGCCGGGGCGGTGGCGACGATGATGCCGACCGCCCGGTCGATCTGGCCGTCGGTCAGGTCTCCCCGGGCGGTCAGCCGCAGCCGGGATATCCCGTCGGGCACGGACGGCGGCCGGAAGCAGCCGACCGCGAGACCGGCCGCGCGGCAGTCCGCGGCCCAGCGGACCGCGGCGTCCGGTGACGGGGCGCGGACCGAGACCACCGCGGCGTCCGGCCGTACCGCCGCCAGGCCCGCCGCGGTCAGCCGGGCGTGCAGAGTACGGGCGACCTCGCCGGCCCGGGCGGCGCGGTGCGGCTCACGGGCCAGCAGCCGCAGCGCGGCGAGCGCGCCGCCGGCCGCCGCCGGGGCGAGACCGGTGTCGAAGATGAACGTCCGGGCGGTGTTGACCAAGTGCTCGATGACCCGGGCCGGGCCGAGCACCGCACCGCCCTGGGAGCCCAGCGACTTGGAGAGCGTCATGGTGGCCACCACATCGCCGTCGCCGGCCAGCCCGGCGGCCGACAGGGCGCCCCGGCCCCCCTCGCCCAGCACCCCGAGGCCGTGCGCGTCGTCGACCAGCAGCGCGGCACCCCGACTCCGGCAGGCCGCGGCCAGCGCCGGCAGCGGCGCGGCGTCGCCGTCGACCGAGAACACCGCGTCGGTGACGACCAGCGCCCGGCCGTCGTGGCCGGTCAGCGCGGTGCGTACGGCGTCCGGGTCGGCGTGCGCGGCGATCTCGGTACGGGCGCGGGAGAGCCGGCAGCCGTCGATGAGGGAGGCGTGGTTACCGGCGTCGGAGACGACCAGGGTGCCGGGGCCGGTGAGCGCGGTGACGGCGGCGAGGTTGGCGGCGTAGCCGGACGACAGCACCAGGGCGGCCTCGAAGCCGCAGAACGCGGCGAGTTCCTCCTCCAGGCGGGCATGCAGCTCGGTGCTGCCGGTGACCAGGCGGGAACCGGTGGCCCCGGCGCCCCAGCGATGTGCGGCCTCGGCCGCGCCATGGGTGACCTCAGGGTGCCGGGCGAGCCCCAGGTAGTCATTGCTCGCCAGATCCAGCAGCGGGGAGTCCGCCGGCCGGGGCCGCAGGGTGCGCACCAGGCCCGCCCGTTGACGTTCGGCACGCGCCGTTTCCAGCCAGTCGAAGGCCGCCTGGTGCGCCGGGGCGCCGGTCGCGGCGGAGGGCTCCCCGGAGGCCTCCGCGGGGGGCGCGGGCGGGGCGTCGTACAGCAGCGGAGGGGCGGAGTCCTGCGGCATCGGCGTCCTTAGTCTGTCGGCCTCGATTGTGGGCTGTCGATAGACGTTAGCGGTCGTTCCGCAGGGTCACAGTGTGGTGATACACACACCCCGATCGGGAGTCGTTGTGGGGATCCTCCTTTCCCGGGAGGGGGGACGTAAGACAGGATCATCGCCATGGACCTGCTGAACACACTGGTGGACAAGGGACTGCGGCGCGAGTTGCCGACCCGTGAAGAGGCGTTGGCCGTCCTGGCAACGTCCGATGACGCTCTGCTTGACGTCGTGGCCGCGGCCGGAAAGGTACGCCGCCAGTGGTTCGGGCGGCGGGTCAAGCTCAACTACCTGGTCAATCTGAAGTCGGGCCTGTGCCCCGAGGACTGCTCGTACTGCTCGCAGCGGCTGGGATCGAAGGCCGAGATCCTCAAGTACACCTGGCTCAAGCCCGATCAGGCCGCCGAGTCGGCCGCCGCGGGGGTGGCCGGTGGCGCCAAGCGGGTCTGCCTGGTGGCCAGCGGACGCGGCCCCACGGACAAGGACGTGGACCGGGTTTCGGAGACCATCTCCGCCATCAAGGAGCAGAACGAGGGCGTGGAGGTGTGCGCCTGTCTGGGGCTGCTCTCCGACGGCCAGGCCGAGCGGCTGCGGTCTGCGGGCGCGGATGCCTACAACCACAACCTCAACACCTCGGAAGCCACCTACGGCGACATCTGCACCACCCATGACTTCTCCGACCGGGTCTCGACGGTCCAGCAGGCCCAGGAGGCGGGCATGTCCGCCTGCTCCGGCCTGATCGCGGGCATGGGAGAGAGCGACGCCGACCTGGTCGATGTGGTCTTCGCGCTGCGCGAGTTGGACCCGGACTCGGTGCCGGTCAACTTCCTGATCCCGTTCGAGGGCACCCCGCTGGCCAAGGAGTGGAACCTCACCCCGCAGCGCGCCCTGCGCATCCTGGCGATGGTCCGGTTCGTCTGCCCGGACATCGAGGTGCGGCTGGCCGGCGGCCGGGAGGTGCACCTGCGCAGCATGCAGCCGCTCGCGCTGCACCTGGTCAACTCGATCTTCCTGGGCGACTACCTGACCAGTGAGGGCCAGGCCGGCAAGGACGACCTGGCGATGATCGCGGACGCCGGCTTCGAGGTGGAGGGCGCCGAGACCACCACGCTGCCCGAGCACCGCCGGCCGGGCTGCGGCGGCCACCCGGCACCGTCCGCGGACGGCGGCACCGCCGAGGAGCCCACCGCCGTCCCCGCGCCGTCCGACGAGACCCGCCGGGACCTGGTCTCGGTGCGCCGCCGCGGCGCCGGCACCGACCTCCCGCCCAATGCCTGAGCCGCTCGCCCCGCGCGAACTGCTCGCTCTCGACCGGCAGCACGTCTGGCACCCGTACGCACCGATGCCCGGCACGGCCGAACCGCTCGCGGTGGCCTCGGCGTCCGGTGTCCGGCTGCGGCTGGTCGAACCCGCCGAGGGCCAGCACGAGTTGGTGGACGGCATGTCGTCGTGGTGGTCGGCGGTGCACGGCTACAACCACCCGGTGCTCAACGAGGCGGCGCGTGGCCAGCTGGAGCGGATGAGCCATGTGATGTTCGGCGGGCTCACCCACGAGCCCGGCGTCCGGCTGGCCAAGCGGCTGGTCGACATCACTCCGGAGCCGCTGCAGCACGTCTTCCTCGCCGACTCCGGTTCGGTGTCGGTCGAGGTCGCGGTCAAGATGTGCCTGCAGTACTGGCGCTCGGTCGGCAAGCCGCGCAAGCAGCGGCTGCTGACCTGGCGGGGCGGCTACCACGGCGACACCTGGCAGCCGATGTCGGTGTGTGACCCGGACGGCGGGATGCACGAGCTGTGGCAGGGGGCGCTGCCGCGGCAGGTCTTCGCGGACGCGCCGCCGGCCGGCTTCGACGCCGCGCCGGACGAGGCGTACGCCGCGCACCTGCGCGAGCTGATCGGCCGGCACGCCGAGGAGCTGGCGGCGGTGATCGTGGAGCCGGTGGTGCAGGGCGCCGGCGGGATGCGGTTCCACTCCCCCGGGTACCTGCGGGTGCTGCGGGAGGCGTGCGATGCGCACGGCGTGCTGCTGGTCCTGGACGAGATAGCCACCGGCTTCGGCCGTACCGGTGCGCTCTTCGCCGCCGATCACGCCGGCATCGCGCCCGATGTGATGTGCATCGGCAAGGCGCTGACCGGCGGGTACCTCACGATGGCGGCGACGTTGTGCACCAGCGAGGTCGCCGACGGCATCGCCCGCGGCGAGCTGCCGGTGCTGGCCCACGGGCCCACGTTCATGGGCAATCCGCTCGCCGCCGCGGTCGCGGACGCCTCGATCGGGCTGCTGCTGTCGCAGGACTGGGCGGGCGAGGTCCGCCGGATCGAGACCGGGCTGCGGGAGCGGCTGGCGGCGGCCCGCGGGATTCCCGGGGTGCGGGACGTACGGGTGCTGGGCGCGATCGGCGTGGTGCAGCTCGACCGGGCGGTGGACATGGCCGCGGCGACCCGGGCGGCGGTCCGGGAGGGCGTCTGGCTGCGCCCCTTCCGCGACCTGATCTACACCATGCCGCCGTACATCACCGGTGACGAGGACGTGGCCCGGATCTGCGCCGCGGTGTGCGCAGCGGCCCGCGAGGGCTGACGGCCCCGGAGACGGACAGAGGGAGAGGGACGAGATGTCGGTACTGTTCGTGACGGGCACGGGCACGGAGATCGGGAAGACCGTGACCACCGCCGCGATCGCCGCGGCGGCCTGCGCGCAGGGCCGTTCGGTGGCGGTGCTCAAACCGGCGCAGACCGGCGTCGGGCCGGACGAGGCGGGCGATGCGGCGGAGGTCGAGCGGCTGGCCGGCGCGGTCACCACGCTCGAACTGGCGCGGTTCCCCGAGCCGTTGGCGCCCGCGACGGCCGCGCTGCGCGCCGGCCTGGCGACGGTGGGCCCGCAGGAGATCGCCGGGGCCGCGGCGAAGCTGGCCGCCTCGCACGACCTGGTGCTGGTCGAGGGCGCCGGCGGGCTGCTCGTACGCTTCGACGCGGACGGGCACACCCTCGCCGATGCCGCACGGCTGGCGGACGCCCCGGTCCTGGTGGTCGCCCAGGCCGGGCTGGGCACGCTCAATGTCACCGCGCTGACCGCGCTGGCGCTGCGCACCCACGGGCTGCGCTGCGCGGGGGTCGTCATCGGCAGCTGGCCGGCGGCACCCGACCTCGCGTCCCGCTGCAATCTGTCGGATCTCCCGGACGCGGCGGGTGCCCCGCTCCTGGGGGTGGTCCCGGAGAGTTCCGGCACGCTGCCGCCGGCCGCTTTCCGGGCCGCGGCCCCCGGCTGGCTGGCGCCGGCGCTCGGCGGATCGGGCCCGCTGGACCTTCCCGTGTGACCGACGGCCACCCGGGGCACACTGCGCCGATGACGGATGACGCCTTCGGCGACGACGACGCGCGGCGGTACGACCTCCTCAACCCCTGGGGGCCGAGCGACGATTTCTACCTCGGCCTGGTGCGGTCGGCCCGCGCCGTCCTGGACATTGGGTGCGGTACGGGCACGCTGCTGCACCGCGCCCGGGAGCGCGGCCACACCGGCCGGCTGTGCGGACTCGACCCGTCGGCGGCGATGCTCGGCCGGGCCCGGCGCCGCACGGACATCGAGTGGATCCCCGGCGACGCCTCGTGTCTGGACACCGACGCCGGCCATGGCGCGGCGTTCGACCTGGTCGTGATGACCGGCCATGCCTTCCAGTGCCTCACCACCGATGCGGCGCTGCGCGGCACGCTGACGGCGGTCCGCACGGCGCTGGCCGACGGCGGACGCTTCGCCTTCGAGACCCGTAACCCGCTGGTGCGGCCCTGGGAGCGGTGGACGCCGGACCGGGCGACCGAGGTGACCGATGCCGGTATCACGGCGCGCATCGCGCACCGCGTCGAACTGCCGGTCCGCGGTGACCTCGTGCGCTTCTCCGAGACCTGCTCCCTGCCCGACGGGGACCGGGTGCGGTGGAGCAGTCTGCGGTTCTGGGACGCGGCGTCGCTGACCGGGTGGCTGCGCGCCGCCGGGCTGACGGTCGAGGAGCAGTACGGCGATTGGGACCGCTCCCCGCTCACCGACCGCAGCCCGGAGATCATCACGCTCGCCGGAGTGGCGGCCCGGTCCCGGTGCGGGGACTGACCGGAGGGAGCGGCACGAATCTCGCGGGTGCGCTCAGCACGGGGAGACCGTCCCGGTAGGGCGCTTGACGGGCCGGCATTCCCACGGGGCGGGAGACGGTGCGGCTCCGGCCCCTGCGGCTGCGTCCGCGCCACGCCCCGCCAACCGGGCGGGGCTGGTGCGCCGGCCCGGCATGGCGCCATGGCCAGGCGCGAGGTGCCCGGATGCTGTGAGGGCCTTCGCACCCTGCGGGAGAGACCATGCGCGACCACCCCAGCCTTCGAGAAGCCCGGCCATCGACCTCCATCGGCCCGGACCATGACACTCCCGGTCAGCCGGGGGTCATCGGCATTGCGCTCGCCGCCGTGCTCACGGCCGCACTCGCGCAGGGTTCCTGGCAGTGGTTCTCCACCTACATCGGGGTGACACTGCTTGCGGTGATCTTCTCCTTCTACCGACTGCCGGTACGCCGGCCCGGCCAGGGATCCGTGTACGCACGGAACCTGGTGGCGTATGCACTGGTCGTCGGCCTGTGCGTGGCGATCACCCTGGCCCCCATGCTGCAGCGCTGGGCGCGGCTCTTCCCGATGCCGGGCACCCGTGGTGTGTGTCCCGAGCTGGGCACGTACGAGGGGATCCGGGCCGAGGCCGCACTCGCGAACCTCGCCGGCCGCGACAGCGGCGCCCTGGCCCATGCGCAGGCGGTCCAGAGCCATACCGCCGTGGCCGACTGCCTGGCGGCCACGACGACCCTGTGGCTGCCGGTGTACGGGGCGGGGGCGGCCGTCCTGACGGCTCTGGGCGCATGGTCCCTCGACCGGGCCCGGGCGAGGAAGAGGGCGGCCGTGGCCGACCGAAACCCTCCTCGCCCGGGCTGAGCAGGCGGGCGCACGCGACCGCGACCGGACCGCAAGGAGTGGGCGGGGCCGCGTCAGCGGCGGAGGGCGTCGAGGTCCTCGTCGAGGGACGGGCACCCGGCCCGGGGCGGACCGGCCGGGAGCGAAGAGGAAACCGCCTCCGTTTTCGAACGGATCATGGTTGCATGGGCGGGGACCGATCATGCTCGACGTCGGCCGAGCATTCTCCAAGGGGGCCTCATGACACGTCCGTTCCGCTTCGGCATCAATCTGCTCACCCTCGACACGGGCACCGCGTGGCGCGAGAAGTGCCGGCGCGCGGAGGCGCTGGGCTACGACGTCCTGCTGGTTCCGGACCACCTCGGGTGGCCGTCGCCGTTCCCCGCGCTGGTTGCCGCGGCGGAGGCGACCGAGCGCCCTCGGGTGGGCACCTTCGTCCTCAATGCGGGCTTCTGGAACCCCGCGCTGCTGGCCCGCGAGGTCGCCACCACCGACGCGCTCACCGGCGGGCGGCTGGAGCTCGGGCTGGGGACGGGGTACGTCCGCGCCGAGCACGAGCAGGCCGGACTGCCCTGGGGATCGCCCCGTGAACGGGTGGACCATCTCGCCCGCACCATCGGGGAGTTGGACCGGCTGCTGGGCGACGCCGAGCACCTGCCGCGGCCCGCCCAGCGGCCGCGGCCGCCGCTGCTGATCGGCGGTAACGGCCCGCGGATGCTGCGGCTGGCGGCGCGGCACGCCGAGATCGCGGCGTTCAGCGGCGGCCGGCAGGCGCCCGGCAAGCCCGAGGGCACGCTGGAGCTGCTGCCCGCCGAGGAGGTGGCGGCCTCGGTGAACCGGTATCAGGAGTACGCGGCCGGGCGCCCGGAGCCCGCCGAGCGGAACATCCTCGTCCAGCGCGTGGTGGTCACCGACGACCGGCGGGCGGCCGCCCGGGACATCGCCGCGCTGGACATGGGGGTGGACGAGGAGCAGGCGCTGGACATGCCGACGCTGCTGATCGGGACGCCGCGGCAGATGGCCGAGCAGCTGCGGGAGCGCCGGGAGCGGTACGGATTCTCGTACGTCACCGTGCTGGACCCGTTCCTGGAGGCCTTCGCGCCGGTGCTGGAGGAGCTGAGCGGCACCTGACGGGGCGGGGCTTCCGGGTCGTGGAATCCGCTCGACACCGCGCGCGAACCAGTGGTGGGATCGCCGTATGAGTGATCTTCAGGTCCGGGCCGGGACACCGGCCGATCTCGATGCCGTGCTCGCCTTCTGGAAGGTCGCCGCCGAGGGCACCAGCATCAGCGACGACGGCGACGGAGTGGAGCGGCTGGTGGCCCGCGACCCCGAGTCGCTGCTGCTGGCGGAGCGGGACGGGGTGCTGGTGGGCACGGTCATCGCCGGCTTCGACGGCTGGCGCTGCCACCTCTACCGGCTGGCGGTGCACCCCGACCACCGCCGTCAGGGCGCCGGCCGGGCGCTGCTGGCCGCCGCCGAGGAGCGGTTCCGTGCACTGGGCGGCCGGCGCGGCGATGCGATGGTGCTGGACCGCAACGAGACGGCGCAGCACGCCTGGCGCGCGGCGGGCTATGCGCCCGAGCCGCAGTGGAGCCGCTGGGTCAAGCATCTGCTCTGAGGCGGACGCCGCCGGAACACCCCCGAGAGCCCGCCCGGACCTACCGGGCGAGCTCCCCCCTTACCCACAACTTTGCTGATCCTTTACCATGGTCTTCCCTCCTCCGGTGAAAGGTGTGTGAGCGTCCAGCCATGGGCGAACCTCCTAGTTGTCGTTGTCGAGCACTGCCGCGACAGAGCGCGAACCTCCCGATCCTGTTCGATCATGGGACGGAGGTGACTCGATGACCGACCTGCTCCTCCTGGGCGTGGCACTCCTGCTGACCCTGGCCTGCGGTGTCTTCGTGGCGGCGGAGTTCTCCCTGACCACCGTCGAGCGCAGCGACCTCGAACGCGCCGCGGAGCGCGGCGACCGGGGCGCGGACAGCGCCCTGAAGGCGGTCCGCGGACTGACCTTCCAGCTCTCCGGCGCCCAGCTCGGCATCACCGTCACCGGCCTGGTCATCGGCATGCTCTCCAAGCCGGCCATCGCCACCATGCTGGCCGGGCCGCTGGACGCCCTGGGCCTGCCGCGCTCGGCGGCGGAGTCGCTGGCCGTGGTCCTCGGTACGGTGCTCTCGACGGTCGTCCTGATGGTCGTCGGTGAGCTGGTCCCGAAGAACTGGGCGATCTCCCACCCGCTGGCGGTCGCCCGGAGGGTGGCCACCGCACAGCGCGGCTTCAGCGCCGCCTTCAAGCCGTTCATCCGGCATCTAAACAACACCGCCAACCACATGGTCCGCCGGATGGGGCTGGAGCCGGCCGAGGAGCTGGCCTCCGCCCGCGGGCCCCAGGAGCTGGTGGCGCTGGCCCGGCACTCCGCCAAGGAGGGCGCGCTGGAGGCCGACACCGCCGAGCTGTTCGTCCGTACCCTCAACCTCGCCGATCTGACCGCGGAGAACGTGATGACGCCGCGGGTGCAGGTGATGGCGCTGGAGGTGCAGTCCACCGCCGAGGACGTCGCCAACGCGACCCGGGCCTCCGGGCTGTCCCGCTTCCCCGTCTACCGCGGCAGCCTGGACAGCGTCGTCGGCGTGGCACACATCAAGGACGTACTGGCCGTCCCGGCCGAGCGCCGTCCCCGCCACCCGGTCTCCGACCTGCTGCGCGAACCCTTGCTGGTCCCCACGACGCTGACCGTCGACCGGCTGCTGGACCGGCTGTCCGGCAAGCGCACCATGGCCGTGGTCATCGACGAGTACGGCGGCACGGCGGGAGTGGTGACGCTGGAGGACATCGTCGAGGAGGTGGTCGGCGAGGTGTGCGACGAGCACGATCCGCAGGAGACCCCCGACCTGGCGCCGGCCGGCGCGGATGCCGAGGGCCGTCCCCTCTACCAGGCCGACGGCGCGGCGCGCACCGACCAGCTGGAGCGGATCGGCCTGCGGCTGCCGGATGGCCCGTACGAGACGCTGGCCGGCCTGATCGCCAGCGTGCTGGGCCGGATACCGGTGGCCGGTGACCACCTGGAGGTGGCGGGCTGGTCGATGGACGTCTTGGACGCCGCCGGCCACCGCGCGGCGCGGGTGCTGCTGCACGCCCCGCAGCCGGGCAGCGCCGACGAGCAGCGTACGGAGGTCGTCCGATGACCGCGTTCCAGCTGTTCGTGGGCCTGCTGACGCTGGTCGTCAACGCCTTCTTCGTGGGTGCCGAGTTCGCGCTGATCTCGGTACGCCGCAGCCAGATCGAGCCGTTCGCCGAGCGCGGGGACCGCCGGGCGGAGCGGGTGCTCTGGGGTCTGCAGCATGTCTCCGCGCTGCTGGCGGCCGCCCAGCTGGGCATCACGCTGTGCACCCTGGTGCTGGGCGCGGTCGCCGAGCCGGCCATCGCGCACCTGCTGGAGCCGGTGTTCCACGCGGTGGGCATCTCGGACGCCCTGATCCACCCCATCGCGTTCGTGATCGCGCTGACCGTGGCCACGTACCTGCACATGCTCGTCGGCGAGATGGTGCCGAAGAACGTCGCCCTGGCCGAGCCGGTGCGCAGCGCGCTGCTCCTGGGGCCGCCGCTGGTCGCGCTGACCCGGGCGCTGCGGCCGGCGATCTTCGCGGTGAACGCGCTGGCCAACGGGCTGCTCAAGCTGCTGCGGGTGGAGACCAGGGACGAGGTGGCCGCCACCTTCTCGGACGCCCAGCTGGCGAAGATGGTCGAGGACTCGCGGGAGGCCGGGCTGCTCGACGAGCGGGCCCAGGAGCGGCTGCGGGACGCCCTGGAGCTGGGCCGGCGCCCGGTGCGGGACGTGGTGCTGCCGGTCGAGAAGGTCGTCTCCGCACAGATGGGCATCACCCCCGAGGAGCTGGAGCAGCTGGCCGCCGAGTCGGGCTTCTCCCGCTTCCCGGTCGTCGACGACACCCGCCGCATCCTCGGGTATCTGCACGTCAAGGATGCCCTGGACGCCACCCCGCGGCAGGTGCCGTTCCCGGTCTCCGCACTGCGCCCGATCGCCCGCGTCAAGGCGGCCACCCCGCTCGACGACGTCCTGACGGCGATGCGCGGGTCCCGCACCCATCTGGCCGCGGCCATCGGCGACGACGGGCGGCTGGCCGGGCTGGTGACGATGGAGGACGTCCTGAGGGAGCTGGTGCTACAGCAGCCCGCGGCCTGACGCAGGGGCGCCACCCCGCCCGTCTGACCGATCGGTTAGATTGCTGACCGATCGGTTAGACAATGCCGAGGGGGCAAGGGCATGGACCGCACGACGTGTTGCATCGCCGGGGGCGGACCCGCGGGGATGATGCTGGGGCTGCTACTGGCCAGGGCCGGTGTCGAGGTGACCGTCCTGGAGAAGCACGGTGACTTCCTGCGCGACTTCCGGGGGGACACCGTCCATCCGTCGACCCTCCGGCTGCTGGACGAGCTGGGCCTGGGCGAGGAGTTCGGGCGACTGCCGATCCGCAAGCTGGCGGAGATGCGGGCGCAGATCGGGGACACCACGGTCGTGCTGAGCGACATGCGGCGCATCCCGGGCCGACACAAGTACTTCGCCATGGTCCCGCAGTGGGACTTCCTCACCCTGCTCGCCGAGGCCGCCGCCACGGAGCCGGGCTTCACCCTGCGGATGCACACCGAGGTCACCGGGCTGCGGACCGAGGGCGGCCGGGTGACGGGCGTACGGTTCCGCGACGCGCACGGCAGGCCCGGGGAGCTCGCCGCCGCGCTGACGGTGGCCTGCGACGGCCGGGACTCGGCCGTACGGGAGGCGGCCGGGCTGCGGCAGCGGCAGTTCGAAGTGCCCATGGACGTCTGGCAGGTACGGGTCGACGCGCCCCCAAGCTCTCCACTGCTCCCCCACTCTCGGCTTCGCTCAAGCGGGGGGACCCCCATGCACAGGGGGGACCCCCGTGCCGACGCCCGCACGGACGGCCGGGTCTTCGCACGCTTCGGCGACGGCCAGGTGGCGGTCACCATGGACCGCGGCAGCTACCTCCAGACCGCCTACCTGATCGGCAAGGGGCGGGACAAGGAGCTGCGCGCCCGGGACGTCCAGTGGCTGCGGGACCGGCTGGGCGCCCTGTTCGGCTGGGACGCCGCGGTGACCGGCACCATCGGCTCGTGGGAGGACGTCAAGCTGCTGGAGGTGACCTTCGGCCGGCTGCCGCGCTGGTACCGGCCCGGGCTGCTGTGCATCGGGGACTCGGCGCACACCATGTCCCCGGTCGGCGGCGTCGGCGTCAATCTGGCCCTGCAGGACGCGGTCGCCGCCGCCCGCATCCTCGCCAGCCCACTGCGCCGCGGTCGGGTCACACCCGCCGACCTGGCCCGGATCCAGCAGCGCCGGGAGCTGCCGACGGTCGTCCTCCAGAAGGCGCAGGAGGCCGAGCACCGGATGATCCGCTCCGCCCTGGACGGCACCCTCGACCCCGCACGGCTACCGGTTCCCGTGCGCCTGATGCGCCATGTGCCGCCCCTGCGTACCGTCGCCGGCTACCTGGGCGGCATGGGCATCCGCCCGGAACGCGCACCGGCGTTCGCCCGGCGGGTTGAGACCTGCGGAGGTCGGTGACAGGGGCTAGGAAGCGGCAGCCGGGCGCTCGATGGCGTGCAGGGTGAACCGCTCCAGTTCGTCCGCCGCGGCGTCCAGGTCGAGGTCCGGGTGGACCAGCCAGTGCGCGATCACCCCATCGATGGCGCCGCCGATCGCCAGGGCGACGGTTTGGACCGGGAACTCCCGGAAGACGCCGGCCTGCTGACCGTCCGTCAGCAGACCGGCGAGCATCTGCCAGCGGCCCTTGGTGTCGTGCGAGCCCGGCGTCTTCAGGCGGGTGCCTCCCGCATCGTCGAGCAGCATCTCGGTGATCACGCGGACATGGCGGCGGTGGGCCTGCTGGTAGCCGATCATCGCCCGTACGTAGGCGATGACCGCCTCCCGGGGGCCGGACGCCTGCGCCAGCCGCTCGGTGACATGGGCGCCGAACTGCTCCAGCACCTGTTCCAGCGCCGCCCGGGTCAGGTTGTCCTTGGAGGAGAAGTGGTAGAGCACCGCGGCCTTGGACAGCCCGGCCCGCTCGGCGATGGCGGAGAGCGAGGTGGCGGGGTACCCACGGGTGGAGACCAGGTCGATGGTGGCCTCGATGAGCTGCTGCCGGCGGGCCCGTTCGGTGAAGGTCGGTACGTCGGGGGCATCGCCCCGGCGGGGAGTCATCGTGCGTCCACCCGTCTCTTCGCTCACCTGTCGTCGCCCTGCGGACGACTACCGACCGTACACCGCGCGCACCCGTCGCCCCGTGAACGGGAGCTGAACCTACCGGCCGGTATGGAGCGCGGTAGGATCTCCCGGGCATGGAGACGAATGCCCCCTACACCAGTTTCGTCGCGGTCGGCGACAGCTTCACCGAAGGCATGTCGGACGGCTTGCCGGACGGCTCGTACCGCGGCTGGGCCGATCTGCTCGCCACCCGACTCGCGGCGCTGACCCCAGGATTCCGTTACGCCAACCTCGCGGTGCGCGGCAAGCTCATCCGGCAGATCGCCGACGAACAGTGCGGCCCTGCGGCCTCGATGGGCGCGGACCTGGTGACGCTGGTCGGCGGGCTCAACGACGTCCTGCGGCCCCGCTGCGACGTGGACCAGGTGTGCGCCACCTTCGAGGCGGCGGCCGACCTGCTGGCGAAGGGCGGCGGACAGCTGGTGCTGATGCGCAGTCCGGGGCGGCGGGGGCCGGTGCTGGAGCGCTTCCGACCGCGCATGGAGCAGCTGTTCGCGCGGATCGACGCGCTCGCCGCGCGGCACGGCGCGGTGGTGGTGGACCTCTACGCGTCCCGGGCGCTGGCCGATCCCAGGCTGTGGGCGGACGACCGGCTGCACCTGAACGCCGAGGGGCACCGCCGGGTGGCGGAGGCCGTCTGGCAGGCGCTCGGCCTGCCCGCGGAGTCGGACTGGGACACCCCGCTGCCGCCGGCCGCTCCCCCGGGCTGGAGCGCCCGGCGCACCGCGGACGTGCGGTTCGCCCGTGAGCATCTCGCGCCCTGGATAGCCCGGCGGTTGGCCGGCCGGTCCTCGGGTGACGGCCGCACGGGCGCCCATGTCCACCCCGGGTCGGGCACCGCCTTCTGGGTCACCCCTGCGGACCACCCGGCCCCCGGCCCCGTGACGGACTGGGCGCCGGTGGGGACCTGACCGGGACCCCGCGGGGCCGCCCGGCGCACGGGCCGGGCGGCCCTGAGGCTGTGGGCTCGGCCCGTACGAACCGGGCCCACGGCCGCGCCCCGTCCCGGGTCAGGAGGGGGTCATCCCGGCGAGGTGCCGGGTGAGGGTGTCGAGGGACTGGAAGGTGGCGCCGAGCAGCGCGATGTGCTTCCAGTGCAGGGTGCCGTCGGGCCCGATGAGGAACACCGCCCTGCGCACTCCGATGCCCGGCGCGGCAACGCCGAAGGCACGCGCGACACTCCGGTCGGCGTCGGCGAGCAGCGGCATCCGCAGGTCGTACTTGCGCGCGAACCGCTCGTGGCTGTCCACGTCCTGCGGGCTGACGCCCCAGACCTCCGCGTCCTGGTCCTGGAACTGTTCCAGACCGCTGGAGTAGGAGCACAGCTGCTTGGTGCACACGCTGGTGTCGTCGCCCGGGTAGAAGGCCAGGACGAGCGGTCGGCCGCGCTGCAGGGAGAGGGTGTAGTCACGGCGCTCGAAGCGGTCGCCGGTCAGGACCCCGCCGGGCAGGGTGAAGTCGTGACGTGCAGGCCGATGCGGGTGGTGGGAGCCATCGGACGGTCCAATCCAGAGGAGACGGATGCCGGGAGGTATGCGTAGCCGACCGCGGCGGGGGCGGACCACCGGGTCCGGCCGGCGTCCCTGACACCGGCCGGACCCACTGCCCCACCCCGTCCCGCGGACCGGCGGAGGGGCGCTGCCGCTACGGCGCCATCTCGTACGCCCCGGCCAGTGCCTCGACGCGCTCCCAGACCCGCGCGGAGCGGGCGTCGTCGATCACCGGGCGCCGGACCGCGCCGAGCGCCCAGCGCTGCTGCTCCGCGGTGGCGGAGTCCTTGCCGTGTAGCTCCACGGCGTGTGCCGAGAAGTCCCGGACGAGGACGGCGAAGAGTTCGTCGAGCACGTCCTCGGCCAGGCCGGTCAGGCGCGCCTGCTCCAGGATCAGCTGACCGTGCACGACCAGCGCGAACAGCTGGCCGACGGCGAGCAGCAGGTCGAGGTCGCGGCTCTGCTCCTCCCCCGGGGCGGCCGTGGTGACGAACTCGCAGAGGGCGTCGGCCTGTTCCCGGAAGCGGCCGACGTTGGGCACCTGGCCGAACGCGTCATAGGCGGCGCGCCAGTCGTGGAAGCGGATGGCGCCCAGGCCCCGGGCCGGCCCCTGCTGGAAGAGGAACGCGTCGTCGGCCGCGTCGAGACGGGTCGGCACCTCCTCGTACGCGGCCGGGTTCAGCAGGTGGTTGCCCATGAACTTGAGGATCAGCGCGAGGTTGACGTGGACCGTGCCCTCGAGCTTCGGCAGCCCGCGGATCTCGGTGGCGGCCTGGGCGAAGTAGGTGTCCTTCTCGAAGCCCTTGGCGGCGATGACGTCCCACATCAGGTCGATCACCTTCTCGCCCTCGGTGGTCACCTTCATCTTCGTCATCGGGTTGAACAGCAGGTAGCGGCGGTCGTCGGGGCCGGCGGAGCGGAAGTAGTCGACGGCGCGGTCACTGAACAGCTTCATCCCGACGAGCCGGACGTAGGCGTCGGTCAGCTCGCGGCGCACATGCGGGAAGGCGGTGACCGGGCGGCCGTAGAGGATGCGGTTCTGCGCGTGGGTGACGGCCTCGTACATCGCGTGCTCGCAGATGCCGATGGAGGCGGTGCAGAGGTTGAACTTGCCCACGTTGACGGTGTTCAGCGCGGCGTCGAAGGCGGCGCGGCCGGTGTGCAGCACGTCCTCCGGCGCGACCGGGTAGTCCGCGAGCCGGAACTCGCTGACGTACTTGGAGGAGTCGACGACGTTCTGTACGAGGTGGTAGGCCGGGTGGCGGCTGTCGGCCGCGAAGAAGACATAGCCGTCCGGGCCCTCGATGTCGGTGCGGCGACCGAAGACCGAGACGAGCCCGGCGGCGTTGCCATTGCCGATGTAGTACTTGGCGCCGCTCGCCCGGAAGCCGCCGTCGCCGTCGGGCTCCAGCAGCATGTCGGTGGAGTAGATGTCGGCGCCGTGCGCCTTCTCCGACAGACCGAAGGCGAACACCTCGCCCTGGGTGAGGAGTTCGGCCGCGCGGGCGCGGGCGGCGGCGTTGTCGCTCTGCCAGACCGGGCCGAGTCCGAGGATGGTGACCTGCCAGGCGTACCAGTAGTCGAGCCCGTAGAAGCCGAAGATCTCGTTGAGCGCGGCGATCCGGGCGGTGTCCCAGCGCTTGTCCGGGTTCCCGTCGGCGGCGGCCGCCGCGGTGAGGAAGGTGGCGAACAGCCCTTCCTCGGCGGAGAACTTGAGGAAGTCCGCCAGCCAGGCGCGGGAGCGGTAGTCCTCGATCAGCTTGCGCTTGCCGCGGCTCTCGAACCAGTCGACGGTGGCGCGCAGCAGCCTGCGGGTCTCGGGGTCGAAGTGCGCCGGGTCGTAGGTGCGCGGGTTGAACAGCAGCTGGTCGGCCATGGATGTTCGCCTTTCCGGATCGGGAGGTGGGGAACTGTGGACGGAGAGCTTCCGGGGTGCGGTGGTGACCGGTGCCGGTCGGACGCGAGGACGGCCCGCCGTACCGCCTTTCAGCGCGTGGCGCCGAGCCGGCGGAGGGTGTCGAGCACGTCGTCGAGCCAGGCGAGCGTCATCCGCTCGTAGGCGATGCCGCCGCGCAGCACCACGTGCTGGAGCTGCTGACCGGCGTCGGGTGCCGCGGGGGCCGCGGGCCCGGTGAAGTCGCGCCGCTCCCCCGCGAGATAGTGCGCGAGCCGCTCGGTGTGCGCCTGATGGTGCCGTTCGACCTCACGGATCAGCGCGGCCGGATCGTCGAAGGCCGCGCCGCGGATCTTCACCGCGAGGTCGTGCCGGACGCTCTCGGGCTCGATCGGCTCGTGCAGCCACTCGGAAAGTGCGGCCCGGCCGGGGGCGGCGACGGAGTACTCCTTCTTGTCCGGCCGGGCCTGCTGCGGCACCTCGCGGACGTCGACCCAGCCGTCGCTCTCCATGCGCTTGAGCACGCGGTAGATCTGCTGGTGGGTGGCGGTCCAGAAGTAGCCGATGGACCGCTCGAAGCGCCGGGACAGCTCATAGCCGGAGCCCGGCTTCTCCAGCAGGGAGACAAGGATCGCGTGTTCGAGCGCCATGCCCCGAACCTTCTATGCAACTTGTTGCATAAACAAGGGGGGTGGTCCGGGTGAGACACGGCTCACCCGGGCGGCAGCTCCGGCGCCCGCCCCGTCGCGTGCCGGGCCCCTCCCGCGGTCCGGTGTCGGCGCCGGAACGAAGGCCAGCCGGGCGGGGTGCTCAGCCGGGCGGGGCGCTCAGCCGGGCGGGGCGCTCAGCCGGGTGGGGCGCTCAGCCGGGTGGGGCGCCGCGCCGGAGACCAGCCGACCGAGGCCCGCACCGACGGCCAACCGGCCGGGGTGCCGCGCGGACGACCAACCGACGTGGACGCCACCCCGACGAGCAACCAGCCGGAGCGCCACACCGACGACCAACCGGCCGGGGCACCACGCCGACGACCAACCGGGGCACCGCGCCGGCCGGACCGATCCCGCCCCCTGTAGAAACGTACAGACCGGGGCGGGGCGCTGGCCTGCGCAAACCGCCAGTAGACTCTGACCACGTGACTGCTGTGTCTGCGAAGCCTCGCATCCCCAATGTCCTGGCCGGCCGCTACGCCTCCACGGAGCTGGCCGTGCTGTGGTCCCCCGAGTACAAGGTCAAGCTGGAGCGGAAGCTGTGGCTGGCCGTGCTGCGCGCCCAGAAGGACCTGGGGGTGGAGGTCCCTGAGCAGGCGCTGGCCGACTACGAGCGGGTCCTGGAGGACGTCGACCTGGCCTCGATCGCCGAGCGCGAGAAGGTCACCCGGCACGACGTCAAGGCCCGCATCGAGGAGTTCAACGCCCTGGCCGGCCATGAGCAGGTCCATAAGGGCATGACCTCCCGCGACCTGACCGAGAACGTCGAGCAGCTGCAGGTCCGGCTGTCGCTGGAGCTGATGCGGGACCGCACGGTCGCCGTCCTGGCGCGGCTGGGCTCACTGGCCGCCCAGCACGCCGAGCTGGTGATGGCGGGCCGCTCGCACAACGTCGCCGCGCAGGCCACGACGCTGGGCAAGCGCTTCGCGACCGCGGCGGACGAGCTGCTGGTGGCGTACGCGCGCCTCACGGAGCTGCTCTCCCGCTACCCGCTGCGCGGCATCAAGGGCCCCGTGGGCACCGCCCAGGACATGCTCGACCTGCTGGGCGGCGATGCGGCCAAGCTCGCCGACCTGGAGCAGCGGATCGCCGGTCACCTGGGCTTCGGCCAGGCCTTCACCTCCGTCGGCCAGGTCTACCCGCGCTCGCTGGACTACGACGTGGTGACCACGCTGGTGCAGCTGGCCGCCGCCCCGTCGTCGCTGGCCAAGACGGTCCGCCTGATGGCCGGCCACGAGCTGGTGACCGAGGGCTTCAAGCCCGGCCAGGTCGGCTCCTCGGCGATGCCGCACAAGATGAACACCCGTTCCTGCGAGCGCGTCAACGGCCTGATGGTGATCCTGCGCGGGTACGCCTCGATGGCCGGCGAGCTCTCCGGCGACCAGTGGAACGAGGGCGATGTGTCCTGCTCCGTGGTGCGCCGGGTCGCCCTGCCCGACTCCTTCTTCGCGCTGGACGGTCTGCTGGAGACCTTCCTGACCGTGCTCGACGAGTTCGGCGCCTTCCCTGCCGTGGTCGCCCGGGAGCTGGACCGCTACCTGCCCTTCCTCGCCACGACGAAGGTGCTGATGGGTGCCGTACGCGCCGGAGTGGGCCGCGAGGAGGCGCACGAGGCGATCAAGGAGAACGCGGTCGCCTCGGCGCTGGCCATGCGCGAGCAGGGCGCGGAGCGCAACGAGCTGCTGGACAAGCTGGCCGCGGACGCACGGATCCCGCTGGACCGGGCGGAGCTGGACGCGCTGATGGCGGACAAGCTCTCCTTCACCGGTGCCGCGGCCGACCAGGTGACCTCCGTCGTCGCCCGGATCGAGGAGATCACCAAGCAGCACCCGGAGGCCGCCGCGTACACGCCGGGCGCGATCCTCTGACCCGGTCCGCCGTGCGCTTCACCCCCCGAAGAGCGGGAGGCCGCTCGCGACCGCCTCGTCCCTGACGTGGCCGCGAGCGGTCTGCGCGTGCTGTTCTGCGCGGGATCAACCCCGGGCTGATGACGGCGGCCACCGGCCACCACTTGGCCCGCGCCGGCAACCTCCCCGCTGGGAGGTGCCCCCCACTGGCCGGTCCTGCACGCCGCCGGTTTCACTCCCCGGCGCTTCCGGCCCGCCGAGCAGGAGGAGCTGCTGGCGCACGGCCTGGGCATCACCAACGTGGTGGCCCGGGCGACCGCACGGGCCGACGAGCCGACCGCGGCGGAGTACCGCGAAGGCGGCCGACTGCTGGCCGAGAAGGTGACCCGGCTCCGGCCGCACTGGCTGGCCGTCGCCGGGGTCACCGCGTACCGCGTCGCCTTCGACGACACGCACGCCGCGACCGGACCGCAACGGCACACCCTCGGGAGCCGGGAGCCCACGAGGATCCGAAGGAAATGACGCCGGCCTCACCTTCGCCTGCCGGCTCCCCCGCTCCCCTTGAAGCGGCCACTGGCCGACGATCAAGACGCATGGCTGGGCCGCGTCGATCCGCGTTGGACCAGCGGGGCAGGCGGGGCGGGCGACAGCCAATGAACAAGAGCCAGGACCCTCGCAACGCCTGGTGCGTTCGCTCGCTGCTGCGTTGTCGGGCTGGTCTGAATAGGCCCAGCCCGAGGACGCCCCTCCGCCTTGCGCCCTAGTTCCGCCGCCGGATGTGACCGAGCGCTTCACGTCATAACCTCGCCACATGACATCAGATGACTCTGGCCCCGGCGGACCCCGCAGCCCGGAGCAGCGCAAGCGCGAGGCGCTGGAACGGCTCGCGCGGGACAACGACGTATGGGTCGCCACGGCCGACGGCACTGGCGAGCCGTGCCTCGTTCCGCTTGCCTTCTGGTGGGATGGCGAGGTGGTGTGGCTGTCCACCCGCGACACCAACCCGACCGGGCGAAACCTGTGTGCCTCGGGCCGGGTTCGGCTCTGCTTCGGCCATACCCGGGACGTGGTCCTGGTCCACGGCTCCGCGCGCATGCTGACCCGCGAGGAGCTTCCGGCCGAGGTGGGCGATGCCTTCGCCGCCAAGGACGGCTGGGACCCTCGCAAGGACCACCCCTCGTACGTCTTCTTCCAGGTCACCCCGAAGGTGCTGCAGGCGTGGGGAACGGTTCCCGAGATGGCCGGGCGGACCCTGATGCGCGACGGGAAGTGGCTGGTCTAGGGCGTATCCCGAACTGGTCACAGCCCCGGGCTTCAGCACGGCCGCCGCAGTGCCACTCGACGGCGCGTCTGGGAAGCGTTCACCGTCCCGGACCCAAAAACCCCGCGGGTAGCGGGGTGGTGTTGGGCCCATGGGTGGCAATCGCCGCCGATGTGGCGCCCGTGCACCCCTACTCGGACCAACTGGCCGGCTGACAGGCTTGTGGCGTGCCTCGATAGGCTCAGCCTCCATGACTGGTACCGGTGCAGCGCGCAAACGCTCCTTCCTCGCTCTGCATGACTACGGCATGGGCGGCTCGTGGTGGTGGGTCCGGGCGCGTTCCGAGCGGGAGGTCCTCGAAACGTTCGCCTGGGTTGAGGTGGTCACCGACCCGGAGACGATGGCCCGGTTCGAGGATGAGGAGCTGGAGGAAGTCGACATCGACGATCCTCAGATGCCTCCCGGACTGGACGGCCTGCGCGCACAGCGTGACGCGCAGCGTGGGCGCGAGGGTTTCGGCGCGCTTGCGGACAGGGACATCGTGCACCTGCGGCGCCGCTGGGACGAGGAGGACGACGAACCAGTCGCCTATCTGATGGAAGTGGGTCCCGACGGACGCCGGATTCGCCAGGTGGAGCTGGCCGAAGACGGAACCGCCCTGCGCAGTGGCCCCGGCGACTGGCCGTTCAACCCCCCGATCGTGGACCTCTTTGACCCGGCGCTCGTGGGCCAAGAGATCAGCCGGACAGAGTTCGAGGACCACTGGGCGAGGGCTCGCCAAGCAGACGCTGACCTATAAGTGCGGAGCCCGTTGACTCTCCTGCAACGTGGCAGGCCGGCCCTGGGGAACCGTCATCGACCCGAAGTGCTGCCGCGGCATGCGCCGATCCGCCCCTTGGCACGTCCGGTACGGGCGGCGATGACGTGCGGGCTGTGGCAGCAGGGCGTCGGCGATGCGGACGGCATCGAGGCCGGCGTCTAGGTTGGCCTCGAGATCGGCGTCGAGGAGCGGGATCAGGACAAGGTGATCTCCAGCCAGGGGCTCATCATGATTCCGGACGTGCCGCGCGGCTGCTGGTCCAGATCCGCCTGGGCCGCTCGCAGGTCCTGGCCCGGCCCCTGCCAGAACGTGTACGGCTTGCCGCTGTGCTCGGGAGGGATCAGCGCCCAGTACTGGTAGTGCGTCAGGGTGAGGTAGACGCGCTTGTTGATGTAGTCCAGCACCACCTTGACGTTGTGCTCCCAGTCGCTTCCCGTGCCGGTGTACTCGGCGAAGCCGCGGGGTGCGGTGGCCGCGTTCTGGACCGAGGAGCCCGCGCCGGACTGCGAGTGAGCGGTGTAGTGGTCGTGCAGCCCCTGGGCGTGCGCGGGGACGGCGGCGGGGTCGAACTGGTTGTCCGGCAGTCTGCCGTAGTCGTCCTGGTGCCAACTGCGAAGCGTCCCGGGCTGGTTGGGGCTCTTGTCGCGGACCGCCTGCTGCGCTTCGGTCCGCTCGTCGATCACGGGTTGCTGCTGTCCCCCGTCCGGTGCCTCCAACTGGTAGCGCACATCGAAGATGAGGTTGAGCAGCGGGCGCGGCAGCATCTCGACGGCCTGCTTCAGCGTGAGCCGCGTCAGCGGTAGATTCGCCCCACCCCGTGCATGGCTCTGGAGCCTCGGCTGCTCCTGCGGGGCTCCCTCGGCGACGACCGGGCCGAGCGCCCGGCCGGTCTTCTCGCGCATTGTGTCGTCGTCTCCCCAGTACGGCTCCGTCTTCCCGGAGAGGGACGT
Organism: Streptomyces sp. NPDC020742; assembly: GCF_040641675.1. NCBI lineage: Bacteria > Bacillati > Actinomycetota > Actinomycetes > Kitasatosporales > Streptomycetaceae > Streptomyces > Streptomyces sp. NPDC020742. The sequence goes on from NZ_JBFAEA010000019.1 coordinate 79,908, forward strand.
GTGGTAATAGCCGGTCTCCTCGGTGTTCGGCTCCGTCGCGTACCGGGTGTCCGCGTTCGGCACCGGAACCATGGCGCCCGGCCCGTCCGCGTGACCCGGCGGGTTGTAGTCGGAGACGTAGGTCTGCTGCTCCTCCAGGAAGGTGTTCACCGCGCCGACCAGCGCGGTGATCCGCCGGAGGGCCCCCGGCACATCGAGGGTGGCGGACTTGAGCTCCCGCCTGATTTTTTTGAGGTCCTCCTCGAACGTGCCCTTGGGGTTGAGCTTCTGGGCGCGGTTCACCTCGTCCTGCACCGCGATCGCCAGATACCGCATGAGCAGGGGTCCGGTGAGTGTCTGTTCGGTGGCGTCCACTCCCCTCATGTACATGCGCGGAGTGACCTTGACGATCCGCTGCACCGCAGCCGGTCCCTCGGCCCCCGCACGCGCAGCGGAACCGGGACCGGCGTCATGCGTCTCGGCCGCGTGCCCCGCCATGGCGCGCTGCGCGGTGGCCTCGGCCTCCCGCTCGAACCGGTCGGCGGGGTCCGAGACCTTCAGACCGGCCCCGTTGTCGGTCCCGGCGACAGGGCCTCGGCGCTGCTGGATCACGTGGACGAGCTCATGGGCCAGGGTGTGCCGGTCCGCGCCGGCCTCTCCGACAACGACATGGCTGCCCGAGGTGTACGCCCGTGCTCCCACCTCGGCTGCGGAGGACCGGGCTGCCGCGTCGCTGTGGATCCGCACGTCGGAGAAGTCGGCGCCGAGCCGGGTTTCCATGTCGACACGGGTGGCCTCATCAAGGGGACGTCCAGGAGAACGCAGCACGTCATGGACGGCGGAACGCTGCACCTCGGGCTGCTCGTGCCCACAGCCGGCACCGTGCTGGTGCTGCTCTGCGGACAGGTGTCCGGCCTGGCGCAGCATCTGCACCACGGCGTCGTTCCCGGCAACCGCCTGCAGGTCCGCGAGGCTCCGCGGAACCGCCCGTGGTCCGGCGGCGGCCTGCCGGCCAGGCGCTCGGCCCGTATCGGCGCCGGACGTCCTCGTCCTGTGATCGTGCACGAGTTCCTCATCTGACGGCGGAAAGTGACTCCCGCCTGGATACAGGGCGGGCGGTGCGCGCACCAGAGACGTCAGGGCAACCTGACGGGCCGAACGGGTACCGCGGTGTGCCCTCGGAAACGCCCCGGCGCAGCTGCGGGCGGGGGCGATCCGGAAACCAGCGTGGTCCGCGGAATCTGAACGCTGGTGTGACGAAACGCTGGTGTGTGACGAACCCGCGGGTGGCCGTGGCTCTGTGAGGGGGAAGGCGAGGGGAATTTCACTGGCTGGGGGAATTTCGCTGGCTGACAGGATGTCAGCTCCAGCAGGAAACGTTTGGCCCAGTGAACCTTCCGCGCCAGACCTGCGTCTTCCTCCGCGCCTGCCACCACATGCCTAGGAGAACAGACCATGGCCGACAAGGACGTTGAGGGGACCGACGAGCGGGGTTACGTCTCGGCGCCCTGGTGGGCGGACCTCGGGACGTGGGGGGCTGTCGCGCTGATCGTCTTCGGGGGCCTCGCGGCGGCATGGGTCTTCCTCCGGCTGCCCGGCACCCCGGAGGAGCCGGCGTCCGGCTACTACGGGGCCTCCAAGGTCATAGCCATCGGCCTGGTGACTGTGGGATGCGCCTTGCTCGGCCGCCGTCGCACCCGGGCCGCAGCCATCGAGGAGACGAACGAACGGGAACGCGCCTGACGCCGCCGGCCGGTGAGACCGGGCGGCGGTGCTGGAGGAAGTCCGGTGACGTGGCAGCAGGTCGGTGGCGAGTCGTACGACTCCTGGCAGAAACGCTACGGCCAGCTGGAGAGCGATGAGGTCTTCGGCGTCGCGTCGGTCGGCGGCTACAGCGAGTACGCGCTGTTGGACCGGCCGTTCACCAAGCAGCAGGAGCTGTCGTTCGAGACCGCCGCCGCGATGGTGACGGTCGGCGAGGCCGCCTACCGGGCGATCGAGCACCTCGGGGTGCAGCCGGGGCAGACTCTGCTGATCCGTGGTGCGGGCGGCCGTGTCGGCGCCGTCGCGGTGCAGCTGGCAGTCGCCCGCGGCCTCACCGTGGTCGGCACGGTCGCCGAGTCCGACACCGCACGTGTCAGCGGCCTGGGCGCCGCTGCCGTCCGGTACGGCGAGGGCTGGGTGGAGCGCGTCGGGAGGGCCGCCCCGGGCGGTGTGGACTTCATCTTCGACGCCTCCGGCGCGGGCGTGCTCGCCGACTCGGTCGCCCTGGTCGGCGATCCGGGCAAGGTCATCACCATCGCCGCTCCGTCCCTCGCCGAGCACGGTGTGCGGTTCACCGGCATGGACCCCGCCGACCGCTTCCCCGAGGCCCTGCCGCAGCTGGCCGACCTGATCGCCGCCGGCAAGCTCGACGTCCCCGTCTGGCGGGCCTACCCGCTCGGCGACGCCGCGAAGGCCCACGCCGACCTCGAGGCCCACCGCAACCACGGCAAGGCCGTCCTGCTGCCCTGACCACGGGAGTGGCGTGCGCAGCTGAGCCGTCTGGGCTCCACGGAGCGGCGGATCGACGGGACCATGACCCGGGTCGACACGCTCGGCGGGCGACTGGTGCAGGAGGCCCGGGACGCCGGGATCGGCGAGCCCGTTCAGCCGGCGAAAGCGGTAGGCGTCCCGGTGACGCTGCCCAGCCGGTGGGCCAGGGCGGGCGAAGGGGCACGCCCGCCCTGGCCCGCCGACGGAGCATCGGCGCATTGAGGGTCGGTGTGGTCGGCAGGGTCCGGAGCGGCGGCGGGGGCGAAGGCGGCGGGGTGCACTACCCGGTAGTGCACCAGTCCGGGGCGCTGGATCCCTGGGAGCCGCGGCACGCCCCTCCGCGCTCCGTATGCGGGTGGGCGGCCGGTGAGGTGGGATGGAGGTGAGCCGGGTTCCGTGCACGGGTCAGGCAGCGGGCTACGGGGCGACGGTCGGCGACCAGTCATCGGCGATCGACAGGCGTCGGGCAGCGACCAGCGGTCGGCAGTCGAGAGTCGGGAGTCGGCAGTCACTAATCGCCAGCCGGCGGTCGGCGGTCGGTGATCGCCAGCCGACGGTCGGCGGACGCCGGCCAGCGGTCAGCGATCACCGGTCAGCGGTCGGCGATCGGCGCCGTACGCTCAGCAGCCGTTCGGCGACGCGTCACTTTGAAGGCGTGTACATGTCACCGCAGCGGCTCTACGCTGTCGCCGCCCGCGCACCCCCCACCCCCTCACGTACGGAGGCCCCCGTGCCTACTCCGTCCTCCTCCGCTTCCGAGCCCGCCGCGTCGCGGCCGGCCGACGCCGCCCCCTCCTCCCACCGCGAGCGTCGCTCGCGCCGCCACCAACTGAGCGCACTCGCCGGGGCGTTCGGCCTCGCCGTGACCGGCCTGGGCGTCTGGGCCGGCAACGGCTTCGGCGCCGAGACCGTCGCGGGCGCCGTGCCCACGCCCGACCATGTGGTCGTGGTGGTCTTCGAGAACCACGGCTACAGCCAGGTGATGGGCAGCTCCAGCGCCCCGTACCTCAACTCCCTGGCGTCCGGCGGCGCCAGCCTCACCGCCTCGTACGCCGAGACCCACCCCAGCCAGCCCAACTACTACGCGATGTTCTCCGGCGACACCCAGGGCATCACCGACGACAGCTGCGTCACCCCGGGCTTCAGCAGCGCCGCCAACCTCGCCTCCGAGGTGACCGCGGCCGGCAAGACCTGGGCGAGCTACAACGAGTCGCTGCCGGCCGAGGGCTCCACCACCTGCAAGAGCGGGAACTACGCGCAGAAGCACAACCCGTGGTTCGGCTTCAGCAACGTGCCCACCAACACGGCGCACACCTTCAGCGCGTTCCCCACGGACTTCACCAAGCTGCCCACCGTCTCCTTCGTCGTGCCGAACCTGTGCAGCGACATGCACGACTGCTCGGTCTCGACCGGCGACACCTGGCTGAAGAACAACCTCAAGAGCTACGCCGACTGGGCCAAGACCCACAACAGCCTGCTGCTGGTCACCTTCGACGAGGACAACCGGCTCAGCGGCAACCGCATCCCCACCGTGCTCTACGGCCAGCCGGTACAGCCCGGCTCCACCTCGGCCACCACCTACAACCACTACGACGTGCTGCGCACCCTGGAGGACATGTACGGCACCTCGCACGCGGGCAAGGCAGCCGACGCGAAGGACATCAGCGGCGTCTGGGCGAGCTGACGTGTATCTCGCAGAGAGCCGCGGCGCCCCCGCGGCCGCCGGTCCGGGCACCCGCCCGGGCCGGCCGGTCCGGGCCGGCGTACCGGCCACCGTCCTCGCCCTGGGCACCGTCAGCCTGATCACGGACGTCTCCTCGGAGATGGTCACCGCGGTGCTGCCGCTCTACCTCGTCGCCGAACTCGGCCTGTCACCGCTCGGGTTCGGGCTGCTGGACGGCGTGTACAACGGGGTGAGCGCACTGGTACGGCTGATCGGCGGGCGCGCGTCGGACCGCGGCCGGGGCGGTGGCCACAAGACGGTGGCGGCGATCGGCTACGGACTGTCCGCGCTGTGCAAGCCGCTGCTGCTGGTGGTGCACACCCTCCCGCTGATCGGAGCGGTGCTCGCCGTCGACCGCACCGGTAAGGGGCTGCGCACCGCACCGCGCGACGCGCTGATCTCGCTCTCCAGTGAACCGGCCACCCAGGGGCGGGCGTTCGGGGTGCACCGGGCCATGGACACCGCCGGTGCGCTGCTCGGCCCGCTGGTCGCCTTCCTCGTGCTGCGGGTCGCGGCCGACGGCTACGACGCGGTGTTCACCGTCAGCGGCTGTGTGGCCGTGCTCGGCGTGGTCGTGCTGCTGCTGTTCGTCCCCGGCCGCCGGTCCCAGGACGCTGCCCCGCCCGACGCCGGGTCGCACACCGCGCTACGGACCCTGCTGCGCCGGCCCGCGGTGCGCCGCCTGACCTGCTGCGCCGTGCTGCTGGGCCTGACCACCGTCAGCGACTCCTTCCTCTACCTCACCCTCCAGCGCCGGCTCGACCTGTCCGAGGCGTGGTTCCCGCTGCTGCCGCTGGGCACCGCCGCGGCCTTCCTGCTGCTGGCCGTGCCGCTGGGCGTGCTCGCCGACCGGGTCGGCCGCCGCCGGCTGTTCCTGCTCGGCCACCTCGCCCTGCTCTGCGCGTACGGGCTGCTGCTCGCCCCGCTGGGCGCCTCCCCCGCGCTGGCCTGCCTGGTGCTCGCCCTGCACGGCGGCTTCTACGCCTCGACGGACGGGGTGCTGGCCGCGGCGACCGCCGATGCCGTGCCCGCGGAGTTGCGCGGCAGCGGGTTGGCAGTCGTCCAGACCGGCCAGGCGGCGGCCCGCTTCGGATGCTCGCTCGCCTTCGGCGCGGCCTGGACCGCGTGGGGCGACCGCTGGGCACTGGGCCTGGCGGGCGCCGGACTCGCCCTCGCCGCCGCCCTGAGCGCCCGGCTGCTGGGCCGCGTCCCGGCGGGCGGCGCCACCTCTCCGGAGACCGCACGGTGAACCGCACCTCCCGTCTCGTGCTGCTGCTCGTCGCCGTGCTCCTCCTGGGCGGGGTCGCGGTCGGCGCCACCCTGCACGCCGCCGGGCGTGCCGCCCGCAAGGACCAGGCCCAGGCCGGCGGCCCGGCGGTGACGCCCGGGACCGTACGACTGGACGCCCCGAAACGCGCGTTCTTCCGCAATATGGCCTGGGGCCCGCACCGCGACGAGATCACCGCCGTCCCGGCCGGGCGGCTCTCCGGACCGCGCACCGCCTCCGGCGTCCGCTGTCTGCGCTTCTTCGCCGCCGCCGGCACCGGCGTCTGCCTCCAATCCGTGCACGGCGAACTCCGCGACACCTACCGGGCCGTCATCCTGGACCGCCGGCTGCACCCGGTGCGCCGCTACGACCTGGCCGGCACCCCCACCCGCGCCCGGGTCTCGCCCAGCGGGCGCACCGTCGCCTGGACCGTGTTCGTCAGCGGTGACTCCTACGCCGGCACCGCCTTCTCCACCCGCACCTCCGTCCTGGACACCCGCTCCTGGCGCCTGGACGCCAACCTGGAGACCTGGGCGCTGACCGTCGACGGCCGCCGCGTGCACGCCGCGGACCTCAACATCTGGGGCGTGACCTTCGCCGACGACCGGCACTTCTACGCCACCGCCGCGACCGGCGGCCGGACCTACCTCGTGCGCGGTGACCGCACCGCCCGGACCCTGCGGGCGCTGCACCGCAACGTCGAATGCCCCTCGCTCTCCCCCGACGGCACCCGGATCGCGTACAAGAAGCGGGTCGCCGGCGCCGATCCGGACGCCCCCTGGCGGCTGTACGTCCTCGATCTGCGCACCCTGCACGAGACCGCGACCGGTGAGCACCGCAACATCGACGACCAGGCCGTCTGGCGCGACCGGCACACGCTGGTCTACGCCCTGCCGGGCGACTACGGCGCCGACCTGTGGACCGTGCCCGCCGACGGCACCGGCACCCCGCACCGCCTCACCGAGGCCGCCCTCGCGCCCGCCTTCACCCCCTGAGGCCTGGCCTGTTCGATTGGGGCCTGGTCCCTTCGATCTGGCCGGCGGCGGTGTACACGGTCGACCGCCGGGTGCCCGGCAGGCAGCCGGTGCAGTCGTCAACTCACCCTTGACATCAGATCGTTGACGGCCTCGATCACCGCGTCCGCCCGCTCCTCGTGCAGCCACCCGTGCCCCGCGTCATCGAGAACCCGCTGCTCGCCGCGCGAGGACTCGGCGGCCACCTCGGCGTGCAGGGCGCGCTTGACCTCGCTGATCTCGCGCAGCAGCTCCGCCGGCCACAGGTGCGCTTGGGTGGCGTCGTGCCCCAGGGCCGTGAGCACGATCAGCGGCACGTCGGGGGTGGCCGGGGCGTGCCGGAATTCGGCGGCGACCTCGTCGTAGAGGTTCTGGTTCTCGCGCGAGGCGGCTCGCCACGTGGCGAGGTGGCGTGCGGCCAAGGGCTCGCGCACCGGCTCCGGCCAGGCGGCGAAGTGTTGGACCAGCTGGGCTCGGGATCGCTCAAGCTGTTCCGGCGTGGGCTCGGCCGACTCTTGGCTCCGCATCTGGTCCAGCATCTCGGCGAGCCTTTCCCGTGCCTGCCGGGGACCGCGTATCACCAGGTCCTCATGGAAGGGGTCGAGCAGGAGCAGGCCGGCCACCTCGTCAGGAAAGCGCCTGGCGTAGTGGCGCGCGTAGGCCCCGCCCAGCGAATGGCCGATCAGCAGGCGGGGGCCGGGAACGTCGGCGGCGGCAAGCAGTCCGCGCAGTTCATCGGTGACTTCGTCCGCGGTGCGGGGCAGCTCGGCAGGGTGGCTCCAACCGTTACCTCCGCGGTCGTAGAGGACGCTCGTGGTCAGCTCGGCGACCCGGCTGTGGATGTTCAGGTAGTCCAGGCTCATCATTCCTGCCCCCGCCAGGAACACGGCGGGCGGACCGCCGGTGCCGGAGCGGTGCAGCATCAGGTGACGACCGCCGCCGATGTCGTGCAGACGTCCCAGAGGTGGTGGTGTGCGGGTCATGGGCTGCTCCTATGCGATGCCGCTGCCGTGGGCCTGCGCCCCAGGAATATTCTCAAGTTTGAGAACGGTATCACTCATGAGATCGTACGCCCATGGACACGGTCGACTTGCTCCTCCACCCCGTACGGCTGCGCATCGTGCACGCCCTGTCCGGTGACCGGACACTGACCACCTCGCAGCTGTGCGCGCTGCTGCCCGACGTATCGAAGGCCACCGTGTACCGGCATGTGAGCCTGCTGGCCGACGGCGGCCTGCTGGAGATCGAAGGTGAGCAGCGGGTACGGGGAGCCGTCGAGCGCCGCTACCGGCTGCGGCGCGAGCGGGCCGTGATCGACTCCGACGCCGCTGCTTCGGTTCCCGTTGAGGACCACCGGCAGGTGTTCGCGGTGGCCATGGCAACCCTGCTGGCCGAGTTCAACGCCTACCTCGACCGCCCCGGAGCCGCACCCGCCGCCGACCTGGTGGGCTACCGCCAGCACGCGATGTGGCTCAGCCGGGACGAACTCACCGCACTGATCGGCGAGATGCGCGACGCCCTGGTGCGCCGGATCACCAATGAGCCCTCGCCGGAGCGCACCCGCTACCTGATCAGCCCAATCCTGTTCCCCGCCGAGGAGCCACCCGCAGCCGGCGAGGAGGACTCTAGGGCGCGTATCGAAAGTGGATCTTGAGCATGAGATGATCTTGATTCGTGGTACGTGGAGATCTGACGGACGCGCGATGGACGGTGCCGGGGGGAGACGCATCCGCGCTCAGGCGCAGCATCGACGTCGGCCCGCCGTGGGACGGCCGAGAACTTCGCTTGCCCGGCCAGCCTCCTCAAGGCACACTGCGGGACATTGCCGACAGGGCCTACCGGCCCCGGCCCGGTGCCCCCGACGCCCCGGTTGCCTCCCCCTCCCCCACCGCCACCAGCAGTTGGAGCGGCAGCACGGGGTCCCCCTGGCCCACGCCCACCGCGATCCAGCGGTCCGCCGACCGCCAGGCGTACATCCGCGGGACGTAGCCGCAGAGCGCGTCCAGTGGTGGCCGGACCGGCAGTCCCCTGGCGCTGCGTTCCAAGACGCCGCTGAGGTCGAGGACTTCGGGTTCGCCCCATCGTAAGGACAGCGCCCCCACCAGCGCCGTCAGTGCGGCACCGAGCTCCTCCTCGGCCTCCGCCACCTCGGCGGGGTCCGCGTCCCATAGCTCCCCGCTGACGCGCAGCGCGGCTATGTGGAAGCCCGGGCCGCTCTCCGTACGGGCGGAGCGGGTCCGCTGCGCCGGGAAGTCCCGCCGGCGCAGCGCGTCCACAGTGGTCAGCTGCTCGTCAAGCGTCATGCCTTCAGTAAAGCGGCCGGGTCTGACATCTGAGGCTCCCTCGGGTGCCGGAGGCGGGTGCCGGAGGCGGGTGCCGGAGGCGGGTGCCGGAGGCGGGTGCCGGAGGCGGGTGCCGGAGGCGGCCGCCGTCCGGTTCCCAGGGCTCAGGCGTCCCTGCGGAGCAGCGCCGCCAGGCCGGCCGCCGCCGCCAGCGCCGCCCACCCCGCCAGCACCGCGAGGCCGATCCAGGGCCCCAGCGCCCCCACGGGCACCAGGTGCAGGATCTGTTGCCCAGCCCGGTCGGGCAGGAACTGGCCCACCGACTTGGTGGCCTCCAGCGACCCGAACAGCGGGCCGAGCGTGAGGAAGAGCGGGACCAGCAGGCTCAGGGTGCCGACGGGGCTGCGCAGCAGCGCGGCGACACCGGCGGAGAACACCCCGAGCAGCCCGCAGTACACCCCGCAGCCGACCGCGGAGCGCAGCACGCCCGGTGCGTCCAGGGGCACCCCCGCGTCACCGAGGAGCGCCTGCCCCGCGGCGACGGTGGCGCCGCCGGCGAGGAGCCCGATGACCAGGGTCAGTCCGCCCACGGTGAGGAGCTTGCCCGCGTACAGCAGCCCCCGGCGCGGCACCGCGGCCAGTGAGACCCGGATGGAGCCGCTGGACCACTCGCCGGCGACCGTCAGGGCCCCGCAGACCAGGGCGCCGAACTGGCCGAGGTTGAGCCCGTAGTAGGCGTTGAACACCGGGTCGAAGTGCGGGTCCGAGCCGTCGTAACCGGCGGAGACCGCGCAGCCGACCCCGATGGTCAGCACCAGGACGGCGACCAGGCTCCCGGTCAGCGAGCGCAGCGTGCGGAGCTTGGTCCACTCGGAGCGCAGTACGGCGGTGAACGGCATGGGTCAGACCTCCTGGGGCTGTGCGGTGGTGGTGAACTGGGCGGCCTCGGCGGTCAGCCGCAGGTAGGCGTCCTCCAACGAGGCCTCTTCGTCGACGAGTTCGAGGATCGGGATGCCCAGACCGGCGGCGAGCTCGCCGATGGCGGACGGCTCGGCGCCCGCCACGTGCCAGCCCCCGGTGCCGTCCGGGGCGGCCTGCCATCCGGCCCGTTGGAGCGCCGCGCAGAGCCGCGGCCCCTCGGTGGTGCGCACCCGCACCCTGCGCTGGGTGTGCGCGCGGAGGAAGCCGGCCGTGGAGGTGTCGGCGAGCAGCCGGCCGCGCCCCAGCACGATCAGGTGGTCGGCGGTGAGCGCGGTCTCGGCCATCAGGTGGCTGGAGACCAGGACGGTACGGCCCTCGTCGGCCAGGCGCTTGAGGAGCGTACGGATCCAGACGATGCCCTCCGGGTCGAGTCCGTTGGTGGGCTCGTCCAGCATCAGCACGGCCGGGTCGCCGAGCAGCGCCGCCGCGATGCCCAGCCGCTGCCGCATCCCCAGCGAGAAGGTCCGGGCCCGCTTGCCCGCCACGGAGGTCAGCCCGGTCTCCTCCAGGACCTCCGCCACCCGCCGCGGCGGGATCCGGTTGCTGTGGGCGAGGGCGAGCAGGTGGTCGCGGGCGCGGCGGGCCCCGTGGGCGGCGCCGGCGTCCAGCAGCGCCCCGACGTGCCGCAGCGGCTCGTCCAGGCTGTGGAAGGGGCGGCCGCCGACGGTGGCGGTCCCCGCGGTGGGGCGGTCCAGGCCGAGGACCATCCGCAGGGTGGTGGACTTGCCCGCGCCGTTGGGGCCGAGGAAGCCGGTGACCCGGCCGGGTGCGACGCGGAAGGTGAGGTCGTCCACGGCCCGCGTCGTTCCGTAGACCTTCGTCAGCTGCTGCACTTCGATGGCGGTCATGCCTCCAGGCTGGGGGGCAGGGCCGGGTGCCGACTTCCCCCGCCACCGGGTAACTCCTCCCCCGGCAGGGGGAGGTGAGGACTCGGTGGCCGCTGGCACGATGACCGGGTGTCCTCCTCACTGCCGGCCATGCTCCGGCCGCTCACCCGGGCCGTCACCTACACCCGCTGGGTGCATCTGCTGATCGCCACAGTGGCCGGAGTGCTGACCGGATACCTGCGGTACGAGGCGCGCCACGCGGGTGCCGGGGTCTGGCTGTGGTACGCGACCCTGCCGGTGCCGGTGCTGATGCTGGCCGCGCTGGTTCCGGCGATGCGGCGGGTGGAGGGCGTCCAGGCGCGGCTGCTGCTGGTCCCGGGCCCGCAGGATCCCGAGGGGCGGGCGACGGCCGGCATCTCCACGGCCCCGTCGCGTTCCTGGCGCGACCGGGGGCGTACGGCGGGCTGGCTGCTGCTGCGACTGGAGGCCGGGGTCGCGGTGAGCGCGCTGACCGTGCAACTCCCGACCCTGGCAGTGGCGTTCGCACGGGCGGCGGCCGGCCAGCGCTCCGCTTTCACGGGCCTGCCGGCGATCGAGGCGCCCCACTGGTGGTACGGCCTGCTGGTGCCGCTGCCCCTGGTGGTGCTGTTCGCCGTCGTGGTGGGGGCGGGCTCCCTGATGGCCGCCGCGGCGCCGCTGCTGCTGGGGCCCTCGGCGGCGGAACGGCTGGCGTCACTGGAGGCCCGCACCGAGCGCCTGCTGGAGCACAACCGGCTCGCGCAGGAGCTGCACGACTCGATCGGCCATGCGCTGACCGTCTCGGTGGTGCAGGCTGGGGCGGCGCGCGCCGCCGGGTCGGCCGAGTTCACCGACCGGGCACTGGCCGCGATCGAGGAGACCGGGCGGCAGGCGCTGGAGGACCTGGAGCGGGCGCTGCGGCTGCTGCGCCAGGACGCGCCGCGCCCCGCCGACCGCCCGGCGCTGACCGAGGCGGAGCGCCTGCTGGAGTCGGCGCGGGCCGCCGGTTCGGCGGTCCACGCAGAATTCGGCGGTCCGTTGGAGACGCTGCCGGGGCCGGTGTCCCGGGAGGGGTACCGGATGGTGCAGGAGGCGCTGACCAATGTGCTGCGGCACGCCGGCCCGGTGCCGGTGTCGGTGCGGATCGCCGCCGGCGCGGACACGTTGGAGCTGGAGGTGCGCAACCCCCTGCCCGGCGGCTCCGCGGTGCCCGCGGGCGGCGACCAGGGGCGTGGGCTGCGCGGGATCCGCGAACGGGCCGCGCTGCTGGGCGGCGAGGCCGAGACCGGCCCCGGCGACGACGGCGAGTGGCGGGTGCGCGTCCGACTCCCGCTGCGCCGCTTAGGGTGATCCCGTGCCGATATCCGTACTGCTCGTCGACGACGAACCGCTGGTCCGCGCCGGGTTACGGGCCATCCTGGAGGCCCAGCCCGACATCGAGGTGACCGGCGAGGCGGCGGACGGCGCGTCCGTGGTGCCGCTGGTGCGGCAGCTGCGGCCGGATGTGATCGCCATGGATGTCCGGATGCCGCTGCTGGACGGCATCGAGGCGACCCGCGCGGTGCTGCGTTCGGTGCCCGCACCGCCGCGGATCCTGGTCGTCACCACCTTCGAGGACGACGACTACGTCTACGAGGCGCTGCGCGCCGGCGCGGACGGCTTCCTGCTCAAACGCGCCCGCCCGGCCGAGATCGTGCATGCGGTACGGCTGGTGGCCGAGGGCGGTTCGCTGCTGCTGCCGGCGGCGCTGCGCACCATGGCGGCCGGCCGCCGCAACGACCGCGCCCGTGCGGACTTCGAGCGGGCCGCGCTCACCGGGCGGGAGCGGCAGGTGCTGCGGCTGATGGCGCGGGGGCTGTCCAACGCGGAGATCGCCCGGGAGCTGGTCCTGGGCGCCGAGACCGTGAAGACGCACGTCAGCGCGGTGCTAGCGAAGCTGGGCGCCAGGGACCGCACCCAGGCGGTGATCACGGCGTACGAGGCCGGGTTCGTGGCGCCCGGCCAGACCGCGGCGGAACCCGGCGGGGGCTCGCCGCACACCCCGTGACCGGCTACGATCCGCGGCACACGGAGTGCTAGGGAGAAGGACGTTGGGGCGGCTGACCGGAGGGGACCCCTCCCTGCTGCGGCGGATCAACTCCGCGGTGGTGCTGCAGGCGCTGCGCGCCGCGGACTCCCCCACGCTCACCCACCTCGTCCAGGTGACGGGCCTGTCCCGGCCGACCGTCGAGGGCGTGGTCGAGGGGCTCATCGGGACCGGTCTGGTGGTCGAGGCGCCCGCCGGGGACGGTGGCGGCCGCCGCCAGGGCCGGCCCGCCCGCCGCTTCCGGTTCCGCGCCGAGGCGGGCCATCTGCTGGGCGTCGAGATCGGCCCGCACCGGGTCGCGGTGGTGCTGTCGGACCTGAGCGGGCGGGTGCGGGACGGCGTGCAGCGCCCGGTGGACGAGGGCGCGTCCGCCGATGAGCGGCTGGACCGGGTCCGCGCCGCGGTGGCCGAGCTGTTGCGCCGTACGGGCGTGCCGCGCGGTTCACTGCGGGCCGTCGGGGTGGCCACCCCCGGCATCGTGGAGGCGGACGGCACGGTGCGGCTGGGCACCGCGCTGCCCGGGTGGACGGGGCTGCCGCTCGGGGCGCGGCTGCGGCGGTCGTTTCGCTGCCCGGTGCTGGTGGAGAACGACGCCAACGCCGCGGCGGTGGCCGAGCACTGGCAGGGCGCGGCGGCCGGCTCCGACGACATCGTGTTCGTGCTCGCCGGACTGAGCCCGGGGGCGGGGTCGCTGATCGGCGGACGGCTGCACCGCGGCTTCGGCGGGGCCGCCGGGGAGATCGGCGCCCTGCACCTGCTGGGCCGTGAGGCGCGGCCCGAGAAGCTGCTGTCGACGACCGGCCGGCCGCTGCAACCGCTGGACGAGGAGCAGGTCGTCGCGGTCTTCGATGCGGCGCGGGACGGCGATGCGCGGGCCCAGGAGGCGGTGCAGCGCTTCCTGGAGCGGCTGGTGCACGATGTGGCGGCCCTAGTGCTGGCGCTCGACCCGGAGCTGGTGGTGATCGGCGGCTGGGCGGCGGGGCTGGCCGGCGTCCTCACGCCGCTGCGCGAGGAGTTGGCGCGCTACTGCCTGCGTCCGCCGCAGGTGGTGCTCTCCCAGCTGGGCGAGGCGGCGGTGGCCACCGGCGCGCTGCGGTTGGCCCTGGACCACGTGGAGGGCGAACTCTTCGCCGTGGAGGGCACGGTGACATCCCGGAGGTGACCGGGGACGACGGGCGCCGTCCGGCTGCCGAAGCCGGTGCCCTGTTCCTTATTCCTTCTGCCGGTGCCCTGTTCCTTCTGCCGGCGCCCGCCCTGTGCTTCGGCCGGCTCGCCACCCCTTCAGGTCGGCGCCCGTCCTTGACGCCGGGTCAGCCCGCGGCCACCGAGACCGCTTCGCCCTCCCCGAAGGTCAGCCGGCAGGTGTCCGCACGGTACGTCGAGACCGCCACCGCGGCCGGGCGTCCTCCGGAGAGGTAGCGGGTGGTCACCACCAGCACCGGGGCGCCGGGCAACCGGTCCAGCTGCTTGGCGTCCTGCGCGCGGGCCGAGCCCAGCTCGACCGTGTGGTCCTGCCCGTCCAGCGGCAGCTCCTGCAGCGCGCTCAGGACGGCGCGGGCACGGCCGGCCGCACCGAGCGGGGCCGCGGCGGCGCAGCGGGGGACCACGGCCGCCGGTACGTACAGCAGCTCGGCGGCGACGGGCTGACCGTGCGTGACCCGGCTGCGGCGCACGATGTGCATCCGCTCTCCGGGGGCGGTCTCCAGCAGGCGGCCCACCGGGGCGGGCACGGTGTCGCTCTCGTCGGCGTCGTCCGGCTGCCAGTCGTCGGCGGAGCCGCCGGGCCACGTGCGCCGGGCGGGGTCGACGGCGACACCGACGCGCGGCGGTGCGACGGTGGTGCCCACGCCGCGGCGGCGCTGGAGTCTGCCCTCCAGCTCCAGCTGTTCGAGGGCCTGCCGCAGCGTGGCGCGGGCGACGCCGAAGCGGGCCGCCAGCTCACGCTCGTTGGGCAGAATCTCGCCGACCGCGAACTCCGAGTCCAGCGCATCGCTGAGCACGGTCTTGAGGTGCCAGTACTTCGGCTCCGGCACCGTGTCGAGTTGCGTGGTCCCCACCCTGTCCTCCGCACTGGCCCTCCCCCTTGCGGGACAGGCCCCCTGGACCCGGGACCGCGCACCGGGCCCGTCGGTGGACCCCGTACGCGCGCCCGTTTTTGAGCGCTTCTTTATGAAAGGTTGTTGCAGTATCCCGACGATATGGCCGCCCCCACCCTTGGTCAAGACCAATCCCGGGAACGATCAGCTACCCTCGCCGCCATGCTCGCCCTGCTGCACACCTCACCCGTTCATGTGCCGGTCTTCGACGCCCTGCGCGACGAGGAGGCGCCGGATCTGACGCTCCATCACCTCGTGCGCTCCGAACTCCTGGACCGGGCACGCACGCAGGGCCCCGATGCGGCGCTACCGGACATCACGGCGGAACTGGCCGCCGCCGCCCGTGCCGGAGCCCGGGCGGCGCTGTGCACCTGCTCCACGATCGGCCCGCCCGCGGAGTCGGCCGGTGCCGCGCTCGGGCTGCCGGTGCTGCGGGTCGACCGGCCGATGGCCGCGGCAGCGGTCGCCACCGGGCCGCGCATCGCGGTGCTCGCCGCACTGGAGAGCACCCTGGCGCCCACCGAGGCACTGCTCGCGGAGGAGGCCGCACGGGCCGGCCGCACGGTCGAGGTGCGGACGGTGCTGGTGCCCGGCGCGTGGGAGCGGTTCGAGGCCGGCGACCACGACGGCTACCTGACGGCGGTCGCCGCCGCCGCGCGGGACGTGCGGGACGCCGATGTGCTGGTCCTGGCGCAGGCCTCGATGGCCGGCGCCGCCCAGCGTCTGCGGGGTGGCCCGCCGGTGCTGTCCAGTCCTCGGCCCGGCCTGCGGGCCGCCGCTCACCTGGTCGCCAGCGCCCCGAGCTTGTCGGGGTTGCGCACGATGTAGACGGTCTGGATCCGGCCGTCCCGGACGCCGAGCTGGATGACGGAGTCCGGGACGCCGGCCAGGTGCACCAGTGCCGCGACCCCGCCGTTGATCTCCCGCACGGTGAACTCCAGGCCGGCCGGTGCGGACCTGGCGACGCCGGCGAGGAAGCGGGCGACCTTGTCGGCGGACTCGATGACCCGCAGCGGTGCCTTGGCCTTGCCCCCGCTGTCGCCCACCAGCCGGGCGTCCGCCGCCAGCAGGTCGAGCAGCCCCGGCAGGTCGTCGCCGGCCGCCGCGGCCAGGAACCGCGCGGTCAGCGCGCGCTGCCGCTCCGGGTCGACCTCGTAGCGCGGGGTGCGCTCGGCGACGTGCCGGCGCGCCCGGCCCGCCAACTGGCGCACCGCGGCCTCGCTGCGCTCCAGGGTCCCGGCGATCTCCGCGTACGGATAGCCGAAGGCCTCGCGCAGCACGAACACCGCGCGCTCCAGTGGGGAGAGCGACTCCATGACGACGAGGACGGCGAGCGTGACGGACTCGGTGAACACCGTCCGCTCCGCGCCATCCGGCACCGGGCCGGCCAGGTCGGTCGGTAGGGGCTCGGGCAGCCAGGGCCCCACATAGGACTCGCGCCGCGCCTGGACCTGCCGCAGCCGGTCGAGGGCCAGGCGGGAGGTGATCCGGACCAGGAAGGCGCGCGGCTCGCGGACCTGTGTGCGGTCCGCGCCCGACCAGCGCAGCCAGGCGTCCTGCACCACGTCCTCGGCGTCGGCCACCCGGCCGAGCATGCGGTAGGCCACCCCGAACAGGACGGGGCGGTGGTCCTCGAAGACGTCGGTCACGGTTTCCTCCGGCATCCGGTCATCCCACCCGGCCGCTCCCGCGTTGTCCAGCGGAAACGGTGCGGTGCGAGGCGCGTCACGGCGACAGCCACCGGCCCGCCCTAAGGACGGCGCGTAGCGGGACCGTCAACGTCCCGGTGGCGTCCTGGCGATCGGCCGGCGGTCTTGCGACCATGGCCCGGGCCCGGCAGCGGGGCCGCACGGCCGTCGATCCCGGGCCCGGGTCCGGGTCTGGGTGGCCCAACAGGCCGGTGTTCACCGTCCGTTCCACCCCGCGGCACCGGACACCGGTACGAACAGGTCATCACCTGACGCGGTCGAGGCATGGAGGTTTGAGATGGCGCAGGAAACCGGCGGCGGCTTCGGACGGCGGTCGTTGCTGCAAGGCGCGGCGGCGGGTTCCGCGGCGCTGACCTTGCCCCTGTTCTCCGGCGCCGCGCCGGCGCAGGCCCGCAGCGGCCGGCCGGGCGCCGGCTGGGGTGTCCAGGTCGGCGATGTGACCACGTCCTCGGGCCTGGTGTGGGTGCGGTCCGACCGGCCGGCCCGGATGGTGGTGCAGACCTCGGCGACCGAGTCGTTCCGCGAGGCGAAGACCACGCAGACCTGGCGCGGCCCGGTGCTCGGGGCGGGCACCGACTTCACCGGCGTCACCGCGCTGCACGGCCTGCCGGCCGGCGAGCAGATCCACTACCGGGTGCTGCTGGCCGACCCCGACGACCCTCGGCGCGCCGGCGAGCCGGTCACCGGGACCTTCCGCACCGCGCCCGAGGGGCGGGGCGCGGACGTGCGCTTCCACTGGTCCGGTGACCTCGCCGGCCAGGGCTGGGGCATCAACCCCGAGCGCGGCGGCTACCGCATCTACCAGGACATGCGGAGCCGGAACCCCGACTTCTTCCTGTGCAGCGGCGACAACATCTACGCGGACGGCCCGATCACCGACCGGGTGACGCTGCCGGACGGCCGAATCTGGCGGAACGTCACCACCGAGGAGAAGGCGAAGGTCGCCGAGACGCTGGCGGAGTTCCGCGGCGCATTCCGCTACAACCTGCTGGATGCGAACCTGCGGCGGTTCAACGCCCAGGTGCCCACGATCACCCAGTGGGACGACCACGAGGTGCACAACAACTGGTACCCGGGCCAGCTGCTCGACGACGCCCGCTACACCGAGAAGGACGCGAACGTGCTCTCCGCCCGCTCGCTGCGCGCCTTCAGCGAGTACTTCCCGATCCGGACGCTGCGGCCGGACGCGGACCGGCGGGTCTACCGCGTGGTGCGGCACGGCCCGCTGCTCGATGTGTTCGTCCTGGACATGCGGCGCTACCGCAACGCCAACTCCCCCGGCCGGCAGACCGACGACCGGCAGGGCATCCTCGGCGCCGAGCAGCTGCGCTGGCTCAAGCGGGAGCTGTCCCGCTCGCGCGCGGTGTGGAAGGTGATCGCCTCCGACATGCCGCTGGGGCTGGTCGTCCCGGACGGCAAGACCAACTTCGAGGCGGTGGCGCAGGGCGATCCCGGGGCACCGCTGGGCCGCGAACTGCAGATCGCGGAGCTGCTGCGGCACATCAAGCACGCGCGGATCACCGGCACCGTATGGCTGACCGCGGACGTCCACTACACCTCGGCGCAGCACTACGCACCGGAGCGGGCCGCCTTCACCGACTTCGAGCCGTTCTGGGAGTTCGTGTCGGGGCCGCTGAACGCCGGCGGCTTCCAGGCCGTACCACTCGACGGAACCTTCGGGCCCGAGCAGGCGTTCGTCCAGGCACCGGACCGCGCCAACACCTCTCCCGCGCAGACGCCGCAGAACTTCGGCGAGATCGACATCGACGGGGGGAGCGGGGAGCTGACGGTGCGGCTGCGCCAGGAAGGAGGACGGGTGCTGTTCAGCAAGGTGCTCCAACCGGGACGGGTAGGACAGTAGAGGCCAATGCGCCGATTGCGTCTTTTACCCGTCGGACACAATGTGTTGGCGATCAGGCAATACCTGTCGGCAAGGCTGGGTGCATGACTGAAGCCTCCTCCGCGCGCTCCGCCCGCCGCCACCACTGGCGCCGGGACGTCGTCGAGCTGGCCGCGCTGTTCACCGCCGTGGCGGTGGCCGACGCGGTCGCCAACACCGTCGCCCACGGTCCGTCCGGCCCGGCGCTGCTGTGCGCCGCGGCGGCCGCCCTGCTGGCCACGGCGGTGTTCCACGTCTGGTGGTCACGACGCCACGGGAGCCCCCCACCGCCGACCGATACCGGCGCCACGGCGCCGTCCCTCGCCGACCGGTCCCCCGCGGCCGGCGGCCAGGAGACGACGCTGTGGCGGATGCGGACCACGGTCCGTGACGAGCCGGGCAGCCTGGCCGAGCTGTGCACGGCGCTGGCCGCCCGTCGGGTGGACATCCTCAGCCTGCAGACCCATCCGCTGTCGGACGGCACCGTCGATGAGTTCCTGCTGCGCGCGCCGGCCCCGCTGGCATCCGCGGAGCTCACCCGCACGGTGGCCGCTGCGGGCGGCCGGCACAGCTGGCTGGAGCGGGCCGACGCGCACGACCTGGTCGACGCGCCGACCCGGATGCTCGGCCTGGCCACCCGTACGGCGCTGGATTCGGCCGAACTCCCGCTGGCCCTACGTCAGTTGCTGGGCCGCTGCACGATCCGCTCGGTGCCCGCCCGCTCGCTGACCGGGCAGCCACTGGCCGAGAAGGTGCCTGCCGAGGGCGTACTGGAGGATCACCTCATGAAGTTCCGCGACCCCTCCGGGGGTTCCCTGACCATCGAAAGGCCGCAGTTGCCCTTCACCCCCACCGAGTTCGCACGGGTGCGTGCCCTGGTCGAGCTGGACTCCCGGCTCGGCCAGCGGGTGCCGCCGCGACGCGATGTGCTGACGCTGCCGGAAGGCAACGAGATCACCGTGCGCCGGGCCGACCCCTCCGACCTGGCCGCGGCCCGCGAGATGCACGACCGCTGCTCGCCGAAGACCCTGGCGCTGCGCTACCACGGCCCGGTCGGGGACGCGGACCGCTACCTCGCGCACCTGCTCAGCCCGCGCTTCGGCCGCACCCTGGCGGTGGAGACCGCCTCCGGCCGGCTGGTGGCGCTCGGCCACCTGCTGTGGGACGGCGACGAGACCGAGGTGGCGCTGCTGGTCGAGGACGCCTGGCAGCAGCGCGGCATCGGCGCCGAACTGCTGCGCCGGCTGGTGGCGATGGCGGCCGAGACCCGCTGCGAGAGCGTCTATGCGATCACCCAGGCCTCCAATCCGGGCATGGTGGCGGCGATGCGCGGCCTCGGGCTGCCGCTCGACTACCAGATCGAGGAGGGCACGCTGGTGATCACGGCCCGCCCGACCGGGGTTCCGGCCCGCCGGGAGGTCCCGGAGCTGCGTGAGAGCGTACGCGTCTGGGACGCCGGCCTGAACTGACCCCGGTGCCCGCGGTACCCACCGCGAGGGCCCGCACCGACCCGCCCCGGCCGGGCGCTCCGGCGTCCGGCCGGCCGCGGTACCGGGCAATGACGTCGTAAAGACAGCAAGGTAGCGGCTGTTGGTGGTGACGCGGCGGGGTGATCCGTACGAGGATGGCCGTCATGTCCAACACCACTACTCCCGGGGGCGGTCCGCTGCCCCGCCAGGTCGCCGACGCCTATGTCGACGCCCTCGTCGACCTGGACCCGATCACCGGCACCTTCCTCGGAGTCCCCGAAAGCTCCGGCAGGCTCCCGGACTTCTCGCCGACGGGCCAGGAGGCGGTGGCTCAGCTCGCCCGCACGACGCTGGAGAAGCTTGCCGAGGCCGAGTCCCGGCCGGGCGCGGACAGCCCCGCCGAGCAGGTCTGTGCCCGGCTGTTGCGGGAGCGGCTCACCTCCGAGCTGGCCGTGCACGAGGCGGGCGAGGGCCTGCGCGCGGTCAGCAACCTCAGCTCGCCGCTGCACCAGACCCGTCAGGTCTTCACCGTCACCCCCACCGAGACCGAGGCGGACTGGGCGGCCATCGCCCAGCGGCTGCGGGCGGTACCGGCCGCTCTGGAGGGCTACCGCGCCGCGCTGGACGCCGGCCGGCGGCGCGCTCTGCCCGCCGGCCCGCGTCAGGTCGCCACCGTCATCGGCCAGTTGGACGAGTGGATCGGCACCGACCGCAGCTGGTTCGGGGAGTTCACCGCCCCGGGCCCGGAGGCGCTGCGCGCCGAGCTGACCGAGGCGGCGGAGGTGGCCACCGGCGCCCTGGTCGAGCTGCGCGACTGGTTCCGGGACGTCTACGCCCCGGCCGTCGAGGGCGCCCCGGACGTGGTGGGCCGGGAGCGCTACGCCCGGCTCGCCCGCTCCTACACCGGCGCCGACCTCGACCCGGACGAGGCGTATGCGTACGGCTGGTCCGAGTTCCACCGGCTGCTGGCCGAGATGGCGGCCGCGGCGGAGGAGGTCCTGCCCGGTGCGAAGACCCCCTGGGAGGCGCTGGCCTGGTGCGATGAGCACGGCGAGGCGGTCGAGGGGGCCGAGGAGACCCGGCAGTGGCTGCAGTCGCTGATGGACCAGGCCATCGAGTCGCTGGACGGCACCCACTTCGACCTGGCGGAGCCGGTGCGGAAGGTGGAGTCGCGGATCGCCCCGCCCGGGAGCGCCGCCGCCCCCTACTACACCCCGCCCTCGCTGGACTTCTCCCGCCCCGGCCGCACCTGGCTGCCGACCATGGGCGAGACCCGTTTCCCGGCGTACGACCTGGTCTCGACCTGGTACCACGAGGGGGTGCCGGGCCACCACCTCCAGCTGGCGCAGTGGGTGCACGTCGCCGACCGGCTCTCGCGGTACCAGACCACGGTGGGCATGGTCAGCGCCAACGCCGAGGGCTGGGCGCTGTACGCCGAGCGTCTGATGGACGAACTGGGCTTCCTGAGCAACGCCGAGCAGCGGCTGGGCTATCTGGACGCGCAGATGATGCGGGCGATCCGGGTCATCATCGACATCGGCATGCACCTGGAGCTGGAGATCCCCGCGGACTCCCCCTTCCACCCGGGCGAGCGCTGGACGCCGCAGCTGGCGCAGGAGTTCTTCGCCCGGCACAGCAGCCGGCCGGCCGACTTCGTGGAGAGCGAGATCATCCGCTACCAGGGCATGGCCGGGCAGGCGATCGGCTACAAGCTCGGTGAACGCGTCTGGCTCCAGGGCCGGGAGGCGGCCCGCGCCCGGCACGGCGCGGACTTCGACCTCAAGGCCTGGCACATGGCGGCGCTCTCGCAGGGGTCGCTGGGCCTGGACGACCTACTGAGCGAGTTGTCGGCGCTCTGACCCCGGCAGCGCCGGGCCCTGGGCCTGGACGCGTCGAGGCGCGCGGCCGTCCCCGACACCACGGTGTTGTGGCCGGCCGCGGCCGTCCGTAGGGTCCGCTGACATGGCTGACATGAACGGGGACCTCGCGGCGGACCGGCCGCTCCTGCTGCTGTCCGGCGACCCGCTGCGCCCCGGGCGTACCGATCCGCCGTTCGCTCCCGAGGCCGCCGCGGCGCGGTCGGCGGGGGCCGGCACCGCGGTGCTCGACCACGAGGCGCTGCTGGCCGGGGACGCGGCCGGGGCGGTGCTACGGGTCCCGCGCGGCTCCGGGCCGGTCTGGTACCGCGGCTGGATGCTGCCCGCCGACCGCTACGCCGCCCTCGCCGAGGCGCTCGCCGCCCGCGGTCGGCGGCTGCTGACCTCGCCGGCCGCCTACCGCACCGCCCATGAACTCCCCGGCTGGTACGGGGCCTTCCGCGCGCTCACCCCGCGCAGCGCCTGGCTGCCCTGCGCGCCGGGCCGGCCGCCCGGGCCCGCGGAGCTGGCCCGGCTCGCCGCCCCGTTCACCGCACCGGGCCGCCCCTGCCCGCTGTTCGTCAAGGACTGGGTGAAGTCCCGTAAGCACGAGTGGGCGGAGGCGGCCTTCGTCCCGGACGCCGCCGACACCGGGCGGCTGGCCGCGGTGGTCGGCCGGTTCGTCGCCCTCCAGGAGGAGTTCCTGACGGGCGGCGTGGTGCTGCGGGCGTTCGAGGACTTCGACCGGTCGGTGGGCGAGGCGCGGGTGTGGTGGGTGGACGGCGAGCCGGTGCTGACCGGCCCGCACCCCGACACCCCGGAGCTGCGCCCGGTGCCCGACCTCACCCAGGTGGCGCCCGCCGTACGGGAGTGCGGGCTGCGCTTCGTCACCACCGACCTGGCGCGCCGCGACGACGGTGTCTGGCGGGTGGTGGAGGTCGGCGACGGACAGGTCAGCGGGCTGCCGGCGGGCTTCGACGCCCGTCCGCTGTTCGAGGGGCTGGTCACCGCGGGCGCCGGGTACCCGCTGCGGATCGCCGACGGCCGGGTGGCGCTGCGCGCGCTGCTGCCGTCCGTGGCGGCCCGGGTCGCGGACGGGGAGCCGGCCGGCTTCGACTGGATCGACGGCACGCCGTCGGAGACCACCTCGGACGGCGCCGGTATCGCCGTACGGGCCGCCGCGGCCGGCAGCTACCGCCCCGGCTGGGGCGTCTTCGTCCTGGCCGAAGCGGCCACCGGCCGGGCACTGGGCAGCATCGGCTTCCACGGGCCGCCGGACGACACCGGCTTCGTGGAGATCGGCTACGACCTCTCGCCGTCCGCCCGCGGCGCCGGCTGGGCTACCGAAGCGGCCCGCCTGCTGGTCGGATGGACGGCCGGCCACCCGGCGGTGCGGACCGTCTGCGCGCTCACCGAGCCGGAGAACGTCCCCTCACAGCGGGTGCTGCAACGGGCCGGCTTCCGGTTCACCGGGGAGCGCGACGGGCTGTGCGCCTACGAGTTCGACGCCCCGGCCGGGGTCCCGTCCCCCGCCGCGTCCCGGGCCGTGGGGGTCAATGCCGGCGGCTCCCCAGGGAGTTGACGACCTCGTCAGTGATCCACGGTGCCTGGTCGGTGGTGAGCCGGGCGACCAGCCGGGCCGGGTCGTCGGGCGTCGTTGACGCCGAGCCCGCCGCCGGTGCGGGCAGCGGCGCTCACCCCGGCAGGCGGTGCCGGACTGTGGAGCCCGAGCGGTCCTTGACGACCTCCAGCTGGGCGGGGATCCGCGCCCGGAGGTCGGGGACATGGCTGACGATGCCCACGCTGCGGTCGCGCTCCCGCAGCGAGTCCAGGACGTCCAGCACCTCGTCGAGGGTCTGTTCGTCCAGGCTGCCGAACCCCTCGTCGATGAAGAGGGTGTCCAGCCGGGTGCCGCCCGCCTCGTCGGTGACGACATCGGCGAGGCCGAGCGCCAGGGCGAGCGAGGCGAAGAAGGTCTCACCGCCGGAGAGGCTGGCGGTGTCCCGTTCCTGGCCGGTCCAGGCGTCGATGACGTGCAGCCCGAGGCCGGAACGGCGGGCGTTGCCGGCCCGTTGGTCGGAGTGGACGAGGGTGTAGCGGCCGCCCGACATCCGCTGCAGCCGGGCGCTGGCGGCGGCCGCGACCTGCTCCAGTCGGGCGGCGAGCACATACGACTCCAGCCGCATCCGGTGCTCGTTCTCGGTGGAGGTGCCGGCGGCCAGCGCGGCGAGCCGGGCGATCCGGTCGTGGTCGGCGCGCAGCGGCGCCAGCCGGCGGGCGTCGGCCTCGGCGCGGGCGGAGAGCCGGTCGAGTTCGGCGCAGCGTTCCCGGGCCGCGGCCTGCGCCGTCGAGGCGGTCACCAGCCGCGCCGCCGCGGCCTGGTGCGCGGTGTGGGCGGCGTCCGGGGCGGCGGGCGACAGCGCGTCGGCGGCGCGCGCCTCGGGGTCGGCCAGTTCCGCCTCCACCGCGGCCGCCTCGCGCTGCCAGTCGTCCAGGCGCTGCTGGAGCGTCCGCCACTCGTCGTCCCGCAGCAGCGCGTCGGCCGCGGCCGACGGGGTGTCGAAGCCGGCCCGGTAGGCGGCGTCGGACGCCTGGGCGTCGGCCTCCTTGAGCCGCTCGGTGCAGACCCGCGCCGTACGGGACGCCTCGGCCGCCGCGGCGAGCAGCGCGATCTGCCGCTCCAGCCGCCCGGCCCGCTCGGCCACGCTCGCGCTCCCGCCCCGGGCCCGTGTCAACTCGTCCTCCAGCGCGGCCCGTTCGCGGTCCAGCGCCTCGCGGTGCGAGGTGCGGGCGGCGGCCCGGCGCTCGGCCTGCTGCTGCTCGGCGCGGCGGCGTTCGTACTCACGCTCGGCGCGGGCCAGCGCCTCGCGCGCGGCGTGCAGGTCCGCGCCGACCGCCTGGTCGCGGGCGAGTTCGGCGTTCAACTTCGCTACCTGGGCGGCGAGTTCGGCGGTGGGGGCGTCTCCGGCCGCGGCGCGCGCGGCGGCCAGCGACTCCTGGACGGACCGGCAGTGGCCCTCCGCCTGCTGACGGGCCTCGTCGGCGCGGCGGTGCGCGGCCAGCGCGGCCTCTTCGGCCGCCCGGTCGATGTGACCGGCGCCGGCCCGGGCCGGCGCGGGGTGCTCGGTGGCTCCGCACACCGCGCACGCCCGGCCGTCGCGCAGCCCCTCGGCGAGCTCGGCCGCGATCCCGCGCAGCCGCCTTTCCTTGAGGTCGAGCCAGTGCTCATGGGCGTCCACCGCGTCCTGCCGGGCGGTGAGCAGCGCGGCGTCCGCGGCCTGTGCCTCGCCGGTGAGCCGGTCCCGCCGGCGGGCCGCGGCCAGCCGCTCCTCGGCCGGGGCGGTGCGCGCCCCGAGCTGCTCGGCGCGGACGGCGGCCTCCTGCGCGGTCTCGATGCGCTGCTGGTGGTCGCGGCGGGTGCGCTCCCAGGTGCCGAGCCACTCGGTGGCGTCCAGCAGCGTCTGTTCGTCGGCGCGCGCCTCACGGTCGAGTCCGGCGCGCTCCCGGACGAGCTCCGTGGCCCGCTGCTCGGCCCGCCGGGCGGCGGCGAGCGCCCCCAGATCCTCCCGCAACCGGCTTTCCTGTACGGCGAGTTGGTCGCCCTCGGCGTCGGCGAGCGCGGGCGGCAGCGGCTCGCGGTGCCGGCGCTCGGCGTGCTGTGCGTCGTCCAGCTCACGCCGGGCGGCGTCGCGCAGGGCGAGCGCGGGCGCCACCTCGGCGGCGGCGCGGGCCCGGGCCAGCCGGTCGCGGGTGCGCTCCCGCTCCCCGCGGTGGACCTCCAGCCGGGCGGCCCGGCGACGGGCATCGGCGTACCGCTGCTGGAGCCGGTGCCGTTCGCGGGTCTCGGCCAGCGCGGTGGCCGCGGTCCGTTCGGCCTCCTCGGCGGTGTGCACCGCGGCGTCGGCGACCGCCAGCCGCTCGCGCGCGGTCACCCGGGCGAGGGCGGCGCGCACCAGCACTGCCTCGGCGAATCCCGGCTCACCCGGTCCGGGGACCGCGGGTTCCTCCGCGCCGGCGGTGCGGGCCGGGCCGGCAAGGGCCGCGGCGCCCCGCTGGCCGGTGGCGCCCGTCTGGCCCGGGAGGGTCACCGTCGCCGTGCCCGCCTTCCCTGCCGTCGTACGGCCGCGCCCACCGGCCACCGCCGCGCCGCGCCCCGCCCGGCCGGCCCGGCCCACCGCCGGCTGAGCGACGAGGTCGGCCGGGCCGGCGGCGTCCGTGCTCTCCCCGGCCGCCTGCGCCATCCGGTGGGCCCACCCCAGCAGCCGCTCATCGCCCGCCGCGACCTGGTCGGCGGCGGCTCGGCGGCGCGCCTGCAACTGCTCCTCCAGCGCGGCGAACCGGCGGGTGTCGAAGAGCCGCCCCAGCAGCCGTGCCCGGGCCTCGGCGTCGGCCCGCAGGAAGCGCGCGAAGTCGCCCTGCGGCAGCAGCACCACCTGGCAGAACTGCTCCTTGCTCATGCCGAGGAGCTGCCCGATCTCCTCGCCGATCTCCTGGTGCGACCGGCTGAGCGCCTTCCAGCGGCCCTCCGTGCCGTCCTCGCCCGGTACGAACTCGCGCAGGCCGCTCTGCGCCTTCTCCTTCGTCGTGCCGCTGCCCCGCTTCTTGGGGCGGGGCTGCTCGGGCAATCGGGTGACCTCCAACCGCCGCCCGGCGACGGTCAGTTCGAGGACGACCTCGGTACGGGTCCCGGGCGCTGCCAGGTCGCTGCGCAGCGCCTGTCCGCTCTGCCGGGCCCCGGGCACCGACCCGTACAGCGCGAAGCACACCGCGTCCAGGACCGAGGTCTTGCCCGCGCCGGTGGGCCCCTGGAGCAGGAACAGGCCGTCCCGGGTGAGCCGGTCGAACTCGACGGTCTGGGTGCCGCCGAACGGCCCGAAGGCGCTGAGGGTGAGCCGGTGCAGCCTCATCGGACCCCCTCGGCGGCCAGGTCGTCGGTACGGACCTCGTCGATCGCCGAACGCAGTTCGGCCTGCTCGTGCGCATCGGCGGCGCGCCCGGACCGTACGTGTGCCACGAAGTCCTCGGCGATCTCCTGGTCGCTGCGCCCGCGCAACCGCTGGGCGTAGGAAGCCGACGCCCGGGCCGGGCCCTCGTCGGGGTCGAAGACCAGGCTGAGGAGGTGCGGAAAGCGCCCCGAGAGCCGGGCCATCGGCTCCTGCGGCCGGACCGCGTCGGTGAGCGTGGCCTCCACCCAGGCGTCCTCGTGCCGGGCCAGCTCCGGATCGTCCAGCAGCCGCTCCAGAGGGCCCCGGACCCGGGCCAGGGGGCGCGGCACCGGGCAGTCCACCCGCTCGGCGTGCACCGCGCCGTCCGCGTCGAGTTCGACGAGCCAGGACGACTTGCGGTGAGCGGCCTCGGAGAAGGAGTAGGCGAGCGGCGATCCGGAGTAGCGGACCCGGTCGGTGAGGGTCTGACAGCCGTGCAGGTGGCCGAGGGCGGCGTAGTCCACCCCGTCGAAGACGGCCGCGGGAACCGAGGCGACCCCGCCGACGGTGATGTCCCGCTCGCTGTCGCTGATCGCACCGCCGGTGACGAAGGCGTGTGCCAGCACCACCGAACGCGTCCCCGCGGGCCGCTCCGCCAGATCGGCCCGCACCCGGTCCATCGCCGCGCCGAGCACCGCGGCGTGGTCGGCCCGGGGCGCGCCGAGGGCCTCACGGACCATGGCGGGCTCCAGATACGGCAGCCCGTAGCACGCCACCGGCCCGTGCGCGTCGGTGAGCAGTACGGGCGTGCCGCAGCCGTCGGGGTCGGTCCGCAGGTGGATGCCGGCCCGCTCCATCAGCCCGGAGCCGACGCCCAGGCGGCGGGCGGAGTCGTGGTTGCCGGAGATCATGACGGTGGGGACGCCGAGCGCGGCCAGGCGGTGCAGTGCGTGGTCGAAGAGCTCGACCGCGGCGAGCGGCGGTACCGCCCGGTCATAGACGTCGCCGGCGACCAGTACCGCGTCGACCTCCCGGGCCCGCACCGTCTCGACCAGGTGGTCGAGGAAGGCCCGCTGGGCGGTGAGCAGGTTCACGCGGTGGAAGGACCGGCCCAGATGCCAGTCCGAGGTGTGCAGAAATCTCACGCAGCCGCTCCGACCTGCACGTTTCCCCCTCCGAGAGCCCACTGTCAGCACCGGCCGGCAGCTGATCGCCGGCCGGCCGCCTCCAGGCTAGCTGCCCTCGACCCCCGCCCGGCACACCCCTCGCCCTTGCCCCGCCTCCGGGCGGCCGCGGATGCCGGCCGCCGGCTCCCACCCCGGACCGGCACCGCCGACCGCCCCTCCGCGCGTCAGGGCCGGTACGCCTGCCGCAGGGCACAGGTCCACACGACCGCACGGGGCGTCGAGCCGGCGTCGACCGCCGAGCCGCCGACGCGCTGGTCGTCGCTGACGGCGTACGCCTGCGAGGCGCCCTTCGGGACGAGCCGGGGCAGCGCCAGTAGCGGGCCGGTGCCCGGCCAGATCTGGGCCTGCTCCGGGGGCGCCGTCTCCGGCGGGAACGGCCCGACCACGTGGCTGTCCAGGGCGGTGCCCACACTCACCCGGGTGGTGGGGCTGATGGCCTCGAAGGTGCCGCTGGTGCGCTTCCCCAGCAGCCCCGGTTCGCTCTCGGTCGTGTACGGCGGGAGCCACTGGGTGGGGGTCCGGGTGTCCAGCCGGGTGAAGTCGTGGGTGCCCACGATCCGTCCGGCGCGGTCGATGTCCCGGGGGTACCAGACGTCGTAGGGGACTCCCGCCGGCCAGTACCGCTGGAGCGGCACGGCCGCCTCGCCGCTCCGGGCGGACCAGACCAGACCCGCCGACCAGGACTCGTCGTCCTTGGCGCCCTCCCCGGAACCGGCGATCTGCCCGGCGTTGTTGAGGGCGGTCACCGAGGTGAGCGTGTACCCGGCCGGCGGCGCGAGCCAGCGGTGGATCCGGGCGCCGTCCCATTCGAGGCCGAGGAGCGAGCCGCCTTTGACCGCGTCGCCGACGATCAGCCCCCGGTCGTTGACGTCCGCCGCATGGGCTCCTTCCGGCAGCAGGGTCACCGTGCGGGCGCCGGCGCGGTAGCTGAAGGCGGCCGTGCTGCCCGCGCCGTGCAGGGTCCCCACCATCAGGCCCTTGGCGTTGACGGCCGCGACCTCACCGCCGGTGAACCCGGCGGGCAGCGGTACGCGGTGCACTCGTACGCCGGTCCAGTACGCGGGCAGGCCGCGCGACGCCCCCACCGCCAGGGCGTTCGGCCCGAGCCCCTGGACCTGGCTGCCTCCGGAGCCGGGCAGGGACGCCAGGACCTGGAGGGCGGGCCGGCAGTCGGTGGTCCCGCGGCCGCCGTCGGTGGACCGGGCCGACGAGGCCGGCGCCGGGCCCGCCGCCAGCAGCGGGGTGAGGAACGCGGCCGCGACCACCGCCACCGCGGCACGGATGGGTCTTCGCATCATGGTCTCCGTTTCCGGGAACACGGGAAGGGGGCCCGTCAACAAGGGCACCCCGTCCACACGGGAACGATCCGGTGCACACCGCACGGGGCCCGGGAACGCCGGAGCGGACCGGTTCGGTCGACGCACCCACGGGGAATGCGGCATTCGATCACTGCGGAGCTTTGCGGAACACTGCAGAACACTGCGGAGCTTTGCGGAACACTGCGGAGCACTGCGACGCGGGAGTGCTTCCCCTTCCCGCACCGCCTGAACACGGTCCACATGCGGTCTGTGACGCCCCGGGAATTCCCGTGGCGCTCTCCCTCCGCCCCGCCGGTGCCGGCGGGGGCAGGTCCGCGGACGGCCCCTTTCCTACCGCATACCCGACCATTCGGGATGGTTCCACCCGTCAATGGCCGGAAATGGTCCGGGACTGTCCGGCTCCATTGCCGTGAACGCCGAACTATCCCTGGAATTCAAGGGGTTCGCACGCTCCCCGCCTGCCGCTCCGAGACCGAACGCCGTCGCTCCACTTCGTCGACGGTCATCCGGGCGTGGAGGGCGTGAACATCGCCGACCCGCAACTTGTCCGGGGTGCTGTACTCGCCGTAGGTGCCGACGACGGAGACGGCGACCTGGGAAGCGGGCTGCCAGAACGTCCGGTAGTACGGCGCGTTCCCAGGGATTTCCGGGATCTCCAGCAGGGGAACGGCGCGCCGCTCCAGCAGGCGCCGCAGCTTGGTCAACGGTAGGTCCTCGATGCGGTGGTCCATGGTGGGGGCCACCCCACGCGACGGACGGGTGGCTGGTCTTGCCGCCGTGGTCTGCGGCCCGGCAGCAACGGCGCCGGCTTGGCCGGCGGACATGGCGCAAGTCTGCCAGCCGGCGCAGCGCAACCCCCCTCCCCCAAAGCCCGTGCATTCGCGCCGAGTTCCGGCCGTGCGACGTGTCACGGTTTGCGACATGGGACAGAAGGATCTACGGCGGACGGCGCCGACCATCGCGGAATATCCGCTTCCGCGGAGCCTGGCGGCATGTCATGTACACGATCGCCGCCGTTGAAATCCGCACTTCCGCCCAGGCGTTGTCTCGTTCATGGCCCGATGTGGCGGGGCACCTTGATGATCCGCTCGTCCCTGCCAGCATGTGGCGGCGCGGGCCGACCGTCGGCGCGCCGGCGTCCCCCTCCGCCGCAGGCCCTGCTCCGGAGGAGGAGCCGAGACCGACCCCAAGGAGTGGAAGATGTCGCGTCCCACCCGACGCCAGGTGCTGCACGGCAGCGCCGCTGTCCTCGCCGGAGCGGCGCTCACCGCACCGGCTCTGTTCGCCGGCACCGCTGCCGCCCGCCCCGTCGACGGCCGTGAACACCCGGCGGGAGACGGGCACACCGGTGGCCACCCGATGCCGGAGCCGTTCGACGAGATCTACCAGGGCCGCCACATAGCGGGCTGGCCGGCGGACGAAGGGGATGCACGGAGCCGGGGCCACCGGGGCCGTGACGGCCGGGCGATGCACCGCGCCGCTCAGGCCGGCCCGCACGAGGGCATGGACTTCGTCGTCCGCATCGACAACGACGACCTCCATGTGATGCGGAACGCGGACGGCACCTGGATCAGCCTGGTGAACCACTACGAGACGTTCAATACGCCACGCGCCCTGGCGCGCGCCGCAGTTCGCGAACTCCAGGGCGCCGACCTGGTCCCCGTCGTCACCGGCTGAGGCCCGTCCCTGCCCGTCCCCCCACCGAGGAGTCCTCGACATGGCAGTCCGAAAGAACCAGGCGAACCTCACCGCCACCGAGAAGCGGAACTTCGTCGACGCGGTGCTGGAACTCAAGCGCAGCGGCCGCTACGACGAGTTCATCAGCACCCACAACGCCTTCATCATCGGCGACACCGACGACGGGGAGCGGACCGGGCACCGGTCGCCGTCGTTCCTCCCCTGGCACCGCAGGTTCCTGCTGCAGTTCGAACAGGCCCTGCAGAGCATCACGCCGTCGGTCACGCTGCCCTACTGGGACTGGACCGTCGACCGCAGCCCCCGTAGCTCCCTGTGGGCCGATGACTTCCTCGGCGGTGACGGGCGGAGCGGCGACGGCCGGGTGACATCGGGCCCGTTCGCCTTCGGCGGCGGCAAGTGGCCGATGAACGTACGGGTGGACGGCAGGACGTTCCTCCGCCGCTCCCTCGGCACCGGGGTCCGCGAACTGCCGACCCGGGCCGAGGTCGACCGGGTGCTCGCCATGAGCGTCTACGACGCCGCCCCCTGGAACAGCTCCTCCGACGGCTTCCGCAACCACGTCGAGGGCTGGCGCGGTCCGAATCTGCACAACCGGGTGCACGTCTGGGTCGGTGGGCAGATGACCACCGGGGCATCACCCAACGACCCGGTCTTCTGGCTGCACCACTGTTTCATCGACAAGCTCTGGGCTGACTGGCAGGCGCTGCACCCCACATCGGGCTATCTGCCGACCGGCGACACACCCGACGTCGTCGACCTGCACGACACGATGAAGCCCTGGAACGACGTCACGCCGGCGGACCTACTGGACCACACCAAGTTCTATCGGTACACCTGACAGGTCCCTGACACATCCAGCCCACGTCCGTGCGGAATTCCGCCGGAACGCCCGAGGTCCGCAGGGAACTGCCCCTGCGGACCTCGGCGGTGTGCTGGTTTTCCATCCTGCTGGCTTTCAGTTGCGCACCAGGTACCAGTCGCTGTCCTGCTTTTGCGGAACCTTCGGGTGCAGGTAGCCGACCACGCCATTGTTCTCATGGTCGCAGTGCCGGTTCCTGAACTCCGTGATGTCCATCCTCCCCACCCACCAATTGTCACGGATGTAGGTGTCCTTCGACGGCGTCATCCAGCAGAACTGCACGTTCCGACCGTTCTGGTTCTTCCCGTCCAGCCAGATCGACGCCACCTTGTGCTGCCTGTCCTGGAAGTGGATCTGCTGACCGTTCCCTCCGGCGACGGCCACCCCGGAACCGAGCGCCAACGAACCGGCCAGTGCGGCCACACTGGCCGTGACCATCGCTGCCCTGCGCAGACCATGCATCACGCGTGCCTCCTGTTGTCGTTCTCCGGACCCTCGTGACACCACCGCAGAGGTGGGGCCGTCGGACGCGACGGACGGGCGACTGATGAAATCAGCGGTGAGGGCCGGGCTTTGATTGCCGCGAAACAGGCTCCCCGTTCCCGCAGGGCTCCGCGATGCTTTCAGCGAGGGCTGAATCGTTCGGGGGCCAGCGTGTTACGCATTCACTGCACCGCAGCGGATCTGCTGAGGGTTACGGTCGCGGACCGGCCGGCGCCACTGGTGGAACTGGGCCTGGCCTTTGAAATGCTGCAACGCCGGGATGCGCACCCGGTGTTCGGCCCGTGGCGGCAGCGCGTGGCGCGGACCCTTCCGCGGTCGGCACGGCCCCTCTTGCAGTTGGTCTCCCCGTTGGGCGCCGGGCCGCTGTTCCTGGACCCGCCCAGCCATGAATTCCACGAAGGCGTCGACCACGTGCTGTCCACGCCCCGCGCTCAGGCCCGGACGGAGCTGCGCCGGATGTGCGCGATCGACCGCCCGCTCACCCCCTGGGTGCGTCACCTCGCCGACCGGGACCGGGCCGCCTGGCAGATCCTCGAACGGGCCGTCCACTCCGCCCACGCCACCGTCATCGCCGGGGCCTGGCCACACATCCAGGCCGGCTTCCGCGCCGAAACGGCCTGGCGCTCCCGCATTCTCGCCCAGCAGGGCCTGCACCTCGCGCTGACCGGCCTGGCGCCGGCCATCCGCTGGCGCGGCACGACCCTGGAAGCCCCCTTCCCCCGCGACCTCGACCTCCCCCTGCACGGGCACGGCATGGTCCTACAGCCGTCCCTGTTCTGGGCCGACCACCTCCTGGCGGCGTTCCAGCCCGACGGCCGGCTCCTGCTGATCTATCCGGCCGTCACACCGCTGCCCCTCCGGGACGGCTCCCCGCCCGACGACCCACTGACCGCACTTGTCGGCAGCACTCGGGCCCACGCCCTACGCCTGCTCGTCCGGCAGCACACCACCACCGATCTCGCTCGCGAACTCGCCGTCAGCCCGGCGGCCGCGTCCATGCAGGCCAAGATCCTGCGGGAATCCGGACTGATCGTCTCCCAGCGCGACGGCAAGGCCATGTGGCACTGGTGCACGCCCCTGGGACTGGACCTCCTCACCCACGGGAGCCCCTGACCGCACCTCAACCTCCTGAGCCACTCCGCCCCTGACCAACCACCTCCTGGCACCTCCGGGCCATCCGGCGGTGCTAAGCGCGCTGAACCCACTTCGGAGTCCAAAACCCGGTGTCGGGGCGGCCGGGATAGGCAGAAGTGAGGTGGCTACGCAGCGCAGTGAGAGCCGGGTGCGGGTTGTCGGTGCGCCAGATCAGGGAGTGCGGGTAAATCGGGGTCGGGTCGTGCAGGGGGATCCGCCGCAAGTCGTGGCCGGCGGGCCAGACCAGCGGAGTCTGCTCGCTGACGAAGGTCGCCAGCGTCGAGGAGTCCGCGATCGTGTCGAGGAGGTGCTCGATACCGAAGTTGGGGCCGACCGAGTCGACGGTGAGGCCGAACGTGGCGGCGAGTTCGTCATAGTAGGCGGCCCACTCGGTGCCGGGCATGTTGCCGGGCATCCAGATCCGGCGCCCGGCGAGCTGGGCGGGAGCGATCGCGCGGGCGCCGGCGAACTCGTGAGCCGGCCCGGTGAACAGTTGCAGCGGTTCGTCGAAGACCGGAGTGGCCTCGATACCGTCGGGGAGCCGCCGGCCCGGCATGGTCACGGCGCGGAAGGTCGCGTCGATCGTCCCGGACCGGACGGCGGCGATGGCCGTATCGGAGTCGAACAGGGTCACGACGTCAAGGTCGGTCTCGGGATACGCACGGTGGAAGTCGCGCAACAGACCCGCCACTGAGACCCTGCGGCCGATCACATCGACGCGCAGCGCCCGACGCCCGGGCCGCACGGAGGCGGCCGCCCGCTCCTCGGCTTGCAGGAGGGCCCGGGCGTACGGCAGGAACGCCTGCCCGTCGATGGTGAGCCGGGCCCCACGGGCCGTACGGCTGAACAGCTGCACCCCGAGGTCCTTCTCCAGCACGGCGATGCGCTTGGAGACCGCCTGCGGGGTGATCGACAAGGCGACGGCGGCTTCTTGGAACTGCCCCGCGTCCACGGCGGTGACGAAGGTGCGTACGGCGGTGAGATCCACGCTCGCCATTCTAATCAGACAACCAATGGTTGAGCACGATCGGCGAAATGGTTGTTCGATTCCGCTACACCAGGCTCGCTTTGATGCCTCTGGTCAACCTGCGGTTTGGCAGGCAGCGCGGCAGGAAGCGTACTGCCCGGCGGTCAGGTGACTGCCGGGCCTGCGCTTCAAGGGCTCGGGCCGAACGCATCCACGGCGGTGCGCCCCCCTTGGCCGCCCGTCGACCTGACGCACCGCGACGGGTCGAGCCGTCCAGCCATCTCCCGATGCTGGGAACTCGCGGTATTGGACGTGCCCTCCGCCGAGCACGGCGGGAAACCCTCCGTGCGGCTTGCCCTCCCCGCGCACCGGATCACCGAACGGTCCGTCAGAGAACTGAGGCGCATCCTTGCGGACCACCCAGGCGACAGCCCGGTCCGCCTCAGCGTCCGCGGCACACACAAGACGACCGTGTACGCCCTGCAAGCCACGGTGGACGCCACCACCGTCGCATCCGAGGTGAAAGGCGCGTTCGGAGCTGACGCGTGGGAGGGCCTGGCCTGAAGCCGAGGACCGGTGAGACTGCCGCTGTCGAACTGCTGAAAGCCGCGGTCGTCGTACGGGGCGGTCGTCGTACGGGGCGATCGCCGGACAGGCTCGCGCCGGGTCCGGTCGAGGGGACGGGCCGCGGCTTCCGCGCCCCCACCGATCACCATTCGTGATCAGTGCGGACGCGGATTGCTCATTGGTCGGCGGGCGGGATCGCGCTTGGGTGGGGACATCAGCGAACCGCGAGGCCCGCCCGCAGCGGCCCACGAGGGGAAGGAATCCGCCATGCCCTCTCTGGACGTCAACGACACCACGCTCTACTACGAGGACGAGGGGGCCGGGCCCGCGCTGCTGCTCCTGCACGGCTGGGGGACCAGCGGCCAGACTTGGGGCGCGCAGCTGCCCGAGTTCACCGGTGACCACCGTGTGGTCACCGTCGACTGGCGGGGCTGCGGCCGGTCGGCCCGTCCCTTCCGGGGCAATACCGTCGCCGGGGTGGTGGGCGACCTGGCGGCGTTGATCGGTGCGCTGCGCTTGGACCGGCCGGTGGTGGTCGGCTCGTCGATCGGCGCGACGTTCGCCACCGAACTGGGGCTGCGGCACCCGGAGTCGGTCGGGGGCGTGGTTGCCGTGAACGGGCCGTCGTACTGGCCCTCGCAGGGGATGCCGTTGGCGGAGCTCACGGACGGCCTGCGCCGAGCCCGGGCCGGAACGGTCGCCGGGTGGGTGCCGGAGTGGTACGCGCCGGGTACCGCGCCCGCGCTGATCGACTGGACGGTCCGGCAGATCCTGGATTCCGGCGTCCACATCGACCAGCACTTCCACACCGCCGCTGACTACGACCCACGACCGGCCCTGCCCGGCCTGCGGGTGCCGATCCACTACCTGCACGGCGAGCTGGACACCCAGATCCCGCTGGAGGTGCCCCGGACCTGCGCCGCGCTCACCCCTGGTGCCGGGGTCGGGGTCATCGCCGGCGCCGGCCACATGCCGCACCAGGAGCGCCCCGACGAGTTCAACGCCGCGCTGTGCACCGCCCTCGCCCGGATGGCACCCGCCGCCCACGCCCCGGCCTGAGCCCGCACCGGGACGGACGGCACGCACCGAAGGCTCGCAGGGGAGGGGCGCAACGGGGGCTCAACGGGGATTCAATGGGGGTTCAACGGGGGCTCAAATGGGGGTTCAACCCATCGCCGTCGCAGGGACGTTGCGCTCCTTCTAGGGTCCAGGCAGGAGGATCACTGTGCGACCGGCCGCCGAACGGGACCTCTCCGCGCAGCTGACGCTCTACAGCGAGCTGAACCCGGATGATGCACCGTTGCCCCAGGCGCCCACCTTCTACGAAGCGTGCGGCGTCAAGGCCCTCGCCCAGGGCTTCCGTCGCTCCCTCCGGTAGGCCGCTCCCACCACGAGGGCGGGCGGTCATCCGTGGTACGGCCGTCGCGGACGCCGGTGCCTCCCCACCCGCCGTCGCGCCCCGGCGCAGCCCGCGACGCTCGGGCCGGAGGCGACGGTCGGAACCGACGGCCGGAGACGGCGACCGGAGGTGACGGCCGGAGGCGATGGCCGGAGACTGCGACCGGAGGCGACGACCGAGGCTTCAGGAGAAGCGCTCGCGGAGTTCGGCTTCCAGGCCTTCGAGGGTGCGGCCGCGAGTCTCGGGCACGTACCGCTGGGTGAAGGCGACGGCCAGTACGCCGAAGGCCACGAAGAGGAAGAAGGTGCCGGAGATGCCGACGCCGGAGACCAGTGAGGGGAAGCCCAGGCCGATGGCGAAGTTGGTGAGCCACAGGACCAGCGCGGCGACGCCCATCCCGAAGGCCCGCATCCGCATGGGGAACAGCTCCGAGAGCATCAGCCAGGTGACCGGTGAGACGGCGCCCTGCTGGAACGCGAGGAAGGTGACGGTCATGGCGAGCACCGCATAGGCACGTCCCTCCCCGGCCGGGAGCACCATGGAGAAGACGCCGATCAGCAACAGGGCGGCGGTGGTACCGGCCAGCCCGGTCAGCAGCATCCGTCGGCGGGCGGTCCGGCCCAGCAGCCAGATGCCGACGAAGGTGGCGAGGACGGAGATCACTCCGTTGGCGATGTTCGCCGTCAGGGCGCTGTCCGCGGCGAACCCGGCGTCGGTGAGGATCTGGGTGCCGTAGTACATGATCGTGTTGACACCGGTGATCTGCTGGACGACGGCGATGCCGAAGCCGACGAACACCAGCCTGCGCACCCAGGGCGTGGACCTGATGTCCCGCCAGCCACCGATCTTCTCCTGCTCGTCCTTGACCGCGAGCGCGGTGACCTCGCTCAGCTCGGAGCGGGCCCGCTGCTCGGACCGGACCTGCCGCAACACCTCGAAGGCATCACGGAAGCGGCCCTGTGCCGCCAGCCAGCGCGGGCTCTCCGGCATCACCAGCATCCCGCACCACAGCACCACGGCGGGGAGTGTGGCGATCACCAGCATCAACCGCCAGACGTCCCCGGACCCACCCCCGACGGCGGCGATGGCCGCGTTCGAGGTGAAGGCCAGCAACTGCCCGGACACGATCATGAGTTCATTGCGGGTGACCAGCCCGCCGCGGCGCTCGGCGGGCGCGATCTCGGCGAGGTACACCGGGACGGTCACCGAGGCACCGCCCACCGCGAGCCCGAGGACGAAGCGCGCCACGATCATCACCGCCGTACCGGGCGCGAGGGTGGCCCCCAGGGCGCCGACGAAGAACAGCACGGCGAGCATCAGGATGGTGCGGCGCCGGCCGCGGGCGTCCGAGAGGCGACCGCCGGCCACCGCCCCGAGCGCGGCGCCGAGCAGCAGCGAGCTGGTGACCATGCCCTCGGTGAGCGGGGTGAGCCCCAGGTCGTCCTTCATGTACGGCAGCGCCCCGTTGATGACGCCGGTGTCGTAGCCGAAGAGGAATCCGCCGAACGTGGCGATGGCGGTGATCACCCGCAGCCGGCGGGCGACCGGCTGCGGAGCGCCGTCCTGGTGCGCGGGCGCCGCGCCCGGTGCGGTCGCCCCTCCCCCTGCCTCCCCGGCCACCCCGCCCCTCGCTTCCGCGGCCCCGGATTCCGTGGCCGCCACCGAGCGGTCGTCCGGTGGTTCCGCTGCGGCCGGCGCGGTTACCGTCCCGCCCGGACCGGCTCCCCGTCGGCTCCGGTCCGCCCCATGCTCCGCACCTGGCATATCAGTTGTGTCCTTTCACTCCGGGACGCCGGGAAGCCGGGAGGGCGCGCCCAGGCGAGCACTGGCCGTACCGGCTGCTCGCACCCCCGGCCGGCGCGCTCCCGTCCGCAGCACGATGACCCGTGTCCGAATGTCATGTCAATAGGTCGTTACGGAGTGATGATCTCTGGGCAACACCCAAGAGCGTGGCCGACGGCAGCCGAACCGGGCGCCACCGAGCCGGCGGCACCGGGCAGGTGACACCAGGCGGGCGGTTCCGGACGGACAGCACGCCCCACCGTCCGCCCCTCCCGCAATCCGGAACGGTCCACACACGGCACCGGAGCCCCGAAGGCGCGGCCCCGAAGCCCGGACGCCCCCTGACACCTCGCTACGGCCGCGCCCGTAGGCCGGGTTGCCAGGGCATCTCGCGGACGTGGACGTCGAGGTACCGCTCAGCCGGCGGTCTCCACCGTCCCTTCGCCGCCCTCACCGCCCCCGCCGCCCTGCGCTCTCCCTGGCGGCCGTTCGGCGTCCGGATCGGCCCCGTGCAGATACCGCTCGTCGATCCGCTTCGGCCCGAACGGCCACTCCTTCTCCCGACGGGCCCACAGCACAAAGGCCGCCACCCCCGCCGCGACCCAAGCCAGCGACCATTCGATGGGATGCCGTCCGGGCGCGTTCCGGTCCGCCCAGCCGTAGATCACCAGCCAGCCGGCCAGTGCCACGATGCTGGGCAGCGGGTAGAGCCACATCCGGTACGGGCGGCGCAGCCCCGGCTGCCGGCGGCGCAGCACGGTGACCGCCGCGACCTGCGCCAGCGACTGCACGATCACCATGACGGTGGTCAACAGCTGGATGACGGTGGCCAGATCGGTGTGCCGCCCCAGGAGGAAACCGGCAGCCATCACCCCGCCCATGGTGAGCAGGCCCAGCACCGGGAAGCGGTGCCGGGGGTGGAGCGTGCCGTAGCGCCGGAAGAAGACCCGGTCGCGGGCGGCATCGTAGGGGACGCGCGAGCCGCCGAGGAGCCCGGTGAAGACGGAGGCGACGGCGGTGATGAGGATGAGCACCGTGACGGCCTCGGCGGCGCCCCTGCCCCAGGCCTTCTCCAGCACGGCGGAGGCGACGGACGTGGACGCCGTGGAGTGCGGGTCGAGCATGTCCTGCCAGTGCACCACGCCCAGGGTGCCGATCTGCAGCAGCAGATAGACCGTCATGATGCCGAGGATCGAGGTGATCACGGCGCGCGGGACGGTACGCCCGGGCCGCCGGATCTCGGCGCCCATGTAGGCGACGGTGTTGTAGCCGAGGTAGTCGTAGATCCCGATCGTCAGCCCCGCCGCGAAGCCCGCCCAGAAGTGACCGGAGGTCAGCTCGATGGCGTGCGCGGGGTAGGTGAAGGCGCGCTCCGGGCTGAAGTGGGTGAACGCGGCCACGATGACCAGGGCGACGGCGGCGATCATCACCGTCCACAGGACGACGGTGAGCCGGGCGACGTTCTCCACCCGGCGCCACAGCAGCACCACGATGCCCACGGTGACCACGAGGCCGACCAGATCGCCCTGCCCCTGGGTCATCTCCGGCCATAGGTAACCGAGGTACTGGACGAAGCCGATCACTCCGGTGGACATCCCGAGCGGGATGAACAGCATGGCCGTCCAGACGAACAGAAACGGCATCAGCTTTCCCGTGCGGTACTGGAACGCCTGGCGCAGATAGACATAACTGCCGCCCGCCCCGGGCAGCGAGGCGCCCAGCTCCGCCCAGATCAGCCCGTCCGCAAGGGCCAGAACCGCGCCCGCGAGGAAGCCAAGGACGGCCTGCGGCCCACCGAAGGCGGCGACCATCAGCGGGATGGTCACGAAGGGACCGATGCCGCACATCTGGCTCATGTTGATGGCGGTGGCCTGGAAGAGACCGATCCGGCGGACGAACCCCGCCTGCTCGTCGAGGAGTTCCGGCATCCGTCAGCCCCTTCCCGTGCCGGCGCACCCGCCGGTTCCGCGGCCGTACCCACCGCGCCACAGGCTGACACGGCCGACGCACCGGCGCACCGGCTAGGACGGAACTTCCGCGGCAGAACCCGCCTGGCCAGCCCGACCCACCCGATCAGACGTCCCCGTACGCCTCCCCGCCCACCTCCAGCCCGGCCGTACCGGCCGTGACATCCGCGAGCCAGGCCCGGAAGGCCGCCAGCTCCGTCTCGGGCAACCCGACCTCGATACGCACGTCCGACCCGTACGTCACCTCGCGCACCGCGCGCCCCGTCGTGCGCAGGTCGTTCTCCACCCGGCCCGCCCTCTGGTGGTCGACGGTGACCGTGACCAGCCGGAACCGCTGCCGGGTGACCGTGCCCAGCACGTCCAGCGCCTCACCGACGACCCCGCCATAGGCCCGGATCAGGCCGCCGGCACCGAGCTTGACCCCGCCGAAGTACCGGGTGACCACGGCGACGACGTAGCGCATCTCGCGCCGCAGCAGCATCTGCAGCATCGGTACGCCCGCGGTACCCCCCGGCTCCCCGTCGTCGCTGGCCTTCTGCACCCCGCCGTCGGCCCCCAGGACGTACGCCCAGCAGTGGTGGCGCGCGGTCGGGTGCTCCTTGCGGATCCGCGCGATGACGTCCTGGGCTTCGGCCTCGTCCGCGACGGGCGCGAGCGCGCAGAGGAAGCGGGACTTGTTGATCTCGATCTCGTGCACGCCCTCGCGCGCGAGGGTCCGGTACTGCTCCTGCATCGCACCAGCCTATGCGGCCCCGCTGACAACCGGCACCGCCGGTCCGGGGCGCCCGCGCCGCGCTGGGCTGTCCGCCGTACGGGCGCGGGCATCCGCCGTACGGGCGCCGACCGCACGGCCAGGCGGCGTACCCGCACCGTCCGCACGGTGCGTCGGGACGACGTCCGGCGCCGCCCGTGGGCAGGGTGAGGCCAGTGCGAGAGCCTCGTGTTTCCGGGGCCCCGCTCGTACAGGCAGGAACGGAACGGCGGGTTTGCGGAGGGCTGCATGGAAGAGAGCACACAGTCGGCGATGACGGCGGGCGTTCCCGTGACGGGCGAGGAGATGCCCGAGCCCCCGCCGGAGGTCATCGAGGCGGCACGCAATGCGCCCGACCACTGGCTGGCGATGGTGGATCTGACCTGGCAGGGCGAGGGTCCGCCGCCGCTCTGGGCGCTGATCGGCCAGTGGCGCTCGGGCCCGGACGGCGAGATCGAGGAGTGGCGGGACAACCCCGAGTACCGGCCGTCGCCGCAGATGCTGGACTGGCCCGAGCCGACCGACCCGGTGGACCGCGCGGTGCAGCTCGCCGCCACGGGATACGGCCCCGGGGAGGACGTCACCGAGGCGCTGGCACGCGCCGAGGTCTCCGTCCTGGTGACCGCGACCGGCACCCCGCTTTCCGCCGCCTCCCCCGAGGGCACCCCGGTGATCCCCCTCTACACCTCGGAGCCCTACCTGGAGTCCGTGGGGCGGCTGCTCTACGACCGGCGCACGGTGACCGAGCTGCTCGAACAGCTGCCACCGGGGCACGCGCTGTACCTCAACCCGACGGGCCCGGTGAGCATGCTGGTGGACACCGAGGAGCTGCGGGCCGCGCTGGCCGCCTCCACCGGGGCGCCCCAGGAGGCCCGGGACCCGGGCCCGGCGCTGCGCCCGGGCATCGGAGCCGGCGGCGCCGAGCCGGTGGGCAGCGGCGGACGCGGCATCGGCAAGCCCGCGCGCGCCAACGGCAGCACCGCCATCGGAGCCGGCCTCGCCGCGAGCGGCGGCTCCCGTACCGCCCGCTGATCCAGCGGCACACCGAACCCGCCCCGCCCGTCTTCCCCTTCGGGCGGGGCGTCCGTCTGCCCGCGCCCCCTTGCTGCCGGCGCCCCTTGCCGCGCCGGTCCGGGAACCTTCCCTCGCCGCCGGTCCGGGAATCTTCCGGCCGCACCCGCCGTTGATCCACACGGAACCCTTCCCTGTGCAGGAGGCAGCGCATGTACGGCGACCCCCGGACGATCCGTAGGATCCTCACTGAAGTCGGCGACACCTGGGCCGTCGTAGGGCTGTCGAACAACGAGCAGCGGGCGGCGCACGGCGTCGCCGAGGTGCTCCAGCGGTACGGCAAGCGGATCGTGCCGGTGCACCCGAAGGCCGAGACGGTGCACGGCGAGCCGGGCTACCCGTCCCTCGACGCCGTCCCCTTCCCCGTCGACGTCGTCGATGTCTTCGTCAACAGCGAACTCGCGGGCGGTGTCGCCGACGAGGCCGTCACCATCGGCGCGAAGGCCGTGTGGT
Organism: Streptomyces sp. NPDC020742; assembly: GCF_040641675.1. Classification (NCBI taxonomy): domain Bacteria; kingdom Bacillati; phylum Actinomycetota; class Actinomycetes; order Kitasatosporales; family Streptomycetaceae; genus Streptomyces; species Streptomyces sp. NPDC020742. Next base: position 122,211 of record NZ_JBFAEA010000019.1, read on the forward strand.
TCCAGCTGGGCGTGGTCGACGAGGCGGCCTGGCACCGGGTGCACGACGCAGGCTTGGCCATGGTGATGGACCGTTGCCCGGCGATCGAGATACCGCGCCTGGGCTGAGCGGCCGCCACACCAGCGACCGGGGACGGCGCCCGGGCGAGAGGGAGCGTCCCGCGCGGCACGCCCCGGTCCTACTGGGCGACGCCCAGGCCGTCCAGAACCGTCGCACCGGGGAGTTCGGCCAGCGCCTTGCCGGGCACGATGAGCTTGCCGCGACGGCCGCCGCTGCCGATCAGCACGTACGGCACATCGGTGACGGCGGCGTCCACCAACAGTGGCCAGCCGGCGGGCAGTCCGATCGGGGTGATGCCGCCGTACTCCATCCCGCTCTCGCCGACCGCCCGGTCCATCGGCGCGAACGAGGCCTTGCGGGCGCCCAGTTGGCGGCGGACGGCGCCGTTGACGTCGACGCGGGTGTGCGAGAGGACGACACAGCCGGCGAGGGTGGTCTCGCCGCCGCGCTTGCCGGCCACCACCACGCAGTTCGCGGACTGCTCCAGGAGCCAGGGACCGTGGTGCGCGACGAGCAGGGCAGTGTCCGCGATGTCGGGGTCGGTGTCGACGTAGCGCAGCTCGTCGACCGGCACGGTTCCGGTCCAGGAGCCGATCGCGGCGGCCACCGGCCCGGGCATCAGCTCCAGGCACTCGACGGCGGGGCGGACCTCGTCAAAGGCATCCATCGGCACGGGCATACGCGCCAAGGTAACAGCACCCGGGCGGGCCCGGCCGACCGTCCCTCCGGCTGCCCGGATCAGCGGCGCGCTGCCTCAGCGGGCGAGCGGGATGATCACGGACATGGTCATCTCGACCGGTTCGCCGCCGTCGTTGCGGTAGCCGTGCGCGACCTTGGCCTCGAAGCTCACCGAGGCACCGGCCGGCACCTCGTGCTCCACGCCGTCCACGAGCAGCGTGAGGGTACCGGCCCGGACGTGGAGCAGCTCGACGGTGCCGGGCGGATGCGGATCCGAGGTGCTGCTGTCGCCGGGCATCAGCCGCCAGTCCCACAGCTCGAACGGTCCGGGCGCCTCGGCGCCCACGAGGAGCACGGTGGAGCTGCCGGCCTCGGTGGACCAGAGCCGGACCGCCTCGCTCTGGGGGACGATCCGCACCTGCGGACCCTGTTCGTAGTCCAGGAGCGTGGTGATGCTGACGCCGAGCGCATCGGCGATCTTGACGGTGGTGCCCACACTGGGGTTCGTGCGCGCCTGCTCGATCTGGATGATCATGCCGCGGCTGACCCCGGCCCGAGCCGCCAGCGCATCGAGGGTGAAGCCGCGCTCGGAGCGCCAGTGCTTGAGGTTGCGGGCGAGCGACTGCGTGAGCTGGTCGAGGTCGGTCACGGTCCATCCCAGTAGAGGACAATAAATTAGATTCCGCAGTTCACCCTGCTGCACTACGGTGTGGTGTACTTCAGCGTCCGGTTCACTGTACTGCGAGGTTTCACCATGACAGCGGTCTTCGCCCTGGCCACCAGCCTTCTGTGGGGGCTCGCCGACTTCGGCGGCGGCCTGCTCACCCGACGGCTGCAGGCACTGACCGTGGTGGTCGTCTCGCAGACCCTGGCCGCACTGGTGCTGGGCGCCGTCGTGGTGGCCACCGGCGGCTGGCGGGAGGCCGGACCCCAGCTGTGGTGTGCGGTCGGGGCCGGCGTCGTGGGCCCGGCCGCGATGCTCTGCTTCTACCGCGCCCTGGCGCTCGGCCCGATGGGCGTGGTCTCCCCGCTCGCCTCCCTCGGCACCGTCATGGTGCCGCTCGGCGTCGGCATCCTGGCGGGCGAGCGCCCGGGACTGCTGCAGGCCACCGGCATGGTGGTGGCCGTGGTCGGCGTCCTACTGGCCGGCGGGCCGCGGGTCAGCGGCGCCTCCATCGCCCGCCAGACGGTCGTACTGACCCTGATCTCGGCGCTCGGCTTCGGTGCGGTGATGGCGCTGATCGCGGAGGCGTCCTCGACGGTGACCGGGCTCTTCCTCGCCCTGTTCGTACAGCGGGTGTGCAATGTCGCCGTCGGCGGCATCGCGCTCTACGCGTCGGTGCGGCGCGGCACCCCAGCACTGCCCGAGGGCGGGGTCCCCGCGCTGCGGGGCGCCCTGCCGATGCTCGCCTTCGTCGGTATCGCCGATGTGGCCGCCAACGGGACGTACTCCCTCGCCGCCCAGCACGGCCCGGTCACCATGGCCGCGGTACTGGCCTCCCTCTACCCCGTCGTCACCGCGCTGGCGGCGCTCGGCGTCCTGAAGGAACGGATGCGGGCGGTCCAGACGGCGGGCGCCTCCCTCGCGGTGGTCGGCTCGGTCCTGCTCGCCTCCGGCGGCTGACCGGACGACGCACCCCGCGCCGGTCACGGGGACGGCGGGCGCCCCACCCGTACGGCCACGGCCGACGGGGCTCAGGACGCCCCGGCCCCGTGCGCCTCCCCGGCCCCCGCCTCCTGCCACTCCTCCAGCGCGACCAGTTGTTCCGGTGTGACGCCCTCGGGGATCGGCACCGGCGCGGGTGTCCGCAGCGGCGGCTGCCAGCCCCGCTGCGGATCCCAGCGGCGCACGACCCTGGCGGGCGCACCGGCGACCACCGCGTGGTCCGGCACCTCCCCGCGGACGACGGCGCCGGCCGCGACCACCACATTGCGCCCCAGCCGCGCCCCGGGCAGGATCACCGCTCCGGTGCCGATCCAGCTGCCGGGTCCGATGCTGACCGGTTCGCTGCGCGGCCACTGCTTGCCGATCGGCACCTCGGGGTCGTCGTAGCTGTGGTTGGTGGTGGTGAGGTACACACCGGGACCGAAGAAGCAGTCGTCGCCGATCGTGAGGCGGACATCGGCGATCACATGGCTGCCGCGACCGAGCACCACCCCGTTCCCCAGCGTGAGGATCGGCTCGGCACCCAGATCGAGGTCCGGCATCATGCCCGCCGTCAGCGTCACGTCCCGGGCGATGATGCAGTGGTCACCCAACTCGATCCACGGGTCGCCGAAGAGCGTGCCCTGCGGGAAGGCCAACCGGGTGCCGGTGCCGATCCGGCGGAAGCGGTACGGCCCCGGGCGCTCGGCCGTCACGGCCGCGGTCTCCCGCACCCAGCGCGCACCACGGTGCACCGCCCGCGAAACCGCCCGGCGCCGCCAGGCCGCAACGGATGAGAACACGTTCTGGTTTATCGGCACCCGCACACCGTAATCGGCCCGCCAGGGAACCCACCGCGCCACGGGCTGTGATCTTCGCCCCACCGGCCGCCACCCCCGCCCGTCCGACCTCCCGTCGTCTACGGTGCTGTTGGCGCGGCGCAGAGGCGGCAAGGAGATCCGGACGATGGCAGAAGCACTGGTGTCCCAGGTGGGCGGCAAGGAGCCGAGGATCGCTCAGGAGGCGTTCACCGCCCCCACCTCCGTGGTACTCGGCGAGGTCACCCTGGCGGCGGGCGCCAGCATCTGGTACCACGCGGTGCTGCGGGCCGACTGCGGCCCGATCGTGCTCGGCGCCGACAGCAACATCCAGGACAACTGCACCGTCCATGTCGACCCCGGCTTCCCGGTGACCGTCGGCGAACGGGTCTCGGTCGGGCACAACGCGGTCCTGCACGGCTGCACCGTCGAGGACGACGTGCTGATCGGGATGGGCGCCACCGTCCTCAACGGCGCCCACATCGGCGCCGGTTCCCTGGTCGCCGCACAGGCACTGGTCCCCCAGGGCATGCAGGTGCCGCCCGGTTCCCTGGTCGCCGGGGTGCCGGCGAAGGTCAAGCGCCCCCTGACGGACGAGGAGCGGGAGCTGATCACCGTCAATGCCACGATGTACCGGGAGCTGGCCGCACAGCACCGGGACGCGGTCCCCGGCGCGGAGCGGTGAGCCGCCGCCACCGCTGAGGCGCGGCCACGGCATCGGACGAGGGGCCGGCGCGCCCCGCGGGCCTACCGCCCCGTGACCGCCCTGCCCGCCCTGCCGGTCCTGGCAGTGGCCGCCCCGCCGACCGTCGTCACCGGTGCGGGACGTCGTGCACATACGTGATCCGATCGCCGCGCACCCGGACCACCCGTACGGTCATCCCCCGGTCGGTCCCGCGCAGGTAGTGGGCGGTGCAGCGGACCCAGGCGCCCCTGACCGCGCGCAGGTCCCGGGCGCAGTCGACCGACCGCGGGCCGCGGAGGATCAGCGGAAGCGACAGGTGGCCCGAGATCGAGCGGGCCACCTCGGCACGCGGGACGGCATCCGTACGGCCGTTGACCTCGCTGGTCGCGTCCCGGTCCGCCAGCCACCGGCTCCCCGCCGTCATGCTGCCCGCCAGCAGAGTCGTGCCGGCCACCACCAGGCCGGCCGCTCGCAGATACCGCACGCCACTCCCTCCAACGGATACGGCCGCATTCGGCTCCCCGACCGCGCCCTGCGGCCGGAACACCGACCATTCTCACGGACCGTCCGGCGCCGGCAACAGCAGCCCCCGTGCCGTGCGGCCACCCAGGCGATGGAGGCGTCAGACCGACGGCACCGGCCCCTGCATCTGCTCGCTGATCCAGTGCAGCGAGTCGGCCATGCGCTGCATGTAGGTGCGGGCGCTGTGCACACCGTCCGGTATCTCGAAGAGCGTGGAGTGGATCGGACCGCCCGTATAGTCCCTGATGAACCGCTTCACATCGGGCACCGCGACCTCCAGACTACCGAGTTCGAAGGCCACATGGACGTCCGGCCCCCTCCTCGCGGCCAGCTGACGCGCCAGATGACGGGGGTCATTGGCACGCATCTCCTCCGGGTGCCCCTGCCACAGCGGTGAATCCGGCGCCGTATCGGGCCCGTTGACGATGGCCGCCTTGAACTTCTCCGGCTGCTTGAGCACCGCCTTCAGGGCGGCGAAGCCACCGGACGAGGATCCCATGAACGCCCAGCCGTCGCGGCTGTCGTACGTGCGGAAGTTGGCCCGCGCGAAATCCGGCACGTCCTCCGTCAGCCAGGTGCCCATCTTCGGCTGCCCCGGGATGTCGCTGCCGTCGTAGTACCTCTTGGCCGGGTTGAGCACCGGCATCACCACGATGAACGGCAACGTCTTGCCCTGCCGCGACCACTCCGCGATCCGCTCCTGCAGCGCGAACGGCGCCCCCGCCCAGTAGTTGAACGGATAGCCGTAGGCACCGGGCAGCGCGATCAGCACCGGGAAGCCGCTCCCGGCGTACCGCGGCTGGTGGTACTGCGGCGGCACCCAGGCCCAGATGTCCCCGGTGAAGCCGGACTTGCGGCCGTGCCACCTGGTGGTCAGGACCTGGGTGCCGTCCTGTCCCGTCGTACGGAACGGGGTGAAGGCGGAGCGCGGGCCCTGCGGCGGCACCACCCGCGGTTTGCCGTTGGCCGCGTCCGCAGGGCGCGCCGGCAGCCGTGGCACGCCCGAGGCATCGACCGTGTCCGCGCCGCTGCCGCAACCGGCCAGCAGCCCCAAAGCCATCACCACACTCACCGCGGCACCCACGCGCAGGCGCTTCATCGGAACGCTCTCCTTGGATCCAGGGACCGGCCGCGGGCGCGCCTGAACCCTCGCGCAGCCACACCACACCGGTCGAAGGACACCACTTTAAGATCGGCCCGGACCTCCCCCGCTCCGGACCCCGCCCCTGAGGACCCGCCGATCCCGCTCCCACGACCGGGGCGGCATTGCAGTACGTCAAACGCACCGCCCGGGTTTCCCCCGTTCGATGCGGCCACTGCCCGTTTGCCCGACCGCCGGTTCTGGCATCGTGGATTCCCAGTTCTGAACGGCGCGGCACCGAGCCGTGGTTGGGGATGACCGATGACCGTGTGGGCCGATCGGGGGCCACTGTCCGGCGTGGTGGGACGGGCCGTTGAGCAGGAGCGGGTGTCCGGCCTGCTGACGAGCGCTCCGCTGGTGACGCTCACCGGAGGCCCGGGGGTGGGCAAGAGCGTCCTCGCCCGGGCCGTCCTGGAGGAGCACGCCGCCCGGAGCGGCGGACCCATCCTCCGTGTCACCTGCTGGGACGGCCCGGCCGCCGACCCCTCGGTCGGCCACGGCGGCGCCCAAGTCGACCTGGTGCAGGTCCCCTTGCCCGGCGTCCGGCTCGCCGAAGACCGCCGTACCGAAGGCGGCTTGATCGATGCACTGCTCCGGGCGGCCCGGCTGCCGGACGCCGCACACCGGGACACCGGACTCGCCCGGGCCCACCGTACGGCGCACCGCCCCCTCGGCCGGTCGACAAGCGACCGGACGCCACCGTCGGACTCCCCCGCCTCCGCACATCCGTCTCCAACCTGCGCTGCTGCTTGTGGAGTTGATGCACCGGGCTGCGGAGCGGCGAACATCTCTCGCGCAGCTGACGCACCGGGCGGAGTTGACGCACCGGGCTGCGGAGCAGCGGCCACCTCTCGTGGAGTTGACGCATCCGGTTGCCGAGCGGCGCTCGCCGCCCTCGCCGCGTACTGCCGGCAGCAGCGCGCCACCGTACTGCTGGACGACTGCGATCCCGCGCTCGGCGCCTGCGCCCAGCTGGTCCGCCGACTGCTGCGGGCCGCGCCCGGGCTGCGGATCGTGGCGACCGCGCGCCGGCCGCTGGGTCTGCCCGAGGAACGGGTGGTGCCGATCGCACCGCTGCCGGTGACCCTGGGCGAGGGCATCGCCGGCCCGGCGGTCGAGCTGCTGGCCGCACGGACCGGTCCCGCCGCGCCGGAACTGCTGGTCGCCGTCTGCCACGCGCTGGAGGGATCGCCGCTGGCCATCGCGCTGGCCGCCCAGCAGCTGGACCGGATGTCGCTGGCGCAGCTCGCGAGCGAGGTGGGCGCGGCCGGCGCGCTCTTCTGCTCGGGGCCGGCGACGAGCGTACGGCACACCTCGCTGTACGCCGCGCACGCCGCGGGCCACGCCCTGTGCTCCGACACCGACCGGCGGGTCTGGGCGAGGCTCTCGGTCCTCCCCGGCGACTTCGACCCCTGGCTCGCCGGCTGTGTCTGTACCGGCAGTGACGTTCCTGCGGGCGCGGTCGGCGGCGCGCTGGAGCGGCTGCACCAGGCCTCGGTCCTGGAGCGCGTACGGGATGCCGGCAGCGTCCACGAGGACACCGGCGCCGCACTGCCGCCCCGCTACCGACTGCCGCGCGCCGCACGGGACTTCGGGCGGACCCAGCTGCGCGGGGCCGGCGAGGAGACCGCGGCGCTACAGCGCTTCCGGCAGGCCTGTGCGGCGCTCGCCGCCGAGGCACAGGTCGCCTGGCAGGGGCCGAATCAGCAGGTCGCGGTGCGGCTGGTGGAGGACGAACAGCACAATTTCGATGCCGCACTGACCCATCCCCCGCAGGACGCCGACGATGCGCTCGGCGCACTGGAGATCGCGGTGTCGCTGTGGTTCCACTGGGCGGCCTGCGGCTTCCGCCACGAGGGGCGAGCCCATCTGGAGCGGCTGCTGCTGCTCTCCCGGGAGGACTCCACGGTACGGACCCGGGCGCTGTGGCTGGCCGGATACCTGGCGGCGCAGGAACGGGCACCCGCCGTCGCCGAGGAGTTGCTCGGCCAGGCGTGGACGGCGGCCGTGCTGCACGCGGACTCCGACGGGCTGGCCCGTATCGCGCATGCCCACGCCGTGGTCGCGCTGTACCGCTCGGACACCGCAACAGCCGTGACCTGCCTGGAGGAGGCGGCCCGCCACCACTCCCGGGACCCGTGGTTCGGTCCGGGCCCGGCCCACAGCTGGGCGCTGCTCGCCATCGCCCTGGCCCCGCACGACGCACGACGAGCCCGGGCGGCGGCCCGCAATGCCTGGGAAGCCCGGCACTCCGACGGCGACTTCTGGCTCTACTCGACCCTGCTGTACGCCGATGCGCTGACCGAGCGGTCCCACGGTGAGCCGACGGCCGCCCTGCGGGCCTGCCGCAAGGCGCTGACGGCCAAGAAACTCGTCGGCGACCCGCTGTTCATCGCCGGCGTCCGCACCTTGCTCACCGGCCTACGGCGTGCGGTACGCGGCGGTCATGCCCCGCCGGAGTGCGACGACGACACTCCGTGGTGGGAGCGCGACGCTCACGGCGCCGAGCCCCCGCCGTACATCTCCCGGCTGCGGGCGGAGCCGTGAGGCCAGCGGGACGGCGCAAGGAAGGGGCGGTTCGCCCTTGACCTCGGCGGGCACCAGCGCAGCGGGCACGCTGCGTGACGCATCGACCGCGCTCGGGATGCAGAGGCGGCGGCCCGGACGCATGCTGGACGCATGAAGCGTGCCCCCGTGATCGTCCATCCGCCGTCCACCGGCGGGCGCCGGGTGACGCTCCACGGTCGGGACCTGGGCCGGGCACTGCGCCCCGGTGATGTGGCCGCGATCCTGCGCCGGGCCGGATTCTGCACCACCACGTTCGTCTGGGAGGACCCCGACGTCTTCGAGTGGCGCGACGGCGGCCCCGACATCTGGGTCATGCCCTGAGGGGCCGTGTCCTGACCGAAGGCATGACCGTGTCCACCTAGTCGGCCGCCACGCCGACCGGGGCTTCCTTGGCCTCCCGTACCGCGGCAGCCTTCTTCGCCCGGTGCTTCATGACGAGGAACGAGCCGATGCCGAACAGCACCGCCGCGACCAGCCCCCACGTCGAGAAGCGCTTCAGCCACGGCTCGGCGACCATGCCCACGGTGTAGATCAACGCGGTCGTTCCGCCGGCCCAGATGATGCCGCCGAGGACATTGGCGATCAGGAACTTCCAGTACGGCATCTTCAGTACGCCGGCGAGCGGCCCGGCGAAGATCCGCAGCAGGGCGATGAAACGGCCGAAGAAGACCGCCCACATCCCCCACCTGTCGAACTTCGCCTCCGCCATGGCGACATGATCGGGACCGAAGTGCTTGGGGAACTTCCGCCCCGCCCACTGCAGCAGCGGCTGACCGCCCCTGCGTCCGATCAGATAGCCGACGGAGTCACCGACGATGGCACCGACCGACGCGCACGTACCCAGCACATAGGGGTTGATGTGGTCCTGCGTCGCGGCGAGGATCGCGGAACTGACCAGGACGATCTCACCGGGCAGCGGAATGCCCAGGCTCTCCAGCCCGATGACCACCCCCACCAGGAGATAGACGCTCACGGCCGGTACCGTCTCGAGCCACTCCTGGATGTGCAACGCCGATTCCTCCGAGCTGATCTAGGGCCCCCGTGGGCCGTTGCCCGGGCGCTTGTGACGCCGGGCCGGTCGTTCCCCTGGCACGCCGCAGCGCGCCCGGGAAGCGTACTCGATCGGGCCGTCAGGGCGCCGGCTCCGCGTGCGGTACGCGACATCCAGCACCTCGACGCCCCGACCCACGGCTCCACGGCCCCGCGGCTCCCCAGGGAACCGACCCACCGATCACCGACTCACACGGACTGGCTCAGCCTCGCAGAGACCGGCTCAGCCTCGCAGGGACCGGCTCAGTCTCGCAGGGACCGGCTCACGCACACGGAACAGCTCACTTATGGGGACGCAGCGTCCACACGATGCTCATCTCGCCGGTCACCGCACCGTCTTCCCGGGTTATGGAGACGTTGACGGGGAATTCCGGACGCTCCCCGGCGTCGAGCTCGGCGATCACCTCGGCCACCGGCCGCCCCAGCTCTGCCGTGGCGGTGACCGGCCCCATGGCCAGCTTCTTGTAGGCGATCTCGGAACGCACGGCCAGCGGCACCGCACGGCCGAGCTGGTCACCAAAGGCCGTCATCACGATCGCGCCACTCGCGGACTCGGCCAGCGTGAACATCGCGCCGGCGTGCGGTCCACCGACGTGATTGTGGAAGTCGGGCTGGTCGGGCATGCGGACCACGGCACGCTCCGGCGTGGTCTCGGTGAACTCGAGGTTCAGGGTGCGGACCATCGGCACGGATGCCGCCATCATTTCGCCGATCGACGGCAGGGTCTCAGAGGACATGAGCTCATGTTACCTAGCGGTAGCTTAGCTGTGAAGAGTCGGCCCTCCTCGATCCGCCGCGAGCTCCGTCCCTGCTCCGCCACCCGCCCGGCCACCCCCACTCTCCGCCGCGCCCCACCTTCCATCACACCGGAGCCGGCCCTGCCCCACCTTCCACCCGGACCGCTCGTCCGGCCCCTCGCCCAGACCTCCCGTCCGGATCTGCGCACGACGGCCCCGCTCCCCCACACATATCGTTGACGCCCATGTGCCGAGGACAACAGAACAAGGGACGTGAACGGCGATGGAGCCTGCAGAACCGTCCCACTTGGGCGGGCCGCAACTACCTGCTGCTGACGGGCGCCACGGTGATCGCCAATCTCGGCAGTTCCGGCGCGCTGATCGCCGCCGCCTTCGCGGTCCTCGCCTCCGGCGGCTCCGCCACTGATGTCGGCCTGGTCGCCGCGGCCCGTACGGTCGCGCTCGTCCTCTTCCTGCTGATCGGTGGCGCGGTCGCCGACCGGTTCCCCCGGCACCGCGTCATGGTCGCCGCGAACACCCTCAACTGCGTCTCCCAGGGCCTGTTCGCGCTGCTCGTGCTGGAAGGGGAGCCGCAGCTGTGGCAGATGGCCGTGCTGGCCGCGCTCGGCGGCACCGGTCAGGCGTTCTTCGCGCCCGCTTCGGAGGGGATGGTCCTCGCCAGCGTCTCCGGCGAACACGCCAGCCGCGCCTTCGCGGTCTTCCGCATGGGCATGAACGGCGCCAACATCGGCGGTGCGGCCCTCGGCGGCGCACTGATCGCCGCGGTAGGTCCCGGCTGGGTACTGGCCATCGACTCCGCGTCGTTCGCCCTGGCCGGAGCGCTGCGCGCGTTCCTCGACGTCGGCGGAGCACCGCCACGCGCAACCAGCAGCGGGGTCCTGCGCGATCTGCGCGACGGCTGGCAAGAGGTCGCGTCCCGGCCCTGGCTCTGGGCGGTCGTGGTGCAGTTCTCCATCGTCAATGCGGTGGTGGCTGCGGCCGAGGCGGTCTACGGGCCGCTGGTCGCCGAGGAGCACCTGGGCGGGCCGGGCCCCTGGGGGCTGGCACTGGCCGCCTTCGGCGCGGGAACCGTCGGCGGCGCCGTCCTGATGACCCGCCTCAAGCCACGCCGCCTCCTGCTCACCGGCGCACTGTGCGTCTTCCCGCTCGCCCTCCCGTCCGCCGCACTCGCCGTCCCGTTGCCGGCCGGCGGGATCACTGCGCTGATGTTCGGCACCGGGGTCGCCATCGAGGTCTTCGCGGTGAGCTGGATGACGGCTCTGCATCAGGAGATACCCGAGGAGAAGTTCTCCCGGGTCTCCTCCTACGACTGGCTCGGCTCGGTGGCCCTGGTGCCCGTGGCCACCGCCTTGGCCGGGCCCGTGCAGAACCTGATCGGCCGCCCGGCCGCGCTCTGGAGCTGCTCGGCCCTCATCGCCCTCCTGACGGCGGCGGTCCTCTGCGTCCCCGACATCCGCAACCTCACCCGCCGCCCCGCCCCGACCACTGAGGCAACGAGCCCCTCCTCCCCCACCCCCGCCACACCGCCTTCGCCTCCGACGCCGCCGCCTACCCCCACTTCCGGCTCCGGCTCCGGCTCCGGCCTCCCGTCCCCCTGACCGCGGTCCCGCCCCCTGACCGCACTCAGCCCACGCTGAACGCGCCGTCCGGGGGCACCGGAGACGCCACCGCCTCGACGTCCCGTACGGGCACCGCATCCGCGATCAGCCGCCGCAGCGGCGCACCGTATTCCACGCGGGCGGGGAAGGCATCCGCAGCCGTGCGCCGAGCCAGCGCCGCGACCGGGAGTTCGGCCTGCGAGGCGAGCAGCACGGCGTTGCCGAAGCGCCGCCCGCGGAGCACCGAGGGCTCTGCGATCAGCGCGAGGTGCTCGAAGACCGTGGCGAAGTTGGCGAGTTGACCGCGCAGGAAGTCGAACGGAGCGCTGTCCGCAAGGTTCGCCGCGTAATAGCCGTCCGCCCGCAGCACCCGCGCCACGACCCGTGCGTACTCGACGGAGGTGAGCTGGGCCGGCACCCGGGAACCGCCGAAGACATCGGCCACGATGACGTCGGCACTGCCTTCCGGAGCCGCCTCCAGGGCCGCACGAGCGTCCTGCGCATGCATCGCGACGCCGCAATCGTCAGGCAGCGGGAGGTGCTTCGCCACCAACGCGAGCAACCCGCGGTCGGCCTCGACGACATCCTGCCGGGAGTGCGGGCGGGTGGCGGCCACATAGCGCGGGAGGGTCAGGGCGCCGCCGCCCAGGTGGAGCACGTCGAGGGGGCGGCCCGCGGCGGCTACCTCGTCCAGCACGTGGGCGAGCCGCCGCACGTACTCGAACTCCAGGTGTGTGGGGGCGTCGAGATCGACGTACGACTGGGGCGCGCCGTCGACGGTGAGCAGCCAGGCACGGGGCCGGTCGACGTCCGGCAGCAGTTTGGCCGTGCCACAATCCACGGGCTGGGTGACGGGGATCGGATCGGCAGGCGTCGGCCGGACGTGCGGTGGATCGTCGGCCGGCGGCCGGCCCTGGGCCGGATCGGCGGGCGCCGGCGGGGTCGGCATCGAGCTTGGCTCGGTCGGTATCGGGGCCGGTGCTTCGTCCACTGGTCCATTGTGCCGTGGACGAAGGCTGTTCCCTCGCCTGGGTGGGTCGGTCCCAGGCTGTTCTTGCCCCGGGTGGCGCGGGCCCCGGGTGGCGCGGTCGCGGGCTGCTCTCACCCTTGCCCGGGAGGCCTGACCGCGCCACCCGGGCAAGAACAGGGAAGCGGTCAAGGAAGCGGTCAGCGTGATGCGGACCAGAGGTGGTGGAGCTCCGGGGCGTGGGCTGCGGCCTGGCGGCGGCCGGCCCGGGCAGCGTCGGCGCGTTTGGCCGGGTCCAGGACGTTACGGCCGAACGCTGATCTGGCGGCGCGGTCCGGGGTGATCACACAGACTCGGACGCCCTCTCGCGCCAAGCGTTCCGCCTGCGTTCGCGGGCCGTCGATCGGTCCACCGCTGACCGCGATCGGCGCGATGACGACCACACGGGAGTGGCCGGCCGCAAGGTCAACGTTGGCGCTGGAGTGCACCCCACCGTCGATCCAGCGTGTGCCGTCGATGGTGACCGGTGGGTAGATGCCAGGGACCGCGCAGCTGGCGGCCACCGCGTCGAGCAGTCGTACGCCGCTGCCCTCGTCGAAGGCGGTTCGCTGCCCCGTTACCGCGTCGACCGCGGTGATCACGAGTCGGCGGGTGGGCCAGTCGGTCAACCCGTCGAGGGTCCGGGCGATCGCCGCGCGCTGCTCCGCTTCCGGGGCGGTACGGGCGGCCAGGGCGAGCTTCCCCATCCGCACGCCGAAGGAGGACGTGTCCCGGAAGCGCAGCGCGATGGCCGCGAACCGGGCCAGTGCGGCCGGCCCCATCCGGGCGGCCGGGCCACGCGCGGTAGCGGTGAGCTGGTGTTCGTACAGCTCCTCCAGGGAGCGCTGCCGGGCGGTGAGATGGGCGCCGACGATCGAGCCCGCGGAGGTGCCGATGACGGTGTCGGCTTCGGCGAGCTCGACGCCCGCGTCGGCCAGGCCCCTGAGCAGGCCGACCTCCCAGCCGATTCCGGTGAGGCCGCCGCCGCCCAGGACCAGTGCGGTACGAGCCATCGGACGTTCCTCCTGAGGTTTCGGCGTGAGGTGTCGGCGCCCGCCTGTGGGCGCCCGGTCATGGCACGCGCCGAGTGTTCTCCCGGCTCCTGCCACGCGCCAGGGTGCCGTACGGGAGAGGTACCAGGGTGCCGTACGGGAGAGGTAGGGGGTGAGTGGGGTGCGTGCGTGCTGCTTCCGCGCGTGACTTCTGGAGGGCGGGCGGTGGGGGGCGGCTGGGCGAGCAGTGTGGCATCCCGGGTACCCGGAGGGCGGAACTGCCCCCGGCCGTGTCCCGTACCGGGAAGGTACGGGGGCCGCGCCGGGGGGGGGGGGCGCCCCCGCTCCCCCCCAACCGCGCCCCCCCCCCGCTACACCCCCGGCTACCCCCCCCCCCCCCGCGCTGGGGGGGGGGGGGGGGGGGGCCCCCCCCCCGGGGG
>NZ_JBFAEA010000020.1:0-117914 GCF_040641675.1 Streptomyces sp. NPDC020742
CTGCCCCCCGGCCGGGGTGATCGGTCGTCGCGACGGGGCCGCTGCACATGGTCCGGCAATACCGTGCCGGAAGTTCCGTCCCGGCAGGTCCGTCTCAGCAGTTCCGTGTCGTCGAATCCACGCCGATCGCCCCCGCGCGGGAATTCCACACCTCTCGGCAGGGCAGGTGAATTCCGCGCACGACGGCCCGGCGCGGATCCATTCGCCCGCGCCATTCCACATCCCGGCCGATAAATGCGCGATGCGTACGCCAGCGGCACCGGACCGGAAATGCGGGAGCGAAAGGGCCGACACCCTGCGGTCGGCAACCCGAATTCCGCACCCCTTTGTATACGGCCCGATTGTTAAGAGCGGGCACGCGCCGTGTTGACGGGCCGTTTCGGATCCCTCACGTCGGCGGCGGCCGGGCGGCGCAGCCGGTACACGGGGAGGGAGCGTTCGATGTGGGCCGCCATCAGGGCACGCGCGCGTTCCGCATCCCCTCGGGCCACCGCGTCCAGCACCGCGCCGTGCTCGTCCCACGCCTCACCGGACCGGGCCGGCGGCTCCACCGCGTACATCCACTCGATCTTGCGCCGCAGCTGGGTCAGCAGCGCGGTCAGGCTGGAGCTACCGGCCGCCTGGGCAAGCGTCTCGTGGAACCAGCCGTCCAGTTGCCGCAGGTCGGCGGGGTTCCCGTGGCGGGCCCGGTCGCGGCCGAGCTGCACCAGGCCACGCAGCACCTTCAGATGGGCCGGGCTGCGGCGGGTGGCGGCGCGGGCCGCGCCGAGCGGCTCCAGGAGGGCACGTACGTCGAGCAGGTCGGCGGCCTCCTGCTCGGTGGGCTCGGCGACGCAGGCCCCCGCGTGGTGGCGGGTGGTGACGAAGCCCTCCGACTGCAGGGTGCGCAGGGCTTCGCGCACCGGCACTCTGGAGACGCCGTAACGCGCCGCCAGGATCTCCTCGATCAGCCGGCTCCCCGGCGCCAGCGCACCGGAGACGATGTCCTCGCGAATCGCCGTGCACACTGCATGCGCGGAAATATGGCCTCGCATCGTCCGTGCCTCCGCCGTAATCCCCTGGAAAAGCCGCCGGTCGGCGACTTTTCCGTGACTCTATTCGACCGGAGCGGCTTTTCCGACGGAGTCCGGTTGATCGGGGATAATTTTTGGCCAGCGGACGGATCCGCTGGCCGGAGGTGCGGAGCGCCGGAGGGGCCGGCGCCTCGTCAGACGTTCACGCCGTGCGCGCGCAGATAGGAGATCGGATCGATGTCCGAGCCGTAGTCGGGCGAAGTGCGGGCCTCGAAGTGCAGGTGCGGGCCGGTGACGTTCCCGGTGGCGCCGGAGAGGCCGATCTGCTGGTCCTTGGTGACGGTCTGGCCGACCGAGACGCCGATCGAGGACAGGTGGCCGTACTGGGTGTACGTGCCGTCGTGCATCTTGATCACGATGTTGTTGCCGTACGAGCCGCCCCAGCCGGCCTCGACGACGGTGCCCGAGCCGACGGAGTGCACCGAGGTGCCCGAGGCGGCGTGGAAGTCGATGCCGGTGTGGCTGCCGGAGGACCACAGGCTGCTGGAGGCCTTGTAGCCGGTGGAGACGTATGAGCCGGCGACGGGGGCGACGAAGGTGTTCAGCCGCTTGCGCTCGGCCGCACGGGCGGCGCGCACCTTGGCCTCGTGCTCCGCCTTGGCCTTCTTCCTGGCCGCCTCGGCGAGCCGCCGGGCCTCGTCGGCCCGCTTCTTGGCGAGCGCCTCGGCGTGCTCCTTCGCGGCGACCGCCTGCTGGGCGTCGGCCTGGGCCTCGACCCGGTCGGCCAGTTCGTCACCGAGGACCACGGCCTGCTGCAGACCGGTGTCGTGGGTGCGCGGCTCGTCCGTGGCCGCCAGCGCCGGCGAGGCCACGGAGGCGACGACGCCGGAAGCCGCGAGGGTGGCTATGCCGGCGATGTTGCGGGTCGTACGCGGGGCGGGGGCGGTACGACGGTGCTTCCCGGTGCCACGGGTGAAGGCCATGTGCTGGCTCGTCCTTTCCTTCCTTCTCGCCTACCGGGTTAGCTGACGGGTTCGGAGCAGGAAGGTCTCCTACGGGCTCCTCCGGAGAGGAGTCCGATTCACCCCAGGGGACGTGTGGGTCCCCGGCTCCCCTGGCTCGCGCCGTACGGGGACTCGGCGATGACTGCCCGGTGCCACTGTTGTGGCGGAGTTGTGACGAACAGCCGGACCGACGCTAAACGGGGCAACTTTCAATCGGCAAACAGAACCTGTTTTTTGTGCGGGATGCCACAAGAACCACAGCGGCCAGCCGCCACAAACCGGACATACGACGGCTCCCGCGGCGGCCTGCGCCACGGGAGCCGTGCCGGTACCTGACCAGCTGTCAGGCGACGGGTCGTCAGCCGCTGACGACCGTCACCTCACCGATGCCCAGCGCCTTGATCGGCTCGGCGATCTGCGCCGCGTCCCCCACCAGGACCGTCACCAGTCGGTCCACGGGGAAGGCGCTGACCGCCGCCGCGGTCGCCTCGACCGTGCCGGTCTCCGCGAGCCGGGCGTACAACTGCGCCTGGAAATCGTCCGGGAGCTGCTGCTCCACCTGGTCGGCGAGGGTGCCCGCGACGGCCGCCGCGGTCTCGTACTTCAGCGGGGCGACCCCGACGAGGTTCTGCACCGCGACGTCCCGCTCCTCGTCCGTCAGCCCCTCCGCCGCGAGGGTCCGCAGCACCTGCCACAGGTCCTGGAGCGCGGGGACGGTGGAGGCGGTGTCGACCGAGCCGCTGATGGCGAGCAGCGCGGCGCCGGTGGCCCCCTCCGGGGACGTGGGGGCGGTGGAGCGCAGTACCTGGCCGAAGGCGCGCACCCCGTAGGTGTAGCCCTTCTCCTCCCGCAGCACGCGGTCCAGCCGGGAGGTGAGGGTGCCACCCAGGCAGTACGTGCCGAGGACCTGCGCGGGCCAGACCCGGTCGTGCCGGTCGGAGCCGATGCGGCCGATGAGCAACTGGGTCTGAACGGCACCGGGGCGGTCCACGACCACCACCCTGCCGGTGTCGTCGGCGGTGATCGGCGCGGCCTTCCGCGGCTCGGCCGCGGAGCCGGTCCAGGCGCCGAGGGTGTCGGCCAGCGCCGCGTCCAGGTTCACGCCGGTGAAGTCGCCGACGATCACGGCGGTGGCCGTGGCAGGCCGGACGTGGGCGTCGTAGAAGGCGCGGACGGCCGCGGCGTCGATCCGGGCGACGGTCTCCTCGGTGCCCTGGCGCGGCCGCGACATCCGGGAGGTGGCCGGGAACAGCTCCCTGGACAGCGCCATGGCGGCGCGCCGGGCCGGGTTGGCGAGCTCGTGCGGGATCTCGTCGAGGCGGTTGCGCACCAGCCGCTCGATCTCGCTCTCGGGGAAGGCGGGGGCGCGCAGCGCATCGGCGAGCAGGCCGAGCGCGCGGGGCAGCCGGGAGGCCGGGACCTCCAGGGAGACCCGTACGCCGGGGTGGTCGGCGTGCGCGTCCAACGTGGCGCCGCAGCGCTCCAGCTCGGCGGCGAACTCCTCGGCGTCGTGCTTGTCGGTGCCCTCCGACAGGGCGCGCGCCATGATCGTGGCAACGCCGTCCAGGCTCTCGGGCTCGGCGTCCAACGGGGCCACGAGGTTGACCTCGACCGCGACGACCTGCTGGCCGGGGCGGTGGCTGGTCAGCAGGGTGAGCCCGTTGGACAGTTGGCTGCGCCCCGGCGCCGGGAAGGCCCACGGCTTGGGCGCGCCGCCCCGGGGCTGGGGGTGGAACTCCATGGTGGCCATGGGGGAATCGGTGCGGCTGGTGGCGTCGCTCACTGGTCCGCCTCCCCTTCCTCGGTGTCGGCGTCGGTGGTCTCGGCGGGCTCCGTGGGCTCGTAGACCAGCACCGCACGGTTGTCGGGGCGCAGCCGGGCCTGGGCGACCGCCTGCACCTCCTCGGGCGTGATCTCCAGGACGCGCTGCACGGCGGTCAGCGCGAGCTGCGGATCGCCGAACAGCACGGCGTAGCGGCACAGTTCGTCGGCGCGGCCGCTGACCGTGGCCAGCCGGTCCAGCCACTCCCGCTCCAGCTGGGCCTGTGCGCGCTCCATCTCCTCCGGGGTCGGTCCCTCGGCGGCGAAGCGGGCCAGCTCCTCGTCGACCGCCCGCTCGATGTCCGGGACCTCCACCCCGCCGGACGTCTTCACGTCCAGCCAGCCCAGCGACGGCGCACCGGCCAGCCGCAGCAGGCCGAAGCCGGCGGTCACGGCGCTGCGGTCGCGGCGGACCAGGCGGTTGTAGAGCCGGGAGGACTCGCCGCCGCCCAGCACGGTCAGCGCCAGGTCCGCGGCGTCCGCCTCGCGGGTGTTGTCGTGCGGCAGGCGGTAGGCCGCCATCAGGGCGCGGGAGGGCACCTCCTCCTCGACGACCTCGCGCAGCTCGCCGCCCATGGTCTCCGGCAGGGAGCCCTCACGGGGCGGCTGCTTGCCGTCGTGCCCGGGGATGGAGCCGAAGTACTTCTCGACCCAGGCCAGCGTCTGCGCGGGGTCGATGTCGCCGACGATCGACAGCACGGCGTTGTTGGGCGCGTAGTAGGTGCGGAAGAACGCCCGCGCGTCCTCCAGGGAGGCCGCGTCCAGGTCGGCCATCGATCCGATGGGCGTGTGGTGGTACGGGTGGCCCTCCGGGTACGCCATGGCCGTCAGCTTCTCGAAGGCCGTGCCGTAGGGGACGTTGTCGTAGCGCTGGCGGCGCTCGTTCTTGACGACGTCGCGCTGGTTCTCCAGGGACTCCTCGTCGAGCGCGGTCAGCAGCGAGCCCATCCGGTCCGCCTCCAGCCAGAGCGCGAGCTCCAGCTCGTGGGCGGGCATGGTCTCGAAGTAGTTGGTGCGCTCGAAGCTCGTGGTGCCGTTCAGCGAGCCGCCTGCGCCCTGGACCAGTTCGAAGTGGCCGTTGCCCTTGACCTGGGCGGAGCCCTGGAACATCAGGTGCTCGAAGAGGTGGGCCAGGCCGGTGCGGCCCTTGACCTCGTGGCGGGAGCCGACGTCGTACCAGAGGCAGACCGCTGCGACCGGGGTCAGGTGGTCCTCGGAGAGCACCACGCGCAGGCCGTTGGCCAGCCGGTGCTCGGTCGCTGTCAGGCCGCCGGAGCCGGCTTGTTCTGTGGCCGTGTGACCCATGGGCATGTACGTCCCTTCGATCCGCTTGCGAGGAAGTTCTGTCACTGTATGCAACCGCGTCGGCATCTGGCGAAGTTCCGGGTCCTCCGGCCCCGAACGTGGGCCGCGCACGGCGTCGCGGACGGGACAGGGGGAGTCGCGGTCGGCGTTGTCAGCGGGGCGGTCCACAATGGTCCGCGTCAGACTCAGAGCTACCCGCCGGTTGTTCCCCCGGCCGATCGACCCGACCGCTTGACCGACGTCACCCGACGTCACCCACCCGACCTCGGCAGTAGACGCAGCAGAAGGAGCCGCAGCCGCGATGGCCCGCCGCAGCACGAAGACCCCGCCGCCGGACGACTTCGAGGAGAGGATCCTCGACATCGACGTCGTCGACGAGATGCAGGGTTCCTTCCTTGAGTACGCGTATTCGGTCATCTACTCGCGCGCCCTGCCGGACGCCCGCGACGGTCTCAAGCCGGTGCACCGTCGCATCCTCTACCAGATGAACGAGATGGGCCTGCGCCCCGACCGCGGCTATGTGAAGTGCGCCCGGGTCGTCGGCGAGGTGATGGGTAAGCTCCACCCGCACGGCGACGCCTCGATCTACGACGCCCTGGTGCGGATGGCGCAGCCGTTCTCGATGCGGCTGCCCCTGGTGGACGGCCACGGCAACTTCGGCTCGTTGGGCAACGACGACCCGCCGGCCGCCATGCGGTACACCGAGTGCCGGATGGCGTCCGCGACGTCGCTGATGACCGAGTCCATCGACGAGGACACCGTCGACTTCGCGCCGAACTACGACGGCCAGGAGCAGGAGCCGGTGGCCCTACCGGCCGCCTACCCCAACCTCCTGGTCAACGGCGCCTCCGGCATCGCCGTCGGTATGGCGACGAACATGCCGCCGCACAACCTGGGCGAGGTCATCGCCGCGGCCCGCCACCTGATCAAGCATCCGGGCGCCGACCTCGAGACCCTGATGCGCTTCGTGCCGGGTCCGGACCTGCCGACCGGCGGCCGGATCGTGGGCCTGGGCGGTATCCGGGACGCGTACGAGAAGGGCCGCGGCACGTTCAAGATCCGCGCGACGGCCACGGTGGAGAACGTCACCGCCCGCCGCAAGGGCCTGGTCGTCACGGAACTCCCCTTCACGGTCGGCCCCGAGAAGGTCATCTCCAAGATCAAGGACCTGGTCGGCTCGAAGCGGCTCCAGGGCATCGCCGACGTCAAGGACCTCACCGACCGCGAGCACGGCCTGCGGCTGGTGATCGAGATCAAGAACGGCTTCAACCCCGAGGCCGTCCTGGAGCAGCTCTACAAGCTCACGCCGATGGAGGAGTCCTTCGGCATCAACAACGTCGCGCTGGTGGACGGCCAGCCGCTGACCCTGGGCCTCAAGGAGCTGCTGGAGGTCTACGTCGACCACCGCTTCGAAGTGGTGCGTCGACGCAGCGAGTTCCGGCGCGGCAAGCGGCAGGACCGTCTCCACCTGGTCGAGGGCCTGTTGACGGCCCTGGTGGACATCGACGAGGTGATCCGCCTGATCCGCTCCAGCGAGAACAGCGCGCAGGCCAAGGAGCGGCTGATCGAGCGCTTCTCGCTGAGCGACATCCAGACCCAGTACATCCTCGACACCCCGCTGCGCCGGCTGACCAAGTTCGACCGGATCGAGCTGGAGTCCGAGCGGGACCGGCTGCAGAAGGAGATCGAGGAGCTGACCCGGATCCTGGAGTCGGACGCCGAGCTGCGCAAGCTGGTGTCCGGCGAACTGGCCTCGGTGGCGAAGAAGTACGGCACGGACCGGCGCACGGTCCTGCTGGAGTCGTCCGGCACCACGGTCGGCGCGGTGCCGCTGGAGGTCGCCGACGACCCCTGCCGGGTGCTGCTGTCCTCGACGGGCCTGCTGGCGCGCACGGCCACCGGCGAGCTGCCGTTCGATGTCGACGCCAAGCGGGTCAAGCACGATGTGATCGTCTCGGCGGTGCCGGCGACGACCCGTGGCGAGGTGGGTGCGGTGACGTCCGTGGGCCGGCTGCTGCGGCTCTCGGTGGTGGATCTGCCGCAGCTCCCGGAGACCGCGGCGGCGCCCAGCCTCGCGGGCGGCGCACCGCTGGCGGAGTTCCTCTCGCTGGAGGACGGCGAGGAGGTGGTCTGCCTGACCACACTGGACGAGTCCTCCCCGGGCCTGGCGCTCGGCACGGAACAGGGGGTCGTCAAGCGGGTGGTGCCCGACTACCCGGCCAACAAGGAGGAGTTGGAGGTCATCTCCCTCAGGGAGGGCGACCGCATCGTGGGCGCGGTCGAGCTGCGCACCGGTGAGGAGGACCTGGTCTTCATCACCAGCGAGGCACAGCTGCTGCGCTATCCGGCCTCACAGGTACGGCCGCAGGGCAGGCCGGCCGGCGGTATGGCGGGCGTCAAGCTCGGCGACGGTGCGAAGGTGATCGCGTTCTCGGCGATCGATCCGTCCGTCGAGGCGATGGTGTTCACGGTCGCCGGTGCGCACGACACGCTGGACGACTCGGTCGCGACGGCCAAGCTGACGCCCTTCGACCAGTATCCGCGCAAGGGCCGGGCGACCGGTGGGGTGCGCTGCCAGCGCTTCCTCAAGGGTGAGGACTGCCTGACCCAGGCGTGGGCCGGGCCGGCGCCGGTACGGGCCGCGGACGCCAAGGGCGCGCCGGTCCCGCTGCCGGAGCCGGATCCGCGGCGGGACGGCTCGGGAGTGGCGCTGGCCAAGCCGGTGGCCGTACTGGCGGGGCCGATGTAGGCGCGACGCCGCAACGAAGACGGACGCCGCCGGGCCGGTCACGCACCGGCCCGGCGGCGTCCGTGCGGAAACGCCCGTGCGGCGTTAGTCGTCCTCCTCGTGGGCCGCGACGTACCGCAGCACGCCCCACATGCTGTTCGCGTCGGCCTCCGACGGGCCGGTCTCCCGGCAGTTCGCCAGCTCCTTGCGCAGCGCCGGGGCGTCGATATCGCTGCCGATCATCACGAGCTGGGTGCACCGCTCCTCGCCCTTCGGCCAGGGCTCGGGGTAGAAGCGCAGGAAGTCGCCGACGGCGTGCAGCGTGAACTTCTGGCGGTTCTCGGGGACATCGAAGTGGACGAAGCCCTTGATCCGGTAGAGGCCGGCCGGGCGGCTGTCGAGGACGTCCATCAGCCGACGCGGGTGCAGCGGCTCGGCCGAGGTGAACTCGACGCTCTGGTAGGCGGCATGGAAGTGCCCGGTGTGGTCGGCGTGCTCGGCGTGGTCACAGGGACCGCCGTCGTGGTCGCACGGTGCCTGGCCCTGGCCGTCGGGGTGGTCCCGGTGGTCACCGGTGCGCGGGGCGGGCCCGTCGTGCGCCGCGGCCTCCCTCAGCAGGTCCTCGAAGGACAGCTGGCGCACCGGCGCATCGCGGTCGTCCCCCGCTCCGCGGTCGAAGAACAGCTCGGGGTCGATCCGCCCGTACGCCGTGCAGAGCACCGGCCTACCGGGAGCGAGCTCCGCCAGGGTGTCCTTCAGGGACTGCCGGGCCGCGGCGTCGATCCGGTCGGCCTTGTTGAGCACCACGATGTCGGCGATGCCCACGTGCCGGTCGAGTTCCGGGTGCCGGGCCCTGGTGGCCTCGAACTCGGCGGCGTCCACGACCTCGATCAGCCCGCCGTAGACGATCCGGTCGTTGTCGCTGGCGAGGATCATCCGGATGAGTTCCTGGGGCTCGGCGAGCCCGCTGGCCTCGATCACGATCACATCGATACGGGCGGAGGGGCGGGCCAGCCGCTCCAGATAGGTGTCCAGTTCGCTGGTGTCGACGGCACAGCACAGACAGCCGTTGCCGAGCGAGACCATCGAGTCCACCTGCCCCGCGACGGTCATCGCGTCGATCTCGATGCTGCCGAAGTCATTGACGATGGCGCCAATACGGGTCCCGTCGCCGGCGCCCAGCAGGTGGTTGAGGAGCGTCGTCTTGCCCGATCCGAGGAAGCCGGCGAGGACGACGACCGGGATCTGCTGCATGGCCAAGAGGGCGCCTCCAGAGTGCGGGTGGCGGGCCGCACGGACCGGCGGCGGACGAGCTGTCGATCGTAACGGACCGCCGGTGGCGCGGCCCGGGGCCGGGGCCGCGTCACGGAGAGCGGACCGGCCCCCGCGCGCCGCCGGGGCCGGGGCGGCGCCACTCCGACCGCCGCGGGGCCGGGACCTGTGTGCCCTAGCGGGGCGCGACCTCGGGCAGCGGCTGCGGCGGGGGCGGGCCGACGTAGCGCGCCGCCGGGCGAATGATCTTCGTGTCCTCCGCCTGCTCCAGGATGTTGGCGCTCCAGCCGACCACCCGGGCCGCGCAGAAGGTGGGGGTGAACATCTCCCGCGGCAGCCCGCACAGCTCCATGACGACGCCTGCGTAGAGCTCCACGTTCGTGTGCAGTTCCCGGCCGGGCTTGAGCTCTGCCAGCAGCTCCTCCACCCTCGCCTCCACCTGGACGGCGAATTCCACCAGCGGGCCGCCCAGCTGCTGGGCGATCCCGCGCAGCATCCGCGAGCGCGGGTCCTCGGTGCGGTAGACGGAGTGGCCGAAGCCCATGATCCGGTCGCCGGTCAGCACCCGCTCGCGGACCCAGTCGTCGATGCGGTCCGGGGTGCCGATGGCGTCGAGCATGTCCAGGGCGCGGCTGGGCGCGCCACCGTGCAGCGGCCCGGAGAGCGCTCCGACGGCGCCCACGAGGCAGGCCGCGAGGTCGGCTCCGGTGGAGGTGATGACGCGGGCGGTGAAGGTCGAGGCGTTGAAACCGTGGTCGATGGTGGAGATCAGATAGGACTCGATCGCCCGGACCTGCTCGGGGTCCGGTTCCTCGCCGGTGAGCATGTAGAGGTAGTTGGCGGCGTGGCCGAGGTCCGCCCGCGGCTCCACCGGCTGCTGTCCTCGGCCGAGCCGGTGCAGCGCGGTCAGCAGGGTCGGTACGGCCGCGCAGGTGGCGAGTGCATCGGCGCGGCGGCGGCCGGCGTCGATGTCGTACAGCGGCCGGAAGCCGGCCGACGCGCCGAGGAGCGACAGGGCGGTGCGCAGCCCGGCCAGCGGTCCGGCGAGCGCCCCAGCCCGGGCGAGGGCGGGCAGTGCGTCCCGTACGGCCGGCGGCAGCGGGCGCAGTGCGGCGGTCTCGGCGGTGAAGGCCGCCCGCTGCGTCGCGTCGGGCAGGGTGCCGTGGAACATCAGGTACCAGACGTCCTCGAAGCTCCGGCTGGTGGCCAACTCGACGGCGGAGTACTGCCGGTAGTGGTAGAAGCCCTCGCGGCCCCGTACATCGCCGAGCCGGGTCTCGGTGACGATGACGCCGGAAAGCCCGCGGGGCACGTCGACAGGTGCGTTCGCCTCAGCGATCGACATGGCGGAACTCCTCTTCTTCCTCCCTGGATATTGATTCGACTATCTATGCTTGACTCAATAATCGTCAATATTGATTGAATCAATGTGTATGGGTCTGGATACGGTGACCCCATGGCGGATCAGGACAGGGCACAGGACCCGGGCGAGCGGCGACTGAGCACCCGGGAAACGGCCGACCGGCTCGGCGTGAAGCCGGAGACGGTGTACGCGTATGTCAGCCGCGGCCAACTGACCAGCCGGCGTGGGCCCGGCGGCCGGGGCAGCACCTTCGACGCGAAGGAGGTCGAGGCGCTGGCCCGGCGCGGCGGCCGGCGCGAACCGGCCAGCCCCAGCAGCGAGTTGGCGGTGCGCACCGGCATCACGCTGATCGACCGCGACCACTGCTACTTCCGCGGCGTCGACTCCTCCGAGCTCGCCGCCCACTACCGCTACGAGGAGGTCGCCGAGTGGCTGTGGACCGGTGAGATGCACCGCGGCAAGCGGTTCGTCGCCCCGCGCGACGCGCTCGCCGCGGCCCGCCGCGCAGTGGCGGCGCTCCCCGCCCACAGCGGCCCGATGGACCAGCTGCGGGTCTCGGTGATCGCCGCCGCGGCCGCCGACCCGCTCCGCTTCGACCTCTCCGAGCGCGCCGTCCTCGACACCGCCCGCACCCTGATCCCCACCCTCGTCGACGCCCTGCCGACACCCGCCTCCGGGCAGCCGGCCGTCGAACAACCGGACACCGGCCCGCTGGCTCCCCGGCTGTGGTCACGGCTGACTGCCGAGCCGTCCGACGCGCCCTGCCTCCGCGCCCTGGACGCCGCACTGGTCCTGCTCATCGACCATGACCTCGCCGGCTCGACGCTCGCGGTCCGGGTGGCCGCCTCCGCGCGCGCCCATCCGTACGCGATCGTCTCCGCCGGCTTCGGGGCGCTGGACGGCGCCCTGCACGGCGCGGCGAGCGGGCTCGCCCACCGGATGTTGCTGGAGGTACTGGAGCGGGGCAGCGCGGCCGCGGTCGTCGCCGACCATCTACGGGCCGGCCGCCGGGTGCCGGGGCTGGGGCACCCCGTCTACCCGGGTGAGGATCCGCGGGCCCGCACCCTCTTCGGACTATTGGAGGACGTACCGCGGGCCCGCCCGGCCCTCCAGGCCGCCCGCGAGGTGATCACCACCACCGCCCGGCACACGGAGCTCCACGCCAATATCGACCTGGCCCTGGCCGTGCTCACCGTCGCGACCGGTATGCCGGCCGAGGCCGGGGAGACCGTCTTCGCCGTGGCCCGCACCGCTGGGTGGGTCGCCCATGCCCTGGAGGAGTACGAGGAGACTCCCGCCCGGTTGCGGCCCCGCGGGCAGTACTGCGGCCCCCGGCCGCCGCAGCCGCTGCCCTGACGCCGCTCGGCACGCGGGGCGCGGCCCGGCTCCGGCCGCCCACCACGACACCGCCCCCATCCCTGACACCGCCATCGCCACCGTCATCGCCGTCGCCGTGGCCGTCGACCACCCTCCCGACCACCGGCCGCCGGCTAATGAGGTTAGGCTCGCCTATGTGAGTCTCTGCGCCAGCGCCTCCCAGGAAGCCGCCGAACCTCTCGCCGGCACCGCGGCCACCGCCCGGACCTGGCTGCTCATCGAGCAGACCGGGCCCTGGGGTGCCCACGCCCTGACCAACAGCCACCTCGACCCCGACCTCGGCCGGGCCCTGGAAGCCGCCGCCGAGGGCACCGGCGTCCGTATCGCGCTCATCCGCAGACCGGGCCGCCATGCCGACTGCCACGGCGTCTCCAAGCGCCGACTGTTCCTCGCGCACACCGCCCCGGGGCGGTCCTGGATCCGTACGACCACCGTCGCGGATCCGCGGGAGGCCCTCGACCTGGACTTCACCGCACTGGGAACGGGCGAACACGGCGGCCGGTGGGCGGAGTACACCGGCGAACCGCTGGTCCTGGTATGCACCAACGGCAAGCGGGACCGCTGCTGCGCCCTCCTCGGCCGCCCGCTCGCCGCCGAACTCGCCGCCGCCGGAACCGAAGCCTGGGAGGTCACCCACATCGGCGGCCACCGCTTCTCCCCCACGCTCTTCGTCCTCCCCTACGGCTACGCCTATGGACGCGCCTCGGCCCCGCTGGTCAAGGACGCCATCGAGGCGGCGCGCGACGGCCGGATCACCCTCGACCACTGCCGGGGCCGCTCGGCGTGGGACCGACCGGCCCAGGCCGCCGATCTCGCCGTCCGCCGGCTCACCAGGGAAGACCGCGCGGACGCCCTGGAGATCATCGAGACCGTACGGATCCACCGCCCCCTGCCGTCGGACGGCGCCACGCCGGGCCACCCGGCGACGGTCACCGACTCCCCCGCCTGGGTCGTGACCGTCGCCCACAACGACGGCCGCGTCTGGCACGTGACCGTCGAGCAGCGGGCCGACGGCGCCGCCGCACCGGCCAGTTGCGGAGCCCCCCTCGGTCCGCCCGCCCGGATGGCGGTCACCTCCGTCACCGCCGCAGAGGCCCTGCCGGCCCTGTCGGCCTGACCGCAGGCGGAAACACCGCCAGCTTCCCGCGTCCCCGGCCCCTCCTCGGGCCGCGGCGCAGCCCCCTACCCTCTGGGCCCAGCTCCTTACCCTCTGCATGTCCTCGCTCCCTTCCACACGGCTCCCCACTCCCTTGACCGCGCCCCCGCGAGCGCATCGCTCGCCCTGATCCCGGCGGAGCCCCGACCGGCCCCGGTCCGAGCCCGACCGGCCCCGGTCCGAGCCCGACCGGGCCCCACTGCTCCCGGGCGGAGCCCCGACTTCCCTCAATCCCTCCGACGTCAAGGCCACTTCGCCGCCTCCGGCATCGCCCCGCCCAGCACGCCCAGCACGCCCGGCGCCCCCGGCACACCCGCCGCGTCGCGATCAACTTCACGCTTCGAGATTAAGTGCGCACACTCAGCGATCGAAAGCCCTGTGGATAACTCTCGCGGCGCGCCACCTCTCACGGACGTCGCCGCCCGGACACCCTCCGCATTCGGTGTCCCAGGGATTACCCGCCCGGTCGTCACCGCGCTTACTGTTCGTTCGTATGGGCGAGAAGGAAGCGTCGGTACCGCGCCCGAGAGCCGCCAGGTCCTCGGGCTCCCCACGGTTTCCCGCCGATGCTCCGACCGCCGGCACCGCCCGCAGACCGCGCCTGGCACGAGCCCGGCTGGGCTGGCCGCGCCGGGTCTTCGCACAGGTCCTGATGGTGCAGCTGGCCATCGCCGCGGGCGTCACCGCGCTGGCGACCGGGCTGTTCCTCGCCCCGCTCAGCGCGCAACTCGACGACCAGGCGATGCGGCGGGCGCTGGCCATCGCCCAGACCACCGCCGCCGAGTCGCACCTGGACGACGCGCTGGAGTCCTCCCGTCCGTCCCGCCACGGCCCCGTCCAGAACGCCGCGGAGCGGATCCGCGCCGCCACCGGGGCCGAATACGTAGTGATCATGGACCGGCGGGGGGTCCGCTGGTCGCACACCGACCCGGACGAGATCGGGCGCCACGTCTCCACCGACCCCAGCGCCGTGCTCTCCGGCCAGGAGGTCATGCAGATCGACGAGGGCACCCTCGGGCGCTCGGCGCGGGGCAAGGTCCCGCTGCGCGACGAGGACGGCACGGTCATCGGCGCCGTCTCGGTGGGCATCTCCTACGAGAGCGTGCAGCAGCGGCTGCTCTCCACCGTGCCGCAGCTGCTGGCCTACGCCGGCGGGGCGCTCGCGGTGGGTGCGCTCGCCGCCTATCTCGTCTCCCGCCGCCTCCAGCGCCGCACCCACGACCTGGCGTTCTCCGACATCTCCGCGCTGCTCGCCGAGCGGGAGGCGATGCTGCACGGCATCCGCGAGGGGTTCCTCGCCCTCGACGGGCAGGGCCGGATCCGCCTGATGAACGACGAGGCACAGCGCCTGCTCGACCTGCGCGCCGAGGACACCGGCCGCCCGCTGGACACCGTCCTCCCCCCGGGCCGGACGACCGATGTGCTGGCCGGCCGTGCCTCGGGCTCCGACCTCCTCGCCGTCAGCGGGCATCGGGTCCTGGTGGCGAACCGGATGCCGACCGACGACGGGGGCGCCGTGGTCACCCTGCGCGACCGCACCGAGCTGGAGCGGCTGGGCCGTGAACTGGACGGCACCCGGGGCCTGATCGACGCCCTGCGCGCCCAGGACCACGAACACGCCAACCGGTTGCACACCCTCCTGGGCCTGCTGGAACTGGGGCTGCAAGAGGAAGCCGTGGAGTTCGTGACCCGGGCGGTGGGCGTGCACCGCGCCACCGCGGAGCAGGTCACCGAGCGCATCCACGATCCGCTGCTGGCCGCCCTCCTGGTGGGCAAGGCCACCGTCGCCACCGAACGGGGCGTCTCGCTGCGTATCGCGCCCGCGACCCGGCTGCCCGACCGGCTGGTCGACCCGCACAGCCTGGTCACCGTGCTCGGCAACCTCGTCGACAACGCCCTGGACGCCACCTCTGGGCAGCGCGATGCCCACCTGGAGGTCGAGGTCCGCACCGAGGGCCGGACCGCCGTCGTACGCGTCAGCGACAACGGGCCGGGCGTGCCCGAGGCGCACCATGCGGAGATCTTCACCGAGGGCTGGTCGACCAAGGAACCGCCCTCCCACGGGCAGCGGGGCATCGGCCTGGCGCTGGTACGCAGGCTCGCCGAGCGCTACGGGGGCGGTGCCGAGGTCGGCGAACGCCCGGGCGGCGGCGCGGTGTTCACCGTAACGGTCCCCGACGCGCTCTCCGATGAGCCGCCCGCAGCACAGCCCGCGCCTCACCAGGGCGAGGCCGGGGAGGGCACCGCCACCGGGCGGGCCGCTGGCACCGAGGGCGCGCGCCGCGCCAACGACACCACGGAGGCCGGACGATGATCGACGTACTGGTCGTGGACGACGATGCGCAGGTCGCGCGGATCAACGCGGCGTACGTCGCCAAGGTGGCCGGTTTCCGCGTGAGTTGCGTCGCGCACAGTGTCGGCGAGGCCCTCGCCGCCCTGGAGACCCACTCCGTCGATCTGATCCTCCTGGACCACTACCTCCCCGACCGTACGGGGCTGCAGCTGGTCGCTGACCTGCGGCGGCGGGGCCTGCTCACCGACGTGATCATGGTGACGGCGGCCCGCGACGTCGCCACCGTCCAAGCAGCGATGCGGCACGGCGCCCTGCAGTACCTGGTCAAGCCGTTCACCTTCGCGGGGCTGCGGTCCAAGCTGGAGGGCTATGCGGCGCTGCACCGCACCTTCGCGGACGGCGGACAGGCCGAACAGTCGGAGGTCGACCGGATCTTCGGGGCGTTGGGCGCCGCGAACGCCGGCCCGGCCGAGCTGCCCAAGGGCCACTCCGCCGCCACCGCCGACCGGGTGCGTGCGGTGCTGCGGTCCGCGGACGCCCCGCTGTCGGCCCAGGACGTCGCCCTCCAGGCGGGGCTGAGCCGGCAGACCGCCCAGCGCTACCTCAAGCTGCTGGAACGGGCCGGGCGGGTGCGTCTCACCCTCCGGTACGGCGAGACGGGCCGCCCCGAGCACCGCTACGAGTGGGTCTGACCCACGGCCCCATGGTCGGCCCCAGTGGCGCCCCGGCTGTCCCGGCCCGCACCGCGCTCCGTGCGCTACACCGCCCCGGCCCCGGTCAGCGACCGCACCTCCGTCTCCGCGTACCGGGCCGCGTCGGTGCCCACCGGGGAGAGCACCGTTCCCAGCCAGCCCATCAGGAAGCCCAGCGGAATCGACACCACCCCGGGGTTGTCGAGCGGGAAGACGGCGAAGTCCGGGCCGGGGAAGAGGGAGTCCGGGCTGCCGGAGACCACCGGTGAGAGGGCGACCAGGGTGACCGCCGGGATCAGTCCGCCGTAGACGGACCAGACCGCTCCCCTGGTGGTGAAGCGCCGCCAGAACAGGGCATACAGGAGGGCCGGCAGATTGGCCGACGCCGCGACGGCGAACGCCAGGCCCACCAGGAAGGCGACGTTCAGGTCCCGGGCGAGCAGCGCCAGGCCGATGGCGGTCGCACCGACCGCCACGGCGGCGATGCGGGCCACCGCCACCTCGCCACGCTCGGTGCCCCGTTCCCGGCCGCGCGGTCGCCGCAGCGAGGCGTACAGGTCGTGCGCGACGGAGGCCGACGAGGCGAGCGTGATGCCGGCGACCACCGCCAGGATGGTGGCGAACGCGACCGCGGCCACCACGGCGAAGAGCACCGTTCCGCCGGTCGACCCGCTGCCGCCTCCCAGGTCGAGGGCGAGCAGCGGAACGGCGGTGTTGCCGGACGCGCTGGACGCGCGGACGGCACCGCTGCCCAGAACGGCCGCCGCGCCGAAGCCCAGCACGATGGTCATCAGGTAGAAGCCGCCGATCAGCGCGATGGCCCAGACAGTGGACCGGCGGGCGGCGCGCGCCGTGGGGACGGTGTAGAAGCGGGACAGGATGTGCGGCAGTCCGGCCGTCCCCAGGACCAGCGCGAGCCCCAGGCTGATGAAGTCCAGCCGCGCGGTCCAGCCGCCTCCGTATTTGAGGCCGGGTGCGAGGAAGTCCCTCCCGTGGCCGCTGTGTTCGGCGGCGGTGGTCAGCAGCGCATTGGGGTCACCGTGGAAGCGGAGGACCACCAGGACGGTCAGCGCGACGGCACCGCCCAGGAGGAGCACGGCCTTCACGATCTGGATCCAGGTGGTGGCTCGCATACCGCCGAAGGCGACGTAGACCACCATCAGGGCGCCGACCCCGATCACCATCCAGGTACGGGCCTGCGCTCCCCCACCGCCCAGCAGCAACGCCACCAGGCTGCCGGCACCGACCATCTGAGCCACCAGATAGAGCACGGACACGGTGACCGACGCGGTGCCGACCGCGATCCGGACCGGACGTTCCCGCATCCGGGCGGCCAGCACGTCGGCGAGGGTGAACCGCCCGCAGTTGCGGACCAGTTCGGCGACCAGGAGGAGCACCACGAGCCAGGCGACCAGGAAACCGACCACGTACAGCAGGCCGTCGTACCCGAAGAGGGCGATCAGCCCGGCGATGCCGAGGAAGGACGCGGCGGACATGTAGTCACCCGCGATGGCGAAACCATTCTCCATGGGCGAGAAGAGCCGGCCGCCGGCGTAGAACTCCTCGGCGGAACCCTGCCGGCGGCGGCTCACCCAGGTGGTGATCGCGAGGGTGACCGCGATGAAGGCGCTGAACAGGACGAGCGCCAGGGTCTGGTGGTCGCCGGTCACCGGGCGTTCCCTCCGGTCAGTTCCTGGGTCTCCCAGCGGATGTCGAGCGCGGCACGGTCCCGGCGCAGCCGCGCATGGCGGGCGTACGCCCAGGTGAGCAGGAAGGTCGTGACGAACTGCCCGAGCCCGGCCAGCAGCGCCACGTTGAGCGCGCCGGCGACGGGCCGGGCCATCAGGCCCGGCGCGGCGACCGAAGCGATCACATACGCGAGGTACCAGGCCAGAAAGGCCACCGTGGCGGGCACGACGAACCGCCGGTAGCGCCGGCGCACCTCCTGGAAGGCCCCGCTGCGCTGCACCGCCAGATAGACCTCGTCGTACGCCGCGGGCCGCGCAGCGGGCGGGGCCTCCGGGGCACTGACCGGCCCGCCCACCGGGTCCGCCGTGCCGTCGTGCTCGCCCCACCCGGAGGCGAGCGTGTCGTACCAGGGGTCGTCGAGCCCTACGGCCCCTGGCTCACCGGCCGAGCGGCCGTCCTGCTTGTCCACCGAACTCTCCTTGGTGCACGGGGTGGTTGTCCGTGCGGCCCAAGGGTGGACAGAAAGGAAGATCCCGGATGGTTCATTCCGGACCCTTCACCCCATCAGGTGATGAGTTATCCGGGTGGCTGTGCGAGACCATGACGATAGGCGTAACGGACGGCCTGGGCGCGGTCCCGCAGCCCCGCTTTGCCGAAGAGGTTGTTGATGTGGGTCTTCACGGTCGCGGTGGAGACGTGCAGGGTGCGCGCGATCTCCGGGTTCGACTGCCCCTCGGCCACCAGCCGCAGCACCTCCACCTCCCGGGCGGTCAGCCCGTCCGGCGGCTCCTCGCGCGGCTGCGGTGCGGTCCGTACGGGCTCGGTGACCCGCTCCAGGAGCCGGCGCTGGATCTTCGGCGAGAGACCGGCCTCCCCGGAGAGCACCCCGGTGAGGGCGCGGGCGATCTCGTCGCCGTCGGCGTCCTTGGTCAGGTAGCCGCGTGCGCCGGCCTGCAACGCCGGGAAGAGCGAGTCGTCATCGGCGTAGGTGGTGAGCACCACGACCTGGGTGCCGGGGTGTGCGGCGCGGATCCGCCGGGTGGCCTCCACGCCGTCGCAGCGCGGCATCCGCAGGTCCATCAGGACGACGTCGGGGGCGTGTTCGGCGACCATCCGGACCGCCTCCTCGCCGTCCGCGGCCGATCCGACCACCTCGACCTCCGGCAGCAGCCCCAGCAGCATCACGATTCCCTCGCGCACCACCGTCTGATCATCGGCGACCACGACCCGCGCCACCGCACGCGCCGTCATGCGGGCACCCGCAACCGCACCACGAAACCCTCCTCATCGGGGCCGGACTCCAGGGTTCCGCCGAGGAGTTCGGCCCGCTCCCGCATCCCGAGCAGACCGTACCCGGAGCCGCTCCCGGCCAGTTCACCGGGCGCGGCGCGGCCACCGGAGTCGCACACCTCCAGCCCCACGTCGTCGGCCGCGTACTCCAGCCGCACCCGCACCCGGGCCCCCGGCGCGTGCTTGCGTACGTTGGTCAGCGCCTCCTGGACCACTCTGCGGAGCGCGAGCCCGGCCTCGGTCGGCAGGGCGCGCGCCTCGCCCGTGACATCCAGCTGAACGCCCTCAGTGGCGGCCAGACGGCGCAGGAAGTCCTCGACCGGGGCCATCTCCCCCCGCAGCGCCGAAAGGGCCTCACGGGTGCCGTCCAGCCCTTCACGGGCCATGCCCCGGCAGGCCACCACCCGCTCCAGGAGCCGTGCGCGGTCCTCCTCCAGGTCGGTGCTGCGCTGGATCATCATCCGCACCGCCTCCAGGTGGACCAGCTGGGCGCTGAGGCTGTGGGCGAGGACGTCGTGGATCTCCCGTGCGATCCGGCTCCGTTCGGCCAGCGCCGCCGATTCCGCCTCGGCCGCGCGCGCCGCCCGCTCCTGGGCCAGCAGCCGCCGGGTGTTGCCACGGGACTCCGCGTCCAGCCGTACGACGTAGCCCGCCAGCGCCAGCCCTCCGGCGGTCGTGACGGTCGTCAGCAGGTTGTCGCTGCGCACCAGGGCGAAGGTGCCCAGGGCGGCGGCGGAGCACGGGATGCCGGCCGCCAGCGGCAGCCGCTCCAGGGCGGTCAGACCGCAGGCGCACCACAGGACCGTGGCCGGCAGGTGCGCCCCGCCGGACTCGAAGCCGAAGGCCCCCGCCTCCAGAGCGGCGAACAGCGCGACCGACGGCCACAGCCGGTGTGCCAGCGTCGTCCGGAAGAAGGCCCGGAACGCCATCAGCGTCGCGGCCGTCCCCGCCAGCGCCGCCACCAGGGCCCAGCCCCGGAAGCCCGGGCCCACCAGGGTCGACCACATCAGCGCCACGACCGCCACCGCTCGGACGCAGCGGCCGATCCACCGGCGTGCCCCGCTGTCGTCCGCGCGGGACAGTGCCTCCGGCAGCGGCCAGCTCGTCCAGACGTTCAGCGGCACATACGGTCCTTCGTCGGTGCGGAGCGGGTCGGGTGCGGGCCTCACCCCGCGACAGGGACACGGTACGGCTGCTGGATCCCCCGGGACCGCCAGACCGTGACGCCGGAGCGGGCCAGCAGCATGGCGGCGACGCCGAGCATCAGGGCCGCGCCCCCCAGGTGGACGCCCAGACCCCCGGCGAAGACCGCGAGCCCTCCGCGCACCGCCATGCCGCCGAGCCAGACGCCGGCCGCGGCCCAGCTGCCCTTGGTCCACACCGCACCGTCCGCGCCGGTCCAGATGCGCATCGTCCACGCCCAACCGGCGCCGCAAGCCAGCCCCGTCAGGAGCTCCGCGCTGAGCAGTGCGGCCGAGACCGCCGGGTGCTCGGCGTCCAGGAGGCCCGGCTGCCGCAGCGCCAGGAAGACCAGCACGGCGGGGAGCAGCCACCACCTACGGCCGTCGGCGGCGACCCGCTGCGCCTTGAACTGTCGGGCGAACACCCAGATGACGACCGCAGCGATCACCACGATGTTGAGCAGGCCGGACATGGCCTCAGCCTCCGAGGAAGGGAATGGTGGAAGGTTCTTCGACCCTCCCGACGCTACG
The DNA here is from genome assembly GCF_040641675.1 of Streptomyces sp. NPDC020742. NCBI lineage: Bacteria > Bacillati > Actinomycetota > Actinomycetes > Kitasatosporales > Streptomycetaceae > Streptomyces > Streptomyces sp. NPDC020742. The sequence goes on from NZ_JBFAEA010000020.1 coordinate 20,716, forward strand.
GAGGAGCGCCCCCGGCCGGATCGGCGCCAGGGTGGGTCCCGGGTGGAAAAGGCGGCGGGCGCCCGTCCACCCAGGGGTGGAGGGGCGCCCGCCGGGGAGCAGCGGCGTGCTCAGGTGTCGATACGCGAACGGTCCAGGGTGGAAGCGGAGTTGGTGATGAACTCCTTACGGGGCGCGACCTCGTTGCCCATGAGGAGGTCGAAGGCCTGCTCCGCCGCCTCGAGGTCGCTGATGTTGATCCGGCGCAGGGTGCGGTGCCGCGGGTCCATGGTCGTCTCGGCCAGCTGGTCGGCGTCCATCTCGCCCAGGCCCTTGTAGCGCTGGATGCTGTCCTTGTAGCGGATCTTCTTGGCCTGGAGTTCGAGCAGCGTCTGGCGCAGCTCGTTGTCCGAGTAGGTGTAGATGTACTTCTCCTGGCCCTTCTTGGGGTTGATCAGCTCGATGCGGTGCAGCGGCGGCACCGCCGAGAAGACCCGGCCCTGCTCGACCATCGGGCGCATATAGCGCTGGAAGAGGGTGAGCAGCAGGATGCGGATGTGGGCGCCGTCGACATCCGCGTCCGCCAGGAAGATGACCTTGCCGTAGCGGGCGGCGTCGATGTCGAAGGTACGACCGGATCCGGCCCCTATGACCTGGATGATGGCACCGCACTCGGCGTTCTTGAGCATGTCCGAGACCGACGCCTTCTGGACGTTCAGGATCTTCCCGCGAATCGGCAGCAGTGCCTGGAACTCCGAACTCCGCGCCAGCTTCGCGGTGCCCAGCGCCGAGTCCCCCTCGACGATGAAGAGTTCGCTGCGGTCGACGTCGTCGCTGCGACAGTCCGCGAGCTTGGCCGGCAGCGAGGAGGACTCCAGCGCGGTCTTCCGCCGCTGGGCCTCCTTGTGCTGGCGGGCGGCGATGCGCGTACGGGCTGCGGCGACGACCTTCTCCAGGACGGCGCGGGCCTGCTGCTTGGCGTCCCGCTTGGTGGAGGTCAGGAACGCCTTGAGCTCCCGGCTCACCACCTGGGCGACGATCCGCGAGGCCGCGGAGGTGCCCAGCACCTCCTTGGTCTGGCCCTCGAACTGCGGCTCCGCGAGCCGTACGGTCACCACGGCCGTGAGGCCCTCCATGGCGTCGTCCTTGACGACGTCGTCCTCGGCGACGCGCAGCAGCTTGCTGGAGCGCAGGACCTCGTTGACGGTCTTGGCGACCGAGCGCTCGAAGCCGGAGACGTGGGTGCCGCCCTTGGGCGTGGCGATGATGTTGACGAACGAGCGGATCGTGGAGTCGTAGCCGGTGCCCCAGCGCAGCGCGATGTCGACGCCCAGCTCCCGGGTGACCTCGGTCGGCGTCATATGGCCGCGCTCGTCGAGCACCGGCACGGTCTCCTTGAAGGTGCCCTGGCCGGTGAGCCGCAGCACATCGCAGACGGCCTTGTCCTGCGCGAGGTACTCGCAGAACTCGCTGATGCCGCCGTCGTAGCGGAAGACCTCCTCGGTCTTGCCCGCGCCGTCGATGCCTCGCTCGTCCCGGACGACCAGGGTCAGGCCCGGCACGAGGAAGGCGGTCTGGCGGGCCCGGGCGTACAGCGTCTCCAGGGAGAGCTTGGCGTCCTTGAGGAAGATCTGCCGGTCGGCCCAGTAACGCACCCGGGTGCCGGTCTTCGTCTTGGGGATCCGCTTGCCCTTGACCAGGCCGTTGCCCGGGTCGAACGGGGCGTCGGGGCCGGACTCGGTGAAGATGCCGGGGACGCCGCGGCGGAAGCTGATCGAGTGCGTCTTGCTGCTGCGGTCGACCTCGACGTCGAGCCGTGCGGAAAGGGCGTTGACGACCGATGCGCCGACGCCGTGCAGACCGCCGGAGGCCGCGTACGAGCCACCGCCGAACTTTCCGCCAGCGTGCAGCTTGGTCATCACGACCTCGACGCCGCTGAGGCCGGTCTTCGGCTCGACATCGACGGGAATGCCACGGCCGTTGTCGCGGACCTCCACCGACCCGTCGTCGTGGAGGATCACCTCGATATGGTCGCAGTAGCCGCCCAGCGCCTCATCGACGGAGTTGTCGATGATCTCCCAGAGGCAGTGCATCAGGCCACGGCTGTCCGTGGAGCCGATGTACATGCCAGGGCGCTTGCGAACGGCTTCGAGACCCTCGAGGACGAGCAGATGCCGCGCGGTGTAGTTGGATCCGTCCCGGTCTGCCCCGGTCAGCACGGCGGTGGACGGCACGGACATCTCGGCGGTCACGCGGTTCGCTCCTCGCTGAATTTCTGGCAGTCCGCATTCCGCGGACTCGGTTGTGGCGGTGTCGCCGGTCAGAGCGTACCGAGGCCTGGTAGAGCCGATGTGACGCCACCCGTGTGCATGCTCATGGTAGTAGAATTTCGCTCGTGCGTTCGATCGCTCGTTGGGGTGACGTCCGAGTGACGTGCACATCACGTTCCCTTCGAGGCATGAACCATTTAGGCTCCGGGCACGTCCTCATCAACAACCGGCAAGCCAGCCGGGAGGACCGACCCAGCACCCAACGTGAATCAGACCACCAGCAATACGGCTCATTCGCCGCCACCCGGCAGCACCCGGCCCCCTCGGAAAAGTTTTTTCGAGGAAAAGGCACGAGCGGGAACGTTTTCGGCCTGGTTGGATGTTGACCCTGGTACGACAGCTCGTCGAGCTAGAGAAGAGGCGACGTGACTACTGTTCTGACACCCGCGAGCCCGCTGACGGCCGCTGACCGCTGCGACCGCTGCGGCGCCCAGGCATACCTGCGCGTCGTCCTGATGTCCGGCGGAGAACTGCTCTTTTGCGCCCACCACGGTCGCAAGTTCGAGCCGGAACTCAAGAAGATCGCCGCGGAAATACAGGACGAGACGGAGCGGCTGACCGCTTCTCCGGCGTCCACATCCGACGAGGAACGCTGACACTTCGCATCCACGACGAGCGAGCAGCGGCCCAGCGCCGTGCGACGGGCGGTCCCCCGGCACCACCGGGGAGGCCGCCCGCACTCGTGCGACCACCCGGCGCCCTCGGGCGCTTCTTTCGGATCTTCGTGGGCTCGCGGATCAGCCGGCCCCTTGGGCCGCCACCGCGGGAAGCAGCGCCGAGGCCCGCGTATAGACCCCCGGACGGCCGGCCTGACCGCACCCGGTCCCCCATGACACCAGCCCCACGAGGCGCCCGCGAACGACCAGCGGTCCCCCACTGTCGCCCTGGCAGGCGTCCCGTCCACCGTGCCGCGCCCCCGCGCACAGCATCGAACCGGAGCGGTACGTCCCGTCCGCACTGCCCGGATAGGCCCGGGCGCAGACGGTGTCGCGCAGCACGCTGACCCGCGCTGAGCGCAGCCGTGTCGCATATCTGCCCGCGCCGGTGGTGTCCCCCCAGCCGTAGACGGTGGCCCGGTTGCCGGGCCGGTAGGCAGCGTCCTGCCGGCCCGCTATCGGGATGGGCCGGTTCGCAACGGGCCTTTCCAGCGTGAGGACGGCCATGTCGCCCTCGTTCGTCAAGCCGTTGTAGCCCGGGTTCACCCACACCTTCGCGGGTTTCAGCTCTTGACCTCCGCCGCCGGTGAGGTTGTCCCGCCCGACCACGATGCGTAGGTCCCGCACCTGCTGCCAGGGGACGCCCAGCACCTCCTTGCTCAGACAGTGCGCGGCGGTCACCACCGTGGAGTGCCCGACGAGCACACCGCCGCAGAACTGTCCGGAACGCTGCGCCCCGAAACGGTCATGGGAGGCCAGCGCCACCGCCCACGGGCTCTGGGACAGTAGGGCGGGCTTTCCGCCGATCACGGAGCCGTCCGCGGCCGCCGAGGCCGGCAGGGCGAGGACCAGCGCGAGCGCGCCGGAAGCGGCGCGTGCGGACGGGCGCATACGGACTCCTGACTCTGGGACAGCGTGCGCCCACCCAGAGTGAGTCAACCGGCCCCGCCACGCACTCGGACGCGCAAGCGAGCCCGGCCCCTCCACACGGGAGGGACCGGGCTCATGGCGTGTTTCAGGCCGGTTGGACTAGTCGAGGTAGTCGCGCAGCACCTGGGAGCGGGACGGGTGACGCAGCTTGGACATCGTCTTCGACTCGATCTGACGGATCCGCTCACGCGTGACGCCGTAGACCTTGCCGATCTCGTCCAGCGTCTTGGGCTGGCCGTCGGTGAGGCCGAAGCGCATGGACACCACACCGGCCTCGCGCTCGGAGAGCGTGTCCAAAACCGAGTGCAGCTGCTCCTGCAGGAGCGTGAAGCTGACCGCGTCGGCCGGGACGACGGCCTCGGAGTCCTCGATGAGGTCACCGAACTCGCTGTCGCCGTCCTCGCCCAGCGGGGTGTGCAGAGAGATCGGCTCGCGGCCGTACTTCTGGACCTCGATGACCTTCTCGGGGGTCATGTCGAGTTCCTTGGCCAGCTCCTCCGGGGTGGGCTCGCGGCCCAGGTCCTGGAGCATCTGGCGCTGGACACGGGCCAGCTTGTTGATGACCTCGACCATGTGGACGGGGATACGGATGGTGCGGGCCTGGTCGGCCATGGCGCGGGTGATGGCCTGACGGATCCACCACGTCGCGTAGGTCGAGAACTTGTAGCCCTTGGTGTAGTCGAACTTCTCGACCGCACGGATCAGACCGAGGTTGCCCTCCTGGATCAGGTCCAGGAAGAGCATGCCGCGGCCGGTGTAGCGCTTGGCCAGGGACACGACCAGACGGAGGTTGGCCTCCAGCAGGTGGTTCTTGGCCCGGCGGCCGTCCTCGGCGATGATCTCCAGCTCGCGCTTGAGCTTCGGCGCCAGCTTGTCGGAGTTCGCCAGCTTGTCCTCGGCGAACAGACCCGCCTCGATGCGCTTGGCGAGCTCGACCTCCTGCTCCGCGTTGAGGAGCGGGACCTTGCCGATCTGCTTGAGGTAGTCCTTGACCGGGTCGGCGGTGGCACCGGCCGCGGCGACCTGCTGCGCGGGGGCGTCGTCCTCGTCGTCGTCGGACAGGACGAAGCCGGCGTTCTCCGCGCCCTCGGTGGGCTCGGCGTCCTTGCCCGGCACCGGGGTCTCCTCGACCACCTCGTCGTCGAGCAGCTCGTCGACGTCCTTCTTGGACGCGGTCTTCTTTGCGGTGGCCTTCTTGGCCGTGGTCTTCTTCGCGACCGCCTTCTTGGCGGTCGCCTTCTTCGCCGCCGCCTTCTTCGCAGGCGCGGACTCGGACTCACCGACCGACGGGTCCGCCATGGGGGCGGTGGCCGCGGCGGCGGTGGTCTTCTTGACCGTGGCGGTCTTGGCCGCGACGGTCTTGGTGGCGGTGCGCTTCGCCGGACTCTTCGCTGCGACGCTCTTGCGGGTGCGCTTGGGCGCCTCTGCGGCACTGACCATCAGCGTCACACCCTCCTCGTCGAGGATCTGGTTGAGGCTGCGCAGAACGTTCTTCCACTGGGTTGGAGGAATCTGGTCAGCCTCGAAGGCCCGACGCACGTCATCGCCGGCGATCTGCCCATCTGCCTTTCCCCGCTCGATGAGCGCCATCACAGACTCGGACTCGGCGATCTCCGGCGGGAGCGTACGGGATGTGCTGGCCGACACGAACAACCTCTCGGAACGATGGAAACGGCTTCCGACCCCGTCCACTGTGGATCGGAGCCGACGACCGCCGGTGGGGATGGACCGACGGCGCAGGGGCAACCGGGGAGTTGAACAGCGTCACGAACGCCGCTCGTATTCCCTCCTCGGCTATCACCTCTTAAGTCATCGCGCTTCCCTGAAGAGCGTTACGCCCAATCTGCGTGGCCCGAGTCACACCCCATAACGACCCATTCCCAGTCATATGACATGCAACCCTCCCTAGGTCTGTCGCCGGATCCGGTCGATGCCCGGATCCGGCGATCTCGTGCGCCTTCGCCGCGTACGGCGTGCCCCGCCCGAGGGGTACGCGGGGCACGGGGCCGCGCGGCGCCTACGGTCCGTACGCGGTCGAGTACGGGCCTCAGTGCTCGCGGGGCGCGGGGACGACGTGGTCCGCGGGCGTCCCGGAGCCCTGGCCGGCGCCCTCACTGTGGGCGGCGAGGAGCTGACGCATCGCGTTCTCGGCGGCCGAGGCATCGCCGGCCCCGATGGCGTCGACGACCCTCATGTGCTGCCCCACCGAGGTGTCGACCGGCCGCTCACAGCCGCCGGCGGAGCCGCCGGAGACGTGCAGGGCGGCGGAGACGATGCCGGAGAGGTGCTCCAGCATGCGGTTGCCGGCGAGCTGCAGCAGCAGCGAGTGGAACTCGGCGTCCGCGCGGGAGAAGGTCATGGCGTCACCCTGGGCCGCGGAGTGGCCCATGATCTCCACCATGTCGGCGAGGCGCTGCTGGACGTCCTCGCGGCCATGACAGGCCGCGAGCCGGGCGGCCAGCGGCTCGATGGTCCAGCGCAGCTCGCACAGCTCACGGCGCTGGTCGTCGCGCTGCGGCCCGTAGGCCCGCCACTCGATGATGTCGGGGTCGAGGAGGTTCCAGTCGCTGACCGGACGCACTCGGGTGCCCACGTTGGGGCGCGCGCTGACGAGGCCCTTTGCCTCCAGGACGCGCAGCGACTCGCGGACGACGGTGCGGGAGACCTCGAACCGCTGACCGATCTCCTCGGGGACGAGCGGGCGGTCGGCACCCAGATCGCCGGAGACGATCATCTGGCCGAGCTGCTGGACGAGTTGGCCGTGCAGTCCTCGGCCACGACTGCCGGCCGCGCGTCGGCCTACCCGGCCGATATCTGCCTCGGAGCCGTCCCAGACCTGCGAAACGCGCTCAGAACGGTCCGGACCCGCTGCGTTGTTTGCGTTCGCAGCGTTGGCGGCGTTGGCGTAGGGGTAGCGGTCAAGCTCGCCCGGGCCTGCGAGGCCGGTGTCGCCGGGGCGAGCCGCGGTCATCATGGTGTGCGCAAGGGTACTCACGCATCCTTTGTCGGCGACACCCTGAACACCCTTGAGGTCTTTGGTGAAAAGCACACGAAAGGGTGATCGCCCCCCATCTCTGAATTGACGCTTTATCGGAAAGAAATGGGCCCCCTGCGGCGGGTTGTGAGCAAGGGCCACCACAACACCACGTCAAAACAGGCGCATTACCCGGTCAGAAGGCGAAGCCCTTCGGCGCCATGGCCATATCACCGCAGGCCAGGGCGTGTTCGCCCCAACGCTGGGGCGCAACCGGAGATTTGCTTCGCGAGCCGTCGCACGACCGGAATGCACCGGTCGATTTCGGAGGGCCACTTGACGGCCTTCCGAAGATCGGCGAGCCGGGCAGACCGAATGCGGGAATCACGGGATGCGCTTATCAACCTTGGCGCGGCAAAACGGAGTACGACGCCATCGCTATCGCCTCATCATGCACAGCCGTTGCAGGCAAAAGCAGTTGGGGAGATGCGCGTGGGGGTGGCGCGCCGCGCGTGCCGGCGGCGCCGGGGCAGCCGGCACGGCGCCGGGGCGGTCGACACGGCCGGGACTGCCGCTATGGTCGGCGCCGCGGGTCGGGGCGGCGTCCGAGTGCGGGAGCGGCGGGCTGAGCGACAGCGAACGGCACCCCACCGCGAGCCACGGGCCACTAAGGGCGGCCTCTTCACGGCCCGCCTAGCCCGCATCTCCCCTGAAACGCCTCTCAGCAGCGATCCGCCCCGCGAGAGGACGAGGCGGTCAGGCGGCTATCGGGCACGCTGGGAGGCTCACCCCGCCAAGCTACCGCAATATGTCCTATTTTCTCGTAATGCTTCAATCATGATGGCGCGTCGTGTCTCGGCGAGTGCGAACGACGTTTCCAGGGCCCCGCCGGTCAGAGCGACCGGCAAGCTCGGCTCAGACCTCCGGGCGCAGCATCGGCGGGTTGAGCAGCGTCGCCCCGCCCGCCCTGAACAGTTGTGCCGGACGGCCGCCCTGGCGGGTAGTGGTGCCGCCGGTCGGGACCAGGAATCCCGGAGTGCCGGTCACCTTGCGATGGAAGTTACGGGGGTCCAGGGCCACGCCCCAGACGGCTTCGTAGACCCGGCGCAGCTCACCCACGGTGAACTCGGGCGGGCAGAAGGCCGTGGCCAGCGAGGAGTATTCGATCTTCGACCGGGCACGCTCGACGCCATCGCCGAGGATCTGGGCGTGGTCGAAGGCGAGCGGCGCCCCCAGCTCGCCCTCGCGGGCGTGGGTGTCGTCCTGCCCCAGCAGGGTCTCCACCGTCGCCCAGCGCGCGCTGCGGGCGTCACCACCGGGCGTCGGTGCGGGCAGGTCGGGCGCCAGTACCAGGTGCGCGACGCTGACGACCCGCATCCGGGGGTCGCGCTGGGGATCGCCGTACGTGGCGAGCTGTTCGAGGTGCGCGCCGTACGTGGGCGAGGCGTCCGCCGGGGACTGGGCATGCAGCCCGGTCTCTTCGGACAGTTCCCGGGCAGCCGCGGCCTCCAGGTCTTCGTCGGCCCGGACGAAGCCACCGGGCAGGGCCCAACGGCCCTGGTACGGCGGCTCACCGCGGCGCACAGCCAGCGCACACAGCGCGTGGCGGCGCACGGTGAGCACCACCAGATCGACGGTGACAGCGAAGGGCGGGAAGGCCGACGGGTCGTAGGGAGGCATGGCGTGATCATAGTCGTCCGCCTGACGATAAACAGGCCCATCGAGCACCTCACGACCCCAGTTGCAGGCCATCCGCCGCCGCCTCCACCATCCCCATGCCGAGCCGGCTGATCCGCAGGGCGAAGGGCTGCTCCGCGACGCTCAGACCGGTCAACTGAAGGGCGCCGAGCGGGGCGGTGCCCAGCGGCCGGAGGGCGACCGACCTGGCGGGGACATCGGGGCGCAGACCGGCGAGCGCGATGAGCAGGTGTATCGCGCCGGCCGCTGCCAGGGCCGCCGGCCGGCAGGCCGCCGGGTGCGGAACCGGAACAGCGTCGGCGGTGCGCTGCTCCCCCGCGTACATCTCGGGCAGGCGGTACCCGAAGCTCTCGGCGGCATCGAGGACGCCTTTGATCAGGGCGCCGGCCGCCCGCTCGTGGCCGGCCGCGGCGAGCCCGGCTGCGGCGATCGCCGTCTCATGGACCCGCACCGCGCCACCGCGGTGGCCGAACGGGTTGTAGCCGGACTCCTTGGCGCCCAGGCTGCGCAGCCCCCATCCGGAGTCCATTGCCGGGCCGCCCAGCAGACTGGCCAGCCGCCCCGTCCGGGTGGCATCGAGCAGCCCGGGGGCGAGGGTGCCGCCACCGAGCAGGCCGGTGTCGAGCAGGTGGGCTGCGGCGGAGCCGAGGTGGGGGACCGGCCTGCCGTCGGCGGTGAGCAGGGCGGCGGGCCGGCCGCCGGCCCGGTCCTCGACCCAGAAGTCCGCACGGAACCGTGTGCCCAGTTCCTCGGCCCACTCCCGCAGGGCGACCGCATCGGACGAGCCGTACGCCGCCAGGAGATCGGCACCCAGGAGGGCGGCACGGTGGGCATGCGCCTGGGTCTCACAGCGGTAGGGCCCCTCGGGTACGGGATCGGGGACATAGCCGCGGCGGCTGCCCCGCCGTCCTAGGTCGGCGGCACTCCGCAGCCACCGCAGACAGCGCTCGGCGGTGGGCAGCAGACGCTCGGTCTCCTGCTCGGGCAGGCCCCAGCGGCGTGCCTCCGCAAGGACCGTGGGGAACAGCAGGGTCGCCTCGATGCCCGTGCAACTGGGCGGGGAGTGCGGTCCGGCGTCGCGGAGGGCACCGGGGATCCGTCCGAAGTCGGCGCCCGGTGCGGTGTGTTGACTGCGGGCGAGGACACGCAGCGTGCCCGCGGCGAGCCGGGTGCCGAGCGGCAGCAGCATCCGGGAGGCCCACAGCGCCTCGGCCGGGGCGAAGCCGCAGCGCCAGGGGAATCCCCCGGCGACCCACACGTCCGCTGGTGCGGCTGGGTCACGCACCGCCAGGCCTTGGAGATCGCCGAGACTCGCCACCATCAGGGCATCGGCACGGTGGTCCTCGCAATCCAGCCGGGCCGCCGCCCAGGGGTGCGGCGACCGGTCACCGCGGGCTGGTGCCCCGAACACTCCGCTGCGCGGGCCGGGGACACCAGCGGCCGCGGAGCGCCGACGCCCCGTGGACGGGTCGCTGCCCGGGCCACCGGAGGCGTGCTCCAGCACAACACGCAGGTCGATCGTGCGAGCGCCGCCGGGCGGCAACTCCAGTTCCCAGCGCAGCAGTCCGGCCGACGCCAGGGCGTCCTGCGGCGTGGGCGTCGCGGAGACCACCGCGTGCATACCGGGCCCGGACCAGCGGAGCCCCGCCCCGTGGACGGCTGGCGGCAGGTCGGACCCGGGGAAGCCCACGGCGACAGCCCCGAGCTCCGCGAGGTCCGTCGCCAGCCTGATCTCCACCGGCAGCCGGACGGGCCGTGCGGCGCTGCTGCGGAAGGTGATCCGTTCGGTGCCGTCGGCGTTCCGCAGCCGCTCCAAGTGGACTTCCGGATCGGGGCCGCGTTCACCGGCTCTGCGGACCGTACCGATGAACCGGGCACGGTCTGCACCGGTCAACCGTCCCTGGACGACGAGTGGTTCGTCACCCGCCACCCACAGTTCACAGCGGGACAGCACCCGCCGTCCGTCACGGTAGAAGCCGTGCAGGCCCCGACCGGTCAGCTGTCCCGAAGCGGGGGACACCGCGAGGGCCGGCAGCGCCACACAGACCAGCGAGGAGTGGAAGGGCTGCGGCTGCAGCACCTGAGGCGGTGCGGTGCGCCGCTCTTCGGCCGGTCCGCGGACCGGCCGGGTGGTGGGGACAATGCCTGGCACGCTCTGCGCTCCCTGGTGAGGTCGGGGCCTCGTACGGCTTACTCCACACGGGTGAACGGCCCGGCCGGCGCCCAGGTCACGCCGGCCGTACGAGGTTGGCGCGATCACCGCCGGCTCCGGTCCTCACCCCGGCCGGCCCTCCGGCTGCCCCACCCGTCGGTCGTCCGCCCGCCGGGCCCCGTGCCTCCGCGTCGCCCAGGGGGACGGCCCACGGGTCCCGGGCGGGACGTACCCCGTCGCTTCGTGGCGGGCGAGGCCTCCGTGCCGGCGGATGAGGGGGCAGTGGCGGGTGGGGGCACGGCTGCGGTCAGCGCCTCCCGCTGCTGCTCCCTCAGGCAGCGGCGCAGCGGTTCCGGGTCGAGCCCCTCGTTGATGGCGCGGTGCAGCAGTTTGGCGAAGACATAGTCGGGATCGATGCTCAGGGCACAGCTGAGGGCGACCCGCGCGGACGGTCCGTCGTCGGTGGACCAGCTCACCCAGCCGGCGAGGGTGAGGGGTGCCACCGCGTGTTCGGAGTAGCTTCCAGCACAGCGCCGGGCGAGGGCGCGCCAGAGCCGGAGCGCCGGCGCGGCGACGGAGCCGTCCATCCACTCGGCCGCCCGGTCGCGGGTGGTCCGGTCCTGGAGGCCCAGGATGAGATCGGCTGCCTCCGCGTCGGTGATCAGCGCGTCGTCGCAGGCGTCCCGGGCCCGGTTGCTGCCCGAGGGGATGTCGTTCCGGAACCGGTGGATCATGGCGCCGGCTCGTTCCAGGGTGCGCCGGCGGACGGCTGTGACGCCGTCCTTGTGGAGCATCCGCGGCACCAGCGCTGCGGCGGCCTTGTCCAGGGCCTTCTCCTGCTCGGCGGCGCGCGGCCCGGTGCGGGGCTTCAGCCGCGCCTCCATCTCCTTGAGCGAGCCGCGGACCTGCATCCCGGCGTAGGCGGCAGCCGCCGCCATCACGGAGGTACCAGGCATGACCATCGGCGTACCGTCGGCGGGACAACACCGGAAGTCGGGGCAGCAGTACGACCAGAATCGCCCCTTGGAAAGGCACAGCGCCTCGAGGACGGGGACGTCGAGTGCGCCACAGGCGGTGCGGAGCCGTTGGGCGAGGGGGCGGAGCCGGTCCCTGACGTCCCTGCCGCTCTCGCCCTTGCCGGGCTCCTGGCAGAGGTAGACGATGATCGCCATAGGCCGCTCGGATCCCTCGGGTCCTGCCGAGATCAGGCACTCGGCGAGCTGGTCGGCGACGTCCGGCCACTGTTCCTTGTCGGTGGGGATGCCCAGCCGCAACCGGCCGCCGAAGCGCCCGCGCTCGCCGTGCAGCGCCACCAGAACTACCGAATCATCTGGATAGAAGCCCATGAGGTACGGCAGGGCGTCGGCGAGCTCCGCCGGGCCGCGCAGGGTGACCTGGGCTTCGGTAGTCGGACCGGTGGCAGCTTCCACGGCGGAGACAGAGTGGCCGGGGGCCGGGGATTCAGTGCGGGCCTCCGCGGGGCCGGAGGCGGAGGGCCGGCTGGTCGTCGGATCGTCGGTGCGATGAGCAGGGCTGATGAGGTCGGAGGGACTGGTGGGGCCGGTAGGGCTGGCCGAGTCGACGTTCCTGACGGCTTGGGTGGGATCGGTCGCCTTGGTGCGGTCGGTGGCTTGGGTGGGGTCGCTGGCTTTGGCAGGGTCGACGGGAGCGCCCGGGGCAGTCGAGGACGCTGAGGAGGCCGAAGTGGTGGGCGGACCTGAGGGCCCAGCGACGTCCGCGGGGGTGGTGGAGGGTGTCGGGCTCGCTGGGTGCGGAGGCGGGGACGCCTGGCGGGGCGAGGGGATCCTCGGCGGCTCGGAGGGGTTGGTCTCGGCGTTGGGCTTGCGCGGTTCGCTGTGCGGATTCATGGCTCGAAGATCCCGCGATCGACCGCCGCGCCGCGACCCCTGTGGATAACTTCCGGTGCCGGGTTATCCACAGCTTCGGGCGGGGGTTCGCGCGGTGTCAGTGGCATCGGGTTGCATGGAGGCATGAGCAACGAAGATCTGCGTGCCGCAGCCGACGCCGTCCTGTCCCGCCTCGTCGGGGACCCCGGCGGCACGGCCCGTCTGCGCGAGGACCAGTGGCGGGCGATCGAGGCGCTGGTCGCCGACCGTCGCCGGGCGCTGGTCGTGCAGCGCACGGGCTGGGGCAAGTCCGCGGTGTACTTCGTCGCAACGGCACTGCTACGGGAGCGCGGCAACGGGCCAACCGTGATCGTCTCTCCACTCCTGGCGCTGATGCGCAATCAGGTCGAGGCGGCGGCGCGGGCCGGGATCCGCGCGCGCACGATCAACTCCGCCAACACCGAGGAGTGGGACACCGTCCAGGCCGAAGTGGCGGCCGGCGAGGTGGATGTCCTGCTGGTGAGCCCCGAGCGGCTCAACAACCCCGACTTCCGCGATCAGGTGCTGCCCAAGCTGGCGGCGGCGACCGGTCTGCTGGTGGTCGACGAGGCGCACTGTATCTCCGACTGGGGCCACGACTTCCGCCCCGACTACCGGAGGCTGCGCACCATGCTCGCCGACCTCCCGTCCGGCGTACCCGTGCTCGCCACGACGGCCACCGCCAATGCCCGGGTGACCGCCGATGTGGCCGAGCAACTGGGGACGGGTGAGGGGACGGCCGAGGCACTGGTGCTGCGCGGTCCGCTCGACCGGGAGAGCCTGAGCCTGGGGGTGCTGGCGCTGCCGGACGCCGCGCACCGGCTCGCCTGGCTCGCCGACCATCTGCACGAACTGCCGGGCTCGGGGATCATCTACACGCTCACCGTCGCTGCCGCCGAGGAGGTCACCGCCTTCCTGCGCCACCGTGGCCACACGGTGGCCTCGTACACCGGTAGGACGGAGAACGCAGACCGCCAGCAGGCCGAGGAGGATCTGCTCGCCAACCGGGTCAAGGCGCTGGTGGCGACCTCCGCGCTGGGCATGGGCTTCGACAAGCCCGACCTGGGGTTCGTGGTGCACCTGGGTTCACCGTCGTCCCCCATCGCCTACTACCAGCAGGTGGGCCGGGCCGGCCGCGGCGTGGAGCACGCCGAGGTGCTGCTGCTGCCCGGCCGGGAGGACGAGGCGATCTGGAAGTACTTCGCCTCGCTGGCGTTCCCACCGGAGGCACAGGTGCGGGAGACCCTGGACGTGCTGGCCGCCGCCGGGCGCCCAGTGTCTCTGCCTGCCCTGGAGCCGCAGGTCGAACTGCGCCGTTCACGCCTGGAGATCATGCTCAAGGTGCTCGATGTGGACGGCGCCGTGCAGCGTGTCAAGGGCGGCTGGCTCGCCACCGGGCAGCCCTGGGCGTACGACACCGAGCGCTATGCCTGGGTGGCCCGCCAGCGTGAGGCGGAGCAGCAGGCGATGCGGGAGTACGCCACTACGACCGGCTGCCGAATGGAGTTTCTGCGCCGGCAGTTGGACGACGAGGCGGCGGTGGCATGCGGCCGGTGCGACAATTGCGCCGGCGCGAGGTTCGGTACGGAGGTGTCGGCGGCCTCGCTCGACGCGGCGCGCGGTGAACTGGGGCGCCCGGGAGTGGAGGTGGAGCCGCGGCGGATGTGGCCCACGGGACTGCCGGCAGTCGGTGTCGACCTCAAGGGCCGCATCCCGGCGAACGAACTGGCCGCGACGGGGCGGGCCCTGGGGCGGCTGTCCGACATCGGGTGGGGCAATCGTCTGCGGCCGATGCTGGCGCCGCAGGCGCCGGACGGCCCGGTTCCGGACGATGTGGCCTCCGCGGTGGTCACGGTGCTCGCCGACTGGGCCAAGGGGCCCGGGGGTTGGGCATCGGGCGCGCCGGGTGCCCCTGCCCGGCCGACGGGCGTGGTCTGTCTCTCCTCGCTCAGCCGGCCGCAGCTGATCCGGTCGCTCGCGGAGCAGATCGCCGCGGTCGGCCGGATGCCGTTCCTGGGCACCGTGACATCGGCGGACGACGGCACCGGAGGCCGGATTCCGCGCAGCAACAGCGCCCAGCGGCTGCGGGCCCTGCACGGGTCGCTCGGCGTACCGCCGGAGCTGGCTCAGGCCCTGACGTCCACGGGTGGCCCGGTGTTGCTGGTGGACGACTACGCCGATACCGGCTGGACGCTGGCGGTGGCGGCCCGGCTGCTCCGCAGGGCCGGGGCGGAGGAGGTGTTTCCGCTGGTCCTCGCGGTACAGGGGTAACGGCGGCGGGCGTCCACGGCCAGCGCGACGCATGGAGATACCGGTACGACGCGGGGGATATTTGCGGTGTACCGCGCCATTACGGACAGGCGCGGGAATTGCTCGTTGCCCGCATGCCCGTACGACCGCAAGAATTGGAGGTGCTTCCCCGTACCGGCCGTCCGTGGTCAGACAGGGCCCTGTCCTGGTGCAACGGCGCACCCGGTCGTGCCCGATGCGCTGACGTGTGGACGAAGGGAGGACCGTGACCTTCGGATTCGCGCCGCCCCCGCACATGTCCCCGCCCACGTCCACCGATCCCGCTGCCCGCCTGGGCCGGATGCTGGAGCCCGCCGAATGGGCCTCCGCCGGTATCCCGTTGCTGCGTAGCCCCCGTGAGGTCGTCGCCGGCCTGTACGAGCGGCATCGCCCGGGACCGTCGACGGTCATCGTGGCGGTCCTCGATGCTCAGGAGAGGGTGACCGCCAGCGCGTCGTTCACCGAGCCCTCGGCCGCTCCGGACGGTTGGGAGTACCGCAACGCCCTGCTGACCCATCTGCGCCGGGTCATCCCGCACGACCTGCGGCTGCGCGCCCCGGTCCGCACGGCAGTGCTGCTCTACTGCCGTGCGGGCGAGCCCCGTTGGACGGAAACGGACGGCGCGTGGATGTGGGGGCTGCGCGATGCCTGCACCCTCCACGGACTCCGCTGCGGTGCGTACATCACGCTGACGCCCGACCGGTGGCAGGTGCTCGGAGAGGGCCGCGGCGGGCGCCGCCCCGGCCCGTCCGCCAGCGATGAGCAGGGCGCCGGACGACGCGGTGCCGGCACCGATCGGCCGGCCGCACGCCGCACGACGGCAGCGCTCCCGGAGCCCCTGCGTACGGCGGCGGCCCACCCCGATTCCCCGTGTCCAGCCGGGGCCGTGACGACGGGCCGGGCGACGCCGCGCAGCGCCGGCGGCGGGGCCCCGGAGGCTCACCGCCACACAGCGGCACGCTGACCCGACCGGACGGCGGCACGCCGCAGGGGCGGGCACGGGCGGACCGGGCGCGTGCCGCGCGTCAGCCGCCGAGGCCGCCCGGAACGCAAGCGAGCCCGACGGCCTCGGGGGCCGACGGGCTGCTGCGAGCCGGAGCGGTCAGGCGTTCGCGCCGAGAACGCTGTTGATCCGCTGCGGGTCGCCGCAGACGATCAGCAGCGTTCCGGCGCGGGCCATCGCGGAGGGCAGCGCCAGCGCGGCGCTCTCGTCCGTGCCGCCGTTGACGGCAACGATCACGACCGGCCGGCCGGTGGCGCGCTCCGCGGTGGCGTCCGCGTAGAACACGTCCTCCGCGGCGTCGTGTTGGGCCCAGTAGGACGCCTCGCCGAAGGACAGCTCGTGCGCGGCCCACGGGTGGCGCTCACCGGTGGTCAGCACCAGGATCTCGCCCGGGGCGCGCCCGGAGTCCAGCAGCAGGTCCACGGCTTCGTCGGCGGCGTCGATGGCGCCGGCGACGGGGGCCGGGATCAGCTGGAGCTGCGCTCCAGTGGTGCCGGCCTTGCCGGCCGGGGGCTGCGACGAGCCGGTGCGCTGCGCCGGCGGAGCGGCGACCGGGCCACGCGGCGGGGCAGCAGGTCCGGGCTTGCCCGGACGGGCACTGGACGCGGGGGCTCCACGCGGAGGCGCGGGGCGGGGACCGGGACCGGGACCAGGAACGGGACGGGGGGTCGGCGCGGTACGGCCTGCGGCCGAAGATGCGCGGGGACCCGGGACACTCTCGTGAATCTGAGGCTCCTCGGGGATGAGAGGCATAAGACGATGTCTATCAAACATAGGTGCGGGACATGTCATCGGGTACCGAATTGATGCCCGCACCGCTCAGAAGTCGAAGCCGAGTTGGCCACCGGCTTCCAGAGCGGCTGCTTCGGGGGTGACGCGCACCTTCTTCAGATGCCGCCACCGGGGCAGGGCGTCCAGGTAGGACCACGACAGTCGGTGGTGCGGCGTGGGACCGTACTCCTCCAGGGCGATGCGATGGGTCGGCGAGGGATAGCCGGCGTTGGCCGCAAAGTCGAACTCGGCGTGTTCCAGGCCCAGTTCGACCATCATCGCATCACGGTGCACCTTGGCGATCACGGAGGCCGCAGCAACCGCGATACAGGACTGGTCGCCCTTGATGACCGTCCGGACGCGCCAGGGCGCGCCCAGGTAGTCGTGCTTGCCGTCGAGAATGACCGCGTCCGGCCGGACCGGCAGCGCCTCCAGGGCGCGGACGGCCGCGAGCCGCAGCGCCGCGGTCATACCCAGCTCGTCGATCTCCTCCGGAGAGGAGTGCCCAAGGGCGTACGACGTCACCCAGGCGCCGAGCACCTCGCACAGTTCGGTGCGGCGCTTGGGAGTTAGCAGCTTGGAATCGGTGAGTCCGTCGGGCGGCCGGCGCAGGCCGGTGACGGCGGCGCAGACGCTGACGGGACCGGCCCAGGCACCGCGCCCGACCTCGTCGATCCCTGCAACGATCTTGGCACCGGTCGTGGCGCGCAATGATCGCTCGACGGAATGTGTGGGGGGCTCGTACGGCATGGCGCCAGCCAGGTTACGCCTATTCGGCCCGGCCGTCCGCATCGGATCCGCACCTGGTGACGAACGACAGCGGCGGCAGTCCGGGCAGAGCCGTCCAAAACCGCTACCGACGGGTATCCGGAAGGGTGCGCGGGCCGGGCAGGGCCCGCGCCGATCGACAGGGCCGGTGCGCCCCACGTAGCGACTGAGAGACCCTAACCGGCCCTGCGGCACCGCGCGTTGAGGACATCAGCGCCCAGGCCGGACCGGCGGCGGGCGATCATCCTGTGACGGGGCGGGCGGGCCCCGTGATGCTGAGGTTTTTTTGGATCTCCGTGGATCAGGGAGCGGGGTCCGGTGCGTGCGGCTACACGGCGGAGCAGGACAGCGAAGCAGCGCTGCGTGCGACGACGACAGCGCCGCAGATGCGCGCGCCGGACCCCCGCGGCCCCGCGAAGATCCGAAAGAACGGCCCTGGCGGCGCGGGCGCGGAAGCGGCGCGGTAGCGGTCAGTCGGCCAGGACGGGCGTCCAGGACGGCAGGCGTTCGGTGCCGTCCAGCCAGGTCCCGGGCGGGGCACCGGCGGAGCCGGAGGCGGCAACGACGCCGCCGACGATCGCGCAGGTGGTGTCGACGTCACCGCCGGCCTGCACGGTGGTCCAGAACGCCCGCTCGTAGTTCCCGAGGTGCCGGGCCGCGGCCCACAGGGCGAAGGGCACGGTGTCATGGGCGCTGGTACGCCGTCCGCAGCCCAGGACGGCGGCGACGGTGCCGGGGTCGGCGTAGTCGAGCATGTCGCGGGCGCGGCGCAGCCCGGCCTGGACGGCGCTGCGCGGGATCAGTTCCAGCACACCGTCGAGCAGCTGCTCGGGGCCGGTCTCCCGGGCTGGGTCGGCCACCAGGGCGGCCGCCGCGGCCACGGCCATGGCCCCGACGACGGCCTCACGGTGCTGGTGGGTGGGGTAGGAGGAGATCTCCGCCTGGTGGGTGGCCTGCTCGGGGTCGTCGGCGTACCAGGCGCCGAGCGGGGCGATGCGCATGGCGGCTCCGTTGCCCCAGGAGCCCTGGCCGTTGAAGAGCCCGGACGCCAGCTCCCGCCAGTCGCCGCCCTCACGGATCAGCCGGAGCAGGCGGTTGACGGCGGGGCCGTAACCGCGGTCGAAGTCGTGGTGCTCGGCGAAGGAGCGGGCGAGGGCGTCCTGGTCGATCCGGCCGTGGGCGGTGAGGACGGCCAGCACGGAACAGGCCATCTCGGTGTCATCGGTCCACTGCCACGGTCCGGCCGGCAGCGCGCGGCGTCTGAGCAGGGGGTAATTGGCGGGGACGAAGAACTGGGATCCGAGGGCGTCGCCCACGGAGAGGCCGCGCAGGCTGGCCAGGGCCCGCGCACTGCGGTCTGCGTCACGATGGTCAGGGCTCATCGCTGTGCACTTTAACCGGTGACGCCATAAGACCGGGGTTCACACCAGTGCGCGAAGGGCCGGTCGAGGGTGTACCGGCCGTCCGGGCCGAGCAGCAGGGTGCGCCACTCCGCGTTGCCCGGGTTGGACAGCGACTCGAACTCGGCGACCGTCCAGTGGAACCAGCGCATACAGAACAGCCGCATGGTGAGACCGTGCGTGACGATCAGGACGTTCGGTGGGTGGTGCGGATCCTCGAAGCTGCGCCACAGGCTCTCCAGGAAGGCTCCGACCCGGTCGTAGACGTCCGCGCCGGACTCGCCCTGCGCGAAGCGGTAGAAGAAGTGGCCGTAGGCGTCGCGGTAGGCCTTCTGCAGACGGACGTCGTCGCGGTCCTGCCAGTTCCCCCAGTCCTGCTCACGCAGCCGGGGTTCCTCACGGACGCGGACCCGGTCGGGGTCGAGGGCGAGCGCCTCGAAGGTCTGGTGGGTGCGGCGGTAGGGCGAGACGTAAGCGGAGATCCACTCATCACCGAACATCTCGCGCAGTACGGCGCCGGCCTCCTCGGCCTGCCGCCAGCCGGTCTTCGTCAGCGCGAGCGCATGGTCCGGCTCCCGCTCGTACACGGTGTCGTCGATGTTGCCCTCCGATTCGCCGTGCCGGAGGAGGACGATGCGCCGGGGCCGTACCATGCCGCCAGCCTAAGGGCTGTCCCGTCACCCCTGGCAGGACAGCCCTTAGGGCGTGAACGGGGGGCCGGTCGCGGCGTCCGGTCGCGGTGTCCGGTCGCGGTGTCCGTACCGGGCCGAGGGCACCGCCCCGGTACGGCGGATCACCAGCAGGGCCGCGGAGTGCCCCGCACAGCGGCCCAGGCAGCTGCCGGGGCAGCGGCTCGCCCGCCCCGGTCGCACACTGATGCGGCCCCGGGGCGCGGGAGGGCACGGTACGAGGGACGGGTCAGGAAGCGACGAGGACCGGACGGCCTTCGCCTATCTCGTACGGGCGGCCATCGAAGCGGCGGCGCAGCAGACGGTCGTGGGAGACCACGACCAGCGCGCCGGGCCAGGCCGCCAGCGCCGCTTCGAGCTCCTCGACCAGGCCGGGCGCCAGGTGGTTGGCCGGCTCGTCGAGCAGCAGCAGGTCGGCGGGGCGGGCCAGCAGCCGGGCCAGGGCGAGCCGGCGCCGCTGACCGACGGAGAGCGAGCCGACCGGCACCTGGAGGTCGCCCTCGCGGAAGAGACCGAAGGAGAGCAGCAGCTCGGACAGCTCCTCGGGGTCGCCTGCCAGCCCCCGGCGGAAGGCGGCCGAGAGCGGTTCGGCGGGGCGGGAGACCGGGACCTCCTGTGCGAGGTAGCCGATCCTGCCCCGGTGCCGCACCGTGCCGCTGTCCGGCGCGGTGACGCCGGCCAGGACCCGAAGCAGTGTGCTCTTGCCGGCACCGTTGGCACCGTGGACGAGGAGCCGGTCGCCGGCGGCGACGGTGAGCGAGTCGACGCTGAGCCGGTCCCCGACGCGCACCCCGTCGAGGTGGACGAGGGTGCCCTCGATGTCGCCGGCATGCGGCGCCGCCCGGAAGCGGAGCGGCTCGGGCGGCGCGGGGACCGGCTTCTCGCGGAGCCTGCGCAGCCGTTCCTGGGCGTTGCGCACCCTGCTGGAGACGGATGCCTGGGCCCGTCCCCGGTGCCGGTCGTGGGCCATCTTGTTGCCATCCTTGATGGCCCGGCCCGGCGCCACGCTACGTGCCGCGCCGGCCGCGAAGTCACTGAGCTGCGTGACCTGTTCGCACCACTGGGCGTACTCCTGCTCCCAGCGGCGGCGGGCCGCTGCCTTGGCGGCGACGAAGGTGCCGTAGCCCTCGCCATAGCGGACGACGCCGCGGCGGTCGGCGTCGACCTCGACGATCGCGGTGGCGGTCCGCTGGAGGAAGAGCCGGTCGTGCGAGACGGCGACCACCGTCCCGCGGTGGGCGAGCAGGGACTCCTCCAGCCAGTCGAGGGCCGTCGCGTCGAGGTGGTTGGTGGGCTCGTCGAGGAGCATGACCTCTGGGGACGCGGAGATCAGACAGGCCAGCCCGAGCCGGGCCTGCTGGCCGCCGGAGAGGCTGCCGAGCGTGCGGTCGTGCCCGAGCCGTTCGAGGTCCAGGGCGTGCAGCGCCTGCTCGACGCGGGCATCGGCCTCGTAGCCGCCGCGCAGCTCGAAGAGGGTGAGCAGGTCGCCGTACTCCGCCAGCTCGCCGGGCGTCTCCCCGAGCTCGCGCTCCAGCGCCCGCAGCCGGCGCTCCAGCCCCCGAAGGTCCGCCAGGGCGGTGTCGATCGCGTCCTGGACGGTGCACTCGGGCGGCAGGCCGAGGGTCTGGCCCAGATGACCAATGCCGCCTTCGGCGCGGACCACCACCTGACCGTCGTCAGGCCGCTCGGCACCCACGATGAGACGCAGCAGGGTCGACTTGCCGGCACCGTTCTCCCCGACGATGCCGATGCGTTCGCCGGGGCGGACGGACAGCGAGACGCCGTCGAGCAGCAGCCGATCTCCGTAGGACTTGGTGATGCCGTGCAGTGAGATCTGAGTGGGCAAGCGGACCTCCCCTCGCAAACGCAACCAGCGTTGCGTTACGCTGATGATGACACGACGCGACCGGCTAACGCAACAGGAGTTGTCATTGCCTGACGAGACCGTGCATGAGAACGCGCCGGACACCGGCGCCCCCGCGCCCGGCACCCGGCGGCCCGGCGGCCGCACCGCCCGCACCCGCGCCGCCGTCCGCGACGCCGTGCTGGCCGGCCTGACCGAGCACGGCTACCCCGGCCTCACCGTCGAATATGTCGCCGAGCACTCGGGCGTCCACAAAACGACGCTCTACCGGCGTTGGAAGGACGTCGAGGGGCTGGTCGCCGACGCGCTGGACCTGGCGGGCGAGGACGGCTGGGCGCCACCCGACACCGGCTCCCTGGAGGGCGATCTGCGCGCCCTCGCCCAGGAGGTCGTCGACTCGTTCGCCGACCCCTTGGTGGCGGCGCCGGGCTCCGCGATGATCGCCGCGGCCTTCCAGTCGGAGCGCGCGGCCACCGCGCTGCGGGCGTACTACGCCGAGCGGTTCGCGCGCTGCGAGGCGCTCGTGGCGCGCGCCGTCCAGCGGGGAGAGCTGCCCGAGCCGCCGAGCGGCACCGTCGACGCCGGCGCCCTGGTCCGTTCGGTCTCCGCGCCGCTGTTCTTCCGCCTGTTCATCACCCGTGAGCCGATCGGCCACGAACAGGCCGACCAGGCGGTGGCGGCGACGCTGGCGGCCGCCCATGCGGGCGTGTTCTCCTCCGGCCGCACGGCCGGATGGGCCACCGGCCCGGCCTCATGACCGCCCCGGGCGGCACGCCCTCGCCCGTCCCACGGTCCCGGGCGGTCCGGCTGCCGCACGGCCGGCGGTCCACCCCGTCACACCGTCCAGGACGGTTCGAGCTGCACCACGTCCCCGGCGATCGCCCGGACGTCCGCGGCTATCTGGGCCCGCAGGGCCAGCCGTTCCACCCGTTCGGGCCGGTACTTGCCCCGCTCGGCCGCCGACTGCCACATGGACAGGACCAGGAACTCCTCCCCCGGAGCCCGCCCCAGCATCCCCCGCAGCATTCCCGGCGAACCGGCCATCGCCGGGTTCCAGACCTTCTCCTGCATCAGCATGAAGTGATCCACCCGGTCCTGGCGCACCTGGCAGTGCGCCAGCCGCAACACATCCACATCGCCGAACACCGGGCGGAAGCCGACCTTCACATCAAACTCGTGCTCGAACAGCCGCACTTGGGCGTCCTTGTACGTGCCGACCTGCGAGGCCGCCAGCCGGTCGTGCGAGCGCGCCATGAACGAGTCGTAGAAGGCCCGGCTCTCCCAGAAGGCCACCAGGTGCGCCACGCCCGGCCGCCCCCGGCTCCACCCGCCGCCCTGCCCTCGGAACCCCGGCTCACCCAGCAGCCCCGCCCATTTCCGCTGCCCCCGCTCGAACCCTCGACGGTCCACAACGGTGAGGCGAATCCACTTGACCAGCACCGCGCCATCGTACGGCCCGAGAACGCATGCGGATCACTGCGCGTCACACTCCAACCACCCCCGAACTTCCTTACGGGCGTGGGTCGACGAGCGTATGGAGGCTCAGCCTCCGCTCCGCCGCCCCGGCTGCCTCCAGACACAGCTCTTTCCGGCAGGGGCGCCCGATCAGCTGCACGCCGCACGGAGGCCCCTCCACCACCCCCGTGGGCACGGCCACCGCGGACCGCGCCTGCCACACGACGGGGTGGACTCCGCGGGCCACCGGGGCCGCACACCCCTGGTCCCGGAGGAGCGCCGGGCCGAGCCGGGTCCGGCCGGCCTTCGTCGCCCGGGCCGCCGCCCGTCCACCGCTGGCCGAAATCCTGCGCTCCAACTCCTCCGCACTGGAGCCGGTATTCACCGGGCTGATCAGCAAGGCCTGCGATACCGCGGCCCCGCGGCGGGCAGCCCGTGCCCTCCTCGCCCTCGCCGACGGCCTCACCGCCCACGTTCTGATCGCCCCCTCTCCCCCGCCGCGGCGCTGGGCGCCCTCGACGGGCACCTCACCCACCACGGACGCCCCACCCGCCTCTGGGGCGCAACGGCCGGTTGACGGACCCGCTGGCCAGCGCAGATTTCCGGCCGCCCCAAGCACGTCCCGGCTCCTCGATCCGCCCCTGAGCAACGGCAGTTCATCCCGCCCCGGGGACGGCCGAGCGTGGCACGATGGTCAGCCAACGGGAAGTCCTGGGGAGCTGTCCCGCATGACCGCGTGGGTCGAGCCGCGCCCCGGGAGACGAAGGAAGGGAAGCCCGGTGAGCACGCTCAACAAAGGGATCGAGAAGGCCGAGGTCACGCTCAAGTGGGACCCCAGCCCCCTCGGCACGCCGGACAACGACCTGGACATCATCGCGGCGACCTATACGGTCAACGCGCCGCACGGCGACCCGGCCTATCTGGTGCACTTCGACAGCCGGTCGCCCGACGGGACCATCACCCTCAACCGGGACAGCCGGAACGGCCAGGGCTTCGGCTTCGACGAGATCATGACGCTGGAGCTGGACCGGCTCTCCGAGACCTACACCCGGGTCATCGTCGGCGTGGCCATCCAACAGGGCGCGGGCCGCAAGGTCTTCGGCGACATCGCGAACACCGCCGTAGTGATCCGTGAGGGCTACACCGAGCTGGCGTCCAGCGACTTCACCGGGGTGGCGGGGTCCACCGCCGCAACGGTCGCCGAATTCGCCCGGGACGAGGCGGGCAACTGGCGGTTCCACACGTCGGTCCGGGGCTTTGACGCCGACCCGGAGGTGTTCGCCCGGACCATGGGGCACTGACTACCGGACGGGGAACCCGGCTCCCGGCGGCCTCCCCCGCCGGGAGCTGCCGACGGCGGGCCCGTCGAAGTGGCGGCCGCCTCCCTGCCGCAGAACCGCACGTTCCCGAAGTACCCGGCGGACAACGGCAGGAAGATCAGTACCTGCCTCCTACAATGACCGCCGTGGAGATCGAACTCGACCCGCCGAACGGCATCACGGGCTTCCCCTTGGGCATGCCCGCCGAGGCCGTCAAAGCGGCAGCCGCAGAACTGGGCGAGATCAGAGTCCGGGACGAGGACGCCCCGGACTTCTTCCACCCCATGCGGATCCTCGCCCTGCACCCCCAGTTCGAGATCAACTTCGGCATGGAAAACGCCAAAACCCTTGAGTACGCCGAACTGTGGATCCCCCGCTCCGGCCCCGAGGAGATCACGGTCCGCTTCCGTGGCATCGACGTCTTCCGCACCCCGGCCCGCCAACTGCTCCGGAAGGTCGAAGACATGGGCTTCACCGTCCTGCACGACGAGCCCAGCTACTGGGTCGTACCCCGCCTCTCGCTCGGCTTCACCCGCACGGCCGGACATGAGGTACCACTCGACACAGACGGCGAACCGCTCTACTTCCAGGCCGTCCTCACCGGACCGAGCGACTACTACGACTACAAACTCGACAGAACCAGCTGAGCACGTAAGCACCGGCTGAGCTGGCACCTGCGCACCTCGGACCCGCAGGCCCCCGGGCCCACAGGCACCATCGGTCCCTTCTGCACCGGTGGATCCGCACGCGGAGGGTGGGAAGTCGCACCGGACGAGGCAACTGACTGCGCCGGATTCTTGCGGCGGCCCCGCACACACCGCTGTGGGAGGCCTCAGTCGTCGGCGTACGCCGGACGAGCCCTCGCCCCTCCCGCGCCTCCGGCACCTCAGCCCGGACCGCCCTCCCGTCGCCGGCGGCGGTGCGCCGCCACCCGTTCCCGCGAAGCACACGCCGTCGAGCAGTACCGGCGGGCGCTCCCCGGCCCGGTGCCCAGGTAGAGCCTGCCGCACCGGGAGGATGCACACGCCCCCCAGGGCAGCCGCCCGTAGGCGGTGAGGATCTCCGCCAGGGCCAGGGCACTTGAGGCCAGGAACCACTCGGCCCAGCCCGCCTCGTCCCCCCGGTCGACATGCAGGTGCCAGGGGTGCCCACCGTGCCGGGAGAGGCGTGGCCGCGCCCCGCACTCGGCCAGCACGTCGTTGAGGGCGTGTGCCGCCCGGTCGGTGTCGGTCTCGGTGAGCACGCCGGTCAGCCGGGTGACCGCAGCCCTCAGCTCCGTTGCGTCACGCACGGAGAACGCCCGCTCGGTGAGGTCGTCCGCCCTCTCCCCGTGCCGCGCCAGCAGCTCCACCAGCGCGCGCCGGGAGAGTTCCGGGTCCGCGCGCACCGCATTGGCCAGATCGATCAGCCGCTCGGCCGGCCGGAAGCCCTGCCGCGACACTCCCGTCTCACCCTGCACGGCCCGCCCGTCCCTCGCACTCGATGTCGCCGTTCCGTGGTTCCGCGCCTTGCACGGTTCCGCTCTTCCCGTCGGCAGGGTAACGCCTTATAAAAGAAAGGCGTTACACGCGGCCGGCCTCCTGGTGTTCCTCCATGGAGCTCGCCGACCGGCACACAGGAAGCCCGGACCGTACCCCTGGAGATGCACATGCCACCGTGCCCCGCCCCCGCTGGACCGCGGTCGGGATTACGGCGCTATCTGGCCACCGCCTTCTGCGCCCGCCTTGCGGAGGAGGGCATGGCCGTGGCGGTGGCACTGCTGGCGGTGCAGCGTGCCGGAAGCGCCGCCCAGGGCGCGTTCGTGCTCACGGCCTGGATGGCGCCCCATGTCGTGGCCGCGCCCCTGGTGGGTGCGCTCGCCACCCGGATGCGCCACCCCCGGCTGGGACACCTCGGGGCGCTGGGCGGGTTCGCCGGATCCATCGTGGCGCTCTCCGTGCTCCTGGGGCGGGCACCCACGCCGCTCACCCTCGCCGTCGCCGCGGCCGGTGGCTGCTGCGGGCCGGTCGTCTCCGGCGGGCTGTCCGGCCTGGTCGCCGTCCTGCTGCCGGACGGCCCCCCGCGGGACCGGGCGTACGCGCTGGATGCGGCGGTCTACAACGCCGCGTCGGTGGCCGGTCCCGCGGTGGCCGGCGCCGGCGCCGCGCTAGCGTCGCCCGGTGCCGCCCTGCTGCTCCTCGGCGGGGTCGCCGCCCTGGCCGTGGCGCTGGCCGCCGGGCTCCCGTACGAACGGCCTCGAGGTCTCGCGGACGCCGCCCCGGCCACCACGCTGCGCGCCGACCTGGCCGCGGGCCTGACGGCCGTCTGGCGCACCCGGGAACTGCGCGCGATCACCGCGGCCGGCTGCCTGGCCTTCATCGGCATCGGCGGCCTCACCACCACCGCCGTCCTGCTCACCGCCCACCGTGGGCACCCCGGTGCGGGCGGTGCGCTGATGACCGCGTTCGCCGTCGGCGCGCTCCTCGGCTCCCTGGCGGTGGCACGGTGGCGGCCGCCCCTCTCGGACCAGCGCCTCGCCGCGCTCTCCCTGTGCGGCACCGGTCTCGCGCTGGGCGCGGCCGCGCTCATCCCCGCGCCGGCCGCCGGCGCAGCCCTGTTCGTCGTCGCGGGCGGCTTCGACGGTCCGTTGCTGACGGCGACCTTCCGCATCCGGGCCGGCCACGCCCGACCGGACGTCCGGACGCAGGTCTTCACCCTGGGGGCGGGCCTGAAGATCACCGCGGCATCCTGCGGAGCCACCCTCGTCGGCGTGGCCGCCGCCCTTCCGCCGCCCCTGCTACTGCTCGCCATCGCTGCCGCCCAACTGGCCGCCGCGCTCCTCTACATGCTCACCCGGCCGCGCCCTGAGGGCGGGGGAACCCGCAGGGGCCCGGCGCTCCCGGACACGGCGAAGGGGGCCGGCACCAGGCCGGCCCCCTTCACGGGCCGATGAGCCACCGCCACTGGGGCGGACGGCCCGGGTGTGCGGGGAAAGCCTCCCCGTGCACCCCTCGGTCAGGAACTCGGCGAACCCGCCGGACGGGGCGTCCGGCGGGTTCGACCGGGCTCAGCCTTCCACCGGACTCAGCTGCAGCCGCTGGTCGAGCCGCAGCCCTCGCAGAGGTAGCAGCTGCCGGCCCGCTGCATCTTCGTCCCGCAGGAGAAGCACAGCGGCGCATCGGCGTTGATGCCCAGCTGCATCTCGACGAGTTCGGCGTTGGTGTGCGCCTGCTTGGCGGCCGGGGCAGCGGTCTCGCCGACGGCCTTCGCGGCCGGGGCGGGGTCCTGCACGGACTCCGTCTGGCGCGGCGCCGACTGGGCCAGGCCCTCGACGTCGACCTCGTCCTCGGTCGGCTCGTACGAACCGGTCTCCAGGTGGCGCTGGCGCTCCTCGACGGAGTGGATGCCGAGGGCCGAGCGGGTCTCGAACGGCAGGAAGTCCAGCGCCAGGCGGCGGAAGATGTAGTCGACGATCGACTGCGCCATCCGCACGTCCGGGTCGTCGGTCATACCCGCCGGCTCGAAGCGCATGTTGGTGAACTTCGAGACGTAGGTCTCCAGCGGGACGCCGTACTGCAGGCCCACCGACACCGCGATGGAGAAGGCGTCCATCATGCCCGCGAGGGTCGAGCCCTGCTTGGACATCTTCAGGAAGACCTCACCGAGACCGTCGTCCGGGTAGGAGTTGGCGGTCATGTAGCCCTCGGCGCCGCCGACCGTGAAGGAGGTGGTGATGCCGGGACGACCCTTCGGGAGGCGCTTGCGGACCGGGCGGTACTCGACGACCTTCTTCTCGGCGACCGGCTCGACCTCGGCCTTCTCCTCCTCCTTCTTCTTGGCGGAGAGCGGCTGGCCGACCTTGCAGTTGTCGCGGTAGATCGCCAGTGCCTTCAGGCCGAGCTTCCAGCCCTGGAAGTAGACGTCCTCGATCTCCTCGACGGTGGCCGACTCCGGGACGTTGACCGTCTTGGAGATGGCACCGGAGAGGAACGGCTGCGCGGCGGCCATCATCCGGACGTGGCCCATCGGGGAGATGGCGCGCTCGCCCATGGCGCAGTCGAACACCTCGTAGTGCTCGGGCTTCAGGCCGGGGGCGTTGACGACATTGCCGTGGTCGGCGATGTGCGCGACGATCGCCTCGACCTGCTCGGGCTGGTAGCCGAGCCGCTTGAGCGCCTTGGGGACCGTGTTGTTCACGATCTGCATGGAGCCGCCGCCGACCAGCTTCTTGAACTTGACCAGCGCCAGGTCCGGCTCGACGCCCGTGGTGTCGCAGTCCATCATCAGGCCGATGGTGCCGGTCGGGGCCAGCACGGAGGCCTGGGCGTTGCGGAAGCCGTTCTTCTCGCCGAGGCGCAGCACGTCCTGCCAGGCCTCGGTGGCCGCGGCCCACACCGGGGTGTCCAGGTCGTCCATCCGCACCGCGGTGCCGTTGGCGTCGGAGTGCTGCTTCATGACGCGCTTGTGGGCGTCGGCGTTCCGGGCGTAGCCGTCGTACGCGCCGACGACCGCGGCCAGCTCGGCGGAGCGCTTGTAGGAGGTGCCGGTCATCAGGGAGGTGATGGCACCGGCCAGCGCGCGGCCGCCGTCGGAGTCGTAGGCGTGGCCGGTGGCCATCAGCAGGGCGCCGAGGTTGGCGTAGCCGATGCCCAGCTGGCGGTAGGCGCGGGTGGTCTCGCCGATCTTCTGGGTGGGGAAGTCGGCGAAGCAGATGGAGATGTCCATCGCGGTGATGACCAGCTCGACGACCTTGGCGAAGCGCGCCGCGTCGAAAGACTGGTTGCCCAGGTCGTCGTCGCGCAGGAACTTCAGGAGGTTGAGCGAGGC
The DNA here is from genome assembly GCF_040641675.1 of Streptomyces sp. NPDC020742. Classification (NCBI taxonomy): domain Bacteria; kingdom Bacillati; phylum Actinomycetota; class Actinomycetes; order Kitasatosporales; family Streptomycetaceae; genus Streptomyces; species Streptomyces sp. NPDC020742. Next base: position 49,685 of record NZ_JBFAEA010000020.1, read on the forward strand.
GAGGTTGCACGAGGAGTTGTCCAGGTGCATGTACTCGCTGCACGGGTTGGACGCGGTGATCCGGCCCGTCTCCGGCGAGGTGTGCCAGTGGTTGATGGTGTCGTCGTACTGGATGCCGGGGTCGGCGCACGCCCAGGCGGCCTCCGCCATCTTGCGGAACAGGCCCTTGGCGTCGACCTCCTCGATGACCTCGCCGTTCAGCCGGCCGCGCAGGCCGAACTGGGCGCCGGCCTCGACGGCCTTCATGAACTCGTCGTTCACCCGGACCGAGTTGTTGGCGTTCTGGTACTGGACGGACGTGATGTCGTCGCCGCCCAGGTCCATGTCGAAGCCCGCGTCGCGCAGCGCGCGGATCTTCTCCTCCTCCTTCACCTTGGTCTCGATGAAGGCCTCGACGTCCGGGTGGTCGACGTCCAGGACGACCATCTTGGCCGCACGGCGGGTGGCGCCGCCCGACTTGATCGTTCCGGCGGACGCGTCGGCGCCACGCATGAACGAGACCGGACCGGAGGCGTTGCCGCCGGAGGAGAGCAGCTCCTTGGAGGAGCGGATGCGGGAGAGGTTCAGGCCGGCACCGGAGCCGCCCTTGAAGATCATCCCCTCTTCCTTGTACCACTCCAGGATCGACTCCATGGAGTCGTCCACGGAGAGGATGAAGCAGGCGCTGACCTGCTGCGGCTGCTGGGTGCCGACGTTGAACCACACCGGCGAGTTGAAGCTGAACACCTGGTGCAGCAGGGCGTACGCCAGCTCGTGCTCGAAGATCTCGGCGTCCGCCGGAGAGGCGAAGTAGCCGTTCTCCTCACCGCTCTTGCGGTACGTCTTCACCACGCGGTCGATCAGCTGCTTCAGGCTCGACTCGCGGGTGGGAGAACCCACCGCACCGCGGAAGTACTTGCTCGTGACGATGTTGACCGCGTTCACCGACCAGAACTCGGGGAACTCGACGCCACGCTGCTCGAAGTTGACCGAGCCGTCGCGCCAGTTGGTCATGACGACGTCACGGCTCGCCCACTCCACCTCGTCGTACGGGTGCACGCCGGGCGTGGTGTGGATGCGCTCGATACGCAGACCCTTGCTCACCTTGCTGCCCTTGGCGCGGGAGCCTCGTGCCGGGCCGCTCGTCGTCTCTGTCATTCCGCCTCCCTGTATACGGGCAAACGCCCATATGTGCGCACTCATTCCGTGGCACGGTGTTTGTCTTTCTGCTACCGGGGCGCCCTGCTCTCGCCCCGGTACAGGTCCTGGATGCGCGCCGAGCTCAGTCGGCGGCGGTGGCGGGCACCGGAACGGCCGGGTCGCCGGCCTCCCCGTCGGTCCCGCACTCCTGCTCGGGCGGCCGCTGCGCGCGCTGCTCCCGCAGCTCGGCGATGGCCGCCTCGAAGTCGTCGAGCGAATCGAATGCCCGGTAAACGGATGCGAAGCGCAGGTACGCGACGAGGTCGAGTTCCTGCAGTGGGCCCAGTATGGCCAGCCCCACGTCATGGGTGGACAGCTCCGCGCTACCGGTGGCGCGCACCGCCTCCTCGACCCGCTGGCCGAGCTTGGCGAGCGCGTCCTCGGTGACCGGGCGCCCCTGGCACGCCTTGCGCACCCCCGCGATGACCTTGTTGCGACTGAACGGCTCGGTGACCCCGCTCCGCTTGATCACCATCAGCGACGCCGTCTCGATCGTCGTGAAACGGCGGGAGCAGTCGGGGCACTGGCGGCGCCGACGGATCGCCGTCCCGTCATCGGTGGTCCGGCTGTCGACGACCCGGCTGTCTGGGTGCCTGCAGAAGGGGCAGTGCATGGCTCCACCCTCCTCACCCTCGATATACGGACGTACGTACGCCATCGATCCCGACGTACGACGAATAACCCCGCCAGGCCCGCTCAGGACCCTTCGGAGCAGCCACAAGCATAGGCGATCCCATGACCCCTGAAGCACCAGCACCACAACTTGTGGGCGGCCGAACGCATTGAACCACTAGATGTGGTGTCGGCCTGCTTACAACCGCCTACCGCGTGTCGCGGTGGAGGCGGGCCGTGGGGTCGCCCATGAGAGTACGGGAAGCCACCCGGCGGGAGGTGCGGCGGGGCGGGGATGACAGAATCGAGCACGTCACAGCGGACCGAACGGAACCACTCCGTCCGCCGGCGGACCGGACCCGGAAGCCGACCCCGGGATCGGACCCCGAAACGGGCCCTGGGGCCGACCGGAGGGCTCGGACGGACGGCCGGGAACGACCCCCGGAAGGTGGCTGGGATGCGGGGCGGCACACCCGAACACCCGTCGGCCATACACCAGCAGCTTGATCAGGTCAGGCAATCCGTGAATTTTTCACTCGAACGTGTGTTTGGCGCAACCTTTCGAAAGCAACTACCGTTGGCTAATTAGGGAGAACATTCCGAGAGGGGCCGACGTGACCACCACCGCAGACAGCGCGACCATCACCGCACAAAGCCACTCCCAGGGCCGATTCGAGCATCCGCAAAAGGCACCGCGGCCGGCGATGGACGACGCCACGTTGGACTCCGAACAGCAGAAGCCTGCCCGCTCGTTGCCCGGCCGGCCACCAGGGATCCGGGCCGACAGCTCGGGGCTCACGGACCGCCAGCGCCGGGTGATCGAGGTGATCCGGGATTCGGTGCAGCGGCGCGGGTACCCGCCGTCCATGCGGGAGATCGGCCAGGCCGTCGGGCTCTCCAGCACCTCCTCCGTCGCCCACCAGCTGATGGCCCTGGAGCGCAAGGGCTTCCTGCGCCGCGACCCGCACCGCCCCCGGGCGTACGAGGTCCGGGGCTCCGACCAGGCGGCGACCGCGGCGACGGAGACCGCCGGCAAGCCGGCCGCGTCGTACGTCCCGCTGGTGGGCCGGATCGCCGCCGGTGGACCGATCCTCGCGGAGGAGTCGGTCGAGGATGTCTTCCCGCTCCCCCGCCAGCTCGTCGGCGACGGTGAGCTGTTCGTGCTGAAGGTCGTCGGCGACTCCATGATCGAGGCCGCCATCTGCGACGGCGACTGGGTCACGGTCCGCCGCCAGCCGGTCGCCGAGAACGGCGACATCGTCGCCGCCATGCTCGACGGCGAGGCCACCGTCAAGCGTTTCAAGCGCGAGGACGGACATGTCTGGCTGCTGCCGCACAACTCCGCGTACCAGCCGATCCCCGGTGACGAGGCGACCATCCTCGGCAAGGTGGTGGCGGTGCTGCGACGCGTCTGACCCGCGCCTCACGACCGGGCTCCGGGACCACTGCGCCGGTCCCGGGGCCCTGCTGTGTGTACGGGCCCCCGGACCCGCGCCCCCCTACTGCTCCGCCGCCTTCGCCGCCGCGTCGATGGCGGCCAGCGAGCGGCGGACCTGGTTGCGGTCGGTGGTGTACCAGAAGTCCGGCATCGACCTGCGCAGGAACGAGCCGTAGCGCGCCCGCTCCACCCGGGGATCCAGCACGGCGACCACGCCGCGGTCGCCGGTGGCGCGGACCAGACGGCCGGCGCCCTGCGCCATCAGCAGCGCCGCATGGGTCGCCGCCACGGCCATGAAGCCATTGCCGCCGGCCTCCTCCACGGCCTTCTGGCGGGCGCTCATCAGCGGGTCGTCCGGGCGCGGGAACGGCACCCGGTCCATCACCACCAACTGGCAGTTCGCGCCCGGTACGTCCACGCCCTGCCACAGGGACAGCGTGCCGAACAGGCAGGTCCGGGCATCGGCGGCGAAGGTGCGGATCAGCTCGCCCAGGGTCTCCTCACCCTGGAGCAGGATCGGCATGTCCAACCGTCCGCGCAGCTCCTCGGCGGCGGCCTGGGCGGCACGCATCGAGGAGAACAGGCCGAGCGTACGACCGCCGGCGGCCTCGATCAGCTCGGCGAGCTCGTCGAGCATGTCCCCGCGGCTGCCCTCCCGCCCCGGCTGGGCGAGGTGCTTGGCGACGTAGAGGATGCCCTGCTTCGCATAGTCGAAGGGGGAGCCGACATCGAGGCCCTTCCACGGCGGTACGTCCTCGCCCTCGGTGCCCTCGGGGGCCAGCCCCAGGGAGGCCGCGACCCCGTTGAAGTCACCGCCCAGTTTGAGGGTGGCGGAGGTGAGGGTGACGGAGCGGTCCTCGAAGAGCTTCTCGCGCAGCAGGCCGGAGACCGACAGCGGGGCGACCCGGAGGGACGCACCGAAGCGGTCGTGGCGTTCGTACCAGACCACGTCGTACTCGGAGCCGTTGGCGATGCGCTCGGCGACGTCATGGACGTTCTCGACCGAGGCGAGGGCCTGCTTGCGGACCGCGTCCTCATCCTGGACCGACTTGTCGCGGGTCGAGCCGAGCGCGGAGATCACCATACGGGCGGCGTCCCGCAGCGCCATCAGGCAGTAGCCGAGGTCCTCCGGGATCTCTTCGAGACGCCCGGGCAGCGCCAGCTCCATCAGCCGCTCGAAGGTCTCGGCGGCGGTCTGCAACTGGTCGGCGGCCTTTTCATTGACGAGCTTCGCGGCCCGGCGCACCGCGCGGTTGACCTGCCCGGGGGTGAGCTCCCCGGTGGCGACGCCGGTGACCCGGGAGACCAGCTCATGGGCCTCATCGATGATCAGGACCTCGTGCTGCGGGAGCACGGGCGCCCCCTCGATCGCGTCGATGGCCAGCAGCGCGTGGTTGGTGATGACGACATCGGCGAGCTTGGCCCGCTCCCTGGCGGCCTCGGCGAAGCACTCCGCCCCGTAGGCGCACTTCGAGGCGCCCAGGCACTCTCGGGAGGAGACCGAGACCTGCCCCCAGGCGCGGTCGGAGACACCGGGAGTCAGGGCGTCGCGGTCACCGGTCTCGGTCTCGTCCGCCCAGTCCCGCAGCCGCAGCAGGTCCTTGCCGAGCTTGCTGGTCGGGGTCGCCTGCTCGAAGACGTCGAAGAGGCCGTCCTCCTCTTCCTGCGGGACGCCCTCATGGAGGCGGTGCAGGCACAGGTAGTTCGAACGGCCCTTGAGCATGGCGAACTCCGGGCGGCGGCGCAGCAACGGGTGCAGCGCGTCGACCGTGCGCGGCAGGTCGCGCTCCACCAGCTGCCGCTGCAGCGCCAGGGTGGCCGTGGCCACCACCACGCGCTCGCCGTGGGCGAGCGCCGGCACCAGATAGCCGAGGGACTTTCCGGTGCCGGTGCCGGCCTGGACGAGGAGGTGGGAGTTCTCGTCCACGGCCTCGGCGACGGCCTCGGCCATCGCCACCTGACCGGGGCGCTCGGTGCCGCCAACAGCGGTGACGGCGGCATGCAGCAGTTCGGGGAGGGAGGGCTTCGTCATAGCGCTGCAAGCCTACGCGGGACCACTGACAGCCGCTCCCGTCACGGCGCGTGCAGGGGGTTGGGGACGGTGCCGTGCACCACGGCGTGCGGGCGCTCGCGGCGGTCGCGGTAGCCGTCCACATGCAGACGGTTACGGTTCAGGCAGAGCCGCTCGATCCGCGGGGTGAGCAGGTCGAAGGTCTCGTACCGGTCCTTCAGGCCGGGGAACCGCTCGTGGTGGCGCAGGATCTCCGCCCGTACGAGTGACCAGAACTCCGCCTCGGGTACGTCCAGTTGGTCCGCGCACAGCGGCGCGAGGTAGCGGAACACGCCGACGAACAGGCCGGAGTGGATGAACTGGGTGAGGAAGGCGGGCGGTTCGGTCAGCAGCACCGCGCGGACGTCGTCCGGCATCGCGTCGTGCTCGGGCAGCGGCAAGGAGCTGGTGTTGACGTCGTCGACGAAGTCCTTGACCGCGAGCCGGGTGGGCACGTCGTGCTCGTCGAAGACCACGATGGCGTTCTCGCCGTGCGGGGAGAAGACCGTGCCGTACTGGTAGAGGAAGTGCAGCAGCGGCGGCAGCAGGGCGGCGAAGAGCCGGGCGAGCCAGTCCCGCGGGGCCAGTCCCGAGCGGTGCACCAGCTCCGCGGTCAGCGCGCGCCCCCGGGGGTCGGTCTGCAGCAGCGCGGCGAGCGTACGGGCGCGCTCCCCGGGGTCGAGCCGGCCGGTCAGCGGCTCGCGCCAGATACAGCCCAGGAGCTCCTTGAACTGGTAGGGGACGCCGGGCAGCCGGTCGTAGAGCGGGTGCTCGACGGTGACCGAGGCGGTCTCGCCGAGCAGGATCACCCGGGTCTCGTCGCGCAGGTAGGGGTCGGCGTCGCGCAGGCCGTGGACCCAGCGGGTGACGCTCGGTGCCGCGAGGGTGCGCTCGGTGGGCAGTCCCCGCCACACCAGGGTGTTGAGGATGGACAGCGGCAGCTTGACCGTGCGCGCCCGGGGCCGGCTGACGTTGAGGAAGGTCCGGATCGACTGCTGCGGCAGGCGGAGGTCGTTGTCAGTGGGCAGCGCGATGATGGATCCGTCCGCGAGTTGCGGGGCGAAGAGCGGGGCGATGGTCTCGTCCCACTGCCAGGGGTGCACGGGCAGATAGAGGTAGTCGGCGGGGTCGCGGCCCGCGTCGGCGATGGTGCGGGCGAAGGTGTGACGGGTGGCGGGGGCCAGCTCCTCGCCGTAGAGACGGTCGGGGGTGGCCAAGGTGGGGATACCGCGGTAGTGGGCGATGCGGTGGTGTGCGGCGAGCCAGGGCAGGCGCTGGGGGGTGCGGGCCTCGGGGGCCCAGGTGGCGGCGTCGCCGGCGGAGAAGCCGAGCCGCCCCTTGTTCGCGACGAGCCAGGGGTGGCCGGTCTGGTGGCCTTCGAGGGAGGCGTAGTCCAGGTCGGCGAGTTCGGCGGAGCTCAGGGCAGTGGCGTCGAGGCGGGTGTCGGCGGCGAGGGTGGCGGTCAGCTCGCGGATGAGGTGGCCGGTGGTGTCGCCGGACAGGCCCAGGACGGTGTCGTGGGCGTGGGTGAGGAAGACGAAGGGGTCGGCGTCGGGGGTGAGGGAGCGGGGATCGACGCGCCAGTGCCCGTAGGCGCCGCGGCGGGCGCGGAAGCGGTAGACCAGTGCGTCGCTGACCGGCAGGCGGTACTGCGGGGTGCCGTCGGGGGCGGTGCCGTCGGGCTCGGGGGTGAGGACTTCCTCGTACGCGAACTCCGCAAGGATCTTGGCGAAAAGGCGGCGCGCGGCGTGCTGCCAGGCGCGGTGCGAAGGCTGGGATGCAGGGTACGCAGAGGGCACGGTGGGACTCCTCGCAACGGGACCGCCCCGGCACATAAGGGGGACAACCGGGACGGCAGGGTGGGCGGCGGACCGGGGCGGGGCCGTCGACGGACGGCCCCGGGGTCAGAGCAGATGACGGTGGGCGCGGTCGCGGACCATCAACGCCGCGCGCTTTCCGGGCAGTTCCAGCTCGTCGACGAAGCGGAACCCCGCGGTCAGGAAGGCCGCGACGGAGGCGGTGTTGCGCAGATCGGGCTCGGCCAGGACCCGTGCGCAGTCCGGGCGGTGATCGAGCACGAGATCGGCGGTGGCCCGCAGCAGGGCGCTTCCCAGGCCGTGCCCGCGGTCGGCGCCCCGCCCGATGAGGAGGTGGATCCCGGTGTCCTGGGGCCGCGCCGGGTAGTGGCGGGCGAGGGGATCCAGGTCGGCGCGGTAGATCTCCCAGTAGCTCATGGGCACGCCGGCCAGCACTCCGAGGCACGGCACGCTGCGGCCGTCGCCGTCGAGCTGGGTGCGCAGATGAGCCGCGGTGGTCTCCGGCGGGCCGGCCAGCTCCCAGAAGGCCGCCACGGCCGGATCGTTCATCCAGCCGGTGATCCGGTCCAGGTCGCGCTCCGGCCGGACGGGGACCAGTCCGAACGGTCCGGCAGGGGTGTCGGCCCTGCCCCAGTCCGCCGGGTCGCCCAGCGGCGGACCGGGGGCCGGACCGCCGGCCGGGACGGCTCCGTACGTGCCGGGGAGCGCGTGGTCGAGGGTGCCGGATGGGGGGCCGGAGCTGAGGTCGGAGTCGGTGGGTGGCACGGCGACGCTCTCCTCTCATGGCCGCATGCCGCGTGGCCTGGTGGGTCGCGGGGCGTCGGCGCCGGGGTCGGTGGGCGGAAACCTGGGACAGGGACCGGGACAGGAATCGGGACGGGGATCGGACGCGGGACGGGGGTCAGGTGCACGAACGGGGGACGGCTCGGGGCGGGTGCCGGGCGGTGCGGAGGTGCCGTGCGGACCGGCCCGGCGGGCCACCACGGCGTCCTACGGGGCGAGCGGGTTGGGGAGGGTGACGTAGACGGACTGGGTCTCGACCGGGCCGACGAGTTCGTCCAGGCCGTGCAGCCGGGTGGCGAGGTTGGCCTTGCAGCGCAAGGTGCGGGCGGCGAGCAGCTGCTCGGGGAGCGGCGAGCGGTGCGCGCGGGGCGCCGCGGCGGCATCGGCGAGGAAGCGGCGGAAGGCGGCGAGCAGGATCTCCTCGCGGACCAGGCGCTGGGCACCGAACGCCCCGATGAGGCCGAGGACGTTGTTGATCCCCAGGTAGTAGGCGAAGCGTTCGTCGATGACGTCGTCGGCGACGAAGGAGTCGCTGGCCGCGCCGATGCCGGGCAGCCGCCGCTCCAGTTCGGCGCGGCGGGAGGCGCGGTAGTAGTAGCCCTGGTTGTCGCGGTAGCGGCCGCCGGCCGGCCAGCCGTCGGGGTCGAGCAGGACCAGGGTGTTCTGCTGGTGCGCCTCCAGGGCGACCCCGGCCGTCCCGTCCAGCCACAGCAGGGGGCGCACGACCGCTTCGAGGTAGCGCAGGAACCACTCGGTGGCCACCGCGCCCGAGGGGCGGCCGTGGCGGGTGGCGAGCGTGCCGATGAGGACTTCCAGGCGGGAGCGCACCCCCGCAGGGCCGGGCCAGGGCCGGGGCGAGGTCAGGCCGGCGAGGCAGACGGCGTCGTCGGTGGTGGTGAAGGGGTTGTGGCGGATGACGACGTCCAGGCCCCGGACCGGTGCGCCGTCGGGCCCGTCGACGGCGAGGTAGGCCGGGTCGCGGACGATGTCGAAGCGGGGGTGGACGGTCTGCCACTGCTCGCCGAGGCCGGTGCGCAGCAGTCGGTGCACCTCGACCCCGCGGACGAGTTCCTTACGGAGGTTCTCCCGGCGGGAGTTGGTGATGCGCAGGCCGAGGGAGAGCTTCAGCATGGCGTCCGCGCCGGGGCGGTAGACGGTGCGGACCGAGGAGGTGGGGTGCCAGCGGGGACCGTGCGGGCCCAGGTCGTACAGCAGGCCGGCGTCGCGCAGCGCGACGATGTCGGGGCGGTCGGCCAGCTCCCTGGCCTGCCACGGGTGCAGCGGCAACGGCACGGCGTCGGCGGGGAGTTGGAGTTCCTCCCCAGCGAGGCGCGCGGCGAGCCGCTCGGCCGGTACGGGCTTGCCCCGCTCGGTCCAGGCCGAGTCGGTGGCGATGACGGAGCGGTGCACGGCCGCCCAGTGGAGCGGGAAGGCCCCACGCAGTTCGGGCGAGTAGGCGCGGGTCTCGGCCTCGGAGAGACCCTCCCGGCTCTTGGGGGTGGGGTGCAGCGGATGGCCGAAGAGCAGGGACTGCTCGGCCTCCAGGAAGAGGGCGGCGTGCTCGTCGGCGGGCCGGGTGCGCCGGTCGGCGAGGAAGACGGCGACGTTACGGACGGAGTCGGCCACTCGGCCGACGAGTTCGGCACCGGCGCCGTCCGGTGTCAGCGCTGGCTCGCTGTCCGGGTCGGGCCGTCCGTCGACGTCCGCGACCCGGTGCTCGCCACCGTCCGAGGCCCGCCGGTCGCCGCTGTGCGCCGCCTCCCGGCGCAGCAGCGCGGCGAGGGTGACGGCATCGAGCGGGGCGGCGCCGGCCGGGGCGTCCTCGAGGGTGGGGGCGCCCAGGCGGTGCCAGCCGGTGGGCGACCAGTAGCGGACGGGGACGTACAGGGCGCCCGCCCCGGCCTGTAGGGGGATGCGCAGCCGGCCGCCGGCCGGACGCCAGGTGCCGTTCTCCCGCAGCCAGCAGCGCAGCAGGTGCTCGATGCCGGCGGCGTCGGCGGCGACCGCCGGGTCCGGGTGGTCGAGCGGGTCGTGGTCCCCGTGCCGGGCACGGTCGTAGCGGCCGGCGGCGCCGGGCGGGGCGGTGGGGGCCGGGCTCTCGTGGGTCTGCTGGTGGCAGCCGTCGTCCGGGGCGCGCCGCTGCTGGCGGGGTACGGACTCGATGGTGGCGGCGCTCTGCGGACGGTCGGGGACGACCTCACCGGGCTGGGCGTCATCGCGGCCGGGGCGTTCGTTCATGGGGAGGTGCCTCGCAGTGTCGTGGGGGACGAGCCCGTCGGCCCGGGAGTGGTGCGGACCGCCGCCGTGATGGCGTCGGCGAGGCGGTCGAGGATGGCGTCCGCCTGTTCGTCGGTGATGGTCAGGGGTGGCAGCAGCCGGACGACGGCGGAGTGCCGGCCGCCCAGTTCGACGATCAGGCCACGGTCCAGGCAGGCCTGCTGGACGGCGGCGGCCAGGCGGGGGTCGGCCGGGCGGGCGCCGGTGGCGTCCGCATCGGCGTCCCGGTCGACGAGTTCGACGCCGAGCATCAGCCCCCGGCCACGGACGTCGCCGATGCAGTCGTGGGCGGCGGCGAGGGCGCGGAGCCGGGTGAGCATCCGGGCGCCGAGCTCACCGGCGCGCTCGGCGAGGCCGTTGGCGCGGACGTGGGCGAGGGTGGCGGCGCCGGCGGCCATGGCGAGTTGGTTGCCGCGGAAGGTGCCGGCGTGCGCACCGGGCTGCCAGGCGTCGAGCTCCTCGCGGTAGACGATCACCGCGAGTGGCAGGCTGCCACCGATCGCCTTCGACAGCACCAGGACGTCCGGCACGATCCCGCTGTGCTCGATGGCCCAGAAGGTGCCGGTACGGCCGACGCCGGTCTGCACCTCGTCGACGATCAGCGGGATCTCCCTGTCGGCGGTGAGCTCCCGCATCCGCCGCAACCAGCCGTCCGGCGCGGGGATCACCCCGCCCTCCCCCTGGACGGGCTCCAGGATCATCCCGGCCGGGCGGGGCACCCCGCTCTTGTCGTCGTCGAGCAGGCTCCGGGTCCAGCGGGCGGCGAGTTCGGCGCCGCGCTCCCCGCCCGTGCCGAAGGGGCAACGGTAGTCGAAGGGGTAGGGAAGCCGGACCACGCTGGTGTGCCGGGCGCCCCCGGAGGCGGCCAGCGCCTCGGCGGTCATGCCGTGGTAGGCGCCGGAGAAGGCCATCAGGCCGTCCCGTCCGGTCGCCGTACGGACGAGTTTGAAGGCGGCCTCGACGGCGTCCGTGCCGGCCGGGCCGCAGAATTGGATGCGGCCCTTTTCGGCCAATTCCCTTGGCAGCGTCGCGAACAGCTCGGTGGTGAAGGCGTCCTTGACGGGAGTGGCCAGGTCGAGGATGTGCAGCGGTGCGCCCGAGTCGAGGACCGCGCGGATCGCTTCGAGCACCACGGGGTGGTTGTGGCCCAGCGCCAGCGTCCCGGCCCCGGAGAGACAGTCGAGGTAGCGCCGGCCGTCGGCGCCCTCAATGGTGAGTCCGCGCGCCCGCACCGGAACGATGGGCAGTGAACGCGCGTAGGTGCGGGCAGCGGACTCACGCAGGGACTGCCGGCGCAGGATCCCCTCGTGGGCCGGCGGAGCGGCCGCCGGCACGGTGTCGGTCAACGCCACGGCAGTTGTGTCCTCCTGCTTGGTGAGCTGCTGGATACCGCGCGGGCCCAGCGGGCAGCCCGGACGTCCCCCGTCCGTACCAACGACGGCGGCGACCCGGGATCACGGCTGCGGGCAAGATCCTTGTCGGCCGGGAACCGGGGACCCGAGTACCGCCGTCCCCATCGTCACCGGCATAGTGGTGTGCTGCGCCGGGATCTTGAGGTTCATGACAACTTCGCTCCGGCGCGCTCCACTCGAGCCACACCGGCTCGGTCCGACTTACTCAGGGGGAACCCACCCATGCGATCCATACGACGGCCAGCTCTGGCCGCCGCCGCTCTCACCGCCGTCGTGGCGCTGACCGCAACCGGCTGCGGGCCCGAGGGCGGCAACGCGGACGCCAAGCCCAGCCAGTCCGCGGCTGATGCCTCGGGTGGGGGTGAGATCAAGATTCCCCAGGACATCCAGGACAAGCTCAAGGAGCACGGCGTCGACCTGGACAAGTGGAAGAACGGGGAGTGGAAGAACTGGGACCGGGACAAGTGGCTCCGGGAAGCCGGGGAGTTCATCAACCCGATCATCAAGAACTTCTGGAACCCGGACAAGATCGACAAGGTCAAGCCCCCGCAGGACCCCAGCAAGCCCGAGGACATCTCGGAGGACCAGGGCAAGACCGACCCTGAGCCGGCCGCCGTCCCCGCTCAGGCCGTCAAGACGCCCTACACCTCAACCGCCCCCGGCGTGGGTCTGCTGCTGTTCAGCACCCCCGAGGGCGAGTCCCGCTGCTCGGCCACCGTCGTCAAGGACCCGGCGCACCCCGGTAAGTCCAACCTCGTGTGGACCGCGGCCCATTGCGTGCACGCCGGCAAGAGCGGTGGCTGGTACCGCAACATGATGTTCGTGCCGAACTTCAACAAGACCGGCGGTTCCGCCTCCCAGTTGAAGAGCAAGCCGTTCGAGGAGCGCGTCCCGTCCGGTAAGTGGTGGGCGGACGACATGGCCACCTCCCAGGAGTGGATCAAGGACGGCGGCGCCGTTCCGGGCGTCCCGATGGCCCCGTACGACTTCGCGCTGATGCATGTGAAGCCGGAGTCGAGCACCGGTGGCAAGTCCCTCGAAGAGATGGCCGGTGGCGCCTACGAGGTCGACTTCAACGCCCCGGCGATGGCCAAGATCCCCAGCCTGACCGCGCAGGGCTACCCGGCCGAGGCGCCGTTCGACGGTGCCGCCCAGCAGCAGTGCACCGACAAGCCGACCCGGCTGTCGATGGACGCCAAGAAGCCGACCATGTACCGGATCGGCTGCACCATGACCGGTGGCTCCTCCGGTGGCCCCTGGTTCATCAAGGGCACCGACGGCAAGCCGGTGCTGGTCTCCAACATGTCGATGGGTCCGCGCCCGGCCCGTTGGTCGGCCGGCCCGCACCTGGGCCCGGAGGCCAAGGCGATGTTCGAGAACATGAGCAAGAAGTGGGCCAGCAAGCAGTAGCCCGCTGAGGGTGGGCGGTCCCCGTCGCGGCACCGCCCACCTCCGCCGTACGACGAAGGCCCGCCCCCGGTTCACCGGGGGCGGGCCTTGGCCGTACGGGCGGGTGTGCCGCCGGTGCCGCTACGCCGCCGGCACGAACGGCTCGAACTCGGCCGCCAGCTCCGGGTGCACCCGCGCCTTGAGGAACGTGCCCTCCCCGGTGTGCTCCTCGGAGATCACCTCGCCCTCCGCGTGCGCCCGCGAGACCAGGGCGCCCTGGGTGTAGGGCACCAGCACCTCGATCTCGACCTGCGGCCGGGGAAGCTCCTCGTCGAGCAGCTCCAGCAGCTCCGCCATGCCCTGGCCGGTACGGGCCGAGACCGCGAGGGCGTGCTTCTCCTGGCGCAGCAGGCGCTGGAGCACCAGCGGGTCGGCCGCGTCGGCCTTGTTGACAACCACGATCTCGGGCACGTCCGTCGCGCCCACGTCGCGGATCACCTCACGGACCGCGGCCAGCTGCTCCTCCGGCACCGGGTGCGAGCCGTCGACCACATGGAGGATCAGGTCGGAGTCGCCGACCTCCTCCATCGTGGAGCGGAACGCCTCGACGAGGTGGTGCGGGAGGTGCCGGACGAAGCCGACGGTGTCGGCGAGGGTGTAGAGCCGTCCGCTGGGCGTCTCGGCCCGCCGCACGGTCGGGTCCAGGGTGGCGAACAGGGCGTTCTCCACCAGGACACCGGCGCCGGTGAGGCGGTTGAGCAGCGAGGACTTGCCGGCGTTGGTGTAGCCGGCGATGGCGACCGAGGGAACCTTGTGGCGCTTGCGCTCCTGGCGCTTGATGTCGCGCCCGGTCTTCATCTCCGCGATCTCCCGGCGCATCTTCGCCATCTTCTCGCGGATCCGCCGCCGGTCCGTCTCGATCTTGGTCTCACCGGGACCACGGGTGGCCATACCGCCGCCCGCCGAACCGGAGCCACCGCCACCCATCTGCCGGGACAGCGACTGACCCCAGCCGCGGAGCCGGGGCAGCATGTACTGCATCTGTGCCAGCGAGACCTGCGCCTTGCCCTCCCGGGACTTGGCGTGCTGGGCGAAGATGTCGAGGATCAGGGCGGTCCGGTCGACCACCTTGACCTTGACGACGTCCTCCAGGTGGATCAGCTGGCCCGGGGAGAGCTCACCGTCGCACACCACGGTGTCCGCACCGGATTCGAGCACGATGTCCCGCAGCTCCAGCGCCTTGCCCGAGCCGATGTAGGTGGCCGGGTCGGGCTTGTCGCGGCGCTGGATGACGCCGTCGAGCACCATGGCGCCGGCGGTCTCGGCCAGGGCGGCGAGCTCGGCGAGGGAGTTCTCCGCCTCCTGGACCGTGCCCGTGGTCCAGACACCGACGAGCACCACGCGCTCCAGGCGGAGCTGCCGGTACTCGACCTCGGTGACGTCCTCGAGCTCGGTGGACAGGCCGGCGACGCGGCGGAGCGCGGCCCGCGCCGAGCGGTCGTACTGGTCGCCGTCGCGCTCCCCGTCGATCTCGTGGCTCCAGGCGACGTCCTCTTCCATCAGGGCGTCGGCCCGAAGGCTCTCGGGGAGGCGCTGCCGGTCCTGCGGAAGGGAAGAAGAGGAGGTCATTTGATCCTTTGTGTCGTTGGGAAGCCCTGACCGGGGCCGGGTGGCCCCACGGGGACTGTCGGTGGTGTCAACGTTCGAGCCGCCCCGGAGATTCCCGGGCGGGCGCCGTCGACCCGTCGATGGTCCCACGCCCCGGGAGGGCCGTCACGCGGGTTTTCCGGCCTGTGCCGGTTTCGCCGGCTGCGGGGGCTTTACAGGTGGTGTGGCCGGCCCGGTGGGCTTCCATTCGGGGTGCCCCGGCATCGGGGGTGTCCGGCGGCCGTAGAGCCAGGCCCGGAAGAAGCCCGAGAGGTCCTGCCCGGTGACCTTGGAGGCCAGCGCCTGGAAGTCCGCGGTGTCCGCCACGCCGTCGCGGTTCTGGGCCACCCACTCCCGCTCGACGCGGTCGAAGGCCGCGGGGCCGATCTTCCGCCGCAGGGCGTAGAGGACCAGCGCGCTGCCGTCGTAGACGACCGGACGGAAGATGCCGATCTTCTGGCCGGCGCCGGGGACCCTGGGGGCGGCGGGCGGCCCGCCCTCGGCACGCCAGCCGTCGGACTGCTCGTAGGCCCGCCGCATCCGGAAGTCCAGGGAGGCCCGGCGGTCGCCCTTCTCCTGCGCGTAGAGGGCCTCGTACCAGGTGGCGTGGGCCTCGTTGAGCCAGACGTCGGACCAGCGGCGCGGGCTGACGCTGTCGCCGAACCACTGGTGGGCCAGCTCGTGCACCATCACCGACTCGACGTACCAGCTGGGCAGCTGGTCGGCGGTGAACATGGCCTTCTCGAAGAGCGACAGGGTCTGGGTCTCCAGCTCGAAGCCGGTCCGGGCGTCGGCGATCAGCACGCCGTAGGCCTCGAAGGGGTACCGGCCGACCTTGCGCTCCATCCACGCGATCTGGTCGGGGGTCTTGGCCAGCCACTTCTGCAGGACCGGGCGGTCCACGGCGGGCACCACGTCCCGGACGGGCAGACCGTGCGGCCCGTGCTGCGTCAGCACGCTGGACTTCCCGATGGAGACCTGCGCCAGCTCGGTGGCCATCGGGTGGGCGGTGCGGTAGGTCCAGGTGCGCTGCGCTGCGCGCCGGGACTGCTGCCCCGCCGGCAGCCCGTTGGCGACCACGGTCAGCTCCTGGGGCGCGGTGATGTGGAAGGTGAAGAACGCCTTGTCGGAGGGGTGGTCGTTGCAGGGGAAGACCCGGTGTGCGGCGTCGGCCTGGTTGGCCATCGCCAGCCCGTCGGTGGTGCGGATCCAGCCGCCGTCGCCCACCGTGCGGGGGTCGCTGGTGTGCTGGACGGAGATCTTCACCTCCTGCCCCCGGGAGATGTGGAACGCCGGCGTGAGCACCAGGTCCTCACCGTGCTGCTCGTGCCGGGCCGGCAGGCCGCCGACCGTCGCGCCGCGCACGCTGCCGCGGGCGAAGTCGAGGTTGACGTGGTCGAGCTCGTCGGTGGCCCGCGCGGTGATCACCGTCGTCGCGTTGAGCGGCCGGTCGTTGTGGCCCGAGTAGTCCAGCGTGACGTCGTAGGACGTGACGTCGTAGCCCGTGTTGCCGAGCGTGGGGAAGAGCCGGTCCCCCAGGCCCTGTGCCCCCAGGGGCTGCGGTTCGGTGAGGGCGAGGGTGGCGACGGCGGCCAGCCCGAGGACGGCGGCCCGGCGGCCGGTCCGCCGCAGCCGGCCGCCGGGGGCATCACGGGGCGGGGCGGGGACGGGGCGGTCGGGGGCACGGGACGGACGGCGCGAGGGAAGGGACATGAACTACGGCTACCAACGCCGCCACCCGTGCCGCGGGTGAGCCGCCAAACGGCACCCGATCGGGCGGCGGATCGTGCGTTCGTCCCAGTACCGGTTGCGAACTGAGCGATCGTCAGGTGGGCCGGTCCGCGGTTCAGGACCGCGCCACCGCGGCCGATCGAGTCCGGCCGGCCCGCAACACGTCGAAGACACCGGGCACTTGGCGCATCGCCCGCATCAGGGACGGTAGCCCGGCGGCGTTCGGCAGGTGCAGCGTGTAGGTGTGCCGGACCCGCTGTTCGTGCGGGGGTTCGACGGCGGCGGACACCACGGCGGCGCCCTGGGCGGCGATGACCTCGGTGAGGTCGGCCAGCAGGTGCGGCCGGCTGAAGGCCTCGGCCAGGAGGGTGACCCGGCAGCCGTGACCGCCCTGGTCGGCGCCCCGCCAGCGCACCCCGACCGGCTGCCGTCCGGTGGCCGCCATCCGGGCCACGGCCGGGCACAGGGCGCGGTGGACCGTGACCATGCCGCCCCGTACGGCGAACCCGGTGACGGAGTCCGGTGGGACCGGGGTACAGCAGCCCGCCAGCCGGACCGTGGCATCGGGCAGATCCGCCACCGCGAGGACCGAGCCGGGGGCGGCCGGGACCGCGGCGGGGCGGTCCTCGTCGGCGGCCCGGCGGTCGGCGGGGGGCGCCGGGAGGGCGGGCGGCTCGCCGGTGTGCGCCGGACGGGCGCCGGCCTCCCGCGAGCCGGCCAGCCACCGGGCGATGGCGAGCCGGGCCGCGGGCGTACGGGCGTGGTCGAGCCATTCGGGCGAGGGTCCCGCCGCGGAGTCCGGGGCCATCAGCAGCTGCAGGCTGTCGCCGTCGCGCAGCACCGTGGCCAGGGTCGCCAGCCGGCCGTTGACCCGGGCACCGATGCAGCAGTGCGCGCCCTCGCCGTGCCGCTCGTAGGCCGCGTCCACACAACTCGCCCCGGCGGGCAGGCCGATGGCACCACCGGCGGCCCCGGGCGGGCCGGCCGCGCCCTCCGGGGCGGCATCGGCACAGAAGACCGTGATCTCCCGGTCCTGGGCGAGGTCGTCGCGCAGCGAGGTCCAGAAGGTGTCCGGGTCGGGGGTGGTGCGCTGCCACTCCAGCAGCCGGGAGAGCCACCCGGGGCGGGTCGGGTCGGCCCGCTCGCCCTCGGGGGCGTCCGCGTCGTCGGTGGGGGCGTAGGGGTTGCCCAGCGCGATCACCCCGGCCTCGGCGACCCGGTGCATCTGGTGGGTGCGGATCAAGGTCTCGGCGATCTCCCCGGACTCCCCGGCGACCGCGGTGTGCAGGGACTGGTAGAGGTTGAACTTGGGGGTCGCGATGAAGTCCTTGAACTCGGAGACGACCGGGGTGAAGCAGGTGTGCAGCTCGCCCAGGACCGCGTAGCAGTCGGCGTCCTCCGCCACCAGCACCAGCAGCCGCCCCAGGTCGGCCCCGGTCAGCTCGCGGCGGGCCAGGCGGACCCGGTGCACGGAGACCAAGTGCCGCCGCCGGAGCAGGACTTCGGCCCCGATACCGGCCTCGGCCAGCACCGTGCGCATCCGCTCGGCGAGCGCGGCGAGCGGGTCGGGCCGGGTGGCGTACTCCATGACCAGGGCCTGCGTCGTGGCGTACTCCTCGGGGTGCAGGATCGCGAAGACCAGGTCCTCCAGCTCGGCCTTGAGCGCCTGCACGCCCAGCCGCTCGGCGAGCGGGATCAGCACGTCCCGGGTCACCTTGGCGATCCGGGCCTGCTTCTCGGGCCGCATCACGCCGAGGGTGCGCATGTTGTGCAGCCGGTCGGCGAGCTTGATGGACATCACCCGGACGTCGTTGCCGGTGGCCACCAGCATCTTGCGGAAGGTCTCCGGCTCCGCGGCGGCGCCGTAGTCGACCTTCTCCAGCTTGGTGACGCCGTCGACGAGGTAGCAGACCTCGTCCCCGAAGAGGTCCTGCACCTGGTCGAGGGTCACCTCGGTGTCCTCGACGGTGTCGTGGAGCAGGGAGGCGGTCAAGGTCGTGGTCTCCGCGCCGAGTTCGGCGAGGATCAGGGTCACCGCGAGGGGGTGGGTGATGTACGGCTCGCCGCTCTTGCGCAGCTGGCCGCGGTGCGAGCACTCGGCGAGCAGGTACGCCTTGGTGAGGATGTCCAGGTCAGCCTCGGGGTGGTGGTGGCGGTGCACCTTGGCGACGTGTTCCAGGGCGTGCGGGAGGCCATCGCGCGGGGCCGGGCCGAGCAGTGCGGCACGGCCGATGCGGCGCAGCCCTCTGAGCTCCAGTCGGCGGCGGCCGCGCCTGCGGCCCGCTGCTCCAGGGTTACCAGGGTTAGTGGCCTCTGCGCTCATGGGCACCTCCGGCAGCGTCGACCGGCGGTGGAGCGCGCCCGCGGCGGACGTCCGGGCCGGTGCTTGATGCTATCGAGCCCATCACGCAGCGCTGTACCGCTCTCGCCCAGAGTGAGGCGGACCACCCGTTCGAGCGAAACTTTTGGCCGGAAGCGCCGTCCGAGGGGGTGGCCGGGCGGATCCGGACCGGGTGCCGTCAGGAGAGCGCGGCGGCCAGCCAGGCGGGGTCGAAGGTGCCCTCGGCGACGATCTCGGCGGGGCCGGTCATCTCGACCGTACCGTCGGGCAGCTCGGTGATCGACAGGCTGCCGCCGAGCACCTCGACGGTGTAGGTGACCGGGGCGCCGGTACGGGCCGGGTCCAGGCCGTCCCTGCGCGCGGTGGCGACGGCGACCGCACAGGCGCCGGTGCCGCAGGACCGGGTCTCGCCCGAGCCGCGCTCATGGACCCGCATGGCCACATGGCGCGGGCCGCGGTCGACGACGAACTCGATGTTCACGCCGTCGGGATAAACCGACGCTGGGCTGAACGGCGGTACCGACCGCAGCTCCCCGGCGTGGGCCAGGTCCTCGACGAAGGCAACCGCGTGCGGATTGCCCATGTTCACGTTGCGGGCCGGCCAGCTGCGGCCGTCGACGCTGACCACCACGCCCTCCTCGGGCAGCTCCGCGCGGCCCATGGCGACGGTGACATCGCCGGTCTTGGCGAGGTGGACGCGGCGGACGCCGGCGCGGGTGGCGATGGCCAGCTCACCGGCCTCGGCCAGCCCGGCGTGCAGCAGATAGCGGGCGAAGACCCGGACGCCGTTGCCGCACATCTCGGCGATGGAGCCGTCGCCGTTGCGGTAGTCCATGAACCACTCGGCCTCGTCGGCCTGGGCGCGCGCCTCGGGGTGCGCGGCGGACCGTACGACGCGCAGTAGCCCGTCACCGCCGATGCCGGCCCGGCGGTCGCAGATCCGGGCGGCGGCGCTCGCCGGCAGGTCGAGGCGGCCGTCCGGGTCCGGGACGATCACGAAGTCGTTCTCGGTGCCGTGGCCCTTGAGGAAGGCGATGCGCGCGGTGCTGGTCACCCTTGCATCGTACGGGGAGGGCGGCCCGGGCGCGGTGACGGGGGCGGAGGTGGGGAGTGGGCCATCTCTACTCCCCCCGGACCGTCGTACCGCCCGGCGCGCTCAGCGCAGCCGTGCCACCCGCCAGATGGCGAGGGCGGCGGGGACGGACACCACCAGGGCGTACAGGAGCACCACGCGCCAGTCGGCCCGGCGGCCGGAGCCGCGTGCCGGGAGACCGGGCCAGGTATGGCCGACGCGGCGGGCGGCCATCATGCCCCAGCCGGCGGCGCAGCAGCACAGCAGCAGACCCAGCATCGCGATCACCGCGCCCCCGTCGCCACCGAACTCGAAGGCGAGCGGGAAGGCGAACATCAGCGAGCCGACGGCGGCGAGCCCGACGATCGGCGCGAGCTGCCACAGCCGCAGCCGGCGCGGCGGGCGCAGCTCCCGGAAGGACGCGCCGCCCTCACCGGGCGCCTCGGCGGCCGCATCGGGGCCCTCGGAGCCGGACAGGTCCTCCTGGGTGTCCGGGCCGTCGTCGGCCAGCGGCGCCGTGTCGGCGACACCGTTGTCCGGGTGCTGGGCTCCGCTGCGAGGGCCGGCCTCCATTGCCACGCGCCCTCCCCACTGCAGACTGCACGTCTCGATCGAAGGTCGATGATGACACGCCCTCAGCGGCGCTGTTGACGGCCGGAGCGTCCCGATGCCATGACGTGATCAGGCTGTGACCGGTCGTTCGAGCAACGCGAGCGCCTGCCGGGGAAGTTCCGCCCGCCGGTCGGCCGCACCGCTGAGCCAGTGCACCCTGGGGTCCCGGCGGAACCACGAGTCCTGACGGCGCGCGAAGCGCTTCGTAGCGCGCACCGTCTCGTCCCGCGCCTCCTGTTCGGTGCACTCGCCCGCCAGCTGGGCCAGCACCTGCTGGTAGCCCAGCGCCCGGGAGGCGGTACGGCCCTCGCGCAGCCCCTCGGCCTCCAGCCGGCGCACCTCGTCGACCAGTCCGGCCTCCCACATCCGGTCGACCCGCCGGGCGATCCGCTCGTCGAGCTCCGGGCGCTCGACGTCGACGCCGATCTGCAGGGTGTCGTAGACCGCTTCGTGACCGGGGAGGTTGGCGGTGAACGGGCGGCCGGTGATCTCGATGACCTCCAGGGCGCGCACGATGCGGCGGCCGTTGCTGGCCAGGATCGCGCGGGCCGCTTCGGGGTCGGTGGCGGCCAGCCGGGCGTGCAGGGCGCCGCTGCCCTGGTCGGCCAGTTCGGCCTCCAGGCGGGCGCGTACCTCCGGGTCGGTGCCGGGGAAGTCGAGGGCGTCGATGGCACCGCGTACGTACAGGCCGGAGCCGCCGACGAGGACCGGGGTGCGACCCTCGGCGAGCAGCCGGTCGATCTCGGCGCGGGCCAGCCGCTGGTACTCGGCGACGTTGGCCGCGCGGGTCACGTCCCAGATGTCCAGGAGGCGGTGCGGTACGCCGTGCTGTTCCTCGGGCGTGAGCTTGGCGGTGCCGATGTCCATGCCTCGGTAGAGCTGCATGGAGTCGGCGTTGATGACCTCGCCGCCCACGTGGTGCGCGAGCGCGACGCCAAGATCGGACTTGCCGGCCGCGGTGGGGCCGACGACGGCGATGACCCGCGGAGCGGGGACGGCGGTGTTCACCCCGTCAGTCTCGCAAACATCACGCCCCCATCTCGAACGAGCGACGTGACGGGCCACCGATGGCGTCGTTGCCTGTTCGAGGTCCCGAGTGAGCCGGTGCAGCACCGGCGCCCGTGGGCGGCGCAACGGTCCGCTCCGGGCGGCCCGGGATTTCGCCACATGAAGAGCGTAGGAGCAGTTATGGGCGTGTTTTCGCGGTTTCGTCGCCGTAAGGACGAAGCGTCGACGGAGGAGAGTGCCGCTGCGACGGTGACGACCGAGGCGGAGGAGCCCGCGGGGTCGGCCGCTTCGGCGGACTCCGAGGGCGCCGAGCGGGCCGAGGAGAGCGACGCGGCCGGGCGGACTCCCCAGGACGGCGCGTCCGCCGGGGAGGTGTCAGCCGCTGCGGAGGAGGCCGGCCCGGCGGCGGAGAGCGCGGCTCCGGAGGCCTCCGGTGACGGCGCGCAGGCGGCCCCCGAGGTCGCGGCGGACGAGGAGCCACGGGCGGAGCGGTCCACCGAGAGCGCCGGGATCCCCCGGCAGCAGTCGGCGCGGGCCGCGGCCGACAGCGAGTCCGGCGAGAGCACCCGGCAGTAGGCCCGGCGCCCGGATCGGGCGTACGGCGACGGCCGCGAGGTGGGTCCACCTCGCGGCCGTCGCCGCATGCCCGGACGGATGCCCGCGCTACGACCAGGTGGCGACGAAGTAGCCCACGCCGTACGGGGCCTCCTCGCGCAGCAGTCGGCCGCTCGGGGACGTCCCCTCGGCCGCGCCCGCCAGGACCTGCCAGCAGGCCCGTCCGCGCGCCTGGAGTTCGCGGGCCAGCGCCGCGTCGAGCGCGCCCAGTGCGGGCAGGTCGGCGGCGCCCAGGGCGCGGGCAGCCGCGGTGTCGAAGCCCTCGGCCCGTGCGTCGAGGTAGCCCGGCGCCTTCACCGTCCGGCACGCACTGCCGTCGCCCATCACCAGCAGGGCGACCCGGGGCGCGGACGCGGCGGCCTCCCGGCCGGCCGCCAGGCACCGCTCGGGGGGCAGGTCCTCCCCCACGGCCAGGCCCTGCACCGGGGCGTCGTCCCAGTCCGCCCGGGACAGCAGCCAGGCGCCGACCGCCAGCGACTGCGGGAGCGCGCTACCAGGTGCCTCCTCGGCCGCGCCCAGCGCCACCTCCAGGTCCACGCCGACGCCGCGGAAGGAGCCGACGGCGCCCTGCGGGTAGGCCTCCGTACCGCTGCCGGCGACGGGGCCGAGGACGACCAGCCGGTCCGGGCGGGCCGCCGCGAGCACGCCGACCGCGTCGAGGCAGGCGGTGCGCAGCGGGTCCAGCTCGGGTGCGGCTCCGGCGGCCACCTCCGGTACGAGCAGCGGTGGGCAGGGGCAGAGGGCGGCAGCTACGAACATGCCACGCAGCGTAACGCCCCGGCTCCGTCCGTCCCGTACCGGTCAGTCGCAGCCGCAGCCGGCCGCGGGGACCGGGCTGGGCGCCGGGGCCCCGATGGTGGGCAGACCCAGCAGCACTCCCTTGGGCTGCTCCGCCGGGGCGGCGTTCCGCTTCTCCCAGGCGTCGCCGGAGCGGGTGCGGCGGACGGCCTTGGCCGGCCCCTCCGCCAGGAGGTGGTGCGGCGCGGCGTAGGTGATCTCGACGGTCACCACGTCACCGGGCCGGACCGGCTCCTCGGGCCGGGTGAAGTGCACCAGGCGGTTGTCGGGGGCGCGCCCGGACAGCCGGCGGGTGGCGTCGTCCTTACGGCCCTCGCCCTCGGCGACCAACACGTCCAGGGTGCGGCCGACCTGCTTCTTGTTCTCCTCCCAGGAGATCTCCTCCTGGAGGGCGACCAGGCGCTCGTAGCGAGCCTGCACGACCTCCTTGGGGATCTGGTCGTCCATGTCGGCCGCCGGGGTGCCGGGGCGCTTGGAGTACTGGAAGGTGAAGGCCTGGGCGAAGCGGGACTCGCGGACCGTGTGCAGGGTCTGCTCGAAGTCCTCCTCGGTCTCGCCCGGGAAGCCGACGATGATGTCGGTGGAGATCGCGGCGTCCGGCATCGCGGCGCGCACCTTCTCGATGATCCCGAGGAAGCGCTCCTGGCGGTAGGAGCGGCGCATCGACTTCAGGATCCGGTCGGAGCCGGACTGCAGCGGCATGTGCAGCTGCGGCATCACGTTCGGGGTCTCGGCCATGGCCGCGATGACGTCGTCGGTGAAGTCGCGGGGGTGCGGGGAGGTGAAGCGGACCCGCTCCAGTCCCTCGATCGAGCCGCAGGCCCGCAGCAGCTTCGAGAACGCCTCACGGTCGCCGATGTCGGAGCCGTACGCGTTGACGTTCTGGCCGAGCAGGGTGATCTCGCTGACGCCCTCGGCGACCAGCGCCTCGATCTCGGCGAGGATGTCGCCGGGCCGGCGGTCCTTCTCCTTGCCGCGCAGCGCCGGGACGATGCAGAACGTACAGGTGTTGTTGCAGCCCACGGAGATGGAGACCCAGGCGGCGTAGGCGCTCTCCCGCCGGGTGGGCAGCGTGGAGGGGAAGGCCTCCAGCGACTCGGCGATCTCCACCTGCGCCTCTTCCTGGACGCGGGCGCGCTCCAGCAGGACGGGGAGCTTGCCGATGTTGTGCGTGCCGAAGACCACATCGACCCAGGGGGCCTTCTTGACGATGATGTCGCGGTCCTTCTGGGCGAGGCAGCCGCCGACGGCGATCTGCATGCCGGGCCGCGCGGCCTTCTTCGGGGCCAGCTGGCCGAGGTTGCCGTAGAGCCGGTTGTCGGCGTTCTCGCGCACCGCACAGGTGTTGAAGACGACGACGTCGGCGCCCTCCGCCTCCTTGGGCGCGGGCACGTAACCCGCCTCCTCCAGCAGCCCGGACAGCCGCTCGGAGTCATGGACGTTCATCTGGCACCCGTAGGTGCGGATCTCATACGTCTTGCTCTGCTGAACGCCCACTGCCTGGCTCCGGTCGCTGCTGGTCATACGACAAGGGTAGGCGCTGCCGAACCCTCTCCCGGACGCCGGAGCGCACTCCGGCACCGGCCGGCACACCCGCGGTGCCGGGGCCGGGATCAGTGAAATGCGCCGCTGCCCCTCCCGCCGGCGCCACGCTGCTGGCAGGATCCCGCGCATGGTCTGTGCACTTCCCCGCTCCGTCCGCCGGATCCTCCAGGCGGCGACCGCGGCGCTGCTCGCCCTGGGGGCGCTGCTGTGGTGGGCGCTGTCGGCGAACGGGGAACGGGCCCCGAGCGGGCGGGTGACGCTGGTGACGGGCGTGCCGACCGGTGTCTACGCACGCTACGGGGAGTTGCTCAAGCAGGACCTGGCGCGCGATATGCCGGAGCTGGATCTGCGGCTGACCCGCAGCGAGGGGTCGATCGACAACCTGCGCCAACTGGTCGCGGGGAAGGCCCAGTTCGCCATCGCGACCACGGACGCGGTGGCCGCGGTACGGGGTGAGCCGGGCGCGGACCGGCTCCGGGCCTGCGCCCGGCTGTACGACGACTACATGCAGCTGGTGGTGCCGAAGGACTCCGCGGTGCGCTCGACGAAGGACCTGCGGCGGCTGCGGGTGGGAGTGGGCACCGACGGCTCCGGCGTACAGCTGATCACCCGGCGGCTGCTGGAGGCGGCCGGTCTGGACTTCGCCCGGGACATCGAACCGGTACGGGTCGGCATCGACCGGATGCCGAAGCTGCTGGAACAGGGGAAGCTGGACGCCTTCTTCTGGTCCGGCGGGCTGCCGACGACGGCCGTGCAGCGCCTGGCGCAGCACTTCCCGGTGCGGCTGGTCCCGCTCGGGGACCTCACCGGGGGGCTGCACCGGCAGGGCGAGCGCACCCGCTACTACCGGGCCGCGGTGATGCCCGCCGACGCCTATCCGCGGGCCCAGGACGGGCGGGCGGTGAAGACGATCGCGGTGGCGAACCTGCTGGTCACCACCGACCGCGAGGATGCGGCGCTGACCCAGGGGATCACCCGGACCGTGATCGACAGCCGGGACCGGATCGGCCGCGAGGTGCACGCCGCGCAGAAGGTCGACCTGCGGACGGCGGTCTTCACCGACCCGCTGCCGCTGCACCGGGGCGCCCGGCGGTACTACCTGTCGGTGAAGCCGTAGCGCACCCCCGGGCAGCGGCCGCAGTCACCCGGGCGCGCGACGGAACGGACCGGGGCCCGCACCGGAAATCGGTGCGGGCCCCGGTCGACAAGCGGGACGCGTCAGGCCGCGACGATGTTCTCCGCCTGCGGGCCCTTGGGGCCCTGGGTCACGTCGAAGGTGACCTTCTGGCCCTCGAAGAGCTCACGGAAGCCCTGGGCGGCGATGTTCGAGTAGTGGGCGAAGACGTCGGGGCCGCCACCCTCCTGCTCGATGAAGCCGAAGCCCTTCTCGGGGTTGAACCACTTGACGGTGCCGGAAGCCATGTCCTTCTCCTTCACGGGGCAATCCGGAGACCGCACCTTGCGGCCTCCCTGTCGCCGAGGTGCTCGCCCCACACCGGAAAGATCCGGAAAAACACGGAACGCCCGGGGCTACCAGCCTCCGGGCGCGCACAACGTTCATCATGGGTACCGCAACTGCAACACCATGCACGTTAGCACAGGCTTTCCACTGCCGCCCCGCGCGGCCGCGCCCCGGTGCCGCGGCTTCAGGGCGCGGTACGCGGCACCGTGACGGTGACCTCCAGCCCGTGCGGCGGGTGCGGGGCGTAGGCGATGTCGGCGCCGCCCGCAGCGAGCAGGGCGCGGGTGATGGAGAGCCCGAGCCCCGAGCCGGAGACGTTCTGGTGGCGGCTGCTGCGCCAAAAGCGGTCACCGACCCGGGCGAGCTCGTCCTCGGCCAGACCGGGGCCGCGGTCGGCCACGGTGATCCGGACCTGCCCGCCGTCCGGCGCCACCCCGACGGTGACCGGCTCGCCGGCCGGGGTGAACTTCAGGGCGTTGTCGATCACGGCGTCCAGCGCGCTGGACAGGGCGATCGGGTCGGCCCAGCCGGTCACCGCGGTGTGCCCTTCGTAGCGCAGGCGGACGCCCTTGTCGTCGGCCATCGGGGCCCAGGAGCCGACGCGTTCGGCGGCCAGCGCCGCGACATCGGTGAGCTGGAGGTCGGCGGCGGAGTGCTCGGCCAGCGCGAGATCGAGCAGATCCTCCAGAACCCGGGCCAGTCGCTTGCCCTCGGTGCGTACCGAGGCGATCTCCTCGTTGCCCTCGGGCAGCTCCAGCGCCAGCAGCTCGATCCGCAGCAGCAGCGCGGAGAGCGGGTTGCGCAGTTGGTGGGAGGCGTCGGCGACGAAGGCGCGCTGCTGCTCCAGGACGTCCTCGACGTGGTCGGCCATCTCGTTGAACGAACGGGCCAGCCGGCGCAGTTCGGGCGGGCCCGCGGTGCCGGCGACCCGGGACTTCAGCCGTCCGGTGGCGATGTCGTGACTGGCGACGTCCAGGATCCGTACGGGCCGCAGCACCCAGCCGGTCAGCCGGAAGGCCGCGGCCACCGCGACCAGCATCGCGCCGCACTCACCGGCGCCGATCAGCAGCCAGCCGTGCAGGATGCGCGACCGCATCTGGCCGGTGGGCGAGTCGGTGACCACGACCGCGACCACATCGCCGTCCCGGATCACCGGTGAGGCGACCGGGATCCGGCCGTCCTCGTCCCAGGGCCAGACCTGGTGCGGATCGTGGCTGCGGCGACCGGCCAGCGCCTCGTTGAAGGCCCGCCCGCCCTCGCCGTCCCGGGGCACCGGGAGGTCGTGCGGGGCGGCGGCCATCGGGGTGTGGTCGCGGTAGAAGACGCCGGCGCGGATCCCGTAGAGGTCGTGGTAGCGCTCCAGCTCGGCGTCGAGGGTGGTGCGCCGCTCGTCCTCCTCGGGCGTCTTGTGGCGGGGGTCCGCGCCGGGGCGGGCGGTGACGAACTGGGCGAGCGCGGCGAAACGGGCGGCGTCGTCGATCCGGTCGACGACCACCTTCTGCTGCTCCACACCGGCGGTGATCACGCTCAGCGGGAAGCCGAGGGCCAGCAGCACCCCGGCCATGAGGACGATGAGGAGCGGGAGGAGTCGGGTGCGCACGGACCGGCGGCGGCCTTCAGGACGCCGGGGTGGTGGGCCGGCCGGCGGCGGGCACGACGAGGCGGTAGCCGACGCCGCGCACCGTCTCGATCAGGGCCGGCATCCGCAGCTTGGCCCGCAGGGAGGCGATGTGCACCTCCAGGGTCCGGCCGGTGCCCTCCCAACTCGTGCGCCACACCTCGCTGATGATCTGCTCCCGCCGGAAGACCACCCCGGGGCGCTGGGCGAGCAACGCCAGCAGATCGAACTCCTTGCGGGTGAGCGGCACCGTCGTGCCGCCCACGGACACCTGGCGGGTGGGGAGTTCGACGGTGACCGCGCCCAGCCGCAGCGCCTCGTCGGGGGCACCCTCGTCGGCCGGCTGCTCGCCCCCGCGGTCGGTCGGGGGCACCGTGCGCCGGCTCACCGCGTGGATACGGGCCAGCAGTTCGCCGGTGTCGTACGGCTTGACGACGTAGTCGTCCGCGCCCAGGTTGAGGCCGTGGATCCGGGAGCGCACATCGGAGCGCGCGGTCACCATGATCACCGGAATGCTGGTCGTCCTGCGGATCCGGCCGCAGACCTCGAAGCCGTCCTGGTCGGGCAGCCCGAGGTCGAGCAGGACCACCGCGAAGGGCTCGGCACCGTCCGGCAGCAGGGCCTTCAGCGCCTCCTCGCCGTTGCGGGCGTGCACCACGGCCAGGCCGTGCTTGGCGAGCACCGCGGACAGGGCCGCGGCCACATGATCGTCGTCCTCGACGAGCAGCAGTCTCATTCCGGCCCTCCTTCCGGGTGCGTGCGCAGGGGCCACAGGGCATCTACGGCGATGGGGGGCGGGTGCGTCAAGAGCTGGCCACCTCCGCGCCGCCATCCGTTACCCAGCCGGTACGCCCGCGGTATTCCGGCACTGTTCCCATGGCCCGGACCGCCGTCCGGGCCCGTCCACCACCGGGTCACGCAGCGTCTCCCGCTGCGACCGGATCGTTATGCTCAAGTTCCCCTCAGATGTAATGACGCTGCTCGAAGCGCCTCACTAGGGTCCTCCCCAATCGAGGAGGACGGAGCTGTACGCCGATGAGCGAAGTATCGGTGACCAAGAACGCCGAGGGTCCCACGCAGGCAGGGGACCAGCTGGTCGTGCTGGACAACGTGAACAAGCACTTCGGCGCGCTGCACGTGCTCCAGGACATCGACCTGACGATCAACCGGGGTGAGGTCGTCGTCGTGATCGGGCCCTCGGGCTCGGGCAAGTCGACCCTCTGCCGCACGATCAACCGCCTGGAGACCATCGACTCCGGCAGCATCACCATCGACGGGAAGGCCCTGCCGCAGGAGGGCCGGGAACTGGCCCGCCTCCGCGCCGACGTGGGCATGGTCTTCCAGTCCTTCAACCTCTTCGCGCACAAGACGGTGCTCGAGAACGTGATGCTGGGGCAGGTCAAGGTCCGCAAGACGGACAAGGCCACGGCCGAGGAGAAGGCCCGCACCCTGCTCGACCGGGTCGGGGTCGGCACCCAGGCCGACAAGTACCCCGCACAGCTCTCCGGCGGCCAGCAGCAGCGGGTGGCGATCGCCCGCGCCCTGGCGATGGACCCGAAGGTGATGCTGTTCGACGAGCCCACCTCCGCGCTGGACCCGGAGATGATCAACGAGGTGCTGGACACCATGCAGCAGCTCGCTCGGGACGGCATGACCATGGTCGTGGTCACTCATGAGATGGGCTTCGCGCGCTCGGCGGCGAACCGGGTCGTCTTCATGGCGGACGGCCGCATCGTCGAAGAGGCCGAGCCGAACCAGTTCTTCAACAACCCGCGCAGCGACCGCGCCAAGGACTTCCTGTCGAAGATCCTGCACCACTGAGGCCGAGTTGGGCCACGATGATTGCCAACACCTGTTGAACCAAAGGAAGTTCACCATGAGGATGCGTAAGACGGCTGCGGCCGGTGCGGTGGTGCTCGCCCTGGCGGCTACGGCGACCGCCTGCGGTGGGGAGTCCGGTACGGCAGGCGACAAGCCGGCCGGCGGCGAGGTCTACAAGGGCAGCTACACCGTCGCCAAGGACGTCAAGGTCAACTCGCCGGTGCTGAAGAAGGCGCAGAAGGCCAAGAAGATCGTCGTCGGTGTGAAGGCCGACCAGCCGTTCCTGGGCTTCAAGGACCCGGCGACCACCAAGTACTCCGGTTTCGACATCGAGATCGCCAAGATGGTCGCGGCCGACCTCGGCTTCTCCGAGAACCAGATCGAGTTCAAGACGATCGACTCCAACGTCCGTGAGACCACCATCTCCAAGGGCCAGGTCGACTACTACGTCGGTACCTACACGATCAACGAAGAGCGCAAGAAGCAGGTCGGCTTCGCGGGCCCGTACTACACCGCCGGCGCGGACCTCCTGGTGCGCAAGGACGACAAGGCGATCACCGGCCCGGACGCCCTCAAGGGCAAGAAGGTCTGCTCGATCACCGGCTCCACCCCGCTGCAGGAGATCAAGAAGAAGCGGTACGGCGCCGACACCACCGAGGTCGGCAAGTACTCGGACTGTGTGAAGTACCTGCTGGACAAGCAGGTCGACGCGGTCACCACCGACGACGCGATCCTCAAGGGCTACGCCGCGCAGCGGCCCTCCAAGCTCCGGGTCGTCGGCAAGCCGTTCACCAAGGAGCCCTACGGCGTCGGCATGAACAAGGACGACAAGACGCTCCGCGACGCCATCACCAAGGCGCTGGAGCACCACATCGCGAACAAGGACTACCAGAAGGCGTACGAGGGCACGCTCGGCAAGTCGGGCTCGAAGTACGTCGCCCCGGAGACCCCGCTGCCGCGCTACTGAGGCAGCGCACGCACCGGACCGCGCCGCCCCGTACGCCCGCCGCGGCGGGTGTGCGGGGCGGTGCGCCTTCCCGCCGTGCACCTCGGCACCGTCCGGCCGTTCCGTTCGTCCGTGACCTTCCCGCCGCCGACCCGATGACCGCTACCGCGGAGACCCCATGAACGTACTCCTCGATTACCTGCCCGAGTTCCGGGACGGATTCCTCGGCACGCTGGCGATCACCGCGTCCAGCGGCCTGCTCGCGCTGATCCTCGGCGTGCTCATAGCCGGCTTCCGGGTCTCGCCGATTCCGCCACTGCGCGCCTTCGGGACGGGCTGGGTCACACTGCTGCGCAACACGCCGCTGACCCTGCTCTTCCTGGTCGCGTTCTTCGTCGTACCGCAGGTCCTCTTCCAGGGCGCGAGCCCCTTCGTGCTCGCCACGCTGGCGCTCGGCTTCTACACCTCCTCGTTCGTGTGCGAGGCGGTGCGGTCCGGCATCAGCACCGTGCCGCTGGGACAGGCGGAGGCCGCGCGCAGCCTCGGTATGACGTTCGCCCAGACGCTGCGCATGATCGTGCTCCCGCAGGCGACCCGCACCGTGATCGCGCCGCTGAGCAGCATCTTCATCGCACTGACGAAGAACTCCGCGATCGCCGGCGCCTTCAGCTACCCCGAGCTGTTCAACGTCTCCAAGCTGCTGAACGACAAGGGCTACGCGATCGCCTGGATCTTCCTGTGGATCGCGCTCACCTACCTCATCATCACCTTCTCCATCAGCGGACTCTTCCGACTGCTGGAGCGCCGGATGGGGGTCGCGCGATGAGCGGACACGGGAGCCGGAACAGCACGACGTGGGGGCCGCGCGCAGGCGGGGCGGAACGAAGCGAGGTAAGGGCATGAGTGGCGCCAGCGTTCTCTACGACGTACCGGGGCCGCGGTCGAAGCGGCGCAACCTGGTCTACTCGGTCATCGGCGCGCTCGCGATGGTGGCGCTGGTCGTGTTCGTGGTGCTGCGGCTGCAGTCCAAGGGCCAGCTGGAGCCCGAGGTCTGGAACATCTTCAACAACGCCGGTGTGCGGACCAGCATCCGCGACGGTGTCCTGACGACCCTGAAGGTCTTCGGGGTCGCGGCGGTGCTGTCGCTGGTACTGGGCGTACTCCTCGCGGTGGCGCGGCTGTCGGACCACAAGCCGGTCCGCTGGCTGGCGACCGGCTTCATCGAGCTCTTCCGCGCCGTCCCCCTGCTGATCACCATCTACGCGCTGTGGGTCATCCTCCTCAGCAACCGGGCGAGCCTCGGGCTGGGCGACAACGAGCCGCAGTTCTGGGCGCTGGTCATCGGCCTGACGGTCTACAACGGCTCGGTGCAGGCCGAGGTGCTGCGCGCCGGCATCAACGCCGTGCCCAAGGGGCAGCGCGAGGCCGCCTACGCCCTGGGGCTGAGCAAGACGCAGGTGATGACGACGGTCCTGATCCCGCAGGCCGTCCGGGCGATGCTGCCGACGATCATCAGCCAGCTCGTGGTGACCCTGAAGGACACCTCCCTCGGCTACATCATCACCTTCGAGGAGCTGCTCTTCACGGCCCGGCTGATGAGCACCAACATCATCGTCAACGGCAACGACACCTACGTCCCGGTCATCATCGTCACCGGCAGCATCTACGTCGCGATGTGCCTGACGCTCTCCGCCCTCGCCAACTGGATCGAGCGGCGCGGCCGGCGCGCCAAGACCGGCATCGGGGTGGCAGCGGCCGCCGAGCCGGTTGAGGCGACCGACGCGAGGGAGGTCGCCGAGGCCGCTCCGGGCGGGCCGGCGGCCAAGGCGGACTGACCCCGATCCCCCCGCCGGCCGCCGCGCCGCGCGGCGGCCGAGACGCATCCCCTGCGGAGGCGATGGCAACGGCGCCATCGCCTCCGTCACTTGACGCGAGCGGCCGCAGTGGGTTGCATACGCTGTGTGATCACGCACCGGGCTCCAACTGCCAGTTCCCGCACGTCCCGTACGCAGCAGCGGCCCCAGGGAGCGGCGCCGTGGACCCGGTGATCGTGGCCGGAGCCGGCCCGGTCGGTCTCTCCCTCGCCCTGGCGCTCGCCCGGCTCGGTGTGCCCTCCGTCGTCCTGGACGAAACCACCGGCCAGGACGAGGAACGGCCCGCCCGCACCGCCGTGCTCCGCCCCGACACCACGGCCTTCGTCGGCCGGCTCGGCTGCGCCGACACCCTGGAGAGCGCCGGCGCCCGCTGGGCGGCCTGGCGCGTGATGCGCCGCCGGCGCCTGGTGGAGCGCGTCGCCTTCGCCCCCCGGACCCCGGACGCGGCGGCCGGCCCGGCCCCAGCCTCCCCCGTCCACCTCCCCCAGCACGCACTCACCCGTGCGCTGCGCGCCGCGCTGGCCCGCGAGAAGCTCGCCGAGGTCGTCACCGGCAGCAAGCTCGCCGATCTCGAACAGGACGAGCACGGCATCAGCGCCCAGACCCGCGGCCCCAACGGAACGTGGTGGCGCGGGAGTTACCTCATCGGCTGCGACGGCTCCCGGTCGACCGTCCGCAAGCTGCTGGACATCCGCTTCCCGGGCCGTACGGCGGTCGAACGACATGCCGTGGCCACCCTGCGCTGCGAACTCCCCTGGCCGGGGGAGGCCTTGCTGCACCGCTCCCCGCGCCGGCAGGGCGGCGGGCCGGGCGACGAGGTCTCCGCCCGCCCGCTGGCCGACGGCGTCTGGCGGCTGGACTGGCTGCTGCCGCCGGGGCGCGAGCTGGTCACGCCGGACGCCTTGGTGGCCCGGATCCGGGACACCCTGGCCGGCTGGACCAGCGAGGCCCCGGTGGAATCCGGCGCGGGCCCGAACACCGACCGGGCCACGGCCCACGGCCTCGGCCGGCCGGTCCCCCCGTACGAACTCCTCGACACCGGTGTGCACACCGTCCACCACCGGCTCGCCCGCTGCTGGCGGCAGGGCCGCGCCTTCCTCGCGGGGGATGCCGCCCATCTGCTGGGGGCCCTGGGCACCCAGGGGCTGGACGAGGGGCTGCGGGACGCCGAGAACCTCGCCTGGAAGTTGGGCCTGGCCTGGCACCACGGCGCCTCCGAGTTGCTGCTCGACAGCTATCAGGCCGAACGTCGGGGGGCGGTGGCGGCCCGGCTGCGCGCGGCCGACCAGGCGCTGCCGCTGCTCCGGGACGGCCGTTCGGCCCGCTGGCGCACCGTGCTCCCCGGGGCCGCCCGCGGCCGCAGCACCCTGCTCACCGACGGCCATCTGGGCCGCGGTCCACTGGGCGCACCGCCGGTGTACGCCCGCACCCCGCTGGCACCGGACGCCGGCCACCCCGCTGGTCCCCTCGTCGAGACACCGCCCGGGGCGCCGGTCGCCGATGTACCGGTGACCGCGTCCGACGGCTCGGTGGTCCGGCTGCGCGACCGTCTCGGCGACGGCCTGCTGGTGGTGCTGGTGGCGCCCGGCACCACGGTCTGGGACCGGCGGCACTGGCGGTCGGCGGGCCTGATGCCCCGTCTGACCAGCGCGGTCGCGGCCCTGCCGATGTCCGCCGAGGTCCTGGTCACCGAGGCCTACCCGGGCGCCGCGGCGCACACCGTGCTCCTCGTACGGCCCGACGGCCACCTGGTCACCTCGCTGGCCGGTGTCCGCCCGGAAGAGATGGCAGCGTGTGCGGACGCCGTGCGCGGCGGAACGCACGGCCGGGGCGCCGGCGCCGCCCGCCGGGCCGGGGCACACGGCCGGGCCACCGACGGTCCGGCCGCCGGGTCGGCGGCCGGGTCGGCGGCCGGGACGGAGACGGCCGGGGGAGAGCCGGCCGGGGTGGATGCGACAGGGGCGGAGACGGCTGGGACGGAAACGGCCGGGACGGAGGTGGCCGGGACGGAGGTGGCCGGTGCGAAGGTGGCCGGGACGGAGGTGGCCGGCACGGAGGTGGCCGGTGCGGATGCGGCGGGTGCGGGTGCGGGTGCGGTGCCCCCGGACGAAGCGGAGCGCGCCGACGCCGCGGAGGAGGCGCCGGGGACCGGCTCCCCGGTTGACCCCCTGGGAACCTCCGTGCTTCACTCCGAGGATGACTGAGCACAGCTCGCGCTTCTGGCGGAGGGTCCATCTGGACCTGGTCCGCTATGCGGGCTGCATGTGTCGCCCGTCCTGTTGATCCGCATTTTCTCCCCGCGCGGCCCTCCGCCCTGTCCGGCAGCCGCGCCTCTTCGCGATCACTCAGGACGGTTTCCGTGCCCGACGTACACACCCCTGCGCGTCCGCAGGCCCCCGACCTTGCCGGTGGGCCCGGCGCATCCGAGCTCCTCGACTTCGTCCACCGCACCGCCACGGACGCAGCGCTCGTCGCCTCACTTCCGCTCGACCCCGAAGGCCGTACCTGGATCCGGCTGAACGGGCCCGGCGGTAGCGAGGCCTGGCTGATCGGCTGGCCGCCGGGCACCGGCACCGGCTGGCACGACCACGGTGGCTCCCGCGGTGCCTTCGCCACGGCCACCGGTGAGCTGACGGAACAGTCGCTCGCCACCCAACTGCCCACCGAGGGCTGGAAGACGCTGGAGCTCGCCGAGGGCGTGGACCGCGAGCGCACGCTCAGCGACGGCCGCGGCCGGGCGTTCGGCCCGCACCATGTCCATCAGGTGCTCAACACCTCCCAGGACACCCACGCGGTCTCGGTACACGCCTACTACCCGCCGCTGCCCCTGATGCGCCGCTACAGTCGCACCGGCCAGCTGCTGCGCCTCGAAGAGGTCGAACGTCCGGAGGAGTGGGCATGAGCGCCATCGACGAACTGCTGGCCCGGGCCCGGCAGGAGTTGGGCCACCGGGTGGACCCCCAGGAGGCGGCGGCCGTCCAGGACGCCGGCGGTCTGCTGGTCGACATCCGCTACGCACAGCTGCGGGACCGCGACGGCACCATCCCCGGCGCCCTGATCGTGGAACGCAATGAACTCGAATGGCGCCTCGACCCCACGGGGGAACACCGCGCCCCCGAGGCGACCCACCACGACCTGTCGGTCGTCGTCGTCTGCAACGAGGGCTACGCCTCCACTCTCGCCGCCCTCTCCCTCCGCCAACTGGGCCTCCACCGTGCCACGGACCTGGCCGGCGGCTTCCAGGCATGGCGGGCCGCGGGGCTACCGCTCCGCACCTGAGCACCTGCTCCCGCCGGCCCCGGCCCACCGCCGCTCCTGCGGCCGCGGTCCACGGGCCCGCGGTCAGTCGCCCGGCAGGTGGCCCTCCAGGAACTCCGGGTCCTCGCCTTCCTCCTCGAGGGCCTGCCTGACGACCCGGAGGGCGAGCCCCTCCGGGTAGCCCTTGCGAGCCAGCATCCCAGCCAGGCGGCGCAGCCGCTTGTCCCGCTCCAGACCCCTGGTCGTACGGAGTTTGCGGTCGACGAGAGCGCGGGCGGTGACCTCCTCCTGCTCGGAGTCGAGGCGGCCGACGGCCTCATCGATAAGGGCGGAGTCCACTCCCTTGGTGCGCAACTCCCTGGCCAGGGCGCGCCGGGCCAGGCCGCGGCCGTGGTGGCGGGACTCCACCCAGGCATCGGCGAACGCCCCGTCGTCGATCAGCCCGACGTCCTCGAAGCGGGACAGCACTTCCTGTGCCGCCTCCTCGGGGATGCCCCGTTGGCGGAGGGCGTCGGCCAGCTGTTTGCGGGTGCGCGGACTCCCGGTGAGCAGGCGCAGGCAGATGGCCCGCGCCTGCTCCTCGGGGGTACGCGGCGGTCCCGACTCGGCCCTCGACGAGGAGGGACCACCGCTGTCCACAGGGCCGTCCTCCGGAGCCTGACGGCCCCGACGGCCCCTGCGGCCACTACGGGTCTCGGCGTCGCCGGCAGTGCGGCTCAACTCGTCCGCGCTGTCCGGCCATTCCGTTCGCCGTGTCATGGCGGGCTAGCTCTTGGCCGCGGCGGACTTGGCTCCCTTGGCGCCCTTGGCCGCCGGGGCTGGAGCCGCGGTGGCCGGTTCGGCCGGGACGCCGGCCGCGTCCGCACCGGGCTCCGCCGACGGGTCCTGCGGCTTCACACCGATCCCGAGCTTCTCCTTGATCTTCTTCTCGATCTCGTTGGCCAGGTCCGGGTTGTCCTTGAGGAAGTTGCGGGCGTTCTCCTTGCCCTGGCCGAGCTGATCGCCCTCGTAGGTGTACCAGGCGCCGGACTTGCGGATGAAGCCGTGCTCCACACCCATGTCGATCAGCCCGCCCTCGCGGCTGATGCCCTGGCCGTAGAGGATGTCGAACTCGGCCTGCTTGAACGGCGGGGAGACCTTGTTCTTGACGACCTTGACGCGGGTGCGGTTGCCGACCGCGTCCGTGCCGTCCTTGAGGGTTTCGATGCGGCGGATGTCGAGGCGCACCGAGGCGTAGAACTTCAGCGCGCGACCACCGGTCGTGGTCTCCGGCGAGCCGAACATCACGCCGATCTTCTCGCGGAGCTGGTTGATGAAGATCGCGGTGGTCTTGGACTGGTTGAGCGCGCTGGTGATCTTCCGCAGCGCCTGGCTCATCAGCCGGGCCTGGAGGCCGACGTGGGAGTCGCCCATCTCGCCCTCGATCTCCGCCCGCGGCACCAGGGCGGCGACGGAGTCGATCACGATGAGGTCGAGCGCGCCGGAGCGGACCAGCATGTCCGTGATCTCCAGGGCCTGCTCACCGTTGTCGGGCTGGGAGAGGATCAGGGAGTCGGTGTCCACACCGAGCTTCTTGGCGTACTCCGGGTCGAGCGCGTGCTCGGCGTCGATGAACGCGACCGATCCGCCGGCCTTCTGGGCGTTTGCGACGGCGTGCAGGGTCAGGGTCGTCTTACCGGAGGACTCCGGACCGTAGACCTCGATGACGCGGCCGCGAGGGAGACCGCCGACGCCGAGGGCGACGTCGAGTGCGGTGGATCCGGTGGGGATGACCTCGATGGGCTCCTTCGACCGCTCCCCCATACGCATCACGGCGCCCTTGCCGAATTGCCGTTCAATCTGTGCGAGCGCGGCGTCCAGTGCCTTCTCGCGGTCAGTGCCTGCCATGGGTTCCACCCGATTTGCTTGTGTCGATCGCTTCACGTCCATGACGCTAACGCCTGCCACTGACAATGCGCCCGGACCCGGCTCCGGCCTGTGGACAACTCCGCGAAAACCCCGGAAACACCGGCCAGAACCCCCATAAGAATGGATGTTCGATTTTGCTGTCAAGCATGCCACGCCCCGTGCCGCGCGGGCTGCCCTGGGCCACCGAACCCGGGTCTTCGCCGTCGCGGGGTTGATGATCGTGAGTTTGTGCCCTCGGGAGTTGAGCGGCACGGAGTGCTGGGTGTCACAAACGGCGGACCACCGTCCCACTACCGTTGCTCCGCATGGCGCACGCCGAGAGCGAGATCACCGTGGGGTTGGTCCGGGACCTCCTGCGTGAGCAGCACCCTGACCTTGCCGATCTCCCCTTGAAGCTCGGCGCGCGCGGTTGGGACAACCAGTTGTGGCGGCTCGGCGACGACCTCGCCGTCCGGTTGCCCTGGGCAACACGGTCTGCGGACATGCTGCTGCGCAAGGAGCACGCCTGGCTGCCCGCCCTCGCCCCGCACCTTCCGCTGCCGGTCCCCGTCCCGCAGCGGCTCGGCGAGCCCTCCGAGCGGTTTCCACGGCCCTGGATCGTCACCACCTGGGTGCCGGGCGAGCCCGCCGACCGCGCTCCCGCCACGCGCGCTGCGGAGGCGGCCGACACTTTGGCCGCGTTCCTGTCGGCTCTTCACCGACCCGCTCCCACCGGGGCGCCCGCCGGCCGCGGCCGGGGAGGGCCGCTGGCCGAGCATGCCGAGGGGTTCGCCCAGCAGCTCGCCTCGGCCACCGAACTGGGGCTGATCCCCGACCCGGACGCCGTCCGCGTGGTCTGGGAGGAAGCCGCCGCCGCGCCCGACTGGGCGGTCCCAGCGATGTGGCTCCACGGCGACCTGCATCCGGCCAACGTTCTCACCGCGGACGGCATCTTCTGCGGCGTGATCGACTTCGGTGACCTCTTCGCCGGCGATCCAGCCTGCGACCTCGCCGCCCCTTGGGTACTGCTCCCGGACGGCGCCGCCGACCGCTTCTACGGGGCCTACCAGCCGACCCCGGACGCCGCGACCTTGCGTCGCGCCCGCGGCTGGGCGGTACTGCGTGCCCTCGCCTGCCTCCTCATCGGAGACGCCGGCGTCCACGGCCGCCCCGGCGGCAAGCCCACCTGGGGCCCACCCGCCCATGCCGCACTACGACGCCTGACCGCAACGGCCCACCGCTGAGCACGCCCGCACCCTTCGACGACGAACGCTCAAGGTTCGCTGTCACAGAACACGGGCGTGGCACGGGGCGGCAACCGAGCCCGGCGTCCTCCAGGGACTGCCGGGGCGAGGGCTCAGCGGGCGGTGCCGCCGTCCTGGTCTGAGGCGCCCCCGGAGTCCGCCTCGCCGCTGCCCTCGGCACCGGTCCCGCCGCCGGGCGGCGTCCGGGGCGCCGTCACCGTGGGCGCGGACTCGTCCCGGGCCACCACCGGCTCCTCCGGTGACGGTCCCGACCGTTCGGCGCGCAGCACGCCGCGGGCGCGGGCGAGGAGGCCGGCGGCCCGCAGGCCCCGGCTGCGGCCACGGATGCGCAGATCGCCGGGGACCTCGTAGCGCCTGACGTAGGCGCCGAGGAACGCCTGCAGCGTCGCCGTCGCCGGGATGGCGATGAGGGCACCCACCGCGCCCATCAGGGCCGTGCCGGCGACGACCGAGCCGAAGGCGACGGCGGGGTGGATGTCCACGGTCTTGGCGGTGATCCGCGGCTGCAGGAGGTAGTTCTCGAACTGCTGGTAGACCACGACGAAGGCGAAGACCCACAGCGCGTGCCAGGGATCGACGGTGAAGGCGATCAGGATGGGCAGCGCGCCCGCCAGGTAGGTGCCGATGGTGGGGATGAACTGGGAGACCAGGCCGACCCACATGCCCAGCGCGGGGGCGTACGGGACGCCCATCAGCTCCAGCAGGACGTAGTGCGCGATACCGGAGATCAGCGCCATCAGCCCGCGCGAGTAGAGGTATCCGCCGGTCTTGGCGACGGCGATCTCCCAGGCCCGCAGCACCTCCGCCTGGCGATGGGGCGGCAGGACGGAGCACAGCGCGCGCCGCAGCCGGGGGCCGTCGGCGGCGAAGTAGAAGGAGAACAGGGCCACCGTCAGGAGGTTGAACAGGCTGCCCAGCACCGTCGCGGAGACCGCCAGGACGTTGTTGGCGCTGTCCTGGACGTACTTCTGCAGCCAGTCGGACCGCAGCAGGTTGTTCTGCACCTGGACCCGCGAGAGGTGGGTGTGCAGGGTGCTGTTGATCCAGCTGATGACGGAGTCCAGGTACTGCGGGAACTCCTCGACCATGGTGGCGATCTGGCCGGCCAGCATGGACCCCAGGAGCGTGAAGAAGCCGACCGCGCCCACGAGGATCCCCACGAAGACCAGGCCCGTGGCCAGCCCGCGGCGCATCCCTCGGGCCGCCATCCAGTCCACGGCCGGCTCGACGGCCAGCGCCAGGAAGAAGGCGATCAGCACGTTCAGCAGCAGCGTGATCAGCTGGTGGAAGCCCCAGATGGCCAGCTGGTAGCAGCCCACGAGGGCGAGCGCGAGCAGCATGGCGCGCGGCAGCCAGCGCGGCATCCGCGCATCGGAGCGGTCCCCCGGCTGGGCCTCGGCCCGGTGCTCACGCCGGTCCGCCGGCCGGTCCGCGGGCCATGGGTCATCGTTACTGGTGATCTCTTCAGACACGGGCACGCTGCCCAGTGTCGCGTACCGCGCCGACATCCCCGGCCCTGGGCCGTGGCGCGGTCCGTGCCCCCGCAGCCGCACCGGGCGGCCCTGGGCCGCCCGGTCCGCACCGCTGCGATCGGCACCCCGGACCGGCGCCGATCGCGAGGCACCGCCCACGGTGGACGGCCTACGGCAGCGCTTCCCGGTCGGCCTCTGACCGGCCCCGGTCAGCCCAGATCGGCTCCGATCGGCTCCCGTCAGCCCTTGGTCAGCCC
This sequence comes from Streptomyces sp. NPDC020742, assembly GCF_040641675.1. Taxonomy (NCBI): domain Bacteria; kingdom Bacillati; phylum Actinomycetota; class Actinomycetes; order Kitasatosporales; family Streptomycetaceae; genus Streptomyces; species Streptomyces sp. NPDC020742. The sequence continues at coordinate 89,871 of NZ_JBFAEA010000020.1, forward strand.
CTGGTCAGCGCTTGTCCTGCGGCACGTCCATCACCGAGCAGACCACCCGCCACACCTCCTTGGCGCTCCAGCCCGCGTCCAGCGCCTCGTGGATGGTCCGGCCGCCGAGGCCGGACATCACATGATCGCGCGCGAAGGAGTCGGCGTAGGACGCACCGAAGTGGTCCGCCATCCGCTGCCAGAAGACCGTCAACCGCATGCCTTCAGTATCCCGCCTGGGAGGGCCGCGGTGCGCGAGCCGGTGTCGCCGGGAGATTTCGGGCCTACGGTCGGGCCATGGCCGACAACGTAAGCCCCCCTTCGCCCCATCTGGCGCGCGCCGAGCGCTTCATCTGGCTGACCGCCCGGGTGTTGGAGCAGCGACTCTTCGAGTACCACTTCCTCGGTGGCGCGGCGGACCCGGTCGAGACCGCGCTCGCCGCGTACCGCAACGACGACGACGGCTACGGCCACGCCCTGGAGCCCGATCTGCGCGGCCCCGTCAGCCAGCCGCTGCACACCGCACACGCCCTGAAGATCCTCGACGCCATCGGACGCTGCGACGGCCGCCAGGTGGAGCGCATCTGCCGCTACCTGACGAAGATCTCCACTGCGGACGGCGCGCTACCCGCGCTGCACCCCTCGCAGCGCGGCTATCCGGCCGCCCCGTGGATCCCGGTGGTCGACGATCCGCCGAGCGCGCTGCTGGCCACCGGCCCCGTGGTGGGGCTGCTGCACCGCAACGAGGTGTGGCACGCATGGCTGTTCCGGGCCACCGACTACTGCTGGGCGGCCGTGGAGTCCCTGAAGGACACCCATCCGTACGAGGTCGAGGCGGCGGTGGCCTTCCTGGACGGGGCCCCGGACCGCCCGCGCGCCGCCGCGGCCGCCGAGCGGTTGGGGCGTCTGGTGCGGGAGCGGGGCCTGGTGCTGCTGGACCCGGAGCGCGCCGCGGACGTCCCGGTGGCGGAGGGGTACGCCCCCGGGGAGCACCACCTGGCGTACGACTTCGCGCCCACCCCCGGCTCGCTGGCCCGCACCTGGTTCACCGACGCCGAGATCGACCGGGCGTTGGACCACCTCACCGCGCTCCAGGAGGAGGACGGCGGCTGGCCGGTCAACTGGCGGGTGTGGGCTCCGGGGACCGCGCTGGAGAGCCGCCCGATGGTGACGCTCAGGGCGCTGCTCACCCTGCGGGCGTACGGGCGCCTGGGCTGAGCTCCGCCCGCCCCGGCGTCCGGCCGCGGCGGGCCGCGCGGGGCCGCGATGTCAGTGGTCCGGTGCACGATGGGGGACATGGCCAAGGCAGCACTCGACTCGTTCTCCCCCGCGACCCGCGGATGGTTCGCCGGGGCGTTCAGCGCGCCCACCGCGGCGCAGGAGGGGGCTTGGCAGGCGATCGCCGCGGGGTCGGACGTCCTGGTGGTGGCGCCCACCGGGTCCGGCAAGACCCTGGCCGCGTTCCTCGCGTCGCTGGACACGCTGGCGAGCACCCCGCCGCCCGCGGAGCCGAAGAAGCGCTGCCGGGTGCTGTACGTCTCCCCGCTGAAGGCGCTGGCCGTCGATGTCGAGCGCAATCTGCGCAGCCCCCTGACGGGCATCCGCCAGGAGTCGGTCCGCCTGGGACTGCCGGAGCCGGACCTCACGGTCGGCATCCGCTCCGGGGACACCCCGCCCGCGGAGCGCCGGTCGATCGCCAACCGCCCGCCGGACATCCTGATCACGACCCCCGAGTCGCTGTTCCTGATGCTGACCTCATCGGCCCGGGAGGCGCTGGCGGGCGTCGAGACGGTGATCGTGGACGAGGTCCATGCGGTCGCCGGCACCAAGCGCGGCGCCCATCTGGCGCTGTCCCTGGAGCGGCTCGACGAGCAGCTGGACCGCCCGGCCCGCCGGATCGGGCTGTCGGCGACGGTGCGGCCGGTGGAGGAGGTGGCCCGCTATCTGTCTCCGCGGCGCCGGGTGGAGATCGTCCAGCCGCCGTCCGGGAAGCGCTTCGACCTCTCGGTGGTCGTCCCCGTGGAGGACATGGGCGAGCTGGGCGGCGCACCGGTCCAGGAGGGCGACACCGGTGAGAAGCCGTCCATCTGGCCACAGGTGGAGGAGCGGATTGCCGATCTCGTCCAGGCGCACCGCTCCACCATCGTCTTCGCCAACTCCCGCCGCCTGGCGGAGCGGCTGTGCAACCGGCTCAACGAGATCGCCTACGAGCGGACGACGGGCACCGCGCTGCCCGAGCACCACTCCCCCGCGGAGCTGATGGCCGAGGCGGGCGCCGCCAAGGGCGCGCCGGCACTGCTGGCCCGGGCGCACCACGGATCGGTGTCCAAGGAGCAGCGCGCCCAGGTGGAGGAGGACCTGAAGGCGGGGCGGCTACCGGCCGTGGTCGCCACCTCCAGCCTGGAGCTGGGCATCGATATGGGCGCGGTGGACCTGGTCGTCCAGGTGGAGTCCCCGCCGTCGGTGGCCTCCGGGCTGCAGCGGGTGGGCCGCGCCGGGCACCAGGTGGGCGCGGTCTCCACGGGCATCGTCTTCCCCAAGTACCGCGGTGACCTGGTCCAGGCGGCGGTGGTCACGGAGCGGATGCGCTCGGGCGCCATCGAGGCGCTGCGGGTGCCGGCCAACCCGCTGGACGTGCTCGCCCAGCAGCTAGTGGCCATGGCCGCGATGGACACCTGGGACGTCACCGAGCTGCTGGCCGTGGTGCGCCGGGCCGCCCCGTTCGCCGCGCTCCCGGAGTCGGCGTTCACGGCCGTGCTCGACATGCTCGCCGGGCGCTACCCCTCCGACGCCTTCGCCGAGCTGCGTCCGCGCCTGGTGTGGGACCGCATCGCCCAGACCGTCACGGGCCGCCCCGGGGCGCAGCGGTTGGCTGTGACCTCCGGGGGCACGATCCCCGACCGCGGTCTGTTCGGGGTGTTCCTGGCCGGCGGCGACTCCGGGAAGGGTGGCGGGCGACGGGTGGGCGAACTGGACGAGGAGATGGTCTACGAGTCCCGCGTCGGCGACGTCTTCACCCTCGGCACGACGTCCTGGCGCATCGAGGACATCACCCGCGACCGGGTCCTGGTCACCCCCGCCCCCGGGGTGCCCGGCCGACTCCCGTTCTGGAAGGGCGACCAGCTGGGCCGCCCCCTCGAACTCGGCCGTGCGCTGGGCGCGTTCCTCCGTGAGGTCGGCGCGCTCGGCGCCGAGGACGCCGGGGCCCGGCTGTCCGCCGCCGGGCTGGACGACTGGGCGGTGTCCAATGTGCTGGCCTATCTGGCCGAGCAGAAGCAGGCCTGCGGCCACGTCCCCGATGACCGGACGATCGTCGTCGAGCGGTTCCGCGACGAACTGGGCGACTGGCGGGTGGTCATCCACTCCCCCTTCGGCGCGCAGGTCCACGCCCCTTGGGCGCTGGCGCTCGGCGCCCGGCTGGCCGAGCGTTACGGCATGGACGCCCAGGTGATGCACGCCGACGACGGCATCGTGCTGCGACTGCCGGACGCCGATCTGATGGGGCTCGACCTCCTGGACGGCGACGGCGGGTTCGGGCCGACGGCCGGCCTCGGGCCGGGCAGCCGGGGCGCGGAGTACGACCCCGAGCAGTCCCCGGTGGGGGCCGCCGACGTCGCCTTCGACCAGGGCGAGATCGACCAGGTGGTCACCGACCAGGTCGGCTCCTCGGCGCTGTTCGCCTCCCGGTTCCGGGAGTGCGCGGCGCGCGCCCTGCTGCTGCCGCGGCGCAGCCCCGGCAAGCGCACCCCGCTGTGGCAGCAGCGCCAGCGGGCCGCCCAACTCCTCCAGGTGGCAAGCGAGTTCGGGTCGTTCCCCATCGTGCTGGAGGCCGTCCGCGAGTGCCTCCAGGACGTCTTCGACGTACCGGGCCTGGCGGAGCTGATGGGCGACATCGAGGCCCGCCGGGTGCGCCTGGTGGAGGTCACCACCCCCGAGCCGTCCCCGTTCGCGCGCTCGCTCCTGTTCGGCTACGTCGCCCAGTTCCTCTACGAGGGCGACTCGCCGCTCGCCGAGCGCCGCGCGGCCGCGCTGTCGCTGGACTCCCGGCTGCTCGCCGAGCTGCTGGGCCAGGCCGAGCTGCGCGAACTGCTGGACGCCGAGGTGCTCGCCGAGCTGGAGCGCGAGCTGCAGTGGCGCACGGAGGACCGCCGGGTCAAGGACGCCGAGGGGGTCGCCGATGTGCTGCGGCTGCTGGGCCCGCTGACCGACGCCGAGCTGGCCGAGCGTGGTGCGGACCCGGCCTGGTCCCGGGAGCTGGCCGCGGCCCGCCGCGCCATCCAGGTGCGGATCGCCGGTGCGGACCACTGGGCGGCGGTGGAGGACGCCGGACGGCTCCGTGATGCGCTGGGCACCGCGCTGCCGGTCGGCGTCCCGGAGTCGTTCACCGAGCCGGTGGCCGACCCACTGGGCGACCTGCTGTCCCGGTACGCCCGTACGCACGGCCCGTTCACCTCGGAGCAGGCCGCCGCCCGCTTCGGACTGGGCGCGGCCGTCACGGACGGCGCGCTGCACCGCCTCGCCGCCGCCGGCCGGGTCGTCCAGGGGGAGTTCCACCCCGCGGGGATCGGCCAGGAGTGGTGCGACGCCCAGGTGCTGCGCCGCCTGCGCCGGCGTTCGCTGGCCGCGCTGCGCGAGGAGCTGGAGCCGGTGCCGCCGGCCGCGCTCGCCGCCTTCCTCCCCCAGTGGCAGCATGTCGGTGCCCCGCGCCCGGCGTCGGCGAGCGGCACTCCGGCGCCGCCGTCCGGGGCGTCGCACGGCCTGCGCGGTATCGACGGGCTAGTGCGCGCTATCGAGCAGCTGCAGGGCGCGCCGGTGCCGGCCTCGGCCCTGGAGAAGCTGGTGCTGCCGTCCCGGGTCGGCGGCTACTCCCCCGCCATGCTGGACGAACTCACCGCCACCGGCGAGGTCCTGTGGGCCGGTGCCGGTGCGCTCCCCGGGAAGGACGGCTGGCTCTCCCTCCACCTCGCCGACTCCGCCCCGCTGTTGCTCCCGCCGCCGCTCCCCCTGGAACTGTCCGCGCTGCACGAGTCGTTGCTGTCGGCCCTCGCCCCCGGGTACGGCCTGTTCTTCCGCCAGCTCGCCGACCAGGTGCGCGCCACCACCCACCCCGAGGCCACCGACCCCCAACTCGCCGATGCGCTCTGGGAGCTGGCCTGGTCGGGGCGGCTGACCAACGACACCCTCGCCCCGCTGCGGGCGCTGTTGGGCTCGGGCCGTACGGCGGGCTCGACCGCCCACCGCGCGCGCCGCGCCGTCCCCCGGGGCCGGTACGGCACACTGACCGCCGGCGCGGGCCACGGCGCCCGCCCCACCGCCTCCCGCTCCGGCCCGCCGACCGTCGGGGGCCGCTGGTCGCTGCTGCCCGCGCCCGAACCGGACGCCACCCACCGCGCCCATGCGCGGGCCCGTACGCTCCTGGACCGCCATGGCATCGTCACCCGCGGTGCGGTCGCCGCCGAGGGGGTGGAGGGCGGGTTCTCCGCCGCGTACCGGGTGCTGGCCGCCTTCGAGGAGTCCGGTCAGGCCCGCCGGGGGTATGTCGTCGAGGGGCTGGGCGCCGCCCAGTTCGCGATGGACGGTGCGGTGGACCGGCTGCGCGCGGTCAACACCCAGCGGGAGCGCACCGCCGATGACCCGCTGGGCGACGGCGGTCCGGCGCGGCGCGGCGGTCCACAGCGGGCCGTCGTCCTGGCCGCCGCCGACCCGGCCAACGCCTACGGTGCCGCCCTGTCCTGGCCCGACCCTCCGGAGGGCTCGACCCACAAGCCCGGCCGGAAGGCGGGCTCCCTGGTGGTCCTGGTCGACGGCGCGCTGACGCTCTACATGGAGCGCGGCGGCAAGACCCTGCTCGTCTGGCCCCTGGGACAGGATCCGGGCCGGGCGTCCGAGGACCCCCGGCTGCGTCTCGCGGTCGAGGCCCTCACGGACGCCGCCCGCGCCGGGGCCCTGGGGACGATCACCACCGAGCGCATCAACGGCACCGCGGCCCTGACCTCCCCCTTCGCCACCCTCTTGGAGGCGGCCGGCTTCCACCCGACCCCGCGGGGGCTGCGGCTACGGGGGTGAGCCCCTTGCGGGCCGCCCACCGGAGCCGCGGTCGCGGCCCGGCGGCACCCCTCCGCCCCGGACGCCACCCCGCTCCCCATCGCCTCCCCCTCACGTCCCGACCGCGTCCCGACCGTCCCGCCGCGTTCCCGGCATCATGGGGACATGCCCGAAGGCGACACCGTATGGCGCGTGGCCCAGCGGCTCCACCAAGCGCTGGCCGGCCACCGGCTGACCCGCTGCGACCTGCGGTTTCCCCGGCTCGCGACGGTGGACCTCACCGGCCGCACGGTGCAGGAGGTGATCCCCCGGGGCAAGCACCTGCTCGCCCGCTTCGAGGGCGGCCTCACCCTCCATTCCCATCTGCGGATGGACGGCGCCTGGCAGCTCTACGGCCCGGACGAGCGCTGGCGGGGCGGTCCCGCGCACCAGATCAGGGCGGTCCTGGCCACCACCGGGCGAACCGCGGTCGGCTATCGCCTGCCCGTTCTCGAGCTGCTGCGCACCGCCGACGAAGCCCGGGTCGTCGGCCACCTGGGTCCGGATCTCCTCGGCCCCGACTGGGACGCCGAGGAGGCCCTGCGCCGGCTGCTCGCCGACCCCGCGCGGCCGCTCGGCGAGGCGCTGCTGGACCAGCGCAATCTCGCCGGGATCGGCAATGTCTACAAGTCCGAACTGTGCTTCCTGCTGCGCGCCTCCCCCTGGCTTCCCCTCGGGGACCTCCCGGAGCCGCTCCGCGTCCCGGTGCTCGCCAAGAAGCTGCTGGAGGCCAACAAGCGCCGCCCGGCCCGGGTCACCACCCCCAGCGCCCGCCCCGACCGCCGGCTGTGGGTGTACGGGAGGGCCGGCCGGCCCTGTCTGCGCTGTGGTACGCCGGTCCGCGGCGCGGACCAGGACCCGGACGCGGAGGAGCGGGTCACCTACTGGTGCCCTGCCTGCCAGCCCGGCTCGGCCCGGTCTCCGGAGCCCCCGACCCGACGCCCGCCCACTTATTGACGGACCGTCAGATCCCTCCCTACCCTCGGCCCATGCCCCTCACGGCGTACGACCTCAGCGGCCGCACCGCGGTCGTCACCGGCGCGGCGAGCGGCATCGGCCGCGCCACCGCCGTCCTGCTCGCCGAGGCCGGCGCCACGGTCCACTGCGCGGACCTCGACGGCCCGGGCGCAGCGGCGACCGCCGCGGCCATCACCGCATCCGGCGGGGCCGCACACCCCCACCACTTGGACGTCACCCGCCGCTCCGAGGTCGCCGCCGTCGTCGACGCGGCGCGCGAGGACACCGGCCGTCTCGATGTGATGGCCAACATCGCCGGGATCATGCACTCCTCCCCCGTGCTGGAGACCGAGGACGCCGATCTGGACCGGGTGTGGGCCACCAACTTCAAGGGCGTGCTCCACGGCTGCCAGGAGGCCGCCCGCGCCATGATCGCCACCGGCACCCGGGGCTCCATCGTGACCATGGCCTCCGGCGCGATCGACACCGGCGCACCCGGCCTGCTCTGCTACAGCGCCGCCAAGGCCGCCGTCGTCCAGCTCACCAGGACGCTGGCCACGGAGGCCGGTCCGCACGGCATCCGCGTCAATGCCGTCGCCCCGGGCTGGATACGCACCGCGATGACCGCGCGGCACAGCGCCGAGGCCCAGCAGCAGGCGGAGCGTCCGATGAGCCGGATGTCACCACTGGGGCGGGTGGGCGAGCCCGAGGAGATCGCGCACGCCGTGCTCCACCTGGCCTCGGACGCCTCGTCCTTCACGACCGGCCAGATCCTGCGCCCGAACGGCGGCGTCGCCATGCCCTGGTGAACGCCGCCCCCACCCTCCGTACCCCTCGGACGACGGCCCGTCGGACGGTTCCCTCGCTCCGCCCCGTCGACGGCACACAGTGCACCGGCAGCAGGCTCAGCCCCCAGCCGCCCAGCGCCACGGCGCCTTCGACCACCCCCGACGCCTGCGGCCAGAGCACCAGCCGGACCACGGCGAACCACCACAGCCCCCCGGCCAGCACCGCGGATATCCAGCGCCCCGGCACGCTCCGGGCACGCCGGCCGCCCGGCTCAGCCACCGGGAGCCGACCGGCCGGCCCGCGGGCCACAGATCCACGCCATGCCATGGGTGCCTCCTCCGGCCGACGCTAGACGGGCCCGCCGCCGGCGGGGAGGGCGCACCGGCGCTTGTCCCGCGCGCGGGACGCCGGTGCGCGCTCCGGTCAGTGGTGGGCCTCGGCCTGGAACATCCAGTGGTGCTTCTCCAGGTCAGCGGTGAGACCGATCAGGATGTCCTGGCTGACCGGGTCCGGGTCCGCGGTGTCGACGATCCGCTCCCGCATCCGGCCGATGATCGCGCCCAGGGCGTTCACCATGGCCCGCACCACTTCCCCGTCCTTGATCCAGCCGTCCTGCACCTCGCTGATGCCGCTGGTCTTGGCCACGGTGCCGGCCCGACCGTCGGGCGAGACACCGATCGCGGACGCCCGCTCGGCCACCGTGTCGGCGTGCGTCCGCGCGCTGGCGACCACCTCGTCGAGCTGGAGGTGTACGGAACGGAAGCGGGGGCCGATGACGTTCCAGTGCACCTGCTTGGCGACCAGGGAGAGGTCGACCAGGTCGACGAGGGCCCCTTGGAGGGCGTTGCCGACCGTGCTGCGGTCTGCATCGGACAGCGTGCTCTTGACGACGGACATCCGGATACTCCTGTTCGGACGAGGGAAGGGGCGGTCGATCGGACACCGGCCGGACGCCAGCGGCCGCGGACCGGAACACCAGCCGGACACCGAGGGCACCGAGCCGGAGGCACCCGGAGAGCGATTGGGCGATTTACCCGATTTCGCCATCGTACAAATGAATCGTCCGTTCTGGTCGCCTCAGGCGGACCGACCGAGCGCGCACCAGGGCGCCGTCCACAGCCCCGCCCGGGCAGCACAAAGCCCCGGCGGGCGTGCTGCCCACCGGGGCCCGGTGCGTACGAACAGGGGGTGTCAGGCCGCTACGACATCCACGACGTCGGCCGGCGACTTGATGGTCACGCGCTCCTCCGGCACACCGGCCAGGGACGCGACGGACACCGAATTGAGCTTCGGCCGCACCGGTGCCGGCACCGCATCGCTCGCGGCCGCGGACGCTGCCAGCTCGGCGAGCGCAAGCTCGTCGCTGACCTCCCGCATGAGCTCGGACATGCGCACATCCAGCGCGTCACAGATCGCCGAGAGCAGTTCGGAGGACGCCTCCTTCTGCCCCCTCTCGACCTCGGACAAATAGCCGAGCGATACCCGGGCGGAGGAAGAGACCTCGCGCAGGGTTCGGCCTTGGCGCTGACGCTGTCGGCGCAGCACGTCACCCAGCAGGCGACGAAGCAGAATCATCGCTGGCTCCCTCCTCGGACCTCGGATCCGGATCCTTCTCGCCCCACCGTACCGCCTCGGGCCTCGGCCGTGCCGGGCGCGACTACGTGTTCACTCAGGGCTGCAAACATCCATTCCCCCCGTGTTGTTCCGTATCCTGTGCCCGCGCATTTTCTGTCAGTTCGCTCAACAACAGTGCGAGGACGGCCTCGATGGTGTCTCGTCGGATCCGGTCCCGATCCCCCGACAGCGCCAGTTCGCGCACCCCTCCGACGCCGCCCGGCCCCTGAACCGCCACGAAGACCGTGCCCACCGGCTGCCCGTCCTGCGGCTCGGGGCCGGCCACACCGGTCGTGGCGATGCCCCAGTCGGCGCCCAGCACCCGCCGCACACCCGCCGCCATCTGCCGCGCGACCTCGGCGTCCACCGCCCCGCGCGCGGCCAGCAGCCCGCCGTCCACCCCCAGCAGTTCCCGCTTGAGGTCGGTGGCGTACGCCGTGACCGAGCCGCGCAACACCCGCGAGGCCCCGGGGACGCCGGTCAGTGCGCCCGCCACCAGGCCGCCGGTCAGCGATTCGGCCACCGCCAGGCTCTGCCCCCGCCCGGCCAGCAGCTCCAGCGCCCCGGCCGCGACAGAACCCGGCCCGCTCACCGCGCGGTGTCCCGCTCGGCCCGATCGGCCCGCTCCCGGGCCAGCCCGGCCCGGCGCAGCACCACGGCCTGCCGGACGTAGTCCAGCCCGGTCGCGACCGTGAGCACCACGGCCGCCGCCATCACCCACCAGCGGAGGGTCGCCAGCGGACCGGTCAGCACCAGGACGTACATCCCGACCGCAGTGCCCTGCGCCAATGTCTTGATCTTGCCGCCACGACTGGCCGGAATGACCCCGTGCTTGATCACCCAGAACCGCATCAGCGTGATGCCGAGCTCACGGAAGAGGATCACCCCGGTCACCCACCAGGGCAGATCACCCAACACCGACAGACAGATCAACGCGGCGCCCATGATCGCCTTGTCCGCGATCGGGTCAGCGATCTTGCCGAAGTCGGTGACCAGGTTGTACGTGCGCGCCAGGTGGCCGTCGAAGATGTCGGTGATCATGGCGACGGCGAACGCGGCCCAGGCGAACACACGCCAGACCGGATCCGTCCCGTCGTCGTGCATCAGCAGCACGACGAAGGCCGGGACCAGCACCAGCCGCAGCATCGTCAGGACATTGGCGATGTTCCACAGCCCGGCCTGCCGGACGGCCGGCGCCGTGCGCGGCCCACCAGCTGCGGATGCCGGGACTCCGGTCATCTGCCCGCCTCCTCGGTACACCCCGTGCCGTCCACCGACAGCACCTCCGCCACGAGGTCCACGCCCTCGCTCGCCACCACCTTTGCTTCGACCATACGACCGGGCTGAAGCTCCTGGTCGGTCGAGAGCAGGGTGACGCCGTCGGTCTCCGGCGCCTGGTGCGCGGCCCGCCCGACGATGCCGTCCTCGTCGTCGATCCGGTCCACCAGCACCCGCAGCGTCTCCCCGACCCGCTCCTCGGCGCGCTGTGCGGTCAGCTCCTCGGCCAGCCGCGACACCCGCGCCAGCCGCTCAGCGACCTCGTCCGGGTCGACCTTGTCCTCGTACGAGGCGGCCTCGGTGCCGTCCTCGTCGGAGTAGCCGAAGACGCCGATGGCGTCGAGCCGGGCCCCGGTGAGGAAGCGCTCCAGCTCCGCCAGGTCGTTCTCGGTCTCCCCGGGGAAGCCGACGATGAAGTTGGAGCGGGCGCCGGCCTGGGGCGCCTTCGCCCGGATCGTGGCCAGCAGGTCGAGGAAGCGGTCGGTGTCGCCGAAGCGCCGCATCGCCCGCAGCACGCCCGGCGCGGAGTGCTGGAAGGACAGGTCGAAGTAGGGCGCCACCTTGTCGGTGCCGGTCAGCACGTCGATCAGGCCGGGGCGCATCTCCGCGGGCTGGAGGTAGCTGACCCGGATCCGCTCGATGCCGTCGACGGCCGCCAGCTCCGGCAGCAGCGTCTCCAGCAGCCGGATGTCGCCGAGGTCCTTGCCGTAGGAGGTGTTGTTCTCGGAGACCAGCATGACCTCCTTGACGCCCTGCTCGGCCAGCCAGCGGGTCTCCCCGAGCACGTCCGAGGGGCGGCGGGAGATGAACGACCCGCGGAAGGACGGGATGGCGCAGAACGAGCAGCGCCGGTCGCAGCCGGAGGCCAGCTTCACCGAGGCCACCGGGTTGCTGCCGAGCCGGCGGCGCAGCGGCGCTCGCGGCCCTGAGGCCGGTGCGACGCCCTCCGGGAGGTCCTCGGGCGCCTCGGCCGGCGGCGCCGCCGCGTCGGTCTGGGCGTGGCCGGGCAGCGCCACCGCGGTGGCGCCCTGGCGCTCGGCGGGGCTGAGCGGCAGCAGCTTGCGGCGGTCGCGCGGGGTGTGCGAGGCGTGGATGCCGCCGCTGAGGATGGTCTGCAGACGGTCGGAGATGTCGGCGTAGTCGTCGAATCCGAGCACACCGTCGGCCTCGGGCAGCGCCTCGGCGAGCTCCTTGCCGTAGCGCTCGGCCATGCAGCCGACGGCCACCACGGCCTGGGTTCTGCCGTGGTCCTTCAGATCGTTGGCTTCCAGCAGGGCGTCGACGGAGTCCTTCTTGGCGGCCTCGACGAAACCACAGGTGTTGACGACGGCGACATCGGCTTCGGTGGCTTCCTCGACAAGCTCCCAGCCGTCCGCTGCCAGGCGACCTGCGAGCTCCTCCGAGTCCACCTCGTTACGGGCGCAGCCAAGAGTGACAAGGGCGACGGTACGGCGTTCGGGCATAGGGCTCAGCCTACTTCGTCCCGGACACCCCCTTGGCGCGCAGGTCTCCGCCGCCGGCTCCGGAGCTCCCGGAGCGGGCGGCGGACGGCCCCTCGGGGCGGCGACGGTCAGCCCGCCTGGGGGTCTCCCGGCGTGTAGCTGAGCCGCTCCACCGGGCCCTTCTCACCGATCTGCTTGACTTCCTTGCCGTTGACGTACAGCTGTACGGCCGGGGCGTTGCCGAGGACCAGGTCGATCCGCTTCTTGTCCGTGATCGTCTTGGACTCGCCCTTCTTCAGCAGGCTGTCCTCCAGGAGCTTGCCGCTGGCGTCCTTCGCCGAGACCCAGCTCTGGCCGTCGCGGGCGGTGACCTTGATCGTGACCTTGTCCTTCGGCAGCCCGGCGACCGCGCTGTCGGAGGGCTCCGGGACCGGAGGCTTGATCGTCGAGGGGTGCCGGGTGGGGGCGGGCGCCGGCTTGGCGTTGGCGCCGCCGGCCGTGATCGGACCGTTGCCGCTCTTGTCCCCACCCGTGAAGAGCGTGAACCCGGCGAAGCCCACCACGGCGACGATCGCCGCGATCATGGCGGCCGTCCAGTTCGGGCGGCGCGGCTCGGAGCGGATCCGCTCGGCCTCGAAGATCGGGGCGGCCAGCTCCGTCGGGGTCGGCCGGCCACCGTGCTCCGCGTCGAACTGGCCGATCAGCGGTCCGGGGTCCAAGGACACGGCACGGGCGAGCGCTCTGATGTGTCCCCGGGCGTAGACGTCGCCGCCACAGCGCGAGAAGTCGTCCTGCTCGATCGCCTGCACGAGAGGAATGCGCACCCGCGTCGTCGTACTGACCTCTTCTACGGTCAGTCCCGCTCCGATACGGGCCTGCTGGAGGGCACGACCGACGGAAGGCCGGTCTGCTTCGGGGGAGTTGCCGATGGACACGGGGGCGCCTTTCGAGCGTGTAGCCACCTGCTGGAAGTTCAGTCTAGGGGTGGAGCGAAAGGGTCGGGCAAGCGGGAGGGCGGGGTTTGTACGCCATCGGAACGCCCCCGGGTGCCATGGGGGTCGGTTGACGAACCATCGTTCCCTCGCCTCCCTCAACTTGACGTTTCGGCAGGAGAAACGGTTGCCTGCTTCTCTCGTACGGGTGACCCGGATGTGTGTGCTACTGGGTAGCCTCCCCCCGGATCACCGCAAGCACTCCGTCCAATTCATCCGGCTTCACCAGAACGTCGCGCGCCTTGGAGCCCTCGCTCGGCCCGACGACGTTTCGTGACTCCATGAGGTCCATCAGCCGGCCCGCCTTGGCGAACCCCACCCGCAGCTTGCGCTGGAGCATCGACGTCGACCCGAACTGGGTGGAAACCACCAGCTCAGCGGCCTGACAGAGCAGATCGAGGTCATCGCCGATGTCCTCGTCGATCTCCTTCTTCTGCGCCGTGCCGACCGTGACGTCCTCGCGGAAGACCGGGGCCATCTGGTCCTTGCAGTGCTGGACGACGGCCGCGACCTCGTCCTCGGCCACGAACGCACCCTGCATACGGACCGGCTTGTTGGCCCCCATCGGCAGGAAGAGCCCGTCGCCCTTGCCGATCAGCTTCTCGGCGCCCGGCTGGTCCAGGATGACCCGGCTGTCGGCGAGCGAGGAGGTGGCGAAGGCGAGCCGGGAGGGCACGTTCGCCTTGATCAGACCGGTCACCACGTCGACGGACGGGCGCTGGGTGGCGAGCACCAGGTGGATGCCGGCCGCGCGGGCGAGCTGGGTGATGCGGACGATCGCGTCCTCCACGTCGCGCGGCGCGACCATCATCAGGTCCGCCAGCTCGTCCACGATCACCAGCAGGTACGGGTACGGCGCCAGCTCCCGCTCGCTGCCCTCGGGCGGGCTGACCTTGCCGCTGCGCACCGCCGCGTTGAAGTCGTCGATGTGCCGGAAACCGTAGGCCGCGAGGTCGTCGTAGCGCAGGTCCATCTCGCGCACCACCCACTGCAGCGCCTCGGCGGCCCGCTTGGGGTTGGTGATGATCGGCGTGATCAGGTGCGGGATGCCCTCGTACGCGGTGAGCTCGACCCGCTTGGGGTCGACCAGCACCATCCGGACGTCCTCCGGCGTGGCCCGCATCATGACCGAGGTGATCAGGCAGTTGATGCAGGACGACTTTCCGGAGCCGGTGGCGCCGGCGACCAGCACGTGCGGCATCTTCGCCATATTGGCCGTGACGTAGCCGCCCTCGACGTCCTTGCCGAGCGCGACCAGCATCGGGTGGTCGTCGCCCGCGGCATCCGCCAGCCGCAGCACATCGCCGAGGTTGACCATCTCGCGGTCGGTGTTGGGGATCTCGATGCCGACCGCGGACTTGCCCGGGATCGGGCTGATGATGCGGACATCGGGGCTGGCCACGGCGTAGGCGATGTTCTTGGCCAGCGCGGTGATCTTCTCGACCTTGACCGCGGGGCCCAGCTCGACCTCGTAGCGGGTGACCGTCGGGCCACGGGTGAAGCCGGTGACCGCGGCGTCGACCTTGAACTCCTGGAAGACCGTGGTCAGCGCGGTCACTATGGCGTCGTTGGCGGCGCTGCGGGTCTTGCCGGGGCCGCCGCGGGAGAGCAGCTCCAGGGACGGCAGCGCATAGGTGATGTCACCGGACAGCTGGAGCTGCTCGGCGCGCGCCGGCAGCTCACCGGACGGCTCCGGCGGGGCCTTGGTGAAGTCGGGGACCGACGAGGCGGGCCCACCGCCCTTCGCCGGGGGCTTCGCGCCGCGGGCCGGCGGGACCGTACCGGACTGGGCCGCGGCGTCCCCGGTGTCGGCGCCGTCCTGCTCCCTCCGCTCGCCGGAGACGCTGCTGCTCAGTCCCGCGACGAGCGGGGAGGGCTGGACGCCGTGCAGCACCGCACCGTCCAGCGCCGCGGCGGCCGCCGCGGCGACGTCCACCGCGTCCATCGGCCGATCCGCTTCGGGCTCCGCGGACGCCCGGCGCGGACGGCTCCGCTTGGCCAGCGCCGCCTCCTCTATGGCCTCCGGGCCGTCCGAGGCGGGGGCCGCGGCGGAGCTGCGCCGCGGCCTGCGGGCCGGCTGCTCGCGCCACTCGTCGGCGTACTCCTCGGCGTACTCGTCCGCATCGTGGTACTCCGCCTGCCCGGCGGGGTGCAGCACGCCCAGCCGCTCGCCGAGCGCCCGCAGCCGCTGCGGGACGGCGTTCACCGGCGTCGCGGTGACCACCAGCAACCCGAAGAGGGTCAGCAGCGCCAGCAGCGCCACGGCCAGGGTCTGCCCGACGGTGAAGATCAGCGGCTTGGAGGCGACCCACCCGACATAGCCCCCCGCGTCCTGTATGGCGGCCAGACCGTTTCCCCGGCCCGGTGATCCGCAGGCCATCGCGACCTGCCCCAGGACACCGATGACCAGCGCCGAGAGCCCGATGACGATCCGGCCGTTGGCCTCGGGCTGCTCCGGGTGCCGGATGAGGCGTACCGCGATGCCGCCCAGCAGGACCGGCACCACCAGGTCGAGCCGCCCGAAGGCACCGGTCACCAGCAGCTCGACGAGATCGCCGACCGGACCGGAAAGGTTGGACCACGTACCGGCCGCGATGACCAGCGCCAGACCGAGCAGCCCCAGCGCCAGACCGTCCTTGCGGTGCGCCGGGTCGAGGTTCTTCGCGCCGCGGCCCATACCGCGGAACAGCGCGCCGATGGCGTGGGCAAGACCCAGCCAGCAGGCACGGACCAGACGGTAGACGCCGCCGGTCGGTGACGGGGCCGGTCTCGGTGCGGCCTTCTTGGCGGGCGCCTTCCTGGCCGGGGCCTTCTTCGCCGCGGCCTTCTTGGCCGGCGGCTTGCCGGACGTCTTCTTCGCGGCGGTCTTCTTGGCGGCGCCTCCGGACCGTCCGGCACGCTGCTTCGCGGGTCCCGCCGTGCTCTGGGTTCCCTTGCCGGAGGTACGTGAGGCCATGGCGACGAGATTACAGGCGAACGCGGGCATGACACGAGCGCACGGCGCTTCACCCATCCGTGTCGCGCGCCGGGTCTATGAGGGGGCGTCAGACGGCGCCCGCGCCCCGCGGTCAGCTCGCAGCGGTCCCCGCGGCGCCTGGTTCCAGCGCGTCCAGGGCCCGGCGCAGTCCGGTCAGTTTGCGCTCCAGATGGGCGGCGGTGGCCACCGCCGCCGCGTCCGCCGTCTCGTCCAGCTGCTTGGAGAGCGCCTCGGCCTGCTCCTCGACGGCCGCGAGCCGCGCGGAGAGCTCGGCCAGCAGCCCGGCCGACTCCCTCGCCTCGTCGGCGCTCGGCCGGCCGCCCTCCAGCTGCAGCCTCAGCAGGGAGGCCTGCTCCCGCAGTTGGCAGTTCTTCATGTACAGCTCGACGAATACCGACACCTTGGCGCGCAGCACCCACGGGTCGAACGGCTTGGAGATGTAGTCCACCGCGCCGGCCGCGTAGCCCCGGAAGGTGTGGTGCGGGCCGTGGTTGATCGCCGTCAGGAAGATGATCGGGATGTCACGGGTGCGCTCGCGCCGCTTGATGTGCGCGGCGGTCTCGAATCCGTCCATGCCCGGCATCTGCACATCGAGCAGAATCACCGCGAAATCGTCCGTGAGCAGTGCTTTGAGCGCTTCCTCCCCGGACGATGCCCGCACCAGTGTCTGATCGAGCGCGGAGAGGATCGCCTCCAGCGCCAGCAGATTCTCCGGCCGGTCATCGACCAGGAGGATCTTGGCCTTCTGCACCATGGCCCGTCCTCCTCGCCCCGGCATCGAACCGGACGCCGCCCCAGGGGACGACTCCGTCACGCCGCCCGTCCTTGTGCCGGTCATGGTAGCTGCACCCCGCCTGTCGCCACACCCTGTCACCGCGATGTCACTGTGCACGTAGCAGAAACGCAGACAGAGACGAGAAGGTTCCCCGAATCCGGTGCGTCCACACGTCCGCGGCAACACTCAGTCAGCACGCGATGATCCTCTTACGGCTCCCATACTGTCGTCCCGTCACTCCGCACGCATCCATTGCTCCATGACCGACAGCAGATGATCGGTGTCCACCGGCTTGGTCACGTAATCGGACGCCCCGGAGTCGATGCTCTTCTCCCGGTCGCCCTTCATCGCCTTCGCGGTCAGCGCGATGATCGGCAGCCCGGCGAACTGCGGCATGCGACGGATCGCGGCCGTGGTCGCATAGCCGTCCATCTCCGGCATCATGATGTCCATCAGCACCAGCACGATGTCGTCGTGCTGTTCGAGGACCTCGATGCCCTCCCGGCCGTTCTCGGCGTACAGCACCGACAGGCCGTGCTGCTCCAGGACGCTGGTGAGCGCGAAGACATTGCGGATGTCGTCGTCGACGATCAGCACCTTCTCGCCGTGGAAGCCGCCCTCGAAGCCCGCGTCCACCAGGTCCTGGCCGTTGCCCAGCCAGGGCTCCTCGGCGGGCTGTGGGGCGGCCGGCAGCGCCGGCGGCTGCGGTGCGGGCTGCGGCGGCTGCGGGGCCGGCTGCGGCGGCGCGGCGGGCTGCTGGCCCGGCAGCGCGAAGCGGCGCTGACCGCCGGAGACCGCCCGCCGACGGCGCCGGCTGAGGCTGCCGCCCATCTCGCGATGCTCCGCCTCCTCGGCCTCCTGCCGCACGGCCTCGGTCTCCCGGGCCTCCGCGTCCATCGCCAACCCGCCGGCGACCAGCTGCGGGTAGCCCTGTGGCGGCAGCCCGCCGGGGTTGTGCGGCAGGTAGAGCGTGAAGGTGGAGCCGCGGTTGGGCTCGCTCTGGGCATGGATCTCGCCGCCCAGCAGCCGGGCGATCTCCCGGCTGATGGACAGCCCCAGGCCGGTACCGCCGTACTTGCGGCTGGTGGTGCCGTCGGCCTGCTTGAACGCCTCGAAGATGACCCGCATCTTGCTGGACGCGATGCCGATGCCGGTGTCGGTCACCGAGAAGGCGATCATCTCGGCGTCCGGGTCACGCAGCGAGCCGTGCTCCAGCAGCTGCTCGCGGATGGCCACCGGCACGTCCGCGCCGGCCGGCCGGATGACCAGCTCGACGGCGCCGGTGTCGGTGAACTTCACCGCGTTGGACAGCAGGTTGCGCAGCACCTGCAGCAGCCGCTGCTCGTCGGTGTGCAGCGTCGCCGGCAGCTCCGGGGAGACCCGTACGGAGAAGTCGAGCCCCTTCTCGGCGGTCAGCGGGCGGAAGGTGGCCTCGACGTAGTCGACGAGCTGGACCAGCGCGATCCGCGTCGGGCTGACGTCCATCTTGCCGGCCTCGACCTTCGACAGGTCGAGGATGTCGTTGATCAGCTGGAGCAGGTCGGAACCGGCCCCGTGGATCGTCTCGGCGAATTCGACCTGCTTCGGGGAGAGGTTCCCCTCGGCGTTGTCGGCCAGCAGCTTGGCCAGAATCAGCAGGGAGTTCAGCGGCGTCCGCAGCTCGTGCGACATGTTCGCCAGGAACTCCGACTTGTAGCGCATGGAGACCGCGAGCTGTTCGGCGCGCTCCTCCAGGACCTGCCGCGCCTCCTCGATCTCGGTGTTCTTCACCTCGATGTCGCGGTTCTGCGCCCGCAGTTGCTCGGCCTTCTCCTCCAGCTCGGTGTTGGACAGCTCCAGCGCCCGCTGCCTGCTCTCCAACTCCGCCGAGCGCTCCCGCAGTTGCTCGGTCAACTCCTGCGACTGCTTGAGCAGCACCTCGGTCTTGGTGTTGACCGAGATGGTGTTGACGCTGGTCGCGATCATCTCGGCGATCTGGCTGAGGAAGTCCCGCTGGATCTGGGTGAACGGCTGGAAGGACGCCAGCTCGATCACCCCGAGCACCTTGTCCTCGAAGAGCACCGGCAGCACGATCACATTCGCCGGCGGGGCCTCGCCCAGCCCGGAGGCGATCTTGAGGTATCCGGAGGGGACGTTCTCCACCAGGATCGTGCGGCCCTCCTCAGCGGCCGTGCCGATCAGCGTCTCGCCCGGTTTGAACGTCGTCGGCATCCCGCCCATGGAGTAGCCGTACGAGCCCATCAGCCGCAGCTCGTACGCGCCCGGCTCGCCGCCGTCCGCGCCGATCTCCTGGCTGTCGGGCTGCGCCGCGAGGAAGAACGCGCCGTGCTGCGCGGAGACCGCGGGCGACAGCTCGCTCATGATCAGGGTAGCGACGTCCTTGAGGTCGCGCCGGCCCTGCATCAGACCGGAGATCCGGGCCAAGTTGCCCTTGAGCCAGTCCTGTTCCTCGTTGGCGAGGGTGGTCTCCCGAAGCGTGGCGATCATGGTGTTGACGTTGTCCTGGAGCTCCAGGATCTCGCCCGCGGCGTCCACATCGATCCGGACGTTGTGGTCGCCCAGGGTGACCGCCGCGGCGACCGCGGCGATGGCCCGTACCTGACGGGTCAGGTTTCCGGCCATCTCGTTCACCGACTCGGTCAGGTCCCGCCAGGTGCCGGCCACCCCGCGCACCTGCGCCTGACCGCCCAGCTGGCCCTCCGTACCCACCTCGCGGGCCACCCTGGTGACCTGCTCGGCGAAGGACGACAGCTGGTCGACCATGGTGTTGATGGTGGTCTTCAGCGCCAGGATCTCGCCGCGCGCATCGATGTCGATCTTCTTGGTCAGATCGCCCTTGGCGATGGCGGTGGTGACCATGGCGATGTTGCGGACCTGGCCGGTGAGGTTGTTGGCCATCGAGTTCACGGACTCGGTGAGGTCCTTCCACGTACCGGCGACGCCGGGGACGCGGGCCTGGCCGCCCAGGATGCCGTCGGTGCCCACCTCACGGGCCACCCGGGTGACCTCGTCGGCGAACGACGACAGCGTGGTGACCATCGTGTTGACCGTGTCGGCGAGCTGCGCGACCTCGCCGCGCGCCTCGACCGTGACCTTCTTGGTCAGATCGCCGTTGGCGACCGCCGCGGAGACCTGGGAGATGTTGCGCACCTGGATGGTCAGGTTGTTGGCCATCAGGTTGACGTTGTCGCTGAGGTCCTTCCAGATGCCGGTGACGCCCGGAACCCTTGCCTGGCCGCCCAGTTGGCCTTCCGTACCGACCTCGCGGGCGACCCGGGTCACCTGCTCGGCGAACAGCGACAGCTGGTCGACCATCGTGTTGACGGTGGTGACCAGTTCGAGGATCTCGCCCTTGGCGTCGACGGTGATCTTCTTCGACAGGTCGCCGCGGGCCACCGCGGTCGTCACCTCGCCGATGTTGCGCACCTGCGACGTCAGGTTGTTCGCCATGAAGTTGACGGACTGGGTGAGGTCCTTCCACGTCCCGCTGACGCCCTGCACCTCGGCCTGGCCGCCGAGGATGCCCTCGGTGCCCACCTCTCGGGCGACCCTGGTGACCTCCTCCGCGAACGAGGAGAGCTGGTCGACCATGGTGTTCAGGGTGTTCTTCAGCTCCAGGATCTCGCCCCGGGCGTCCACGTCGATCTTCTGCGACAGGTCACCCCGGGCCACCGCGGTGGCGACCTGGGCGATGTTGCGGACCTGGGCGGTGAGGTTACCGGCCATGCCGTTCACCGAGTCGGTCAGATCGCGCCAGACGCCGGCGACGCCCGGCACCTGCGCCTGACCGCCGAGCCGGCCCTCGGTGCCCACCTCACGGGCCACCCGGGTCACCTGCTCCGCGAACGCCGAGAGCTGGTCGACCATCGTGTTGATGGTGTTCTTCAGCTCCAGGATCTCGCCGCGCGCGTCCACGTCGATCTTCTGCGACAGGTCACCGCGCGCCACCGCCGTGGTCACTTGGGCGATCTGCCGCACCTGCGAGGTCAGGTTCCCCGCCATGAAGTTGACGGAGTCGGTCAACTCCTTCCAGGTGCCGCTGACGCCGTCCACCCGGGCCTGACCGCCCAGCCGGCCCTCCGTACCCACGTCCCGGGCCATCCGCGTGACCTGGTCGGCGAACGAGGAGAGCTGATCCACCATGGTGTTCACGGTGTTCTTCAGCTGGAGCATCTCGCCGGAGACGTCGACGGTGACCTTCTGCGACAGATCGCCGTTGGCCACCGCCGTCGTCACCTGGGCGATGTTGCGCACCTGCCCGGTGAGGTTGCGGAAGGCGGTGTTGACGGAGTCGGTGAGGTCCTTCCACGTTCCCGCGGCCCCGGGCACCGCCGCCTGGCCGCCCAGCTCACCCTCGACCCCGATCTCCCGTGCCACACGGGTCACTTCGGCACCGAACGAGGAGAGCTGGTCCACCATCGTGTTGACGGTGTTCTTCAACTCCAGCATTTCACCGGCGACATCGACGGTGACCTTCTGCGACAGATCACCGTTGGCCACCGCCGTCGTCACCTGGGCGATGTCACGGACCTGCCCGGTCAGGTTGCGGAAGGCGTTGTTGACCGAGTCGGTGAGGTCCTTCCACGTACCGGCCGCACCCGGCACCTGCGCCTGGCCGCCGAGCTGTCCCTCGGCGCCGACCTCGTTGGCCACCCGCGTCACTTCGTCAGCGAAGGTCCGCAGCGTCTCGGTCATGGTGTTGATGGTGTCGGCGAGCTGCGCGACCTCGCCGCGCGCGCTGACCGTGACCTTCTGCGACAGGTCGCCGTTCGCGACCGCGGTGGTGACCTGGGCGATCCCCCGCACCTGCGCAGTGAGGTTCCCGGCCATCAGATTGACCGAATCCGTCAGGTCCTTCCACACGCCGGCGACGCCGGGGACCTGCGCCTGCCCGCCGAGCTCACCCTCCGTACCGACCTCCCGGGCGACCCGGGTCACCTCGGAGGCGAACGAGGACAGCTGGTCCACCATCGTGTTGACGGTGTTCTTCAGCTCCAGCATCTCGCCGGCGACGTGCACCGTCACCTTGCGCGACAGATCACCCTTGGCGACCGCGGTGGTGACCAGTGCGATGTCCCGCACCTGCGCGGTGAGCCGCGAGGCCATCGTATTGACGGACTCCGTCAGGTCCTTCCACGAACCCGACATCCCGCGCACCCGCGCCTGCCCGCCGAGCTTGCCCTCCGTACCGACCTCGCTGGCCACTCTGGTGACCTCGTCGGTGAACGCGGAGAGCTGGTCGACCAGTCCGTTGACCGTCCGACCCACCTTGAGGAACTCGCCGCGCAGCGGATGCTCCGAGGAGCTGTCCGAACTGCGCGACCGCAGATCCATCCGCTGCTCCAGGTCGCCCTCGGACACCGCCGAGAGCACCCGCCCCACTTCGGACACCGGCCGTACGAGATCGTCGACCAGCGCGTTCGAGGCATCGATCGCCGCGGCCCAGGAGCCCTCGGCGGCGCCGACCTCCAGCCGCTCCGTGAGTTTTCCCTCACGCCCGACCACCCGGCGCACCCGCGCCAGCTCGCCGGTCAGATGCAGATTGCGGTCCGCAACCTCGTTGAAGACCGCCGCGATCTCCGACATGACGCCTTCGCCGGAAACCGTGAGCCGCTTGCGGAAGTTCCCGTCCCGCATGGCAACCAATGCGACCAACAGCCGATTCAGCGCAGCCGTATCCACTTCGGTCGTCCCGTTGTTCCGGGATCGTCCGCCTTTCGCGCGCGTGCTTGCGCCCCGCGCCGCTGCGCCAGACTCCACCGTGTCCCTCCCGCAGGGTCGACCGTTCTACCCGGGCTTTCTCTTGATACTTGCCCAGTGTTTCACCATGGCCCAACCAGGCCATAACAGTTCGGCAGCATCGCACACCGTCCTGAGCACGATTGGGGCGGAAACACACCTGACCGGCATCCTCGGGCGCGGCGAAGGTAAGTAACCTGGCATACGGCTGTCCACCCGCCCGGCCGCGAACACGGGCAGCGGTGGTACGAGCACAACAGGTATTCGGAGGGGCGCCGCGACCATGGGGGAGCAGATCACCGACACACGCATGAGGAGACCAGTGATCACCGCGCGGGCCGCCGCAACCTTCGAGCCGGTGGGGCGCTCCGTCGCGACCGCCCGCGCGTTCGTCCGCGACACCCTCCAGGGCTGGGGCTGCGCCGACATCGTCGACGACGCCGTCGTGCTGACCAGCGAGCTGGTCACCAACGCCGTGGTGCACGCCGGCACCGCCGCGGACGTGCTGTGTCTGCGCAACGACGGAGGGGTACGGATCTCCGTCGCCGACCGCTATCCCGAGCGTGAGATCCCGCTCCAGAACGCCGGCCAGGTCATGGTCCACCCGGACCGCGAGGGCGGCCGCGGGCTGCTGCTGTGCGGCGCGCTCGCCGCCCGCTGGGGCGTGGAGTACACCGCCGCCCAAAAGCACGTCTGGTTCCAGCTCGACCTCCCCGAGCGCCCGGCCGGCACCCGCTCGGCCGGCCCCGCCCTCCCCGTCGACGCCCTCCCGGTCGCCGACACCCGCGTCCGCGTCGCGGTGATCCAAATCGACCGCGGCGGCTGCATCAGCTTCTGGAACGAGGACGCCCAGGACCTCTTCGCCTACGAGCCCGAGCAGGTCATCGGCAAACCGCTCACCGACTTCGCCGCCTGGCCGCACACCCCCGGCACCGGCACCGGCATCGCCGAGGCGCTCCAGCTCTCCCGCTGGGAGGGCTCCTACGGCATAAGGGGCGCCGACGGCCGGGTCGTCCCCGTCTACGCCTCCCACCTGCGCGTCCGCGACGCCGACGGCGAGGCGTCCACGGTCTGCCTGCTGGTGCGCGACCACGAGCGCGCCATCCTGCAGAGCCCCCAGCGCACCCCCGCACCGGACGCCGCCGTACAGGCCGCCCAGGCCGAGGGCCGACCGTCCGACCCGTTCGAGGTCTTCATCGGCTCCCCGGCCCCGGACGACCTCGACGGCTTGCTCCAGCGCACCGTCGAGCGCGCCCGCGACATGCTCGACGGCGACGCCGCGTACCTCCTGCTGGCCACCGACGACGAGACCGAGCTGGAGGTGCGTGCCTCGACCGGCCTGCCCTCCGCCCGCCAGCGGTTCGCCCGCGTTCCCGTGGAGGCCGGCTCCGGACGGTACGGCTCGGCCCGGATGCCCGCGGTCCACGAAGACCTCACGGCCGTCCCCGGCGCCGTACCGCTGCTCAGCGGAACGGGCATGCGCTCGGTCGTCACCGTCCCGCTCAAGGTCGAGGGACGGCTCACCGGCTCCCTCGGCGTCGCCGCGGAGGCCCCCGGCCGCTACACGAACGAAGAGGCACTGCGCCTGCAGTTCGCCGCCGACCGGATCGCCCTCGCCGTCGAACGCGCCCGCCTGACCGAGCTGGAGAAGCTGCGCCGCGGCTCCCTGTCCTTCCTCGTCGAGGCCTCCGACCTGCTCGCCGGCACCCTCGACCGCGACCAGACCCTGGCCCTGATGGCACAGATGACGGTGCCCACGCTCGCGACGTGGTGCGCCGTCTACACCGTCGCCGACCAGGCCTCCGAGCCCGAGCTCTCCTACGTCCTGCACGAGGACGAGGACCGCATCGACGGCCTCAAGACCCTGCTGACGAAGGTCGATCCGCCCGAGCCGGTGCCCACCCCCGGCGCCCGCGTGTGGACCGCACCCGGCGACGCCGCCCACGACGCGGCGCTGCGCACCTCCATGCGCAGCCTCGGCCTCGGCAACGCCGCCCGCCCCTCCACCGGCCCCGGCGCCTCCCTGGCCACCGCCGCCGCGGTCGGCGGCGAGACCGTCGTTCTCCCGCTGGTGGCCCGCAACCGCGTCATCGGCATGCTCACCCTCGGCAAGCCCACCGAGGAGCACTTCCGTCAGGAGATCCTGGAGCTCGCCGAGGACCTCTCCCGCCGGGCCGCGCTCGCCCTGGACAACGCGCGCCTCTACTCCGAGCGCACGGCCATCAGCCAGTCCCTCCAGCGCAGCCTGCTGCCACCGGAGCTGCCGGACATCGCCGGCGTCGAGGTCGAGGTCATCTACCGCGCGGCCGGCGAGGGCAACGAGGTCGGCGGCGACTTCTACGACCTCTTCCCCATCCGCGACGGCGCGTACGGCTTCGCCATCGGCGACGTCTGCGGCACCGGCCCGGAGGCCGCCGCCGTCACCGGCCTGGCCCGGCACGCCCTCCGCCTGCTCGCCCGCGAGGGCTTCGGCGGCCCCGCCGTCCTGGAGCGGCTCAACGCCGCCATCCTCGACGAGGGCGCCCGCAGCCGGTTCCTGACGCTCCTTTACGGCGAACTGTGGCCGCAGGACGACGGCAGCGCGATCCTTAAGGTCGTCTGCGCCGGCCACCCCCTGCCGCTCCGCCTGCGCCAGGACGGCACGGTCGAACCGGCCGCCGAACCCCAGCCGCTGCTCGGCGTCATGGACGACCTCGAACTCTACGAGCAGACCGTCACCCTCGACCCCGGCGACGTCCTGCTGTGCGTCACCGACGGCGTCACCGAGCGCCGCGAGGGCACCCGCATGCTCGGCGACGACGGTCTCACCGACGTCCTGACGACCTGTACGGGCCTGACGGCCGGCGCGGTCGCCGCCCGCGTCCTGCGTGCCGTGGAGCGCTTCGCCGCCGAACCGGCCTCCGACGACATGGCCATCCTCGCCATGCGGGTCCCCGAGACCCCGTCCGGCTGAGCCACCCCGGGAGCGGCCGGTGTGGGCGGTGTGGGCTGCCTCACAGCCCGGCCGCCGCTCCCCCGGCACCACCAGCACTCTTGCGCCCGGTGCAAGGAACCCCTGCCTGACCTGCACTGGAGTCATCCCCAACGCCCGCCCACGCTAGGGGACATGGCTTCCCGCACCGCCGGCGCACCCGGCGACCTGCTCGCCGTCGTCAGTCAGACCGGCCCCACCGTCACCTTCTTCGACGCCGCCACGCACGAGCGTCTGGACGTCCTCACCGTCCCCCCACAGCCACACGAGCTCTGCTACGACCCCGATCACCGGCTGCTCTACTGCGCCAGCACCTACCGCTCCGGCTTCTACGGCGCCCACACCGGCCACTCCCATGAGATCACCGTCATCGACGTCGACACCCGCACCGTCGTCGCCACCCTCGACACCGGCTCCGACCACGGCCCGCACGGCCTGGCCCTCGACCGTGCGCGTTCCCGCCTGTACGTCAGCGTCGAGGCCACCGCGACCGAACCGGGCGGCGTCCTGGTCCTCGACACCCGCACCCACGCACGCCTCGGCCGCATCCCCACCATGGCCCCCGGCCCGCACTGGTTCGTCCGCACTGCTGACGGGCGCCGTGGCTACACCTCCAACAAGGAGGCTCCCTTCGTCTCCGTCCTCGACCTCGACCGCGGCGTCCTGACCGACCGCATCCCGGTACCCGGCAGTGAGGGCCTCTGCCTCGCCCCGGACGACCGGTACCTCTACGTCGCCGCCCCCAAGGCCGACTTCGGCGAACTGCCCGCCACGCCCCCCGGCGTACGCGTCATTGACACCTTCACCCACGAAATCGTCCGCGTACTGGCCACCGGTGGGCCGGTGATACCCGTACACGCCACCGCGACCGGCATGCTGCTGGCCGGCGAGCTGCGCGCGGACACCACCGACTCCGGCGCTCCGCCCGGCTCCCAACTCCCGGGCGTCGTCCGCGTCTTCGCGCCCGACACCCTCACCCCCGTCGGAGAGGTGGAGGTCGGCCGCCTGCCCCTGACGATCACCTCCTCCCCCGACGGCCGCCTCGCGTACGTCTCCGGCAACCTCTCCAGCACGGTGACCGTCATCGACCTCCAGACCCTCCGCACCCTCGCCACCCTGGACGTCGACTGCGCCGACCTGTCCGGCGCGCACGGCCTGGCCTACATCCCCGGCTCCAACTGACGGCCACCGCAACCACATACGACCACATACGACAAAGGCCCCCGCCGAATGGGCGGGGGCCTTTGTCTTCTGAGCCCCAATACGGAATCGAACCGTAGACCTTCTCCTTACCATGGAGACGCTCTGCCGACTGAGCTATTGGGGCCGGCAACAGAAAGAATATTACCCCAACTCCCCGGCAACTACGAATCGGGCACGGCCCATCGGCTAAAAGGCCGGCTGTAGCAATCCGCCCAGCGCATTGCACGCGCTGACCATCCGCTGCAGTTCCCGCCGCGACATCCCCGCGTGCACCGGAAGCGCAAGCGTCTCGTCCACCGCTCGCTCGGTCTCCGGCAGGAACACGTCCCGCCGCAGCCCCGGAAGCCGGTACACCGGCGCCAGCACGGGCACCCGACAGACAACTCCCTTGGCCCGCAGGGTCCGCGCGAAGGCATCCCGGTCCGGCCGGCCGTTCCCCGGCACCCGCACCACATACTGCTCGTACCGGTGTCCCGCGGCCGGCTTCGGCGTCCGGACCCCGCTGAGCTTGCCGTCCAGGTACGAGGCCTGCTCCCGGCGCAGCTCCGCCCCGGCCGGATCGATCCCGGGCTCGTCCTCCACCAGCACCAATAGCCCGTGCCGCTGTCCCACTTGACGGAGCCAGCCAATGTCCGCGGGCCGCCCGAAGCGGTTCACCGCCACCACCGCGACGGTCCGGCTGCTCACCACGTCCGACACCGCGGCCGGGTCCAGGCAGTAGCTGTCGCCGTCCACATCGGCGAACACCGGCACCGCACCCAACTCCACCACGGCCCTGGCCACCTCGGCGTTCCCGTAGGCGGGCACCACGACCTCGTCACCCGCACGCACACCGGCCGACCTGAGAGTCTCCACTGTCCCCATGACGCGGATCCTCGCCAGATGAGGTGAACGTCGCGTTACGCCCACCGTCCGAACGTCAGAACAAAAAAGCTCCGGTCCCTGAACCACAAGGGTTCAGGGACCGGAGCTAATAATAGTTCGGCGGCGTCCTACTCTCCCACAGGGTCCCCCCTGCAGTACCATCGGCGCTGAAAGGCTTAGCTTCCGGGTTCGGAATGTAACCGGGCGTTTCCCTAACGCTATGACCACCGAAACACTATGAAGTTAACCAACCCGGCATGGACACAGGTCGTTACTTCAGAACCTACACAGTGGACGCGAGCAACTGAGGACAAGCCCTCGGCCTATTAGTACCAGTCAACTCCACACCTTACGGCGCTTCCATATCTGGCCTATCAACC
>NZ_JBFAEA010000021.1:0-117325 GCF_040641675.1 Streptomyces sp. NPDC020742
GTAAAGCGAAGCAGTCCACACACCAGACCCCGCAGGCCCGTCACCGCACCCAACAGCCCCGCGCAGCGGCACCGCCCGCCGCAGGCGCAACGGCGAACAACCCCCACGGCGAGACAGCCGAAGGCGTACCGGGCCGCCGGCCCACCGGCGAACAACCCCCACGGCGGGGGGAGACAACAACGTGGGAATTACCCCTGCGGGGCAACCCCCGCGCGCAGCAGCCCGTAGGCGTAGGCGTCGTCCAGGGCCTGCCAGGAGGCGGCGATGACGTTCTCCGCGACGCCGACCGTGGACCATTCGGCGCGGCCGTCGCTGGTGGAGACCAGGACGCGGGTGATCGAGCCGGTGCCCAGGGCGCCTTCCAGGATGCGGACCTTGTAGTCGACCAGCTCCATGGTCGCCAGTTGGGGGTAGATCCGCTCCAGGCCGACCCGCAGCGCCCGGTCCAGGGCGTTGACCGGGCCGTTGCCCTCCGCGGTGGCGACGATCCGCTCGCCCTTGGCCCACAGCTTCACGGTCGCCTCGTTGGCGTGGGTGCCGTCGGGGCGGTCCTCGACGATGGCGCGCCAGGACTCGACGGTGAAGTAGCGCACCGGCCGGCCCTGTACCTCTTCGCGCAGCAGCAGTTCGAACGAGGCGTCCGCGGCCTCGTAGGTGTAGCCCGCGAGTTCGCGCTCCTTGACGCGCTCCACGACCCGGCCGACCAGCTCGCGGTCGTCGCCGAGGTCGAAGCCCAGCTCCTTGCCCTTGAGTTCGATGGAGGCCCGGCCGGCCATGTCGGAGACCAGCATCCGCATGGTGTTGCCGACCAGCGCCGGGTCGATGTGCTGGTACAGGTCCGGGTCGACCTTGATGGCGGAGGCGTGCAGGCCGGCCTTGTGGGCGAAGGCCGAGACGCCGACGTAGGGCTGGTGGGTGGAGGGGGTGAGGTTGACGACCTCGGCGATGGCGTGCGAGATGCGGGTGGTCTCGGCGAGCTTGCCCTCGGGCAGCACCCGGCGCCCGTACTTGAGCTCCAGCGCGGCGACCACCGGGAAGAGGTTGGAGTTGCCGACCCGCTCGCCGTAGCCGTTGGCGGTGCACTGGACATGGGTGGCGCCGGCGTCCACGGCGGCCAGGGTGTTGGCGACGGCGCAGCCGGTGTCGTCCTGGGCGTGGATGCCCAGCCGTGCGCCGGTGTCCGCGAGCACGGTCCGCACCACGGCGGTGACCTGTGCGGGGAGCATCCCGCCGTTGGTGTCGCAGAGCACCACCACGTCCGCGCCGGCCTCGGCGGCGGTGCGCACGACCTGCTTGGCGTAGACCGGGTCCAGGGCGTAGCCGTCGAAGAAGTGCTCGCAGTCGAGGAAGACCCGGCGGCCCTGGGCGCGCAGGTGGGCGACGGTGTCCCGGATCATCGCGAGGTTCTCCTCGGGCGTGGTCCGCAGAGCCAGCTCGACGTGCCCGACATGGGACTTGGCGACGAGGGTGATGACCGGTGCCTGGGAGTCCAGGAGGGCGGCGACCTGCGGGTCGTCCTCGACGCGGACCCCGGCCTTGCGGGTGGCGCCGAACGCGACCAGTTGGGCGTGCCGGAAGTCGATCTCCGCCCGGGCGCGCTGGAAGAACTCGGTGTCCCGGGGGTTGGCGCCGGGCCAGCCGCCCTCGATGAAGCCGACGCCGAAGTCGTCGAGGTGCCGGGCGAGGGTCAGCTTGTCGGCGACGGTGAGGTTGATGCCCTCGCGCTGGGCGCCGTCGCGGAGGGTGGTGTCGAAGACGTGGAAGGCGTCGGGCACCGCGCCGTCGGGACGGGGGTGGGGCGACGGGGAGGCCTGGGGTGCGTCCGTCATGCTGGTCTGGCTCCTGTCGGATCTCGGTCTACCGGAATAACCGGTTCCACCGCCCCTCCATGCTCCCTCGCGCTCCGCCTCCGGTGGAGTGTGGGCCGGAAACGAAAAAACCCCTCGCGGGTGCGAGAGGTCTGCGCGCGGGTCTGGGACGACGGTGGCCACGCCGTACTCGGTTCGTACGGGGCGGTCACTGCGGACCGGCGCGCCTGCTGCCAATAATCATGGCGAACGAGAGCACGGTCCGCAGTCTGCCACACCCCCTTGGTCACCTACGCGACGGTCTCACTATGTGGTCGGATCGTCCGCATTCGCCCAGCGGCGGAGCATCGCGGTGGCCCGGTCCCGGTCCCCTGCCGCCAGCTTGTCGATGCGCGCCAGGTGGTTGGTGTGCGGGGCCAGGTAGACGTGCGTGTCGCGGCTGCCGGGGCCGGTGCGGAACGGCTCGGCCCGGGTGGGGTCCGTCTCGCCGTAGACGAACATCAGCCGGCTGCCGTGGTGCCGCACCCAGCGGTCGATGTCGGCCATGGCGCCGGGCTGGAAGCGCATCGGGATGCTCCGTGGCACGAGGGTGCGCATCTGCTGGATACCGGGGTACCGCAGCAGTCCGGCGAGCTGCGGGGCGGCCAGCGAGGCGGAGCCGAGCTGGGTGCCCAGCTGGTAGAAGGACGCGGCGGCGACGGAGAGGTAGGCATCGGTGTAGCCCCAGAGGCTGACCATCTGGTCGAACCAGGCGTAGAGCGCCGCACCGTCGGCGGAGGGGCCGGGGATGCGGGCGCAGGCCGCCTCGTCCTGGCTCATCCAGAAGCGCTCCGGCAGCCGCAGCACGTTGAACTCCAGCGCCCGGTCGGCACTGCCGACGGTGCGCAGGGTGTCGCCGTGGGCGGCGGCCGCGCGGGCGAGCCGGCCCGCCGTCTCCGCCCTGCGGGCGCCCAGCAGCGCGCGCTGCACGTCGGTGAGGGCACGGCGGCAGGCGGGGGTGCCGACCCGCTGGAGGAAGCGGTCCTCGGCGGTGTTGTCCCGGTCGTCGGTGTTGTTCGGGGCCGAGTACGCGACGGAGCCGGCCACGTCCTGCGGGTAGAAGCGCCGGTGGTAGACGGTCGCCATGCCGCCCTTGCTGCCGCCGGTGGAGATCCAGGCGGCGCGGTAGACCCTCTTGAGCGCCCGCACGATCCGGTGGTGGT
Source organism: Streptomyces sp. NPDC020742 (assembly GCF_040641675.1). Taxonomy (NCBI): domain Bacteria; kingdom Bacillati; phylum Actinomycetota; class Actinomycetes; order Kitasatosporales; family Streptomycetaceae; genus Streptomyces; species Streptomyces sp. NPDC020742. Next base: position 3,011 of record NZ_JBFAEA010000021.1, read on the forward strand.
CGCTCGCCGCCTGCCAGATGTCGAGCTTCGTCCAGTCGGTGGGGTGGGGGCGGGAGGTGCCGAAGTACCGCTGCTCGACGCTGAGCTGGTTGGCGCCCAGGATCTGGGTCGGCTCGGTGCGGAAGGCGGGGTCCTGGTAGTCGAGGTCGTAGCCGTTGGTGTAGAGGACCATCGGCCGGTCGGCGGCCCGGTGCATCAGGAACAGCCGCTGCTCGAAGGTGCCCCGACCGGGGTGGCGGTGGTCGACGGGCTGGCGGTAGCGCAGCTCGATCGCGCGGTAGCCGCCCGGGGCGGGGGTGTCCCTGACCAGTCGCATGCCGGGCAGGGCCGCGAGCCGGGCGGGGAGGTCGTCGGAGGTGGGACGGGGGGCCTCCGCGTGGTGTGCGGCGGGCCGGGCCGCCGCGATCGCCGGTGCCGCGGTCGCCGGGGCCAGCAGACCGCCCAGCAGCAGCGGTAGGAGGAAGCGCCTGGTTCTCGTCGCTCTCGTCATGCCCTCTAGCCAAGCTGCTGCGGCCCGGTGGCGGATCCCCGGCCGGCAGGAGGCCGCCTCCCCCCGGTGGGGGAGGCGGCGGTGGGCGGGTGCGGTCAGTCGGCGACGGGGGTGCGTCCCGGCACGGGGGCGGCGGTCGCGTCCGGTGCGGCCCCCACCCGGTGCAGGTCGATGGTGCGGGTCTCCCGCATGGTGAGGTAGACGATCAGCGAGACCGCGGCGCACCCGGCGACGTACCAGTAGTAGCCGGACTCAATGCCGCCGTCCTTGAACCACAGGGCGACGTACTCGGCGGTGCCGCCGAACAGCGCGTTGGCGATGGCGTACGGCAGCGCCACGCCCAGCGCGCGGACGCCGGTGGGGAAGAGCTCGGCCTTCACACAGGCGTTGATCGAGGTGTAGCCGGTGACCACGAGCAGCGCCAGCAGGGAGAGGCCGAGCGCCGGCCAGAAGCTGCCGGCGTGCTTGAGCAGCGTCAGGATCGGCACGGTCAGCAGGGTCGAGCCGATCGCGAAGGTGATCAGCAGCGGCCGCCGGCCGATCCGGTCGGAGAGCTTCCCGGCCAGCGGCTGGATGCACATGAAGAGGAAGAGGGCGCAGAAGCTGACCAGGGAGGCGGTCGGCTTGGACATCCCCGCGCTGCCCGAGAGGTACTTGGTGAGGTAGGTCGTGTACGTGTAGTACGCGACCGTGCCGCCCATGGTGAGCGCGATGACCAGCAGCGCCTCGCGCTTATGGGCCAGCAGCGCCTTGAGGGTGCCGCGCTCGGGGTCGGTCTGTGCGCCCTCGTCCGCCGCGTAGACCTCGGTCTCCAGCATGTTGCGGCGCAGGTAGAAGACGATCCCGGCGCCCAGCGCGCCGACGATGAACGGGATCCGCCAGGCCCAGCTGTGCAGCGCGTCCTCGGACAGACTGCGCTGGAGCACGATCTGCAGCCCCAGGCCGAGGAGTTGTCCCGCGGTCATCGACACGTACTGGAAGCTGGAGGCGAAGCCGCGCCTGCCGGGTGCGGAGGCCTCGGTGAGGTAGGTGGCGCTGGCCGCGTACTCCCCGCCGACGGAGAGGCCCTGGAGCATCCGGGCGAGGAGCAGAACGGCCACTCCGCCGTAACCCGCGACGGCGTAGGTCGGTGCGACGGCGATCAGGATCGCCGAGGCGGACATCAGCGACACGGTCAGGGTGAGCGCCGCCTTGCGCCCCCGCCGGTCACCGATCCGTCCCAGCAGCCAGCCGCCCACCGGGCGCATGAAGAAGCCGACCGCGAAGATCCCCATGGTGTTCATGAGGTTCGCGGTGTCATTCCCCTTCGGGAAGAAGGAGTCCGCGAAGTAGACCGCGAAACTGGCGTAGACGAACCAGTCGAACCACTCGACCATGTTGCCGGCCGAGCCGACCCAGATCTTCTTCCATTGCTCTCGTCCCATAGCCGCAAACGGTCGCGGAACGGGGGGCGGGCGGCAAGGGCCGGAACGGCAACGATCGCGCGTACTTACGTGCGTTGCGGTCACGCCCCCGGGACCGCGAGCGCCTCGTCCAGGAAGTCGCGCAGGTGCTCTTGGACCTGGGCGCGGTCGGTGCCGGGGAGGCCGACGACGAGGTGGGTGCCGAAGCCGTCTAGGAGGGCGCGCAGGCGGGTGGCGAAGCGCTCGGCGTCGACCTTCCGGAACTCGCCCTTGGAGGCGCCTTCGACGAGGAGGGCCACCAGGTCGCGGTGCCAGGCGAGTTCCAGGTCGAGCTGGCGCTCGCGGGTCTCCTCGTCGGCGTTCTGCGAGCGGTTCCAGACCTCCAGCCACAGCGTCCAGCGCGGGTCGCGGTGGCCCTCGGGGAGGTAGAGGTCGACCAGGGCGTCCAGCCGTTCGCGGGCCGGGACGCGGCGGGAGAGGGCGGCCCGGCGCTCGGCGCCGAGCTGCTCCTCGCTCCATTGGAGGGTCTGTAGCAGCAACGCGTCCTTGGTGCCGAAGTAGTACAGGATGTGGCCGCTGCTCATGCCGACCTCGCGGCCCAGCCCGGCCATGGTGAGCCGGTCCAGGCCCTGCTCGGCGATGGTGGCCATCGCCGCGGCGAGGACCTGCTCGCGGGGCTGGGTGAGCCGGCGCCGGGGGCGGCGCACGGGACCGGACAAGGGGACCTCCGGGTGGGCTGGGCGTGGCCTGCGGGTCAGGCCTTCGGCTGCTGCTGGGTGATGCAGTGGATGCCGCCACCCGCAGCGAAGATCGTACGGGCGTCCACGAGGGTCACCGTCCGCTCGGGGAAGAGCCGGCGGAAGAGCGCGGCCGCCTCCTCGTCACGGGGGTCGTCGAAGGCGCAGAGCACCACGCCATCGTTGCAGAGGTAGTGGTTGATGTAGGAGTAGTCGACCGGCTCGCCGTCCACCTCGGTGACGGTCGGCGCGGGCACCTCGACGACCTCCAGCGCCCGGCCCCGGGCATCGGTGGCGCCGCGCAGCAGCTTGCCGATCTCCTGGCAGATCGGGTGGTCGGGGTGGTCGGGGTCGGGCTGGGTGTGCACCAGCACGGTCCCTGGCCGGGCGAAGGCGGCGACGATGTCGACATGGCCGCGGGTGCCGAACGTGCCGTAGTCGGCGGCCAGTCCGCGCGGCAGCCAGATCGCCTTGGTGGTGCCGAGGTGCGCATGGATCTCCGCCTCGACCTCCTCCTGGGAGCGGCCGGGGTTGCGGCCCGGGTCGAGCTGCACGGTCTCGGTGAGCAGGACGGTGCCCTCGCCGTCGATGTGGATGCCGCCGCCCTCGTTGACCAGCGGGGTGGCGTAGCGGCGGGCGCCGGCCAGCCCCGCGACCTCCGCGCCGATCGCCGCGTCGAGGTCCCAGCGGGCCCACTCCTGGGCGCCCCAGCCGTTGAAGACCCAGTCGGTGGCGGCTAGTCCGCCCTTGCCGTCGGTGAGGAAGGTGGGGCCGATGTCGCGCATCCAGGCGTCGTTGAGCGGGCGCTCGACGAGGTCCACGTCCGGGCCGAGGAGTTCCCGGGCGCCCTCGGACTGCCCCGGACCCACGACGACGGTGACCGGCTCGTGGCGGCGGACGGCGCGGGCGACACCGGCCCAGGCGCGGCGGGCCTCGGCCAGCGCCCCGCCGCCCTCCGGGCCGAAGGTGACGTTGGGTCCGGGCCAGGCCATCCAGGTGCGCTCGTGGCGGGCCCACTCCGGGGGCATGCGGAAGCCGTCGGCGGCAGGGGTGTTCATGCGGGGGTCCTCACGGTGATGGGGGCGGGCGGCGCGGGTGCCGGTGGGCGGCGCCGGGTGCCGGTGGGCGGGCTGGGGCGTCTGCGGTGCGCGGGGCGCCGTCAGAGGAAGTACAGCCGGGACAGCGAGACCGTCTCGGCCGGTTCGGAGCGCACCGGGTCGCCGTCGAGGGTGACCAGTCCGCTGCGCCCGTCGACCTGGACGTCGCCGATCCGGGAGTTGTGGACGAGGCTGGCCGGGCCGATGCCGCGGGTGCCGCGGACCGCCACCCGGCGTCGGCGGGTGGGCAGGTGGTCGCCGCCCTGTTCGACCGCGGCACGGGCCACGAAGGCGACCGAGATCTCGGCGGGGGTGGCGCCGTGCGCCCCGAACTGCGGCCCGAGGACGAGCGGTTCGCAGGTGTCGGTGGCGGCGTTGGGATCGCCCGTGACGCCGTACGCCGGGAAGCCGGACTTCAGCACCAGCTGCGGCTTGGCGCCGAAGAACTGCGGCTTCCAGAGCACGAGGTCGGCCAGCTTGCCGACCTCGATCGACCCGATCTCGTGCGAAAGGCCGTGTGCAATGGCGGGGTTGATGGTGAGTTTGGCGAGGTAGCGCAGGACGCGCGCGTTGTCGTCGTGGGCGCCGTCGCCTGCCATCGGGCCGAGTTCGGCCTTCATCTTGCCGGCCATCGCGAAGGTGCGGCGTACGGTCTCGCCGGCCCGGCCCATGCCCTGGGCGTCGGAGGAGGTGATGCCGATCGCCCCGAGGTCGTGCAGCACGTCCTCGGCGCCCATCGTGCCGGCCCGGATCCGGTCGCGGGCCATGGCCGCGTCGCCGGGCAGGTCGGTCTTCAGGTCGTGGACCGAGACGATCATGCCGTAGTGCTCGGCGACCGCGTCCCGCCCGAAGGGCAGGGTGGGGTTGGTGGAGGAGCCGATGACGTGGGGGACGCCGGCCATCTTCAGGACGTTGGGGACGTGTCCGCCGCCGCAGCCCTCGATGTGGAAGGCGTGGATGGTCCGACCGTCCAGGACCCGCAGGGTGTCCTCGACGGTGAGGCACTCGTTCAGCCCGTCGCTGTGCAGCGCGACCTGGACGTCGTGGTCCTCGGCGACCCGCAGCGCGGTGTCCAGGGCGCGGGCGTGCGCGCCCATGTCCTCGTGGACCTTGAACCCGCAGGCGCCGCCCTCGGCGAGCGCCTCCACCAGCGGGGCGTCGCTGGAGGACGAACCCCGGCCCAGGAAGCCGATGTTGACCGGCCAGGCGTCGAAGGCGCCGAAGGCACGGCCCAGCGCCCAGGGCGAGTTGACCCCGACGCCCCAGACCGGGCCGAACTCCTGGCCGATGATGGTGGTCACGCCGGAGGCCAGCGAGGCCTCCATCACCCGCGGCGAGAGCAGGTGGACATGGGTGTCCACGGCACCGGCGGTGGCGATCAGGCCCTCGCCGGAGACGATCGAGGTGCCGGTGCCGACGACGACGTCGACGCCGTCGAGCGTGTCGGGGTTACCGGCCCGTCCGATGGCGTGGATCCGGCCCTCACGGATGCCGATGGACACCTTGCGGATGCCCTGGACCGCATCGATGACCAGCACGTTGCTGATCACCACGTCGCAGGTCTCGCGGACCGCGGCGGCCTTCAGCAGCAGCCCGTCCCGGGCGGTCTTGCCGAAGCCGGCCAGGAACTCGTCGCCGGGCTTCTGGGAGTCCGACTCGACCCGGACCACCAGGCCGGAGTCGCCCAGGACCACCCGGTCGCCGGCCCGCGGGCCGTGCACCGACGCGTACTCGTGGGGGTCGATGGTCATCCCTGCTCCTCCGCTCCCAGGTAGCCGCAGGCGGCGGCCCGCCGCAGCGCTTCCGACTTCGCGCCCGGTGCGTCCAGCGGGCCGTCGACCAGACCGGCGAAGCCGATCGCGATCCGGTCGCCGCCGATCGGCAGCAGACCGACCTCCGAGGTGCCGCCGGGGTCGAACCGCACCGACGAGCCGGCCGGGACGCACAGCCGCATGCCGTACGCGGCGGAGCGGTCGAAGTCCAGCCGGGGGTTGGCCTCGAAGAAGTGGAAGTGCGAGGTGACGCTGATCGGCACCGTCGCGGTGTTGCGCACGGTCAGCACCACCGCGGGCGCCGGCTCCGGGTCGGCCGGTCCGGGGAGCACGGCGCCGGGCGCGGGCGCCCGCTCCGCGCCGTCGCCCCCGGCAGCCGGGCCGGCCCCGATCGGGTCGCTGACCACCGCGAGCCGGGAGCCGTCGTCAAAGACGGCCTCCACATGCACCTCGGTGACCACCTCGGCCACCCCCGGCAGCACATCGTCCGGGCCGAGCACGCCGCGTGCCGCCTCGATGGCCTGAGCGAGGCGGCGCCCGTCCCGCGCCGCCTCGCAGACCGTGTCCGCGATCAACGCGGTCGCCTCGGGCACGTTCAGCTTCAGTCCGCGGGCCCGGCGCGTGCGCGCCAGCTCGGCCGCACCGAACAGCAGCAGCCGGTCGCGTTCCGTCGGAGTCAGCCGCATCCCTTCCCACCTTCCCACTCGATTAGAGCAGCACTCTAAACCCGAGACTGACTAATACGAAAGCATTGACCTGTGGCATGGGGATGAGCGACATTGAGCGCTGTTCTAAACGAGCGGCTAATAGAACGCTGCTCACCATCTCTCGCAGCGCGTGCCACCGACGCCGCGCACGGCCCACCGCCACAGCCCACCGCCACAGCCCACCGCCACGGCCCACAGCACGGAGCACTGCACGCGGGGCGCTGCGCGCGGAGCACCGCTCGCGCACCGCCCTCCGGCCTCTCAGGGGAGCCCTCATGCCGATCGAACAACGCGGAGTCGACACCATCCCGGACGAGGAGCGCACCAGCGGTCCCCGCGACCTCGTCTCGATCCTGCTCGGATCGAACCTGGCCCTCGGTGTGGTGATCTTCGGCTGGCTACCGGTCTCCTTCGGGCTCGGCTTCTGGGGTTCGGTCAGCTCCCTGACGGCCGGCACCCTGGTCGGGGCGGTGCTCACCGCCCCGCTCGCGCTGGTGTCACTGCGCAGCGCGACCAACCTGTCGACCAGCAGCGGCGCCCACTTCGGCGTGCGCGGCCGGCTGATCGGCTCGGTGATCGGCCTGCTGCTCTCGCTGGGCTACACCGCGCTGACCCTGTGGGTCGGCGGCGACGCCGTGGTCGGCTGCCTGCACCGCCTGACCGGCCTGCCGGCCGGAGGGACGTCGTACGCGCTGGTCTACGCGGTACTGGCGGGCGGTACCGCGGTGGGCGCGGTGTACGGCCACCGGGCGCTGCTGCGGCTGAGCAAGGTGCTCTCCATCGGTCTGACGCTGCTGCTCGCGGCCGGTGTGGCCGCCTACGCCCACGCCTTCACCACCGCCCCGGTACCCGGCACCCCCTACGCGCTCGGCGGCTTCTGGCCGACCTGGTTGCTGGCCGCGGTCTCCGCCGGGCTCAGCGGCCCGATCGCCTTCATCACCCTGCTCGGCGACTACAGCCGCTACATCTCCCCGCGCCGGCACCGCCCGAAGAGGGTCTTCGCGGCCACCTACCTCGGCCTGGTGGTGGGCCTGCTGGTGCCGCAGCTCTTCGGCACCTTCTCCGCGCTCGCGGTGGGCGCCGGCGCCGACTACGCGGGCCCGCTGGTGGCCGGCGCGCCGCTCTGGTACCTGGCCCCGCTGCTGCTCAACGCCTCCGCCGGCTCGGTGGGCAACTCCGGCCTGATGCTCTACAGCATGGGCCTGGACCTGGACGCGATCCTGCCGCGCGCGACCCGCACCCAGGCCACGTACGTGGTCGCCGCCCTGGCCACCGCGCTGGTCTACGCCGGCCACTTCCTGTGGGCCGCCCAGGACGCGATGACCTCGTTCGTGCTGCTGATGACCGCCGTCGGCACGCCCTGGGCGGTGATCACCGTCATGGGGTTCCTCCGCTGCCGCGGGGCCTACGACGCGGACTCCCTACAGGTCTACAACCGCGGCACCCGCGGCGGCGGGTACTGGTTCCGGGGCGGCTGGAACGTCCGGGCCACCACCGCCTGGGCGGTGGGCTCGGCCGTCGGCCTGGCGGCGGTGGACACCCCGCTCTACCGGGGGCCGCTGCTGGCCTGCACCGGCGGTATCGACCTCAGCTTCCTGCTGGCCGCCGCGGTGGCCGGCGTCCTGTACCAGGCGCTCACCGCCCGCCGCCCCCGCCCGGTGCCGGCGCCGCGCACCGCGCCGGACGCGCCGGCCGCCGCCTCGCCGGACTCCCCCGCGGAGGTCGGCTGACCGCCCCGGAGCGCCCCGTTCCACCAGGCCCCAAGACGAGGAGGCCGCCCCGGCGCGGTGCCGGGGCGGCCTCCTCGTCATTCCTGCGGACCGGCTCAGCCCAGGGGGTGCATCCAGCCGTGCTTGTCCTCGGCGACACCGCGCTGGATGTCCAGCAGGGCCTCCCGCAGCCGCAGCGTGACCTTGCCGGGCTCGCCGCCGGACTGGGTCCACTCGCCGCCAGCGCTCTTGACCGTGCCGACCGGGGTGATCACGGCGGCGGTGCCGCAGGCGAAGACCTCGGTGAGCGCACCGCTCTCCGTGTCGGCCTTCCACTGGTCGATGGAGATCCGGCCCTCCTCCGAGGCGTACCCCAGGTCACGGGCGACGGAGAGCAGCGAGTCGCGGGTGACACCGGCCAGCAGGGAGCCGGTGAGCACCGGGGTGACGATCTTGTCGCCGTAGACGAAGTAGAGGTTCATCCCGCCCAGTTCCTCGACCCACTTGTGCTCCACGGCGTCGAGGTAGGCGACCTGGTCGCAGCCGTGCGCCGCGGCCTCGGCCTGCGCCAGCAGCGAGGCGGCGTAGTTGCCGCCGGTCTTGGCGTCGCCCATGCCGCCCGGGACGGCCCGCACCCGGTCCTCGGACAGCCAGATGGAGACCGGCCGGACGCCGCCGGCGAAGTACGCACCGGCCGGCGAGGCGATCACCACGAAGAGGTACTCGTTGGCCGGCTTCACCCCGAGGCCGACCTCGGTCGCGATCATGAAGGGGCGCAGGTAGAGCGACTCCTCGCCGCCGTGCGCCGGCACCCAGTCCTTGTCCTGCTGCACCAGCAGGTCACAGGCCTCGATGAAGGACTCGACCGGCAGCTCGGGCATGGCCAGGCGGCGCGCCGAGGACTGGAACCGCCGGGCGTTGGCGTCGGGCCGGAACAGGGCGACCGAGCCGTCGGGCTGGCGGTACGCCTTGAGGCCCTCGAAGATCTCCTGTGCGTAGTGCAGGACGTTGGTCGCCGGGTCGAGGGAGAGCGGCCCGTACGGCACGAGCTGTCCGTCGTGCCAGCCACGCCCCTCCGTCCACTTGATCGTCACCATGTGGTCGGTGAAGTGGCGACCGAAGCCGGGAGCGGCCAGGATCTGCTCCCGCTCCGCCGCGGACAGCGGGTGCGAGGAGGGCTTGAGCTCGATCGTGGGCGTCGTCATATGTGCATGTCCTTCACTGCGTGTTCCGATACCGCCGTCACCGGCCCAGCCCTCCGGCCGGGGGTCGGGGGGTCGGCCCCCGGCCATGCGACACCGCTGCGGTTGGTGGCGGCCGCGCTCACGGCGTCTGCCGAACGTACCGGTCGTTACGGGGACGTCCGGCGTTCACCGCGGACGGCGACACCACGTCCGATTATCGCCCGTGGCCTTGCGCCGCCGGAACCGGTGTGCGCGGCCCGGATCCGATGGTCGCACCCGGCCGGGCGGAGAACCGGCCCGGGTCCCACGGACGGCGCCGGGCCCGAGGGGCGACTCCCCGGGCCCGGCGCGGTCGGTGCTGCTGCCGGCTCTGCTGCCGCGGGCCTCAGCCCGCTACCCGCGCGGCGAGCGCATCGCCGATCTCGTCCGTGCTGCGGGCCGTGCCGTCCCGGGCCTCCAGGTCCGCCGCGACGACCTCCTCGATCCGGGCGGCCTGCGCCTCGAAGCCGAGGTGGCGCAGGAGCAGGGCCACGGAGAGCACGGTCGCGGTCGGGTCGGCCTTGCCGGTGCCGGCGATGTCCGGTGCGGAGCCGTGCACCGGCTCGAACATCGAGGGGAAGGCGCCGGTCGGGTTGATGTTGCCGGAGGCGGCCAGGCCGATACCGCCGGTGACCGCCGCGGCGAGGTCGGTGAGGATGTCGCCGAAGAGGTTGTCGGTGACGAGTACGTCGAACCGCTCGGGCTGGGTGACGAAGAAGATCGTCGCGGCGTCGACGTGCAGATAGTCGGTGGTGACCTCGGGGTACTCCTCGCCGACCTTGTCGAAGATCTTCTTCCACATGTGGCCCGCGTAGACGAGGACGTTGTTCTTGTGCACCAGCGTCAGCTTCTTGCGGGGGCGGGCGTTGGCCCGCTCGTACGCGTCCCGGACCACCCGCTCGACGCCGTACGCGGTGTTCACGCTGACCTCGGTGGCGACCTCGGCGGGGGTGCCGGTGCGCAGCGAGCCGCCGTTGCCGGTGTACGGCCCCTCGGTGCCCTCGCGGACCACCACGAAGTCGATCTCCGGCCGGCCGGCCAGCGGGGTGGCGGTGTTCGGGAAGAGCTTCGACGGGCGCAGGTTGACGAAGTGGTCGAAGGCGAAGCGGAGCTTGAGCAGCAGCCCGCGCTCCAGCACACCGGACGGCACCGACGGGTCGCCGATCGCGCCGAGCAGGATCGCGTCATGCTGCTTGAGCGACTCCAGCTCCGCGTCCGGCAGGGTCTCGCCGGTCGCGTGCCAGCGCCTGGCACCGAGGTCGTACTCCTTGGTTTCCAGCTTGACGTCCTGCGGGAGGACCGCGGTCAGGACCTTCAGGCCCTGGGCCACGACTTCCTGGCCAATACCGTCACCGGGGATCACTGCGAGGCGAATGCTGCGAGACATATGTGGACCCTACGCTGCGTCCCATTGATTGACACGTAACGTCCGTCATGCGGACAGTGGCCTGCCGGTCAGCCGCCGTTCACCCCGGCGACCCACGGCCTTCGGGTGGGCTTGCGACAGTGCCCGGCATGACGGGAAATCCCTGGGCGGACGCCCCACGGCCCTCGCACACCCCGCGCGTCGGCATCCCGGAGCGGCTGGCGGCCCGGATGACCATGCCGGAGCAGCACGACTACCTCCGTACCAAGCTGACCCGCCGGGGCCTGCTGCGCACCTCGGCGGCCACCGCGGGGGTGGTCGCCGGTTCCGGTCTGCTGGCCGGCTCGGCCCAGGCCTCCCCCACCCTGCTGACCGCGTCCGCCACCGCGGCCGTCGACGGCTCCTTGGTCGCCCCCTTCGGACGCCACCTGGCCTTCGGCGCGGACCCCAGGAGCCAGCTGCGGGTGAGCTGGCAGGTGCCGCTCGCGGTCCGGCGGCCCTACCTCCGGGTGGGCCTGACGCCCTGGGACCTGGGGCGCAAGGTCGAGGCGGAGGTGCGGGACCTGCACACCCCCGCGCTGTCCGCGAAGCTGCCGGCCGTCCGGCAGTACTACCTGCACGCGGCGCTGGACGGCCTTTCACCGGGCACCACGTACTACTACGGCGTGGGCCACGACGGCTTCGACCCCGCCGACCCGCGCCACTTCTCCGCCGTCGGCACCTTCCGCACCGCCCCGGCCCGCGCCGAGAGCTTCGTCTTCACCGCCTTCGGCGACCAGGGCGTCAGCTACCACGCGCTCGCGAACGACCAGTTGATCCTGGCTCAGAACCCGTCCTTCCACCTGCACGCCGGCGACATCTGCTACGCCGACCCGGACGGCCAGGGCTCCGATCACGACACCTACGACGCGCGGGTGTGGGACCAGTTCCTCGCCCAGACCGAGTCGGTGGCCCGGTCCGTGCCGTGGATGGTGACCACCGGCAACCACGACATGGAGGCCTGGTACGCGCCGCACGGCTACGGCGGCCAGAACGCCCGCTGGTCGCTGCCCGACAACGGCCCGGACCCCGAACAGGCCCCCGGCGTCTACTCGTTCACCTACGGCAATGTCGCGGTGGTCGCGCTGGACGCCAATGACGTCTCGTACGAGATCCCGGCCAATCAGGGCTACACCGGCGGCCGGCAGACCCGCTGGCTCGACCGCCGGCTGGGCGAGCTCCGCGCCACCCCCGGCATCGACTTCCTGGTGGTCTTCTTCCACCACTGCGCCTTCTCCACCACCACCTCGCACGCCTCCGAGGGCGGGGTGCGCGAGGCATGGCTGCCGCTGTTCGACAAGCACCGGGTGGACCTGGTCATCAACGGCCACAACCACGTCTACGAGCGGACCGACGCCCTCAAGGGCGGCCGGGTCGCCAAGAAGGTGCCGATCGGCGAGTCCGTGGACGCCGCCCGCGAGGGCATCGTCTACGTCACCGCCGGCGGCGCGGGCCGGGCCCTGTACGACTTCCCCGTGCCCGACAGCTACGAGGGCCACGTCAAGGACCTCGACCACGTCGACACGTACCACTGGGCGAAGGGACAGCAGAAGGTGGCGGACACCGTGGAGTGGTCCCGGGTCCGCTACACCGGCTACTCCTTCATCGCCGTGCAGGTCTCCCCGGGCCACCGCCCGCGGATGAAGGTCACCGCGCTCGCCGAATCCGGCGAGCGCATCGACCACTTCGAGGTGACTCGCTCGCGCTGAGCGGGGCACCGCGACCGGTGGGGCGCCCGGGACCCGGGCGCCCCACCGCGTTCACGAGTGACAGATCCAGCGGACGACGGACGCCCGGATCAGCCACCAGCAGCGGCACGGTACCGAGGACGGTCCGGACGGCGTCGCGACGGTGTGCGCGCGCAGCATGTCAGTGCCCGGTGGCGCCGCCGTTGTCGCGGCGGTCGAGGGCGCGCTGGAGGGCTGCCGCGGCGTTCCTGCGGTCGGCTTCGCTGGTCGTACGGGCGCGACGGGTCCTGCGGACGGCAGTCTCAGCCATGATTCACGTCTCCAATGCCAGAGCCCCGAGAACAAAAGGGATGCGTCGATCCTGAAGCGGCCGGAAGGGGCGGGAGCCTCGGCACGGCAGGGGTCACCTGCGCTCATGCACCGGGCCACATCCGCATCCGCTCGATGGAGCGTTACGTTCGGCTCCTACAACGCTAGGACAGCCTGGCCGTGATGTCTGCACAATTACTTGGGCTTCCTACTATCTGAGACGGATCCCGCGCCGAGACCTGCTCACCGGCCCCTCCCGTGCCATCCCGCACCCCCTGAAACAGGGCGCCACGGTACGGATCGGTCGGCACCGCCCCCATGAACCGCCCCCCATGAACGCGGACCGCCCCCGGCGCGGTGGCCGGGGGCGGTCCGTCGGATGCTGCCGCGGGCGTCAGCCCATGTGCGGGTAGCGGTAGTCCGTCGGCGGGACCAGGGTCTCCTTGATGGAGCGGGTGGAGGTCCAGCGCATCAGGTTCTGCTTGGCGCCGGCCTTGTCGTTGGTGCCGGAGGCGCGCCCACCGCCGAACGGCTGCTGGCCGACCACGGCACCGGTGGGCTTGTCGTTGATGTAGAAGTTGCCGGCCGCGAAGCGCAGCTTCTCGCAGGTGGCGGCGGCCGCTACCCGGTCCTGGGCGATGACACAACCGGTCAGGCCGTAGGCCGAGGCGGACTCCATCTGGGTGAGCATGGCGTCGTAGCCCTCGTCGCTCTCGTCGTCGTAGACGTACACGCCGAGGATCGGGCCGAAGTACTCGTCCTTGAAGATCTCGTTGTCCGGGTCGGTGGAGACCAGGACGGTCGGGCGGACGAAGTAGCCCTCGCTGTCGTCGTAGGTGCCGCCGGCCACGACCTCGATGGTCGGGTCAGCCTTGGCACGGTCGATCGCCGCCTTGTTCTTGGCGAACGACCGCTCGTCGATGACCGCGCCCATGAAGTTCGACAGCTCGCTGACGTCACCCATGCTGAGCGCGTCGACCTCGGCGGCGAACTCCTCCTTGAGGCCGGAGTTCCACAGGGAGGCCGGGACGTAGGCGCGGGAGGCCGCGGAGCACTTCTGGCCCTGGAACTCGAAGGCGCCACGGGTCATCGCGGTCTTCAGCACGGCACGGTCGGCCGAGGGGTGGGCGACGATGAAGTCCTTGCCACCGGTCTCGCCGACCAGGCGCGGGTAGGTCTTGTAGTTCTCGATGTTGATGCCGACCGTCTTCCACAGGTACTGGAAGGTCTTGGTCGAGCCGGTGAAGTGGATGCCCGCCAGGTCGGGGTGGGTCAGCGCCACCTCGGAGACGTCCTTGCCGTCACCGGTGACCAGGTTGATCACGCCCTTGGGCAGCCCGGCCTCCTCCAGCAGCTGCATCAGCAGCACGGCGGCGTAGGTCTGGGTCGGGGACGGCTTCCAGACGACCACATTGCCCATGAGGGCCGGGGCGGTCGGGAGGTTGCCGGCGATCGCGGTGAAGTTGAACGGCGTGATCGCGTAGACGAAGCCCTCGAGCGGGCGGTGGTCCGAGCGGTTCCAGACGCCCGGGGAGTTCGCCGGCGGCTGCTCGGCGAGGATCTGGCGCGCGAAGTGCACATTGAAGCGCCAGAAGTCGATCAGCTCGCAGGGGGTGTCGATCTCGGCCTGCTGGGCGGTCTTGGACTGGCCGAGCATGGTGGCGGCGGCCATCGTCTCGCGCCAGGGGCCGGAGAGTAGCTCGGCGGCCTTGAGGATGATCGCGGCACGGTCATCGAAGGACGTCGCACGCCAAGCCGGGGCGGCGGCCAGGGCGGCGTCCACCGCGTCCTGCGCGTCCTTGACCGTGGCGTTGGCGTACGTGCCGAGCCGGGCGGAGTGGTTGTGCGGCTGGACCACGTCGAAACGCTCGCCGCCACCCATCCGCCGCTCGCCCCCGATGGTCATCGGCAGCTCGATCGGGTTGCCGGCCAGCTCCTTGAGCTTGGCCTCCAGGCGGGACCGCTCGGGCGTACCGGGGGCGTAGGTGTGGACCGGCTCGTTCACCGGCACGGGGACCTGGGTCACAGCGTCCATGGCCGTTCTCCTTCGATCGTCGGTTCGTACGTACGTAAAGGGCCGGGTGGCTCAGTCGGGGGCCGCCGGCGACCGGAGGCCGCGGTGTCCCGGGGGACGCCCCCAGGGCCCCCGGCCGAACGGTCGCCGCCGCGGGGCCTCAGCCTCGGGTCGCCAGCGACCGGAGGAAGAAGCCGAGGTTGGCAGGGCGCTCGGCGAGCCGACGCATGAAGTATCCATACCAATCCGTGCCATAGGGGATGTACACCCGCATGCGATTCCCCTCGGCGACCAGCCTCCGCTGCTCCGCCTCGCGGATGCCGTACAGCATCTGGAATTCGTAGTCGGTGGTCTTGCGCCCGTTGCGGTGCGCGAGCTCCTGGGCGATCGCCACCATCCGGGGGTCGTGCGACCCGATCATGGGGTATCCCTGCCCCGCCATCAGGATCTTCAGACAGCGCACATAGGCCTTGTCGACCTCCTGCTTGTCCTGGAAGGCGACGGTCGCGGGCTCCTTGTACGCGCCCTTCACCAGCCGCACCCGGGAGCCTTCCCCGGCCAGCGCGTGGCAGTCGTCCTCGGTGCGGAACAGGTAGGACTGCAGCACCGCGCCGGTCTGCGGGAAGCGCTCGCGCAGGTCACCGAGGATCGCGAGGGTGGAGTCGACCGTGGTGTGGTCCTCCATGTCCAGGGTCACCGTGGTGCCGGCCTCGGCGGCGGCCTCGACGACCGGGGTGACGTTCTTCAGCGCCAGCTCGTGGCCGCCGGGCAGCGCCTGGCCGAAGGCGGACAGCTTCACCGACATCTCGGCCTTGACGCCGAGCCCCTGCTCCTTGAGGGCCGCGGCGAGCGCGAGGTAGGCGTCGCGGTTGCGCAGCGCCTCGCTCGGGTCGGTGATGTCCTCGCCGAGGTGGTCGAGGGTGACCTCCAGGCCGCGCGCGGAGAGCGTCCGCACCGCGGACATGGCCTCGGCCAGGCGCTCGCCGGCGACGAACCGCTCCACCACGGGGCGGGTGACCGGGGCGGCCGCGACGAGGCGGCGGATGCTGTCGCTGCGTGCGGCGGCGAGGAGCACGGGACCCAGCATGGGGCACCTCCACGAATCAGGATGACAACTGCCTGCGGACGCCGAACGGCGCGAAGACGTCGGCAAGATTGAGCCACCTGAAATTTAAGGATCCCGCCACTTCGCGGCCATCGACAGCTGTCACGCCTTCGTGGCCGGGATCTCAGACAGTTGTATGAGAATGGTGGACGGGAGAGACCAGTGCGACAGGAGAGGACCGGGTGACCGATGCGGGGCGATTACCAGCAGCTCGTGGACGAGATCTCGGCGGCGCTCGGCGCACCGGCGACGTTGGAGGACCGGGACTTCGGCCTGATCGCGTTCGGCGCCCACGAGAGCGAGGACGACGAGGTCATGGACCCGGTACGGACCCGGTCGATCCTCCAGCGCCGCTCCTCGGCGGCGGTACGGGCCTGGTTCGAGGCGTTCGGGATCGCCCGCGCCAGGACGCCGCTGCGCATTCCGCCGGACCCGGCGGCCGGGGTCTTCAAAGGCCGGATCTGTCTGCCCGTACGCCATCGCGGCATCGTGCACGGCTACGTCTGGCTGCTGGACGACGGGCACCTGACCGACCTCGCCCTGGGCGGCCACGGCACCCCGCCCGACCCGCGGATCGCCCAGGCCATGGAGACCGCCGCCCGGATCGGTGCACTACTGGCGGACGAGGCCCGGGCCGGCTCCGAACTCGGCGACCTGCTCCGGGAGTTGCTGCTCGCACCGGCCGACGGGCGGCCGGCCGCGGCGGCCGCGCTGGGCGAGGCGCTGCGGGACACCCTGCGGTTCACCCCGGGGGCGCCGCTGACCCTGATCGCGGTGGCCCCCTGGGACCCCACCGACACCGGCGCGGCACCGCTGCCGGGCCTGCCCGGCCTGCTCGCGGCCTGTCCGCTGCGGGCCACGGCCGGCCATCGGTCTGCGACGCCCCTGCCCACGCTGGCCGCGCTGGTACGACTGCGCTCGCCCGGTGCGCTCACCCCGGCCCATACGGTGGCCGAGCAGCTGCTGCGGTCCCCGCGCGCGGGCGCCGCGGCGGCCGCGGACCGGCGCGGGACGAAACGCACCGCCCCGCCGCCGTCCCGTCTCCCGGGGACCGCCGGCATCGGCCTCGGCACCCAGGAACTGACCGAGCTACCGGTGACCTGGCGGGAGGCGCTGGACGCGGCCCGGGCGGCCCGCGCCGAACCCCGACTGGGCCCGATCACCCAGTGGGACGCCATCGGCTCGTACCGCATGCTGACCGCGCTGCCGGTCACCGAGCCCGACCCCGCCATCGGCCCGCTGCTCACCCCGGCGCACGCCGAACTCGCCCGCACCGCCGAGGTGTTCCTCGACTGTGCCGGCCAGGCAGGCCGAGCCGCCCAGGCGCTGGGCATCCACCGCCAGACGCTCTACTACCGCCTCGGCCGAGTGGAGAAGCTGACCGGCCTCGACCTGGCCGACGGCGAACACCGGCTGCTGCTCCACATGGCGCTCAAGGCGGCCCGGCTGTAGCGGCGGTCCGGTCCCGGGCCGGCAGCACCGCGCACACCAGGAAACAGCCGGTTCACACGGGAAGTCATCGGCGGTAACACGCAGTTCCTAGCGTTCCGGGCCGGACCGCGGGTACCCCCTCGCGGTCCCACGGCACCCCAGGAGGCGCGGATGACCCAGGCTGACGTGGAACCGGCGGTGGCGGCGGAGCCGCCCGGACCCTCCGACGGGCCTGCGGCGAAGGAGACCCTGGAGGACTACACGCTGCGGTTCGCACCGCGCAGTTACCGCCGCTGGACCCCGATGGTGGTGGCGACCACCGCGCTCGGCGGCATCGCCTACATGGCCGACTTCTCCATCGGCGCCGGCATCGGCCTGGCGCACGGCACCGGGAACGCGCTGGCCGCGATCCTGGTGGCGGCCGTGGTCATCTTCGTCACCGGCTTCCCGCTCGCCTACTACGCGGCGCGGTACAACATCGACCTGGACCTGATCACCCGCGGCTCCGGCTTCGGCTACTACGGTTCGGTGCTCACCAGCGTCATCTTCGCCAGCTTCACCTTCATCTTCTTCGCGCTGGAGGGCTCGATCATGGCGCAGGGGCTGAGGCTGGGCCTCGGGCTGCCGCTGTGGCTCGGGTACCTGGTCGCCACGTTCCTGGTGATCCCGCTGGTCGTGTACGGGATGAAGGCGCTCAGCACGCTCCAGGTCTGGACGACGCCGCTGTGGCTGCTGCTGATGGTGGGACCACTGGCCTATCTGGTCGCCACCGACCCGGGCACCGTGCACCGCTTCCTGTCGTACGCCGGCACCGACGGCGACGTCGGCCTCGGCGCCGCCCCGGTGCTGCTGGGTGCCGGTGTCTGCCTGTCGCTGATCGCGCAGATCGGCGAGCAGATCGACTATCTGCGCTTCATGCCGCCCAAGACCGCGGCGAACCGGCGCAGTTGGTGGACGGCCGTGGTCATGGCCGGGCCCGGCTGGGTGGTGCTGGGCGCGCTCAAGCAGGCGATCGGCCTCTTCCTGGCCGTGTACGTACTGGCGCAGGCCGGGCCGGCCGCGGCCACCGAGCCGATCCGCCAGTTCACCGGCGCGTTCGCGGCGATGCTGCCGTCCTGGCTGGTGGTCCCGCTGGCGGTGGCCCTGGTCGTGATCAGCCAGATCAAGATCAATGTGACCAATGCCTACTCCGGCTCGCTGGCCTGGACCAACTCCTTCACCCGGATCACCCGGCGCTACCCGGGCCGGATGGTGTTCGTCCTGGCCAACCTGGCGTGCGCGTTGGCGCTGATGGAGGCGGACATGTTCCGCTTCCTCAACTCCGTCCTGGGCTTCTACTCCAACTGCGCGATCGCCTGGGTCGTCACCGTCGCCACCGACATCCTCGTCAACAAGTACCTGCTGAGGCTGTCCCCGCACGCGCCCGAGTTCCGCCGGGGGATGCTGTACGCCGTCAACCCCGTCGGCGTGGTCTCCTTCACCGCCGCCTCCGGGCTGTCGATCGCGCTGTACTTCGGCGCCCTGGGCGACGCCCTCCAGCCGTACTCGCCGGTCGCCGCGGCGCTGATCGCCGCCGTCCTGACCCCGCTGACGGCCGTGGTGACCAGGGGGAAGTACTACCTGCGGCGCACCGACGACGGCATCGACGCACCGCGGCTGGACGCGGACGGCAACCCCAGCGCGGAGACCGCCACCTGCCATGTGTGCCGGCAGGACTTCGAGCGGCCGGACCTGGCGGCCTGCCCGGCGCACGACGCGGTGGTCTGCTCGCTGTGCCTGAGCACCGACCGGACCGGCGCCCACCTGCTGCCGGCAGCGCCACCGGTCAGGCCGGGCCCAGCACCTCGCCCGAGGTGACCCGGCGCAGCGCGGCGGCCAGATCGTGGCCGGAGGGCATGGTGTCCGGGGTGACCAGCGACTGCACCATCAAACCGGTGAGCAGCGCCTGGTAGAAGGAGCCGACGACCCGGGCGGCCTCTGCGTCGACCTCGGTGTCCGGCACCCCCTCGAAGAGCGCCACCAGGCCCTCGCCGCCCTCCGGCAGCACCTCCCCGATCGCCTCGCGCAGCGCCTGGTCGCGCGGCAGCAGGCCTAGCACCTCGACCTGCGCGGCGATGAACTCCCGCTCGGCGGCGATCCGTTGCAGCACCCGGTCCCAGGCCGCGGCGAACCGCTCCAGCGGTTCCTCGTCCGCCGGCCGGCCGGTCTCCCCGGCGGCCGGCGCCTGGGCCATACCGGCGCCCCACTCCTCGCTGGAGGCGATCACGGCCTGGCGCATCAGGGCGTCCTTGGAGCCGTAGTGGTAGCCGATGGAGGCGAGGTTGGCACCGGAGGCGGCGACGATGTCACGGGCGGTGGTGCGCGCGTACCCCTTCTCCAGCAGGCAGCGCTTGGCGCCCTCCAGAAGGTCTTCACGGTGTCCCATGACGGCAGCCTAGCCCCACGCATACGCTCGTACCAGACGTCCGTCTTAGACGTACGTACAGGGAGGTGCGGCCGGGGTCAGCGCGAACGGTCCGACCCGGGCCCCGGTGGTCGCTCCCGGCCGTCGTCGGTGCCGGCCTCCTCCTCGGCGTGCCCGGCCTTCTCCGACCCCGACCCCGACCCACCGTCTCCCGGCCCACGGTCGCGGGAGGCCGCGGCGCCCGCCGCCGGGGCGTCGAACAGCTTGTTGCGCTCCCCGCGCGGCGGGGCGGGCCGGTCCGGTTCCGTCGCCGACCGCTTCGGGTCCGCCGTGGCCCGGGCCGGGGCGCCGGGGTCCGCGACGCCGACCGTGCGGGGGTGGTCCCCGGCGGCGTCCGGCGCGAGCGCCCGGTCACCCCCGCCCGCCCGGTCCAGCCCGTAGTGACGGTAGAGCTCCTCCTCCTCGGAGGGGTCGAGATGGTCGTGGGCATCGATCCGCGGGGCCCGCCGGATCGTCTCCTTGCGGTGTGGAACGTGCAGGTCACCGCCGCTGCGGCGGGCTCCGGCGAGCGGGATGAAGGTCTCCTTCAGCCCGAACAGGCCGGTGCGCACGGTGATCCATTCGGGGTCGTTGGTGGCGTCGTCCCGGTAGACCTGCTGGACCGTGCCCACCTTCACGCCGTCCGCGTCGACCACCTGCAGACCGGTCAGCGTGTGCGGGGTGTCCCCCTGGGGTGTGTTCATGGTGCGTCGTCTCCTTCCGCACGGGTCGGCGGGGAGCGGGCACGGCTCCCGTGCCCCGTTCCCATTGCGCGCCGACCGGCGGAGCCGTGCAAACGCGGACGCGGACTGTCGGAGCCGGCCGAGACGTGGACTGTCGGAGCCGGCCGAGACGCGCACGGGCCCGGACTCCGCCGCAGCGGGGTCCGGGCCCGGAGAACCCGTGCCGGCCGGTCAGTCGCCGAGGTTCACCGCACGCGCGGAGGTCGCACCGATCTCCTCGGCGATCTCGCTGAGCACCTGCGGCGGAATGGTGTCGTCGACGGTCAGCGCCACCAGCGCCTCACCACCGACATCGGCCCGGGAGACCTGCATCCCGCCGATGTTGATGCCCGCAGCGCCCAGGATCCGGCCGATGGTGCCCACGACACCGGGACGGTCGCTGTAGCGCATGAACGCCATGTGGTCGGCGAGCGAGAGGTCGATGGAGTGATCCCCCACCGCCACGATCTTCTGGATGTTCTTGTGGCCGGCCAGCGTGCCGGAGATCGACACCTCCTCGCCGCCCGTGAGGGTGCCGCGCACGGTCACCACATTGCGGTGCTCGGGCGACTCGCTGGACGTCGTCAGCCGCACCTCCACCCCGCGCTCCTGCGCGAACAGCGGGGCGTTGACGTACGACACCGTCTCGTCGACCACGTCCTCGAACACGCCCTTGAGCGCGGAGAGTTCGAGCACCTTGACGTCGTGCTGGGTGATCTCGCCGTACACCTCGACGTCCAGCCGCATGGCGACCTCACCGGCCAGCGCGGTGAAGATCCGGCCCAGCCGCTCGGCCAGCGGCAGGCCCGGCTTGACGTCCTCGGCGATCACTCCGCCCTGGACGTTGACCGCGTCCGGCACCAGCTCGCCGGCGAGTGCCAGCCGCACCGACTTGGCGACCGCGATACCGGCCTTCTCCTGCGCCTCGCCCGTCGACGCGCCCAGGTGCGGGGTGGCGACGACCTGGTCGAACTCGAAGAGCGGGGAGTCGGTGCAGGGCTCGACGGCGTAGACGTCCAGGCCCGCGCCGGCGACCCGGCCGTCCTTCAGCGCGCTGGCCAGCGCGGCCTCGTCGACGATCCCGCCACGCGCGGCGTTGACGATCCGAACCGACGGCTTGACCTTGCGCAGCGCCTCGTCGCCGATGAGACCCACGGTCTCGGGCGTCTTGGGGAGGTGGACGGTGATGAAGTCCGAGACCTCCAGCAGCTCGTCCAGGGTCAGCAGCTTGACGCCCATCTGCGCGGCACGGGCCGGCTGGACGTACGGGTCGTAGGCGACGACCTTCATGCCGAACGCCGACATCCGCTGGGCGACCAGGACGCCGATCCGGCCGAGGCCGACCACGCCGAGGGTCTTCTCGCTGAGCTCCACGCCGGTGTACTTGCTGCGCTTCCACTCGCCGTTCTTCAGCGCGGTGTTGGCCTGCGGGATGTTCCGCGCGGTGGCGACCAGCAGACCGCAGGCCAGCTCGGCGGCGGTGACGATGTTGGAGGTCGGGGCGTTGACGACCATCACGCCGGCCTTGGTGGCGGCGGAGACGTCGACGTTGTCCAGGCCCACGCCCGCGCGGGCGACGACCTTGAGCTTCTTGGCGGCGGAGATGGCCTCGGCGTCCACCTTCGTCGCGCTGCGCACCAGGACGGCATCGACATCGACGATGGCGGGGAGCAGCTCGGCGCGGTCGGCGCCGTTGCAGTGCCGGATCTCGAAGTCCGGGCCGAGGGCGTCGACGGTGGCGGGCGACAGCTCTTCGGCGATCAGTACAACGGGTTTACCCGAGTATGCAGTGCTCACGTGGTCTTCATTCCTCACTAGTCCTTCGCGGACGGCCGTCCCGACGGCCGAAGGCGGTGAAGGGGGAAAGCCGCGTGGAAGACGCACGACGCTGTGAGCCTGACGCGCTTGTGATTGGCAGTGTAGTGGCGGTGGGGGGCGCGTCCTGTGCCGCTGCGGAAGGATCACCCGTGCGTGGTTCTACGCGGTGGACAAGGCGCCCGGTCGGCGGAACGCGGGGCACACGGACGAGGGGGCCGCGACCGGTGTCGCGACCCCCTGTCCGTCGGGCTTACGCCTCGTCGTCCACCCAGCTCATCAGCTTCCGCAGCTGCTTGCCGGTGGTCTCCAGCAGGTGGTTCTCGTCGGCCTTCTTGTACTCGTTGTACTTGGGCAGACCGGCCTTGTACTCGGCCATCCAGTTGTTGGCGAAGGTGCCGTCCTGGATCTCGGCGAGCACCTTCTTCATCTCGGCCTTGGTGGCGTCGGTGACGACCCGCGGCCCGGTGACGTAGTCGCCCCACTCGGCGGTCTCCGAGACCGACCAGCGCATCTTCTCCAGGCCGCCCTCGTACATCAGGTCCACGATCAGCTTCAGCTCGTGGAGGCACTCGAAGTACGCGATCTCCGGCTGGTAGCCCGCCTCGACCAGGGTCTCGAAACCGGCCTTGACCAGCGCGGAGGCACCGCCGCAGAGCACCGCCTGCTCACCGAACAGGTCGGTCTCGGTCTCCTCGGTGAAGGTGGTCTTGATGACGCCGGCGCGGGTCCCGCCGATGCCCTTGGCGTACGAGAGCGCCAGCGCGAAGGCGCTGCCGGAGGCGTCCTGCTCGACGGCCGCGATGCACGGCACGCCGCGGCCCTCCTCGTACTGGCGGCGGACCAGGTGGCCCGGGCCCTTGGGGGCGACCATGCAGACGTCCACGCCGGCCGGGGCCTTGATGAAGCCGAACCGGATGTTGAAGCCGTGGCCGAAGAACAGCGCGTCGCCGTCCTCGAGGTTGTCCTTGATGGACTCCTCGTAGACCTCGGCCTGGATCGGGTCCGGCACCAGGATCATGATCACGTCGGCCTCGGCAGCGGCCTCGGCGGGGGTCACCACGCGCAGCCCCTGCTCCTCGGCCTTCGCCTTGGACTTGGAGCCCTCGTGCAGACCGACGCGCACGTCGACGCCCGAGTCGCGCAGGGACAGCGCATGGGCGTGGCCCTGGCTTCCGTAGCCGATCACCGCGACCTTGCGGTTCTGGATGATGGAAAGGTCGGCGTCGTCGTCGTAGAACAGCTCGGCCACTTCGGGTATCTCCTTGGTTCTCGCGGGTGCCCACACAGTACGTCGGGCGGGGTGGGGAAGGTCGGTGGGTCTCGCCATACGGTCGGGGCAACCGACCGGGCGGTGTCAGGCCGAGCGGTCCAGCGCGCGCAGCGAGCGGTCGGTGATGGACCGGGCGCCACGGCCTATGGCGATCGTGCCGGACTGCACGAGTTCCTTGATGCCGAACGGCTCCAGCATCTTCAGCATCGCCTCCAGCTTTTCACTGGATCCGGTGGCCTCGATGGTGACCGCCTCGGGAGAGACGTCCACGGTCTTGGCGCGGAAGAGCTGGACGATCTCGACGATCTGCGAACGGGTCTCGTTGTCCGCCCGGACCTTCACCAGGACCAGTTCGCGCTGGATGGCGGAGCCCGGCTCCAGCTCGACGATCTTCAAGACGTTGACGAGCTTGTTGAGCTGCTTGGTGACCTGTTCCAGCGGCAGCGACTCCACGCTCACCACGATGGTGATGCGGGAGATGTCGGGGTGCTCGGTGACCCCGACCGCGAGCGAGTCGATGTTGAAGCCGCGGCGGGAGAACAGGGCGGCGATCCGGGCGAGGATGCCGGGGGTGTTCTCCACCAGGACGGAGAGCGTGTGCTTGGACATGGTCTTCTCTCTTCTTCCGTGCGTCCGTGTCGTCCTGGCTCAGTCGTCTTCGTTGTCGCCGAAGTCGGGACGCACGCCCCGGGCGGCCATGACCTCGTCGTTGGAGGTGCCGGCGGCGACCATCGGCCACACCTGGGCGTCCTCGTGGACGATGAAGTCCACCACGACCGGGCGGTCGTTGATGGCATTGGCCTTGGCGATGACCGCGTCCAGCTCATCCGGGCTCTCGCAGCGCATCGCCACACAGCCCATCGCCTCGGACAGCTTCACGAAGTCCGGGATGCGGGTACCGGCGCTGGGCTGCTTGCCGTCCGCCTCCGGGCCGCTGTGCAGCACGGTGTTGGAGTAGCGCTGGTTGTAGAAGAGGGTCTGCCACTGGCGGACCATGCCCAGCGCACCGTTGTTGATGATCGCGACCTTGATCGGGATGTTGTTCAGCGCGCAGGTGACCAGCTCCTGGTTGGTCATCTGGAAGCAGCCGTCGCCGTCGATCGCCCAGACCGTGCGGTCCGGCTGCCCGGCCTTGGCACCCATGGCGGCGGGAACGGCGTACCCCATCGTCCCGGCGCCGCCGGAGTTCAGCCAGGTGGCGGGCCGCTCGTAGTCGATGAAGTGGGCGGCCCACATCTGGTGCTGGCCGACGCCCGCGGCGTAGATGGTGTCGGCCGGGGCGAGCTTGCCGATCCGCTGGATGACCTGCTGCGGGGAGAGGCTGCCGTCGTCGGGCAGGTCGTAGCCCAGCGGGTAGGTCTCGCGCCAGCGGTTGAGGTCCTTCCACCAGGCCGCGTATCCCGTCCGGGCGGCCTCGCCCTGGTGCCCGGCGTCGTGCTCGGCCTGGACGGCGACGATCAGGTCGGCGATGACCTCGCGGGCGTCACCGACGATCGGCACGTCCGCGGCGCGGTTCTTGCCGATCTCTGCCGGGTCGATGTCCGCGTGCACGACCTTGGCGTACGGGGCGAAGGAGTCCAGCTTGCCGGTGACCCGGTCGTCGAAGCGGGCGCCGAGGGTGATCAGCAGGTCCGACTTCTGCAGCGCGGTGACCGCGGTGACCGAGCCGTGCATCCCGGGCATGCCGACGTGCTGGGGGTGGCTGTCGGGGAAGGCGCCCAGCGCCATCAGGGTGGTGGTGACCGGCGCGCCGGTCAGCTCGGCGAGCACCTTCAGCTCCGCGGTGGCGCCGGCCTTGAGGACACCGCCGCCGACGTAGAGCACCGGGCGCTTGGACTCGGCGATCAGCCGGGCGGCCTCGCGGATCTGCTTGGCGTGCGGCTTGGTCACCGGACGGTAGCCGGGCAGGTCGGTGTGCGGCGGCCAGCTGAAGGTGGTCTGCGCCTGCAGGGCGTCCTTGGCGATGTCGACCAGGACCGGGCCGGGGCGGCCGGTGGAGGCGATGTGGAAGGCCTCCGCGATCGTCCGGGGGATGTCGGCGGGGTCGGTGACCAGGAAGTTGTGCTTGGTGATCGGCATCGTGATGCCACAGATGTCCGCCTCCTGGAAGGCGTCCGTGCCGATCGCCTTGGAGGCGACCTGGCCGGTGATCGCGACCAGCGGGACCGAGTCCATGTGGGCGTCGGCGATCGGGGTGACGAGGTTGGTGGCACCCGGGCCCGAGGTGGCCATGCACACGCCGACCTTGCCGGTGGCCTGGGCGTATCCCGTTGCGGCGTGCCCTGCGCCCTGCTCGTGACGGACGAGGACGTGCCGGACCTTCGAGGAGTCCATCATCGGGTCGTACGCCGGCAGGATCGCACCGCCCGGAATGCCGAACACGGTGTCGGCTCCGACCTCCTCCAGCGAACGGATGAGGGACTGCGCGCCCGTGACGTGCTCGACGGTGGCGGACTGCTGCGTTCCACCGGCGGTACGGGCCCGCGGCTGCGGATGGTGGGCCCCGGAGGCCTGCTCGGTCATCTGCGTCTCTTCTCGAAGAGGGTTTGGCGTGATTTGTGAGGTTGCTATGCAACAAAAAACCCCTCGTGCCGTGAGGCAAGCGAGGGGAGCGCGTCGGTGCGGTCAGCTGGGATTCTTCAGGGCCCAGCTTCAGCCGACGCGCTTTCCAAGTACGAGAATTCGGGTGCGCATGGCACTGACCCTCCCCCCGCCGTGCACCGAGTGTCAAGTGGGTGGGACGGAGGTCTCACTATTTGAGCGCAATGGCGGATGTACGAGCGAATCCGGGCCTGCCGACGCACCGCGCCGGGCCGGCAGACCCCGGCCGCTGAGCACCACCGCGCGGCCCTGTCCGGCCAGGTCGGGCACCGGGTAGCTGGTCCGCGTCAACGCCCGGCGCAACCGGGCTTCGTCGAGCGGACCGGAGAAGGCCATGCCCATGCCGTGCGTACAACCCATCGAGCGCAGCGCGAGGACCTGCTCGGGCAGGTCGACGCCGTCCGCGACCGACTGCATGCCCAGGTCGCCCGCGATCCGCAGCAGTCCGGCGGTGATCTTGTGCAGCCGGGAGGACTCCACCACGCCGTCCACCAGCCCGCGGTCCAGCCGCAGCACATCGATGGGGAGCCGGCGCAGCGCGCCGATCGCGGCGTGGCCGCTGCCGAAGCCGTCCAGGGCGATCCGCACCCCGAGGCGGCGCAGCGCCACCAGCCGTCGCTCCAGATCGTCCAGCGGGAGCCGGGGGTCGCTTTCGGACAGCTCCAGTACCAGCGAGCGCGCGGGCAGGCCGTACCGGGTGAGCAGCGTTTCGACGCCCTTGGGAGACAGGGCGCGGTCCAGCAGCCGCCGGGCGGAGAGCCGGACCGCCACCGGGATCTGATGCCCGGCGCGGTGCCGTACGGCCGCCTGCTGGACGGCCTCCTCCAGCTGCCAGCGGTCCAGCTCGGCGGCGCGGTCGCCGTCGGCGGTGAGCCGGCCGCGGTCCCCGACCCGCAGGAACTCGGCGGGGGTGAAGAGGATGCCCTCGGCGGAGCGCCAGCGGGCGTGCGCCGCGACCGCGGTGACCCGCCCGCTGGCCAGCTCGACCACCGGCTGGTGCAGCAGCGCGAAGGCGCCGTCGTGCAGGGCCGTGCGCAGCTTGGTGGCGAGTTCCGCGCGGTGCGCCACCTCGTCCTGCATCTGCGGCGCGTACAGCTCCACCCGGCCCTTGCCGGCCTGCTTGGCGCGGTACATCGCCAGGTCGGCGTTGCGCAGCAGGCCCGCGGGGGTGACGCCCGACTCGGCGAAGGCCACGCCGATGCTGGCCGCCACCCGGACGTCCCGGCCGTCGATGCGGTACGGCTCGGAGAGCTTGATGCGCAGCCGGTCGGCGATCTCCAGGATGCGGAACTCGCGGGCGGCGCGGTCGCGGGTGCCGTCGCCGGTGATCAGCGCGGCGAACTCGTCGCCGCCCAGCCGGGCCGCTATGTCCCCCGAGCGCACCGACTCACCGAGCCTACGGGCCGCCTGCACCAGCAGCTCGTCCCCGGCCTGGTGTCCGATGGTGTCGTTGACCTGCTTGAAGCCGTCCAGGTCGATGTAGAGCACGGCGGTGTCGTGGTCGCTGGCCCGGCGGCCGGTGACGGCCTGGGTGACGCGGTCGGTGAACAGCGCCCGGTTGGGCAGGTCGGTGAGCGCGTCGTGCGAGGCGTTGTGCTGGAGCTGGGCCTGCAGCCGGACCCGCTCGGTGACATCGCGGGAGTTGAAGATCAGGCCGCCGTGGTGGCGGTTGACCGTCGACTCGACGTTCAGCCAGCGGTCGGCACCGGCCCGCCGCTCACCGGCCCGGAAGCGGCACTCGATCCGGGTGGTGGGTTCGTCCTGCGGATCGGCGGCGAGGAAGCGGCGGACCTCGTGGACGACCCGCCCCAGGTCCTCGGGGTGGATCAGCGCGGCGAGTTCCGAGCCGACCAGCTCCTCCGCGTCCCGCCCGTAGACACCGGCGGCGGCCGGGCTGACGTAGCGCAGCACACCGGACGGCGCGGCGATCATGATGACGTCGCTGGAGCCCTGCACCAGGGAGCGGAAGTGGTTCTCCTTCTGCGCCAGTTCCTGGGTGAGGGTGATGTTGTCGAGCAGCATGATGCCCTGGCGGACGACCAGTGCGAGGACGACCGTGCAGCCCGTGAAGAGCACCACCCGGTCGATCTGCCGACCGTCCAGGACGTTGGTGAGGATCCCCAGCGTGCACACGGCGGCGGCGAGGTACGGGGTGAGCGCGGCGAGCGACCCGGTGATCGGGCGGCTGCCGTGCGGCTGGGGGCGGCGGGCGGCCGGTGCCCCCTCGTCTGGGTCCTCCTCGCCGGCGCGGCGGGCGACCCAGGGTGCGTAGGCGAGCAGCATCGAGCCGGCGAACCAGCCGGCGTCCAGGATCTGCCCGGAGCGGTAGTGCTCGCGCAGCAGCGGCGAGCTGAACAGGGCGTCGCACAGCACCGTCAACGCCAGTGCCGCGACGGCGGTGTTGATGGCGGAGCGGTGCACCGACGAGCGTCGGAAGTGCAGCGCGAGCACCATGCTCACCAGCACGATGTCCAACAGCGGGTAGGCCAGCGACAGCGCGCTCTGAGCCACGCTGCGGCCCTGGAAGTGGGCGGTGTGGGCGAGCGCGAGGCTCCATGAGAGGGTGAGCAGCGACCCGGCGATCAGCCAGGAGTCCAGGCCCAGGCAGACCCAACCGGCCCTGGTCACCGGCCGCTTGGCGAGCACCAGCAGGCCGACGATGGCCGGCGGCGCGAACAGCAGGAAGCAGAAGTCGGCCGGTGAGGGACTGGGCACGGACGTGCGCTCGACGACCTCGTACCAGCCCCATACGCCATTGCCGAGGCCGGCCATCCCGGAGGAGACGGCGAACAGCAGCCACGCCGGGCGGAACCGGCTGCGGTGCTTGCGGGCGTACAGACCGCAGGAGACGGCCGCCACCAGGGCCGCGAAGCTCAGCCCGAAGTCCCCCATGATCAGGGCGAGTTCGTGGGACCCCCAGCCGAGAGCGGCGCCGAGGGCGTAGCCGCCGCAGAGCACGGCGAGGACGATCTGTGGTACTGCGCTCGGCGGACTGCCGGCGGGCGCCGGCGGCCTGGAGAGCATCGCGCCGGGGGCGCTCACCGCGCTCTCCCGCTGTCCCGCACCGGAAGGCATCGCGAGCGGTGCACCAAAGGTCCTCGCCGCATCTCCGCGGGTGGTCGTGGATCGCGCATCTCGCGGATCGTCCATCGGCCATACATCGCCCGTCGCCCCCCTCGCGTTCCGGATCCTTCGCAGTGCGCCGCATTCGTCCGGCGCTGTCCCCGCTCGGGACGATACACCAGTTCCGTCACTCAGGGACATAGCGTCTCTACGGAGCGTGACAGTGCGGAGTTTTTGCATACGCCCTGCATTCGTACGGCCTCGTAGCGCTACCCGCAACCGGTTTCAGTCGGCGGTGGCGACCACGTTCCGCAGGGGCTCTCCGGCCGCGAAAAGCGTCAGCTGGTCCCTCAGCAGCCGCTTCGCACGAGGCAGAAAAGCAGAGCTGGGACCACCGACGTGGGGAGTGATGAGCACGCCCGGAGCGTGCCACAACGGGTGGTCGGCGGGCAGCGGTTCGGGTTCGGTGACGTCGAGCGCCGCGCGCAGTCGGCCGGCCTCCAGTTCGGCGAGCAGCGCCGCGGTGTCGACGATCCCGCCGCGGGCGATGTTCACCAGCAGTGCGCCGTCCTTCATCCGCGCCAGAAAATCGCGTCCTACCAGGCCACGGGTCTCTTCAGTGAGCGGAGCGGCGAGCACCACGACGTCCGCCGCGGGCAGGAGGGCGGACAGTTCGGAGAGTGGATGCACGGGACCGCGCACAGTGTCACGCGCGGTGCGAGCGACGCGCACCACCCGCGCACATTCAAAGGGCGTGAGCCGGTCTTCGATGGCACTGCCGATCGAACCATAGCCCACAATGAGCACCGACTTGTCGGCAAGGGCCGGATGGAAGCCGGGCCGCCACTCCCCCACGTCCTGGGCCCGGACGAACCCCGGGAGGCCGCGCAACGCCGCCAGGATCAGCGCCAGCGCCAGCTCGGCGGTGCTGGCGTCATGCAGTCCACGGGCATTGCACAACCGGGTGCCGGACGGCATCTGCGGCAGCCCCGGCAGCATGTGCTCGACACCCGCGGTGAGCGTCTGCACCACCCGTACCCGGCTCATCCGGGCCAGCGGGCGCAGGCTGATCTCGGCGCTCTTCATGTACGGGACGGTGTAGAAGACGCACCGCTCCGGGTCGGCCGGGTAGTCCACGCCGGCGTCCCAGTGGAGGTAGCGGAGGCCACCGGGGAGACCCTCGATCTCCTCGGGCGGGATCGGAAGCCATACGTCGTTCACATCGCCGTGCGGGTCTGCTGTTGCCATGACCTGAGGCTATGCGAAGAGATGTTCTGCCCAGACGTTAGTTTGGTCTGGCCCTTGATCGGGGGCGAGGGGACGGAGGCACAACCAGGTGGAGCGCAGGACGATCGGCGCGGCGGCCCTCGAAGTGGGTGCCATCGGGCTCGGCTGTATGCCGATGAGCTGGGGGTACACCGAGTCGCAGCGCAGCGGAGAGGGGTCGCTGCGGGCCGTGCACAGCGCGCTGGACCGGGGCTGCAGCCTGCTGGACACCGCCGACATGTACGGGCCGTTCACCAATGAGCTGCTGGTGGGACGGGTCCTGAAGGAGCGGCGGGCGGAGGCGTTCGTCTCGACCAAGTGCGGGCTGCTCGTCGGTGAGCAGCACATCGTCGCCAACGGGCGGCCCGGCTATGTGAAGCGGGCCTGCGACGCCTCGCTGCGACGGCTGCAGACCGACCGGATCGACCTCTACCAGCTGCACCGCGCCGACCCCGAAGTGCCCATCGAGGAGACCTGGGGGGCCATGGCGGAGCTGGTGGCCGCCGGGAAGGTGCGGTCGCTGGGGCTGTGCGCGGTGGGCGCACGGGCAGTACGGCAGGCCCGGGCATCCCGTACGCAGCGGCGGGCGGGGGTTCGTCCGCGCTCCCGGATGCACGACAACACGCTCGCCCAACTGGAGCGCATCCAGCAGGTGTTCCCGGTCAGCAGCGTGCAGGCCGAGCTGTCGGTGTGGTCGCCGGAGGCCCTGGAGGAGCTGCTGCCGTGGTGCGAGTCGCGGGGCGTCGGCTTCTTGGCGGCGATGCCGCTGGGCAACGGCTACCTGACCGGCACGCTCACCCCCGGGCAGGGCTTCGAACCGGAGGACATACGGGCCCGCCACCCGCGCTTCACCGCCGAGATGATGGCCGCGAACCAGCCGGTGGTCGCCGGGCTGCGGCGGGTCGGCGCCCGGTACGGCGCGACACCGGGCCAGGTGGCGCTGGCCTGGGTGCTCGCCCAGGGTCGGCACGTCGTGCCGGTACCCGGCACCAAGAAGGAGCGCTGGGCCGGGCAGAACGCCAAGGCCGCGGACCTGCGGCTCACGGCCGAGGACCTGGCGGAGATCGCCGCGCTGCCGCCGGCCCGGCAGTCCTGGTAGCCCGGGCCGGCTGAGCAGGCCGAGCCGGCCGTGGAGCAGTCCTTTCCGGCGCCGTAGGGCAGACCTGGGGACGGGGCCACGGCGGGCCTGGCCTGGCCGGCCGTACGGCGGCGCGGCGGTGCCGGCGAACGGCGGCGGGCCGGGGCCCGCCAGGTCGGCCCGTTCGGCGGCGCGATGTGGTGTTCTTGTGCTCGCCCGGACGACGAGAGGACCCCGCAGTGCAACGCCGCTCCCAGACCGCCGTGTTGGTCGCCGCTTCGCTGCTCCTGGCAGCGGGCTGCTCATCGGGCGGCGCGCAGCCGCAGGGCGGGGGCTCCGCGGCCCCGGGCGGCGGCCCCGGTGCCTCCGCCGGCGCCCGTTCGCCCGGCGGCCCCCCGTCCGCCACCGCGCCGCCCGCCAAGGGCACCGTGAAGGTGACCGGCACCCTGACCACCGGGCTGAAGTCCCCGTGGGGCGTGGCGCTGCTGCCGGGCGGCGATCTGCTGGTCGGCTCCCGGGACACCGGGAAGATCTTCCGGGTCGCGGCGCACGGCGGGAAGACCACCGAACTGGGCTCGGTACCGGGCGTGGACCCGGGGGGCGAGGGCGGGCTGCTGGGCCTCGCGGTGCCCTCGGACTTCGGCACCAACCACCAGGTCTACGCGTACTTCACCACCGCGTCCGACAACCGCATCGCCCGCATGGCCTACGACGACAAGCGCCCCCGGGGCGACCAGCTGGGCGCACCCGACACCATCCTGCGCGGCATCCCCAAGGGGGAGATCCACAACGGCGGCCGGATCGCGTTCGGCCCGGACAAGATGCTCTACGCCGGTACCGGCGAGACCGGCGACTCCGGGCTCGCCCAGGACAAGGAGTCGCTCGGCGGCAAGGTCCTGCGGATGACACCGGACGGCGAGCCGGCCCATGGCAACCCCTCGGCCGACTCGGTGGTCTACGACTACGGGCACCGCAATGTGGAGGGGCTGGCGTGGGACAGCGAACACCGGCTGTGGGCCTCGGAGTTCGGGCAGGACACCTGGGACGAGCTCAACCTGATCGAGCCGGGCAGGAACTACGGCTGGCCCGAGGTCGAGGGCAAGGCCAAGGGAAGCCAGAAGGCCTCCGGGTTCGTCGACCCGGTGGTGGAGTGGAGGACCGCGGACGCCTCGCCCAGCGGGATCGCCTACGCCAAGGGCTCGATCTGGATGGCCACGCTGCGCGGCGAACGGCTCTGGCGGATCCCGCTCAACGGGACGAGGCCGGTGGCGGCGCCACAGGCCTTCCTGACGGGCACCTACGGCCGGCTGCGCACCGTCGTGGCGACCGGCGACGGCGGCCTGTGGCTGGTCACCAGCAACACGGACGGGCGGGGCAGGCCGCGCAAGGGCGACGACCGGATTCTCCGGCTTGAGGTGAGCTGAGGGGCGGAGGTCCGGTCGCGGCCTTGTCCGGAGGGGGGTGCCCCTCCGGCCGGCGCTCCCCGATCCCCGCCCCCACCAGCCGTGCGCCGCTCCGCCGTCAGCCCGGGCTCGTCGCGGGCGTGCCGAACAGGCGGAGCCGGTGGGCCAGCGCGCCCGCCTCGCCGCGACCGGAGACGCCCAGCTTGGCGAGGATGTTGGAGACATGGACGCTGGCCGTCTTCGGGGAGATGAACAGGGCATCGGCTATCTGGCGGTTGCTGCGGCCCTCGGCGACCAGGCGCAGGACGTCCCGTTCGCGCGGGGTCAGGCCGAGCGACTCGGCGGGCGCAGGGTCGGCCGGCGCGGTATCGGCGGGTGAGGCCTCCCGTGCGGTGTGGTCCATGGCTCCGGCACCCGCAGTGGCCGCTTGCGGTCCCGGTAGCGGGATACGGGCCCGCTGGGCCAGCAGGGTCAGCTCTTCGGCGAGCGGGCGGGCCCCCAATTCCGTGGCCGCGGTGTACGCCTGGGTGAGCAGGAGCGCGGCGGCCTCCCGCGGAGGGCGGCCGTCCAGGCCGACGGTGGCCCGCTCTCCGCCGTGCAGCAGCGACTCGGCCCAGCGGTAGCAGGCACGGGCGAGCTCGTGCGGGCGCTCCAGGGGGACGAAGGCGGCGACCACCGCGCCCCAGGAGTCGGGGGTCTCGCGGCCTTCGGCGCGGCGGAGTTCGGCGTGAACCGCGAGGGCGTACGCCTCCCAGATCGGGGCGATACAGGGCAGCGTCTTGGCCACCTCGTGCATACGGGCGAGCACCGCGGCCCGGCCGGGCTCGGCGGCCGGCAGCCCGCGGGCGTCCGATTCGGCGGCGGCCGCCCACCACAGCAGTGGCCAGGCGTAGCGATGGGTGCCGGCTGGGAAGCCGGCGTCCAGGGCCTGTTCCAGGACGGCGCGGGCGTCGAAGATGCGGCCCTGGGCCGCGGCGATCCGCAGGGCGTGCCGGGCCATCGGCAGGGTGTGCTGCGGCTGGGGGTCGTGGGTGCCGTGGTGCTCCCGGGCGACGGCCAGTTCGCGCTCGGCCTCGGCGAGGTCGCCCCGGGCCAGGGCGAGGTCGGTGAGGTAGCTGGCCGCCAGTGCGGTCGACCGGGCGCCCTGGGCGAGCCGGCGGCATTCGGCGGCGGCCCGGGCCGCCTCCTCCCAGCGGCCCAGCGACTGGAGGGATTCGGCGCGGTTGCCCAGCACCCAGCAGGTCTTGTTCTTCAGGCCGTAGTGGGTGGTGAGTGCGCTGCCCTGCTCGGTGACCTCGACGGCCTCGCGGGACCGGCCGACGCCCTCCAGGAAGTACGGGAGGTTGACGTGCCCGCGGCCGATGACGGAGAAGTAGCCGCGCTGCACGGCTCGTTCGACGGTCTCGTGGAGGTCGGCGAGGCCCTCGTCGACCGCGCCGGAGTCGACGCGCAGGCCCGCGAGCGTCAGCCGGGAGTTCAGCTCGGCCTCCTCGTCCCCCACCAACTGGGCGTACTCCACGGCGCGTTCGGCGGTGGCGTAGGTCTCCGGGCCCGGTTCGTGCAGCACCGCCCAGCTGGCGACGGCGGCCATCACCTCGGCGTGCACCACGGAGGGCGGCAGGCCGCGCACCAGCTCCTGGGCCCGGCCCAGGTCCGCCCAACCGTCGCCACGGCCGGTGCCCTGGCACAGCCGGGAGCGCTGCACCAGGAACCAGGCGGTGCGCAGCGGGTCGTTCTCCTCGCGCAGCGCCCGCAGGGCGCGCTTGGTGATCGTGAAGGCCCGCTCGCCGTCCCCGGACAGCCGGGCGGCCACCGCGATCTCGGCGAGCAGGTCCAGGAAGCGCAGCGCGTCGTCGTCGCAGCCGCAGGCGGGGTAGGCCTCGGCGTAGTCGACCGGGCGGACGCCCTGGCGGACCTCCGGCGGTGCGTCGTCCCACAGCTCCAGGGCACGGTCCAGCAGCCGCAGCTGCTCGGCGTAGGCGTGCCGGCGGCGGGCCTGGACGGAGGCGGCGAGCACGGCGGGCAGCGCCTTGGCTGCGTCATGGGCCTTGTACCAGTAGCTGGCCAGCCGGGCGGCGCAGGCATCGGCGCGCACCAGGGAGGGGTCGGCCTCCAGGGCCTCGGCGTAGCGGCGGTTGAGGCGGGTGCGCTCACCGGGCAGCAGGTCGTCGACGACGGCCTCGCGCACCAGGGCGTGCCGGAAGCGGTAGCCCGTACCGTCCTGGGTGGGGACCAGGGTGTTGCTCCCGACGGCGGCCCGGAGCGCGGCGATCAGCTCGTCCTCGGGCATCCGGCAGACCGCGGAGAGGAGTTCGTGCTCGACGGTGGAGCCGCCCTCGGAGGCCGTCCGCACCACCCGCTGGGCGTCCTCGGGCAGCGCCTCGACGCGTACCAGCAGCAGGTCGCGCAGCGGGTCGCTGAGGCCGTGCAGACAGCCCTCGTCGAGGCTGCGGGCCAGCTCCTCGACGAAGAAGGCGTTGCCCTCGGAGCGCCGGAAGACCCGGTCGACGGTGTCCTCTTCGGGGTCGCGGCCGTGGATGCCCGCTATCTGGCAGCGGACCTCGTCCCGGTTGAAGCGGGCCAGCTCGATGCGCCGGACGGTGCGCATCCGGTCGATCTCGGCGAGGAAGGGGCGCAGTGGGTGGCGGCGGTGGATGTCGTCGGAACGGTACGTCGCCACCAGCAGGACGCCGGCGTCGTGCAGCGCCCGCAGCAGGTAGGCGAGGAGTTCGCGGGTGGAGCGGTCGGCCCAGTGCAGGTCCTCGATGACGAGGACGAGCGTACGGCCGGCGGCGAGGCGCTCCAGGACGCGGGCGGTCAGCTCGAAGAGGCGGGCCCGGCCGATCTCCTCGTCGTGCGCCTCCCCGGGGGCCTCCCCCAACTCGGGCAGGATGCGGGCGAGTTCGCCCTCCTGGCCGGCCACGGCGGCGGCCAGCTCGTCGCGCAGATGGGCGTTGAGGGTGTGCAGGATCGCGGAGAACGGCGCGAACGGCAGGCCCTCCGAGCCGATCTCGATGCAACCACCGAGCGCGATCAGCGCGCCCTGGGCGCGGGCGATCTCGACGAACTCCTCGATGAGGCGGGTCTTACCGACCCCGGCCTCGCCCCCGATGAGCAGGGCCTGGGGCTCACCGGTCGCCGTCGTACGGGCGAGCGCCTCACCCAGTGCGGCGAGTTCGGCCGCGCGGCCGACGAACACGGGACTGATGGACCTGGTCTCCACGCTGCTGAGCATCGCACAGCGGTCCGACAGTCCGGCAGGGGGTTTCACCGGGTGGGACGAGGTCGGGGGATCGGAGCGGGGCGGCTCGGGCCCGGGCCGGGGCGGTCGGGGCCCGGAGGCTCCCGGCGCCCCTGAGCGGGAGCGAGGTGGCGGGACTGCCGGCCGGGCGGACCGGCCCGCGCCGGCCGGCGGCACGGTCCGTCAGGCAGCCGTGGCACGGCGCGTCCGCCACCACCGGGCCCGACCGGGAGTCACCCGCCCTCCGGGTTCGTCCTCCCCGGACCGGGCGCCGGCGGCGCGCGGGGCGTCGGTGGCGTGCCGGGCGTCGGTGGCGTGCCGGGCGTCGATGGCCTCGCGCACCTGGCGCTGCCGGTCGGCCTCGCGGCGCAGCTCCTCGTAACGGACGCGGATCTCCGGCTCAGAGCGGTACATGCGGGTCTCTCCCCTGGTGGCGTGGGCTTGTTGGTCTCAAGCCTCGCCGTGAGGGGGTGCCTGCCACATCGGGAGACTTCCCGATCTCCCGGTCCCTGCGGTCCTTAGACGCCGACGCCGGCCGGCGGGCGGGTGCCTAGGTACGGCGTCCGGGAGACGTAGGAACCCAGGACGCGGCCCCGGACGACGCCATAGCGGCCCCGGACGACGTCATGACGCATCCGGGCGACGTCATGCCGGGCCCGGGCGACGTCATAACGGACCCGGACGACCTCACGAGGGACACGGCGGCCCCTGCTTCTCCTTCAGTGCCGACTGGCTGTAGGCCCCGCAGGCCACCACCGCCCGGGGCCCGTTCTCCGACTGCTTGAGGATCACCAGGGTCTTCTTCCGGGGAGGTTCGTTGCTGTCCTCGGAGAAGTCGACGAACCCGGTGGCGCCGTCGAAACGCACCCCGTTGCGCAGCGCGGTCAAGATGGCGTCCCGGTCCACGGAGCTGTCCGAATGGGCCTCGTCCACCGCCTTGGAGAGGGCGTGGAACGCGTCGTAGGCGACCGCGGAGTGCCCGTCCTGCTGCCAGGGGTCCTTCTTGTACTCGTTGTTGTACAGCCTGATGAACTCCTCCGTCTTCGCGCTGGCGTGTTCGTCCCCCGTCGGC
This sequence comes from Streptomyces sp. NPDC020742, assembly GCF_040641675.1. NCBI lineage: Bacteria > Bacillati > Actinomycetota > Actinomycetes > Kitasatosporales > Streptomycetaceae > Streptomyces > Streptomyces sp. NPDC020742. Next base: position 40,078 of record NZ_JBFAEA010000021.1, read on the forward strand.
AGGCGGTGCGCGGAGTGGTACAGCCGCAGCCAGCCCTTGTCGTCGTACTCGCCGGTCAGCGCCACGTTCGTCAGCTCGTTGCCGCCGAGCACGGTCAGGCCGTGCTCGAAGCAGGTGCCGTTGGCGTCCATGGCGTTGACGAAGGCGGTGAAGTCCCGCGCCCGCGAGGTCCAGTACACGGCGGTGGCCGGATTCGCCTTGACGGCCTGGCAGACCTGGCTGACCAGCCGGTCCGCCGAGGTGGCCTTCTGGGTGCCCGCGGGGGTGTCCTGGAGCGGGCCCTGGGCGAAGTTGATGACCGTCTCCTCCCCCGTGAAGTCCTGCCGGAACTTGTCGGCCAGGCTCATGCTGTAGAGGTCGCCCGGGGTCTGCACGACCACCGCCTGGGCTGCGGGGACACACTGTGCGGGACCCCCCGACGCCTCCTGCCCCGCGTCCGCGACGATGTTGGACCGGGCCGCGAAGTCGGCCTCGATCTGCGCCTCCCGGCTGTTCTCCGGGGTGAACGGCCAGTAGGTGTCGCTGCCCTGCATCTCGTCCGCCGTCGCGGTCGTGCCGATCGTCGGAATCCGGACGTCGGGCCGCCCCAGCAGCGCCACCGCCTCCTGCGTCGCCTTCGTGCTCTGTGCGAAGCCCAGGACCCCGACGACCTTCTTGTACTCCTTGCCGCTGTTCTCCCGCTTGACCTCCTCGATGAGGTCGCGTACGCGGTCGGCCGCGTGCACGAAGGCGGGGCCGGTCTGCCGTACGTCCACCCGCAGCGGTACTCGGGCGGAGTTGGAAGCGGCGTCCTTGTTCAGCCACTCCTGCCACATGGCGACGCCGCGGAGTTCGGGAATGGACCCGTCGAAGATGGTGTCCTGCACGGTCGTCGGCGGGTCGGACTCGAAGAGCACGACCGTGCGCACGGCCCGGCCCGACGCGGCGTACTGTTCGGCCCGCCGGTTCTGCTTCGCGATTCGGGCCAGCGTCGCGTCGTACCACTTCTTCGGCGTGACGCTGACCACCTTGTTCTGACCGGCGGCCGCGACGGGATGGTCCCCGCCCATGCACCCGGTGTCCCGCCGCAGGTCCAGGAGGCCGGGTGCGGTCACCCCGCCCACCAGCACCGCGACCAGCGCCACGAGTTCCACCGCGGTCACCGCACGCCAGCCCATCCGGAACTTCCGCGGCTGCACCGGAGGGATCTGCAGGCCCGGCCGCCCGAAGGGTTCCTCCTCCAGGGGAACCATGACCGGACGCGGGTTGCTGGAGTGGAACAGGGTGCTCGCCCGGCGGAGGTTGGTGCGCTCCACGCCCAGCTCCGTCTGCAGCCCGCCGGACGGCCTGCCGACCGCGATGACCAGCGGGCCGGGCCCGCCGAGGCCGGAGTGCAGTGCGTGGAACGCGCGCAGGAAGCGCTCTGCCGCGTCGGCTCCGGGGGCGCCTTCCGGCGGAACCTCCACCAGCAGCACGGGGCGGGCCACCCGGCGCCGGCGCTGGGGCAGCAGACCCCCGACCGCGGGCTTCTGCAGGTCCTCCAACAGGGCGCGCAAGAGCAGGAGTTCGAGGGCGGCGAGCCCCTCCTTGTGCCGGGGGTGGCTGGCTTCCAGGCTCAGCCGGGACGACTGACGGGCCCCCACCTGGTCGAGCAGCTCGAACAGCGGCGCTCCGCCGGCGGTCGCATTGAGCTGTTTGCCGAGCCAGCCGCTCCGCTTGGACCTCACGAGTCGTCGGTTCTGCCGGCGCGCCCAGAGCCACCGGGGAAGCGTCCGGGTCAGTGAGTGCCACACGAGCCCGACGAAGAAGCCGCGCACCCCACCGATCGGCGCGGTGTCCGTACCGCCCATGTGCCAGAGCAGACCGGGCAGCCCGCCCCGTTCGGCCCGCTGCCGATAGACGTCGTCACGTAACTTGCGCGCCCCGACGCCGCTGCCGCCCGGCTGGCTCCCCTGTATGTGGGCGATGACGTCCGCCATCAGCCAGAAGTTGCGGAACCGGTCGGGCGTCGAGCGTCGGGGCACGTCGAATGCGAGCCCCCGGCCCGCCTGCACGCTCAGCAGCGGCGCCCCGTCCTCGGCGTGCAGCACGGCGTGCGGCACCCGTTTGTGCTGCGGGCCGAGAGCCCAGCGCAGCGCCTCCAGGACCCGGTGGGCGTCCGCGTCCGGATCGCTCCCCGACGGGCTCAGGATGAGCAGCGGTGGCTTGTTCTCCAGGAGGTCCCGCCGGGCGGGGTTCACGGCGGTGCGGTACTCGCGGATGAAGTAGTCCGCCCCGGCATCATCGGGGAACGAGGGCGGATCGACGGAATTGTTCGCGGCACTCACCTCGCCGGTCAACTGTATGATCTACACACGGTAGTTGCCCATGTTAGTTGAGTGATGACGAATCTGGCCATCTCCTTACCGATTCCGCCATCGGCTCGTGGAAAGGGTGGCCGCGCAGCACTGCGTGGAGGGTTGGCCGCCGTCCGCCATCCGCCGTCCCCGGAACAGCAGACCCCCGGTGGAGAACGGTGAGGCTCGACCGGAGAACGACAAAGACCCACCGGCCGAACCGGTGGGTCTTCTGCGGGCGCCGACCCCGGTGGCCTTCACCGGACAGGTCGCTTCGGCGGCGTCACGGAGCCGCGGGGCCGCCCGCCGGGGCCTTGGGAATGGTGGGCATGCTCCCGAACAGGTCGAGGTACATCCCCGCGGAGATCAGGAGCCCCAGCACGGCGAGCGCCAGCCCGCCCCAGGCGACGGCGCGCACCCACGTGGTCCGCGGCCGGGACAGCACCACCGCGGCGACGAGCCCGGCCAGCACCGCGAAGACCGCGTTGACCAGGGCCGTGGTGTGCCAGGGGGTGCCGTACATGGCGGCGATCTGGTCGGAGGCCTTGCCCGACTGGAGCTTGATCTGGCCCAGCAGCTGCTGCCGCTCGGCCATCAGCGTGCCGAGCCAGGTGCCGGTGACGGACGCGAGGCCGAGCCCCGCCGCGACGACCGCGCCGGCTCCGGCGCCGGCCCCACCGGCGGGCCGTACGGACACGTCGTCCGCGGACGCGGCGTCCGCACCGGCCGCCCGCTCGCCCTCCTCGGTCTCGCTGGCCTCGTCCTGCTCGGCGAGAGCCGCGTTCTCGTCGGGCTGCTCGTCGGCCTTCGCGCCCGCCTTGGCCGCGGCCTCCGCCTCCGTGGTCTCCGGGAGCGCTTCGGTCTTCGTGGCCTCACCGCCGGCCTGCGCCGGCACGGTCTCGTCGTCGGTTCGCTTCTCGGTCGTCCTCGTCGTACCCATGGGCGCGACCGTAGGCGCCGCGTCTGAGAACGAGATGAGAACGGGGCACGACGGCCGCCTCGGACCGCATTCGCACAGCTCAGAAGGCATACGAGGGGTGGTGGGGGCGCGCGGGGTCGGACTGCTGGGGGCGTTCGGGGCGGTGCTGCGGGAGGGGGCGCTGCTGGTCGGATGTCGTCGCCGCCACGCCTGGGCGCGCTCCGGACCCGCCGGCCGCCAGCGCCCACGATCCGCCCGTTCCCTGAGCCCCCGCCCCGCTCATGTGCGCACCAGCGCCTCTTCGCTCAGCTGCGCACCAGCGCCGCTTCCCCGTCCTGGCCCGTCGTCCCGTCCGCCGGGTCCGCCCCGTCCGTCTCCGGTGGCGGCTCGATGCTCACCCGCGGCAGCCACCGGTCCAGCCAGGACGGCAGCCACCAGTTGGCGCCGCCCAGCATGTGCATCAGAGCGGGCACCAGGAGCGTACGGAGGACGAAGGCGTCCAGGGCCACGGCGGAAGCCAGGCCGATCCCGAACATCGCGATGGTCCGGTCACCGCTGAGCACGAAGGCGGCGAAGACCGCGATCATGATGACGGCCGCAGAGTTGATCACCCGGCTGGTCTCGGCCAGGCCGACCCGTACCGCCCGGCGGTTGTCCCGGGTCAGCTGCCACTCCTCGTACATCCGCGACACCAGGAACACCTGGTAGTCCATGGAGAGCCCGAAGAGCACCGACACCATGATCACCGGCAGGAACGGTTCTATCGGGCCGGCGCTGCCCAGCCCCAGCAGCTCGCTCCCCCACCCCCACTGGAAGACCGCGACCACGACCCCGAAGGACGAGGCGACCGCCGCGACGTTCATCAGCGCCGCCTTGAGCGGTATGCCGATGCTCCGGAAGGCGAGCAGCAACAGCACCGACCCCAGCGCGATCACGACCCCGATGAAGAGCGGCAGCTTGCCGACGATGACGCCGGCGAAGTCGTCGTAGCTCGCGGTGACGCCACCGACCCGTACCTGGAGCGTGGTCCCGCCCTCGGCCTTGGGCAGGACCTCCGTCCGCAGCCGTTCCACCAGGTCGGAGGTCTGCCGGGACTGCGGGGAGCTGTCCGGTACGACGGTGATCACCCCGGTGCTACGGCTCCCGTCGAACGCGGGCCCGCTGGCCTGCGCGACGCCGGGTGTGGTCCGCAGCCGCTTCGGCAGCGCGTCGAAGGCGACCCGGTCCTCGGCCCCGTCCAGGGACCCCACCAGGGTCAGCGGCCCGTTGAACCCGGGCCCGAAACCGCCGTCCGGCCCGTCACCGGCCCCGCCCCGCGCCAGCAGGTCGTACGCCTTGCGGGTCGTCGAGGTGGCGGGGTTGTTGCCCTGGTCGGAGGTGCCCAGGTGCAGCCCGAACGTGGGCAGCGCGAGGGCGAGCATGACGACGGCGGCGAGCCCGCCCAGCAGCTTGGGGTGCCGCTCGACGAACCCGGCCCACCGGGCGGCCATCCCGGTCTGCCGCTCGGGCCGCGGCCCCTCCTCGGCCAGCCGCCGGCGCTCCCGCCGGCCGAGCACCCGCATCCCCAGCAGCCCCAGCAACGCCGGGAGCAGCGTCACCGAGGCCGCCACGGTCAGCACGACGGTCAGCGAGGCGGCCAACGCCACCCCGTTGAGGAACCCCAGCCGCAGGATCAGCATTCCCAGCAGCGCCATACACACCGTGGCCCCCGCGAACACCACCGCCCGCCCGGACACCGCCACGGCGCGCTCGGCGGCTTCCTCCACCGACAGCCCCGCCCGCAGCCCCTTCCGGTGCCGGGTCACGATGAACAGCGCGTAATCGATCCCCACTCCGAGCCCGATCAGACTCCCGAGCATCGGCGCGAAGTCGGCGACGGTCATGGCGTGGCCGAGCAACGTGATCCCGGCCGATGCCGTCCCCACCGCAGCCACCGCCGTAACGATCGGCAGGAACGTCGCCGCCAGCGACCCGAACGCCAGGAGCAGCACCACGGCCGCCGCCCCCAGCCCGATGAGCTCCGAGAACTGCGCCCGCGGTGCCTCGGTCACCGCGATCCCGGCCCCGCCCAGCTCGACCTGCAGCCCGTCCCCGCGCGCGGCCCGCGCCGTGTCGACGACCTTCCTGACCTGCCCCGCATCCAACTCCTCAGCCGGCCGCTCAAAGATCAACGAGGCAAATGCCGTACGGCCGTCCGCACTGATCTGCCGCCCGCTCTGCGCGCCGCCTTCGGAATGCTTGCCATAAGGCCCCCGCACATCGGCCACCCCGGGCAGCCGCTTCACCTCTCCCAACGTCCGCCGCATCGTCTTCTCGACGGCCGCGGACCGCACCGTCCCCCGGTCGGTGTGCCAGACGATGGTGTCGCTGTCCCCGGCCTGCCGCGGGAACGCCTTCGCCATCAGCGCCGTCGCCTGCCCGGACTCGGTCCCCGGCACCTCGTAGTTGTTGGAGTACGCGGACCCGTTCACCCCCGCGGCGACGGCCACACCCGCGAAGGCGGCAAGCCAAAGAACGATCACCACGATGCGGCGCCTGAGACACCACCGAGCCAGAGCGGTCACGGACCTCGACTGCTTCCCGGGTTGTGCGTCGATATCTCCCGGGTAACGGGTGGTGCCGAGCGCGAATGTACGGGGACGGAGCGCCCCGCCACCAACCGGTCAGGCGGGCGGCACCGGGCCCTCATCAGAGCAGAGTGACACCCGAAAAAGATCCTTTGACCTCTTTGTGGACTTTCCCACAAGAGACGCCGCTGGGGAACTCACCCACCGTTCCCGACCGTCCCCTTTTCCCGCTCGTCAGCCCTCTCTCGATCGCCCACCCTTTCCCGATCACCCGCCGTCCGGAACCTGCACCTCGCTCCGGATCTTGCTCACCTCATCGGCGAGATCCTGAAGATCGACCGAATCCGGGGCTTTCTCCAATTCGGCGGCATCGGTCTGTGCGACGGTGCCCGTCGTGCTGGAGGTCCCCCAGGCACAGAACGGCACCGTGACCTTCTGCCCTGCCACCTGCTTCACATCCACACCGCACTTCAGCGGTTCGCCGCCACCACTGGGCGTGAACTCCTTGTCCGCAACGGCGACTTCCACCCCGGGGGATGTGGTCATGCCATTGATCATGTGGTCGATGCCCTCTTCGGGATCGTCCATGGACCCGTAAATCCCCGACACCACCAGCGACTTGGTGCCACCGGTGTACTGCCCGCCCGCCGCACGCACATCGTGCGCGTTCACCCCGTCGCTCGGCACCTGAGCGCCCATCTGCTGGGACACGTCCTTGGTCAACGAGTACTTCCCACCGACCAGCGACTGCGGCACCGTGATCTTGTACTTCGGCCCGGCGGAGGACGTACCCGTACCGCCTCCGCCACCGCCCGACAGCACCGCGGGCGCAATCACACCCCCGATCACCAGCACACCGGCCACCGCCCCGATGATCCCCCACACCTTCCCGGCGCTGCTCTTCGGCGGCAGCGGAGGCGGCGGCACCATGCCCGGCCCGCCATATCCGTACGGAGCCTGCTGCGGCGCACCGTAGGGCGGCCCGGGCTGGGGCGCACCGTACGGCCCTTGCTGCCCGTAGGGCCCTGCAGGGACGTGCCCACCGGGCCCTTGCGGCGGATGTCCACCAGGCTGCCCGGAGTTCGGAAAGCCCGACGATGCGCCGGGATATTCCTGGGGTGACGGGTATGGCGTGGTCATTCTCTGAACCAGATCCTTTCCTTGCAGATCGGCACGTAAGACGTTTGGCGGGTCGTTCTTCATGGACATTCGGACAGCGCTGGCGAGGGTCACGGCGTGAGGGCACAGACATCAAAGCCGTCAATGCCTCCTCAGTTCACTTCTGAGGGAGACATCCGAGAATTCACCGAGTGGCCATGCCCACGGGAAGCGCGGCCTTGACTGTCCTTCAGAGCCGCATGAATGGTCGAACGGAGAGCAACACCGGGGAGGTAGTCCTCCTGGCCCCACGGGTATCCGCCATGGCAGTACTCAGATAATTCATTCCAGCGCGAGAGCGCTTCCCCCGCCTGCACAGAAGTGGATGCGGATACCTCAAATGGCGTGCCACGACCACTCAACGACATGGCAAGCCCCCCTCAAATCCCCCGCCCAGCCGCGGGACACACTGTGTCACATGGCTCTGACAAGGAGCCACGCGGGCACCCACGGAGGAGACCGGCCGGCGGCCCCTTCCTTTCCCATCCGAATCAGGGGTTCGAAGCATGGGCGACGGCAACGCTTGGCAGTCGGCGGTCGGCCCGCACGTTCACGAGCCGCCATGACCCTCGTCGGCGTCGGCGCTCCCCTCGCGGAATTCGCACCACACGATCTTTCCGGGTACGCGCTCGCCGACGCCCCACGCATCGGCGAGTGCCCTCACCAGTAGCAACCCGCGCCCGGATTCGGCCTCCCGGGCCGCGAGGGGAGACGTCCGCGGCACCCGCGGCTCCCCGTCGCCACTGTCGTGGACCTCGACGCGCAGCAGCCCGGCCGGGGCGTCGAACGACAGCCACAGTCGGTAGCCGCGGGCCGGCGGGACACCGTGCAGCAGGGCGTTGGTGGCCAGTTCGCTCACACAGAGCACGATGTCGTCCGCCCGCTGTTTCCGGTCCCAGTCGGCGAGTGCGGTGCGGGCGAACTCCCTGGCCAGCGCGACGGAACGGCGCTCACGACGGTAGAAGGCGGTGCGGGAGCCGAGTGCGTGGATCTCCTTGTGCATGACGCCACTGTCACAGTGGGTGACTATGGTGGGCCACAGCGTGAGGTCGTACGGATCCGCTGTACGACTTCTCGCCGCATCAGGCCGTCGCAACGGGGGGAAGGCAAGCCGCATGCACCCAGCGAGCAAACCGAAGAGGATCACGTCCTGGCATGTGATCGGGGCCCAGTTGAGTCACTTCCGGAAGGCGGCTCGGCTGACGCAGCCTGAGCTGGCGGAGGCGGTGGGGCTGCACGAGGACACGATCGGGTCGATCGAGCAGGGGCGGAGGGCCTTGAAGATCGATTTGGCGGAGACGTTTGATGAACTGCTCGGCACCAAGGGCGCGTTGGCGGTTGCGGTGTCGAAGGTTCCCGAGCGGGAGAAGCTTCCTGCCTTCGTTCAGGACCTGGTGGAGCACGAGGAGGAGGCCCTGACCGTGCTCTCGTACCAGAACCAGGTAATGCCTGGCCTGTTGCAGTCCGAGGCCTACGCACGCGCGGTGTTCGACTGCCTCTACCCGCCTCTTGACGAGGATCAGGCCGACGAGTGGGTCTCCGCGCGCCTCAATCGGCAGAACCTGCTGGTGCGCAAGAAGCCTCGTCCCGTGCTCAACTTCATCCTGGAAGAGGTCGTACTCCATCGACCGATTGGAGGACCTGACACCCTGCGCGAACAGATCCGTCATCTCAGGTCGTGCGCCGAACTCCCTTTCGTAGGGCTTCAGATCATGCCGACGGAGCGATCTACCCATGCCTCGCTGGACGGTCCACTCGTCCTGCTGGAGACACCCGAGCACGATCACCTCGTGTACATCGAAGCGCAACGGATCAGCTTCCTGGTCGACGATCCCGACGAGGTCAGCGTGTATCAACAGGTGTATGGGATGCTGCGATCGCAGGCTCTTACACCTGAGGAGACCAGGGGCCTGCTGGACGACTTGCTAGGAGCGTCATGACCAGCACAGCAGCCCAGTCCTTCTCTGACGGCCTCATCTGGTTCAAGTCCACCTACAGCGGCAGTGCCGGCGGCGACTGCGTAGAGGTGGCCGCCTCGTCCTCCAACGTCCACATCCGCGACTCCAAGCACCCCGACGGGCCGACGCTGACGCTCAGCCCGCTCGCCTGGGCCGAATTCCTCGCCCTCGCCACCACCTGAGCGGGCAGGGGCCATGACGATGCAGCAGCGCCGCCTCGGTACCCACGGACCGCTCGTCTCCGCCCTCGGTCTCGGCTGTATGGGCATGTCGACGTCGTACGGCGTACCGGACGATGCCGAGTCGGTGCGGACGCTGGACCGCGCGGTCGAGTTGGGGGTGACGCTGCTCGACACCGCGGACGCCTACGGGCGGGGCGCCAACGAGGAGTTCCTCGGGCGGTGGCTGCGCGAGCGCGGGACCGCCCGGCGGGACGGGCTGGTGGTGGCGACCAAGTTCGGGCTGCGGCACGACGAAGCCACCGGGCGGGTCAATGCGGTCGACGGTTCGGCGGCCTGGGTGCGCGAGGCGTGTCATGCGTCGCTGCGGCGCCTTGGGACCGATCACCTCGACCTCTACTACCTGCACCGGCGCGATCCTGACGTGCCCATCGAGGAGACGGTCGGGGCGATGGCCGAACTCGTGGCGGCGGGCACCGTGCGGCACCTGGGCCTCAGCGAGGTGAGCGTGCGGACGCTGCGGCGGGCGCACGCCGTGCACCCCATCAGCGCGGTGCAGTTGGAGTACTCGCTCTTCACCCGCGACGTGGTGGAGGGGGAGATGCTGGCGATCTGCCGGGAGCTCGGCATCGGGGTCGTGGCGTACTCGCCGCTGGGGCGGGGGATGCTGACCGGCGCGCTGGCCGCTCGCAGCGACCTCGGCGACGAGGACGCCCGGCGCCGGTGGCCGCGGTTCGCCGAGGAGCACATCGATCGCAATCTGCGGCTGGTCCGCGCAGTGCGGGACGTCGCCGCTTCCCTCGGCTGTACGCCCGCGCAGGCCGTACTCGCCTGGCTGCTGGCCCAGGGCGAGGACATCGTGCCGATCCCCGGCACCAAGCGCCGGGCCTATCTGGAGCAGAACGTTGCCGGGGCCGGTCTCGGATTCTCCCCCGAGCAGGCCGCCCTATTGCGGGCCGCCGTGCCCGACGGTGCGGTCGCCGGGGAGCGCTATCCGCTCGCCGCCCTGGAGCGACTGGGCCGCTGAGCCCGGGACGCATGACCCGTTCATGCACGCAGTGCGAACGACGCCCGCACTTGCCACCGCGTGCCGTTGTGCACCATGAGGTCCACCGACGAGACCCGGGACGTGAAGGGCAGTGCGCCGAGCAGGCCGGCCTCGATCTCCTCCAGGGCGGCATCGTCCTGACCGTCAGCCAGGGTCAGGTGGGGCACCACGTCGGTGAACTTACCGCCGTAGGGAGGCGCCTCGGGCCACCGGTCGGCGATCGCCTCAGTGAGCCGCCGCACCGGCGTGTCCGGCTCAGGAGCGAGGTACAGCACCCCCGGAAACCGCCCACAGCTCGCAAACCGCAGGTCAAAGGCGTGATGTCGGCTGAACACATCGGTGAGGGCCGAGCGGACGCGCGCGTCTATGCGGCTCTCGTCGAGGAACGGGAAGAGCACGGTGATATGTGCGGGGACCCCCGCTCGGGCTGAGGGATCGAACCGTTCGCGCCATGTGCGGACGGCCGGCTCCGCGTCCGGGATCCTGACGATGAGTCCCGTCTGTCCCGCCTGAAACCCATGCGTACTGTCGTCTGGCATGACACGGCATGCTGCCACTTCAGCGGCCGACGGCAGCACGTATGACGCGTCCACGGCCGGCCGACCCACCGCATCCACCGACCACCGCGCTGCGCAGCCCACACCCACCATCGTCTACAGTCCTGTAGACGATGGCTGGACGGCGACCACCGACCACGCGTGGTCCGCTGAACAGTGCCCGAAATGTAGTGGGTTGCCGAGACGGCGCAGCGCGCCGGGAGGGCGGACGGGACGATGGCGCAGTGGACCGGCGGGGCGACGACCCTGCACCTGGGGGAAGGGTACGGCCAAGAGCCGCTGTCCCCCAGCGGACACGGACCGGGCTGGAGCAAGGTGCCGCAGGTCACGGCCCTGTTCTGGGTGGTGAAGGTCCTCACCACCGGCATGGGCGAGACGGCCTCGGACTACCTCGGCCGGACGCTCGGGCCGATACCGGCGGGCAGCCTCGGACTGGCCGGCCTCGTCGCGCTCCTGGTGCTCCAGTTCCGGACCACCCGTTACCGGCCGTGGGTCTACTGGTCCGCGATCGTCATGGTCAGCGTGTTCGGCACGATGGCCGCGGATGTCGTCCACGTCATTGCCGGTATCCCGTACACGGTCTCGGCAGTGGCCTTCACCGTGGCACTGGCGGCCATCCTGACGGCCTGGTACCGGACCGAGGGGACGCTCTCCATCCACAGCATCCGCTCCCGCCGCCGCGAAACGTTCTACTGGGCGACGGTGCTCACCACGTTCGCGCTCGGCACCGCGGTGGGCGACCTCACCGCGGGAACCTTCCAGCTGGGGTACCTCCCCTCCGGCCTCCTGTTCGCCGCGCTCATCGCGGTGCCCGCGCTGTCCGGGCGCTTCCTCGGGCTGAACGCCGTCGCCGCCTTCTGGTGCGCGTACGTCCTGACCCGCCCGCTCGGAGCCTCGTTCGCCGACTGGATGGGCGTCTCCACCGCGCGCGACGGCCTCGGCTGGGGGACCGGTCCGGTCACGCTCGCGCTCACGGTGCCGATCGTGCTGCTCGTGGGCTACCTGGCGGTCAGTCACCGGGACACCCCGCCCGGGCGGACCAGCGCTCGTAGCGCCGTCTGACGGCGGCATCGGTCCGGTCCCCTCCCGGGCCCGGACCGATGCCGCCCCTCGTTCCGAGCCGAGCCCGCACCCGGCCCGCACCCTGCCCGTCCCCGGCCCGGGCAGGGTGCGGACGACGTGCGGGCGGGCGGGTCAGACGGCCGACAACGCCGGTGCCAGCCGGCGGAGTGGGTCCAGGCCCAGGCTTCCGTCGGCGGTCAGCGGCTGGACGGCGACGTGGTCGGCGCCCGCGTCGAGGTGTGCCCGTACGCGGCGCAGCACCGCGTCCTCGTCGCCCCACGCCACGATCGCGTCGACCAGGCGGTCGCTGCCGCCGTCGGCGAAGTCCGCGTCGTCGAAGCCGAGGCGGCGGAGGTTACCGGTGTAGTTGGGCAGTTGGAGGTAGAAGCGGGTGTGGTGCTCGCGGGCCAGGGCGCGGGCCTTGGTGGGGTCGGTCTCCAGCAGGACGACCTGTTCGGGGGCGAGCAGCGGGCCGGTGCCGAGCGTCTCGCGGGCGCGGGCGGTGTGCTTGGGCGGGACGAAGTACGGGTGGGCGCCGGCCGTCCGGTCCCGGGCCAGTTCCAGCATCTTGGGGCCGAGGGCCGCCAGCACGCGGGCCGGCGCGGGGTCGGCCGCCGGGCCGCCGTACGGGGCGGCGTCCATCGCGTCGAGGTACTCCCGCATGGCGGCCAGCGGCTTGGCGTAGGTGTGGCCGCGCTGGCCGATGATCGGGGCGTGGCTGGCACCCAGTCCGAGCACGAAGCGGCCGTCGTACGCCTCGGCGAGGGTCTGGGCGGCGGCGTTGGCGGCGGAGGCGTCGCGCACCCAGATGTTGGCGATGCCGGTGGCGACCGTGAGGCGCTCGGTGGCGGCCAGTAGTACGGCGGCCTGGCTGGCGGATTCGGTCGCCGGGTTCTCCCCGAACCACAGGGCGCCGTAACCGAGTTGCTCGATCTCGGCGGCGGCCCGGCGGGCGGTTGCCGCCGGTACCCGGCCGAGCCCGCCGTGCCAGACTCCTACCCGGCCGAGCTGCGAAGCGAGAGCGTGCTGCTGCACCGTTCCTCCACGGGGCTGAGCGGTGGCCCCTCCACCGTCGGATGACGTGACGTCAGGGGCCCTTCTGCGATCACAGCACGGCGGCGCGGCTGGGCATTCCCGGGCGGGCCGATCGGGTGGTGGCGGGAGCGGGCCGGTAGCGGTGGGGAAACGGCGAGCGGCCGCCCCTCGGCAGAGGGACGGCCGCTCGTGCGGGGAAACGGAACGCGTCAGCCCTCGACGCCCAGCTTCTCCAGGATCATCTCGCGGACCCGGGCCGCGTCGGCCTGGCCGCGGGTGGCCTTCATGACCGCGCCGACCAGGGCACCGGCCGCGGCCACCTTGCCGCCGCGGATCTTGTCGGCGATGGCGGCGTTGGCGGCGATCGCCTCGTCGACGGCGGTGCCCAGGGCACCCTCGTCGGAGACGACCTTCAGGCCGCGCTTCTCCACGACGGTGTCCGGGTCGCCCTCGCCGGCCAGCACGCCCTCGATGGTCTGGCGGGCCAGCTTGTCGTTGAGGGAGCCGTCGGCGACCAGCGCGGTGACCCGGGCGACCTGCGCGGCGGTGATCGGCAGGGCGGCCAGCTCGACGCCGTCCTCGTTGGCGCGGCGGGCCAGTTCGCCCATCCACCACTTACGGGCCGCGGCGGGGTCCGCACCGGCCTCGACGGTGGAGACGATCAGGTCGATCGCGCCGGCGTTGAGGATGGACTGCATGTCGTGCTCGGAGACGCCCCACTCCTCGCGGAGGCGGTTGCGGCGCACCCGCGGCAGCTCGGGCAGGGTCCCCCGCAGCTCCTCGACCCACGCACGGGCGGGGGCCACCGGCACCAGGTCCGGCTCGGGGAAGTAGCGGTAGTCCTCGGCCTCTTCCTTGACCCGGCCGGACGTGGTGGAGCCGTCGTCCTCGTGGAAGTGGCGGGTCTCCTGGATGATCGTGCCGCCGGAGGAGAGCACCGCCGCGTGGCGCTGGATCTCGAAGCGGGCCGCACGCTCCACGGAGCGCAGGGAGTTGACGTTCTTGGTCTCCGAACGCGTACCGAACTTCTCGGTGCCCTGGGGACGCAGCGACAGGTTCACGTCGCAGCGCATCTGGCCCATCTCCATCCGGGCCTCGGAGACGCCCAGCGCCTTGATGAGCTCGCGCAGCTCGGCGACGTACGCCTTGGCGACCTCGGGGGCCCGCTCGCCCGCGCCCACGATGGGCTTGGTGACGATCTCGATGAGCGGGATGCCGGCGCGGTTGTAGTCCAGGAGGGAGTGCCGGGCGCCGTGGATGCGGCCGGTGGCGCCGCCGACGTGCGTCGACTTGCCGGTGTCCTCCTCCATGTGGGCGCGCTCGATCTCCACGCGGAAGATCTCGCCGTCCTCCAGCTGTACGTCGAGGTAGCCGTCGAAGGCGATCGGCTCGTCGTACTGGGAGGTCTGGAAGTTCTTCGGCATGTCCGGATAGAAGTAGTTCTTCCGGGCGAAGCGGCACCACTCGGCGATCGAGCAGTTCAGGGCGAGACCGATCTTGACGGCGGACTCGACGCCGGTCGCGTTGACGACCGGGAGCGAGCCGGGCATGCCCAGACAGGTGGGGCAGGTCTGCGAGTTGGGCTCGGCACCCAGGGTGGTGGAGCACCCGCAGAACATCTTGGTCTTGGTGCCGAGCTCGACATGGACCTCCAGGCCCATGACGGGGTCGTAGGCCGCGAGGGCGTCCTCGTACGACACCAGGTCAGTGACAGTCACGGTGAAACAATCCCTCTCAGCCCAGCAGGACGTCGTCGTCGCCCAGGCGCTTCAGTTCGCGGTAGAGGATCGCCAGGCCGGTGACGATCGCCGCGGCCGAAACGGCGGCGTCGATCAGGCGGAGCGTGTCGTTCTCCTTGCGGGCCAGCTTGGCCTGCTTGGCGACGCTGATGGCGCCGAACGCGGTGCTGCCGATCGACAGGTACAGGCCGGACTTGGACTTCTTGAAGTTCTTGGCCTTCTTGGTCATGGCGCTCACAGGGCAGGTGCCTCCTCAAGCAGCGAATGTCCCCACTTGGCGGTGAACGCGGCCTCGACCGCGGCACCGACCTTGTAGAGCCGGTCGTCCTTCATGGCCGGGGCGACGATCTGCAGGCCGACCGGCAGGCCGTCCTCGGGAGCCAGGCCGCAGGGCAGCGACATGGCGGCGTTGCCCGCCAGGTTGACGGGGAGCGTGCACACATCGGCGAGGTACATCGCCATCGGGTCGTCCGCGCGCTCGCCGATCGGGAAGGCGGTGGTGGGCGTGGTCGGCGAGACGATCACGTCGACCTGCTCGAAGGCCTTCTCGAAGTCGCGGGTGATCAGCGTCCGCACCTTCTGCGCGGAGCCGTAGTACGCGTCGTAGTAGCCGGACGACAGGGCGTACGTGCCGAGCATGATGCGGCGCTTGACCTCGGGGCCGAAGCCGGCCTCGCGGGTCAGGGCGGTGACCTCCTCGGCGGACTTCGAGCCGTCGTCGCCGACCCGCAGGCCGTAGCGCATGGCGTCGAAGCGGGCCAGGTTGGAGGAGCACTCGGAGGGCGCGATCAGGTAGTACGCGGCCAGCGCCAGGTCGAAGGACGGGCAGTCCAGCTCGACGATCTCGGCGCCCAGCTCCTTCATCAGCGCGACCGACTCGTCGAAGCGCTGGAGCACACCGGCCTGGTAGCCCTCACCACGGAACTGCTTGACGACGCCGACCCGCATGCCCTCGACGCTGCCGTTGCGGGCCGCCTCGACGACCGGCGGCACCGGCGCGTCGATGGAGGTGGAGTCGAGCGGGTCGTGGCCCGCGATGACCTCGTGGAGCAGCGCGGTGTCCAGGACCGTACGGGCGCAGGGGCCGCCCTGGTCCAGGGAGGACGAGAAGGCGACCATGCCGTAACGGGAGACCCCGCCGTAGGTGGGCTTGACGCCGACGGTGCCGGTCACGGCCGCGGGCTGGCGGATGGAGCCGCCGGTGTCCGTGCCGATGGCCAGCGGGGCCTGGAAGGAGGCCAGCGCGGCCGAGGAGCCGCCGCCGGAGCCGCCGGGGATCTTGGTCAGGTCCCAGGGGTTGCCGGTCGGGCCGTAGGCGCTGTTCTCGGTGGAGGACCCCATGGCGAACTCGTCCATGTTGGTCTTGCCGAGGATGACGACGTCGGCGGCCTTGAGCTTCTTGGTGAGCGTGGCGTCGTACGGCGGGAGCCAGCCCTCGAGGATCTTGGAACCGACGGTGGTGGGAACGCCCTCGGTGGTGAAGATGTCCTTGAGTGCCAGCGGGACGCCGGCCAGCGGGCCGAGCTTCTCGCCGCGGGCCCGCTTCTCGTCCACGGCACGGGCCTGGGCGAGCGCGCCCTCGCGGTCGACGTGCAGGAAGGCGTGCACCTTCTCGTCGACGGCCTCGATACGGGCCAGGTGCGCCTCGGTCACCTGGACGGCGGTGAGCTCGCCGGAGGCGATCTTCGCCGCGGTCTCGGCGGCGGTGAGCTTGATCAGGTCTGCCATGTCGGTCACTCCTCCCCCAGGATCTGCGGCACCTTGAAACGCTGCTGCTCCTGGGCGGGGGCGCCGGAGAGCGCCTGCTCGGGGGTCAGCGACGGACGGACCTCGTCCGGCCGCATGACGTTGGTCAGCGGCAGCGGGTGGGAGGTCGGCGGTACGTCTTGGTCGGCGACCTCGGAGACGCGGGCGACCGCGCCGATGATGTCGTCGAGCTGTCCGGCGAAGTGGTCAAGCTCTTCGGCCTTCAGCTCCAGACGTGCCAGCCGGGCGAGGTGAGCGACCTCCTCGCGCGTGATGCCAGGCATGCAGCGATCCTCTGGTGTTCTTGGCGGAGTGTTCCGGGCGGAGTGTTCCAGGGGCGGGCTCCAGGCGGATGCTCGCGGGCTCCTGTGAACTTTTTCCGGCCCAATCCTATGGCGTAGGGCGGAGCTGCCGCGAAACCCTTTCGCCGGGGAGCGGCGAGAAGGGCGGGACGGCGGCGGGAGAGCAGCGGAAGGACGGCGGGAGGACGGCCGGGAGGGCAGCCGGGAGGGGGGCCAGGAGGGCCGGGAGGCGGGTGAATGGCGGGGAGGCGGGTGAACGGCGGGGAGGCGGGTGAACGGCGGGGCGGGTGGGGTCCGGCGGGGCGGCTGACGGGGCGGGGCTCGGGCGGATCGTGGGCGGGGCACCAGTCACGCCGGAGGGCCGCTGGGGGGGCCGGGACCTGGGCGCCGCCGGGTCCGGGGACGCGGCGGGCCCAGGGAGGCGGCGGGCCCAGGGAAGCGGCGGGTCCAGGGAGACGGCGGGCCCAGGGAGACGGCGGGCCCAGGGAGACGGCGGCGCCGGCCACGGGTGGTTACGGCCGGGCCGCCCCCTCAGCGGACCGGAGCCGCCCTCTCAGGCGGTCTCCGGTGGTCCGTCGGTGCCATCGGTGCCGTCGGCGCGGCCGGTGGCGGCCGTGGGGCCGGTGTCGGCGGCACGGTCGGCGTGGCCGGGGTCGGCGGCGCGGTCGGCGCGGTCGGGGTCGGCGGCCGCATCGGTCAGGTCCCGGCCGTCGGGGTCGCCCCCGGCCTGACCATGGTCACCGGGCCGGTCTTCCGGGCCGTTCTCTTCGTTCAGGTCGTGCAGTGGTGTCGAGGCGGGCGCTGGTGTCGAGGCGGGCACTGGTGTCGAGGCGTGCGCATCGTGGGCTTCGTGCGGTGCGCTCGGTTCGTTCGGGCCGTGCGCCTCGCGCGGTGTGTTCCGTGCGTGCGGTTCGTGCGGTTCGCGCGGTGTGTTCTCGGAGCGGGGACACGGGACGGCCGGTGGCCGGGTCGTCAGTTCAGGACCTGTCCCGAAGGGCGCTCAGCGCCCTTCTCCGCCGCCAGGGCGGCCGTCTCCGATTCACGGCGCCAGCCGTGTTCACCGCGGGCTCTCAGCCAGGCCGTGGTCTCGTCCGGTGGCATCGCCGCCGCCACCAGCCAGCCCTGTACGGCGTCACAGCCGAGGTCGCGGAGGCGTTCCCAGGTCTCGTCGTCCTCGACCCCTTCGGCGACGACCAGGAGGCCGAGGGAGTGGGCCAGGTCCAGGGTGCAGCGGACGATCTCCGCGTCCTCCGTGTCGACGGCGAGCCGGGCGACAAAGGAGCGGTCGATCTTCAGCTCGCTGACCGGGAGGCGCCGCAGGTGGACCAGCGAGGAGTAGCCGGTCCCGAAGTCGTCCAGCGACATCTTCACGCCGTGCGCGGTGAGCCCGGCGAGGGTGTCGGCGGCCCGCTGCGGGTCCTCCAGGAGGACGTGCTCGGTTATCTCCAGTTGGAGTGCGCCAGGTGGGACGCGGTGTCTGGCGAGGCGGGCGGCGACGGCGCCGGCGAAGCCCGGGGAGTGCACATCGCGCGGGGAGACATTGACGGCGACCGGCACCTCCAGGCCCATCCCCCGCCAGCGCGCCACCTGGGCGAGCGCGGTCTCCAGGACGTACTCCGTCAGCCGGGGCATCAACCCGGAGGACTCGGCGATGGCGATGAACTCGTCCGGGGGGACCCGTCCGCGGTCCGGGTGCACCCAGCGGACCAGCGCCTCCAGCCCGGCGACATGGCCGTCGAAGCCCACCTTGGGTTGGTAGTGGAGTGCGACCTCACCGGCGTCCAATGCGCGCCGCAGGTCGCCCAACAGGCCGAGCCGGTCGGGGGTGTTGCCGTCCCGCTTGGCCTCGTAGAGCTCGACGCCGCTGCGGTCCCGCTTGGCCTGGTACATCGCCACATCGGCGCGGCGCAGCAGGCCTTCGGCGTCCAGGGCGTGGTCGGGGAAGACCGCGACGCCCGCACTCGCCTCCAGCACCAGGGTCAGTCCGTCGAGGTCCAGCGGCGAGCCGAGGGCGGCGACGAGGTTGCGGGCCACCCGCTGGGAGCTGGTGAGGGAGTCGGTGGCGGGCAGCAGGACGGCGAACTCGTCGCCGCCGAGCCGGGCCGCCTCGGCGCCGCGCGGGAGGGCGTGCCGCAGCCGCTCGGCGATCTGCAGCAGCAGGCGGTCACCGGCGAGGTGGCCGAGGGTGTCGTTGACCGAGCGGAAGCGGTCGAGGTCGATGAGGACCAGCGCCGAGCGGACCCCAACCCGTTCGGCCTCGTCCAGCGCGGTCCAGGTGCGCTCCAGCAGCCACTGGCGGTTGGGGAGTCCGGTGAGCGGGTCGCGCAGCTGCTCCTCGGCGCGGGCGCGGGCGATCCACAGGGTGGAGTCCAGCGCGATCAGCGGGACGGCGAACAGCGGGAGCAGCAGCGGGGCGTGCACTGCACAGACCGCGATCAGCGGGGAGATGCCGAGCAGCGCGATGCCCACGAGCGCCTGGCGGACGACCGCCGTTCGGGGGATGGGGGGCAGGGTGCCACTGCGGGAGGTGAGGCTGACCCAGAGCAGGCCGCGGCTGACGACGAGGTAGCCGGCGGCGGTGACCAGGACCTCGGGCAGCACCGCCAGGTCCCAGGCCCGGGGGCTCCAGGGGTGCCGGACGCTGGAGACCACGCCGAACAGGGCGAGGCCGAGCGCGGCGGCGCCGATGCCGAGGATGTCCACGGCGCCGTGCACCACCGCCTGTCGCCAGCGGTGCCGGCGTGCCGCGCCGACCAGGACGACGACGGAGAGGCTGACGAGGGTGGCCGGCACCCAGCCGTACAGGAGCAGGACGGCGAGTGCCAGGGCGGCTCCGGAGCCGGTGCCGCCCCACCAGCGGTCGCGCCCGAGGGCGACGAGGTGGCCGACGATGACACCGGTGAGGATCGCCAGCGACCAGCCTACGGAGGCGCCGGGGAAGAGCGGTTCACCTCTTTTGAGGGCCCGGATCACGCCCGTGGCGAGCGCGAGGCCCGCCACGGTGGTGAGGGTCGCGGGCAGTCCGGGCACGACGAGCCGCCGGAGCCGCGACGCCGGAGCGACGCTGTCGGTCGGTTTCATTCCGATCCCTCTCACAGCCGGCTGTGCCCGCGCCACGGCAGGCGCACTCCTCAACAGTAGGCCGCGGACGGCCGCTACGGGCAGCGATCGGCGACGGTTGCCCGAATGCGACCCGGCGTCCGGGATCAATCTGGTATGCGCCGATGGGGTGACACCTCACTCCTCCTCAGGTGGCGTGACAGCCACCGCTCGTGCCGCCTCCGGACCCTGTTCCAGCAGCACTGCGAAGCCGTCATCGTCCAGGACGGGGACCTTCAACTGCATGGCCTTGTCGTACTTCGAACCAGGGTTGTCGCCCACCACTACAAAACCGGTCTTCTTAGAAACGGAACCGGTCACCTTCGCTCCGAGCTTCTGGAGGGCTTCTTTCGCGCCATCTCTGGTGTGTGACTGAAGTGTGCCCGTTACGACGACGGTGACGCCTTCCAGCGGACGCGGCCCCTCCTCACCCGATTGCTCCTCCTCCATCCGGACGCCGGCGGCCCGCCACTTCTCGATGATGTCCCGGTGCCAGTCCACGGCGAACCACTGCTTCAACGAGGCGGCGATGGTGGGCCCGACGCCGTCCACGGCGGCCAGCTCCGCCTCCTCGGCGTCCCGGATCCGGTCGATGGAGCGGAACTCCCGCGCCAGCGCCTCGGCCGCCACCGGGCCCACGTGCCGGATGGACAGTCCGGTGAGGATCCGGGCGAGCGGGCGCTCCTTGGCGGCCTGGATGTTCTCCAGCATGGCCAGGGTGTTCTTCTTCGGCTCGCCCTTCTGGGTCGCGAAGAAGGTGACGATCTTCTCCTCGCCGGTCTTCGGGTCGCGCTTGGGCAGGCCCGAATCGGGGTCGAGGACATAGGACTTGATCGGCAGCAACTGCTCGACGGAGAGGCCGAAGAGGTCGCCCTCGTCCTTCAGCGGCGGCTCCGCGGGCTCCAGCGGCTGGCTGAGCGCGGTGGCGGCCACATAGCCGAAGTTCTCGATGTCCAGGCACTTGCGGCCGGCCAGGTAGAAAAGCCGCTCGCGGATCTGGGCCGGGCAGGAACGGGCGTTGGGGCAGCGCAGGTCGATATCGCCCTCCTTGGCGGGCTGCAGCGCCGTCCCGCACTCGGGGCACTCGGCCGGCATCACAAACTCCTGCTCGCCGCCGTCCCGCAGGTCGACGACCGGCCCCAGGATCTCGGGGATGACGTCGCCGGCCTTGCGGATCACGACGGTGTCCCCGATCAGCACCCCCTTGGCCTTGACCACGTCCTGGTTGTGCAGGGTGGCGAACTCCACCTCGGAGCCGGCCACCGTCACCGGCTCGACCACCGCGTACGGGGTGACCCGGCCGGTGCGGCCGACGCCGACGCGGATGTCGACCAGCTTGGTGTTGACCTCCTCCGGCGGGTACTTCCAGGCGATCGCCCAGCGCGGCGCCCGGGAGGTGGAGCCCAGCCGCCCCTGGAGCCGGATCTCGTCCAGCTTGACGACCACGCCGTCGATCTCGTGCTCGACGGCCGTACGACGGGTGTCGGGGTCGCCGTAATGCGCGATGAAGTCCCGCACCCCCTGCAGGGAGTCCACGACGGTGTTGTGGGCGGCGGTCGGCAGGCCCCACTCCTTGAGGAGGTCATACGCCTGCGAGAGGCGGTCGATCTCCAGTCCCTCGCGGGCGCCGAGGCCGTGGACGACCATGTGCAGCGGGCGGCCGGCGGTGACCTTGGGGTCCTTCTGGCGCAGCGAACCGGCCGCGGCGTTACGGGGGTTGGCGAACGGCGGCTTGCCCTCGGCGACCAGCCGCTCGTTGAGTTCGAGGAACTTCTCCATCGGGAAGTAGACCTCGCCGCGCACCTCGACCAGGTCCGGGACCCGGTCGCCGGTGAGGCGGTGCGGGATCTCGGCGATCGTCCGGACGTTGGGCGTAATGTCCTCGCCGGTGCGGCCGTCGCCGCGGGTGGCGGCGCGGGTGAGCCGGCCCTGCTCGTAGGTGAGGTTCACCGCCAGGCCGTCGACCTTCAGCTCGCACAGGAAGTGGTAGCCGGCGCTCCGGGGGTCGCCGCCCAGCTCGGCGGCGATCCGCTCGGCCCAGGCGGACAGTTCCTCGTCGTCGAAGGCGTTGTCCAGCGAGAGCATCCGCTCGCGGTGCGCGACCTCGGTGAACTCCGTGGCGTACGCTCCGGCGACCTTCTGGGTCGGGGAATCCGGGGTGCGCAGCTCGGGGTGCTCGTCCTCCAGGGCCTCAAGCGAGCGCAGCAGCCGGTCGAACTCCGCGTCGCTGATGACCGGGGCGTCCTTCACGTAATACCGGAAGCGGTGCTCCTCGATCTGCTCAGCGAGCTGCGCATGCTGCTCCCGCGCCGCCGCCGGCACCGTGCTCTGCGCCGCGTGCTGTTCGCCAGCCACCGTCTCGTCCTCCCGTGGTCCTTGAGTGCGGTCACTCAGGGTTGTCTGCGAGTGATCTCGCCGCCCGGACGCAGTGGGCGAGCACCGAACGGGCATATGCGGGCGAAGCACCCGCCAGTCCGCACGACGGGGTGACCACCACGGACTCGCTCAGAGTCCCCGGCGACAGCCCCAGCCTGCGCCACAGCGTCCTGACACCCATGACGCTACCGGCAGGGTCTGACAACCGGCCGTCCACGCCCGGCACCACGCCCGCGAACAGCGTCGTACCGCCCTCGACCGCCGCACCGATCGCCTCCTCCTCACGCTCGGTGAGCAGGGCGAAATCGAACGAGATGCCCGTGACGCCGGCCCGCCGCAGCAGTCCGAACGGCACCTCGGGCGCGCACGAGTGGACGACGACGGGCCCGCCGTCCGCCACCGCGACGAGGTCACGCAGCGCGTCCTCGACCACCGCCCGGTCCACGGCCCGGTGGGTCCGGTAGCCGCTCGCGGTCCTCACCCGCCCCTGGAGCACCGCGGTCAGCGACGGCTCGTCGAGCTGCAGCACGACCCGGGCCCCGGGCACCCGCCGCCGGACGTCGGCGAGATGGCCGCGCAGCCCCTCCGCGAGGGACGCCGCGAGGTCCCGGCAGGCGCCGGCGTCGCCGAGCGCCGCCTCGCCGTTGCGCAGCTCCAGCGCGGCGGCCAGGGTCCACGGGCCGACCGCGGAGACCTTCAGTGGCCCCTGGTAGCCCTGGGTGAACTCCTCCAGGGCGTCGAGGTCCTCGCCCAGCCAGGAGTGCGCGCGCCGGGTGTCGCGGCCGGGCCGGTCGCTGATCCGCCAGCCGCTGGGCTCCACATGGCCGTAGACCTCGACGAGCATCCCGAGGGTCCGCCCGATCATGTCGGCGCCGGGCCCCCGGGCCGGGAGTTCGGGCAGGTACGGAAAGGTCTCCAGCGACCCGGTGACGGTCTTTGCGGCCTCGCGCGCGTCCCCACCCGGCATCGACCCGATCCCGGTCGCCGCGCCCGCGCCCCACTTCTGCGTGCTGTTCTCGCTCACCCAGGAAGGGTATGCGGCCCGGGGCGGGGTGCGGCCACCCCGTTACCCCTGCGGCACAGCACCCGTGACCCCCGGGGCACGGCGCCCGTCGCCCCCCCCCGGGACACCACCCCCTCACCCCCGGGTGCGGACGCCGAACAGGGCAGCCAGCGCCGCGGCCGCCAGTGCGAGCGCGGCCAGCGCGAAGGCGTACCCCGCGCCCTGGTGACCGCCGCCCGCCCCGGTGAGCACCGCGCCCATGCCGGCGATGCCGACCAGGGACCCGATCTGCCGGTTGGCGTTGAGCGTGGCGCCGGCGAGGTCGGCGTGCTCCCGTCCGGCGGCCTCCATCAACACCCCGGTCATCGCCGGTGAGCTGACCCCGCCGCCGAGGTGCGCGACGGCGAGGACCACCGCGATCACCCCGTACGGCAACTCCGGTGTGAGCAGCAGGAACAGCAGCGCATACCCGGCGGCGGAGAGCGCCAGGGAGCCGACGAGGGCGGCCCGGTTGCCGATCCGCGGCCCGATCCGGGCGTAGAGCACATTGCCGAGCGGGAGCACCAGGACCGCGGGCAGCATCTGCAGCCCGGCCGCGGCCGGGTCCGCGCCGCGCGCCGTCTGCAGGAAGAGCCCCAGGACGAACAGCGCCCCGTAGAAGGCGAGGTTGAAGAGGAAGCCGACGGCGTTGGCCGCGGCGAAGCGGCGGTCGGCGAAGAGCGCGACCGGCAGGACCGGGGTGCGGGAGACCCGTTCGCGGACGACGAACCCAGCCGCCGCGGCCACCGCCACCCCGGACGCCGCCAGGACCGCCGGCCCGGACCAGCCCTGGTCCGGGCCCTCGATGAGCGCAAAGCTCAGCGCCCCCAGGGCGAGCAGGCCGAGGACGTGCCCGCTGCCCCCGAGCGCGGCCCCCTGGGCCGGGACCGCCGCGACGGTCCGCCGGGTCAGCGCCAGGCCCACCAGGCCGACCGGGAGGTTGACCAGGAAGAGGGAGCGCCAGCCGAGGGTGCCCACCAGGAGGCCGCCGAGCGTGGGCGCGAGCGCCACGGACAGCGAGACGATCGCCGACCAGAGGCCCAGGACCCGTGCCCGGCGCGCCGGCTCGGGGAAGGCGTGCATCAACAGCGACAGCGAGCTGGGCATGAACAGCGCCGCACCCACGCCCTGCGCGAAGCGGGCGGCCACCAGGACCGTACCGCCCGGGGCGACCGCGCCGAGCAGCGAGGCGGCGGTGAACACGGCGAGGCCGACCAGGTAGATCCGCCGTGCGCCGTAGCGCCTGGCCAGCGAGCCGGCGAGCAGCAGCAGGGCGGCGAAGGCGAGCACATAGCCGTCGACGACCCAGGTGAGGCCGGACATGCTCAGCCCGAGCCGGGCGCGCAGGTCGCTCGCGGCGACGTTCATGATGCCGGTGTCCAGGCTCGCCATCACGAACCCGAGGGCCAGGACGAGGAGTTGGAGCCCGCCACGGTTCTGCTGCCGGGGCCGTCCGGGGGCCGGCGCCTTGGGAGGGCCGGGGGCTGTGGCGCGCGGCGCCGCCTGCTTTTCGATCATGGATTTAGTTAAAGCTGTACCCATTACCTCACGCAATCGTTACAGCTATAACTTTACTGAGGGCATACCTTTCCCCGGGCACTCCCTGGTGCCCGTCGAGTGAGGTGCAATGCGGTGAGGCGGGGTGAGGCGGGTGAGCTGGAGTGGGGCGGGGCGGTGGTGCGGGGGGGCGGCTCAGGCGCCCCGGCCCAGCGCCTTCAGCAGAGCGTCGCGCAGCGCGGCACGCTCGCCGTGCGAGAGATGGTCGAGCGGCGACGCGGTCCCCATCCGCCGCAGCAGGTCGAGCCGCAACTCCCGCCCCTGCTCGGTTAGTACGAGCTGTTTGGCCCGCCCGTCGAGCGGGTGCGGCCGGCGGACGACCATGCCCTGCTTCTCCAGCTTGGAGATGACGTAGGTGACGTTCGGCGGCTCGCAGCACAGCACCGCGGCCAGCTCCCGCGCGGTCTTCGGCTCGCCGAGCTCCTCCAGCGCCTTGGCCTGGGTCGGCGTCAGGTCCAGCTCGGCGATCCGACTGCGCTGATGGGCGTCCAGCCGGCGGCTCAGCTCGGTCACCAGCCCCCGGATCTCCCGGAACCCACACCCGGCCGCCGCGGTCGACTTCGCTTCAGTGGTCACTCGTGCAGCGTACGTCGCCGCGACGGGAGACCCGGATTCAGCGCCCGGGCCGCACCGACACATCGTTGATCTCCGCGTCCCGCGGCAGGTCGATGGCGGTGAGCAGGGCCGTGGCGACCGACTCGGGGTCGATCCAGCGGGACGCGTCGTACTCCTTGCCCTCCTGCTGGTGGGTGCTCTCCTGCATCGGCGTGGCGGTGCGCCCCGGGTAGACCGAGGTGACCCGGACGCCGTTGCCGTGCTCCTCGGCGCGCAGCGAGTCGGCCAGCGCCTTCAGGCCGTGCTTGCTCGCCGCGTACGCGCTCCAGTTGGCGTGGGCGTTCAGCCCCGCACCGGAGTTGACGAAGACGACGTGCCCCTTGGCGACCCGCACCAGCGGCAGCAGCAGCCGGGTGAGTTCGGCGGGGGCGACGAGGTTGGCGGCGAGCTGCCGCTGCCAGGCCTTGGCCGGCAGATCGCCCACCGCGCCCAGTTCGATGACGCCGGCGATGTGCTGGAGCGAGTCGATCCGGTCCGGCAGCGGCTGCTGGCCGAGGGCCCAGGACAGCTTCTCCGGGGTGCCGAGGTCGCCCACGACCGTGCGCGCGCCGGGGAACCGCTCGGCCAGCTCCTTCGCCCGGACGGCGTTGCGCGCCAGCAGCCACAGGTCCTCCCCGCGGTCCGCCAGCCGCTGTGCGACCGCCGCTCCGATGCCCGACCCTGCGCCCGTGATGAAGTGCGTACCCATGGCGCCGATCCTAACGAGCCGGTGGCCGGAAGAGGGGCGGCGGCTCAGCGCTCCCCGACCGCGCCCCGGACGCCCGCCTTCGCCTCCAGGTACGCCAGCGCGCTGATGCCGTCCGCGGCGAAGAACACCAGGTCGGCCAGCGGCAGCGGCAGGAACCCCTCGGCCTCCATCCGCTGGAACTGCTGCCGCAGCCCGTCGTAGAAGCCGGCGGTGTTCAGCAGCACCACGGGCTTGTCGTGCATCCGGTGCTTGCGCAGCTCCAGGATGTCGGTGGCCTCGTCCAGCGTGCCGGTCCCACCGACCATGATCACGACGGCGTCGGCGCGGGCCAGCATCTGCGCCTTCCGCTCGGCGAGGTCCTTGGTGACGACCATCTCGTCGGCGCCCGCGCGCGCCTTGTGCGCCAGGAACTCCACCGAGACGCCGATCAGCTTGCCGCCGGCCTCCTGCACCCCGTCGGCCATCACCTTCATCAGCCCGGTGTCCGAACCGCCCCAGACGAGCGCGTGCCCGCCCTTGCCGATCAGCTCGGCGAATTCACGGGCGGGCACGACATAGCGGTCGTCGAGGTCGGCGGCGGAACAAAAGACACAGATGTTCATGCAGCTCACCCTACGAGTCGGCGGGCGCCGGACCGGCCGGATCGAGCCACGATCCGGCCGGTCCGCGGCCCGCGGACCGGCCGCCACGGTGCACGCCGACCGCGGCGACCTGCCCACGGTCAGATCGGGCCCCCGGTCACAGCTCGGGCCCGGGCAGATCAGGGCCGGTCAGATCAGGCCCTGGTCCAGCATCGCGTCCGCGACCCGCTCGAAGCCAGCGATGTTGGCGCCCGCCACGTAGTCACCGGGCAGGCCGAAGCGTTCGGCGGTCTCGTAGCAGGTGCGGTGGATGGCGCGCATGATCGTCGCCAGCTCGCCCTCGGTCCGCTCGAACGACCATGCCTCGCGCGCGGAGTTCTGCCGCATCTCCAGGGCGCTGGTCGCCACGCCGCCCGCGTTGGCCGCCTTGCCCGGGCCGAAGGCCACTCCGGCCTCCTTGAACAGGGCCACCGCCTCCGGCGTAGTGGGCATGTTGGCGCCCTCGGAGACCGCCTTGACACCGTTGCGGACCAGGATCCGGGCGGCGTCCGCGTCCAGTTCGTTCTGGGTCGCCGACGGCAGGGCCACCTCGCAGGCCACGTCCCACACCCGCCCACCGGGCACGTACTTGGCCGACACCCCGCGCCGCTCGGCGTAGGTGCTGACCCGGCCGCGCTCGACCTCCTTGATCTGCCGCAGCAGCGCCAGGTCGATGCCCTTCTCATCGACGACATAGCCGCCGGAGTCGGAGCAGGTCAGTACGTGCGCGCCGAGCGCCTGCGCCTTCTCGATGCTGTAGAGGGCGACGTTGCCGGAGCCGGAGACCACGACCTGCTGCCCGTCCAGCTCCTCGCCGCGCTGCTTGAGCATCTCCTCGGTGAAGAGCACATTGCCGTAACCGGTGGCCTCCGTACGGGCCTTGGAGCCGCCCCAGGACAGTCCCTTGCCGGTGAGCACCCCGGCCTCCCAGCGGTTGGTGATCCGCCGGTACTGGCCGAAGAGGTAGCCGATCTCCCGTCCGCCGACGCCGATGTCGCCGGCCGGCACATCGGTGTGCTCCCCGAGGTGGCGGTGCAGCTCGGTCATGAACGACTGGCAGAAGCGCATCACCTCGGCGTCCGACCTGCCGTGCGGGTTGAAGTCGCTGCCGCCCTTGCCGCCGCCGATGTTCAGCCCGGTCAGCGCGTTCTTGAAGATCTGCTCGAAGCCGAGGAACTTCACGATGCCGAGGTTCACGGACGCGTGGAAGCGCAGGCCGCCCTTGTACGGGCCGAGGGCGCTGTTGAACTCCACCCGGAAGCCGCGGTTGACGTGGATCTTTCCTGCGTCGTCCTGCCAGGGGACCCGGAACATGATCTGCCGCTCCGGCTCACAGATCCGCTCCAGGATCCTGGCCTCGGCGAACTCCGGACGGGCGGCCAGCACCGGGGCCAACGTCTCCAGCACCTCGAGAGCCGCCTGGTGGAACTCGGGCTCTCCGGGATTGCGCCGGACCAGCTCCGCGTAGAGGGATGCCGGCCCGGCGGTATGCACGCCGGACGTGACCTCAGATTGCACCGTCGCCATGTTTCGCGTTCCCTTCGTGCCCAGGAAGGCCGGCCGCACCGCGGACCGTGACGCCTCGTCCATCCGCCCGCCAGCTCTGCGGGCCGGGCCTCACGGGTCCGGTGTGCAGCTGCTTCCGCCGTTCATCACTGCGCCGACCCTATGTGCCGGTCCGGCCCACCGACTGTGGGATGGGCGACACCTCACCCGTCTGCGCGCGTCCGGCCGGTCACCGGCGCCCGCGCCTCCCGCCCGGCGGGACCGCAGGTCAGCACGGTGCCGCCATCCGCCGGAGCTCCTGGCGCCCGGCGGATGTTGTGCGGCACCTCACAGCTTCGCCGCGGCCCGGGTACGGCGGGCGCGGTACCCGGTACCGACGCCGGGGGCCGAGCCGGTACGCCGCGGCCCGGCCCCCGGCTCACGGCCGTAAGGCGGCGTCAGCCGCCCGCACCGGCCGCCGCGACGGCGGGCGCGCCCGCCCCCGCCGCGCGCTCCTCGTCCCCCGCGCCCCGCTCGATCTCGGCCTTGACCATCTTCTCCATCGGCTCGGCGGAGCTTCCGCCGGCGACGACCATCGCCAGCAGGACGGCCACCACGGTCAGCACCGTGCCCAGCCAGACCATGGTGTGCACCGGCAGGGTGTAGGCACCGACGACCTTCAGGACGCACTCGGTCAGCAGCGTGGCCCCCCAGATCGTCGAGAACCGCCGCTCGGCCCGCCGGAACGGCTCCGAGCCGGCCCGCAGCCGGTCCCAGGCGGCGTTCCCGGCCGCGCTCCCCTTCGTCACCCACGGCTTGAGGCCCGCGGTCATCAGCGGCTGCCGGCCGCGCACCGAGACCAGGATCGTGATGCCCACCACGCTGCTCACCGCGCTGTCCTTGGCCAGCATCAGCCGTGCGTCGCCGGCCACCGCGCTCAGCGCCAGCCCGGCGGCGTTGACGATCAGCATCAGCAGCGCCAGCCCGTTGAGGCCGCGGCCCCGGACCAGGTCCCACACCGTGCGCAGCGCCGGCACCACGCTGCTCCAGCCCAGCGCGGCGACCGTGCTGAGTCCGAAGCCGTCGCTGAGGACGTAGTACGACGCGATCGGGATGCCGGCGTCGACGACGAGCGGGACGAGGCTCTTCACCAGCGGGTTGCCCGGTGCGCCCTCGGCGACGGTCTGGTGCTCACTCACGACGTACTCCCCCGGTCGGACGGTGAACTGCTGCTCGGCTGCCGCGTTCTGCGACGTCCTCAGCTTCGTCCACGGCCCATGGTCCGCGGCAGTTGCGACTGTCCTGGGTTCGGGATGACATTTGTCAGTACCGGGCGTGCACGGCGGCCGGCGGGCCTGCCGCAGCACGGCTCGCCCGCTCGGGAAACCCCGAGGCCGACCGGCACGACCGCGAGCGAGGCCCCGAAGGGAAGTGCCGCGCACGGCCGGCTCACGCGGCACTTGGGGCATGCCCGGCGGGAGCCGTGCTCAGTGGCGGTACGCGGCCCTCGCGATCTCGACGAACGAGCGGATCAACGGGTTGGTGTCGCCGGCGTTCCACACCGCGACCACGCGGCTCGGCGCCATGTCGACCAACGGAACCGCGGCCAGGTTCTCGGGCAGGTCGTGTCCCAGTGGGGCCAGGCCGACCGTGCCGTTCCAGAGCACGGCCTGCAGGCATTCCTGGACGACCCGCACCACCGGGCCCTCGCGCGGCGTGCCGCCGTTCCAGTACGCCTGCCAGACCGGGTCGGTTCCCGGCGGGAACTGGAACCAGCGGCGGCCGGCCAGGTCGGCCAGCTTCAGAGGGTCGCGACGGGCCAGCGGGTCGTCGGCACGCAGTACCGCACCGACCGGATCGGTGCGCAGCTCACGCACCGTCAGGGCGGTGTCGTCGAACGGCGCACGGGTCAGGGCGACGTCGACCAGTCCGGCGCGCAGCCCGCAGGTCGGGTCGGTCAGGTCGGTGTCGCGGATGTGGATGTCGACGCCCGGGTGGGTTCGACGGAAGGCGGCCGCCAGCCTGGTGCTGCCGGGGTCGGTGCCGTCGCCCAGGATGCCGAGGGTGAGGGTCGCGGTGCCGGCCGCCGCGGCCACGCGGACGCGGACCCGGTCGGCCTGGTCGAGCAGGGCCCGCGCTTCGTCGAGCAGCACCGCCCCCACCGGGGTGAGCGTGACGCCGGCGGGCGAGCGGGCGAACAGCAGGGCACCGATCTCCGTCTCCAGCCGCTTGATCGCCCGGCTCAGCGGCGGCTGGCTCATGTGCAGCCGGGCGGCGGCCCGGCCGAAGTGGAGTTCCTCGGCGACCGCCACGAAGTAGCGCAGGGTACGTAGCTCCACGCTGCAACGATACCCACAAGGTATCGGCGTGGCGGAACGGGTCTTGGACACGCGCAGGGACCTAGCGATGCACTCGGAACATGACCGACGAAGCGAAGACCAGTGAACCGCAGGCCATCCCCGACGTATCGGTGGTCGGCCCCGACGACGGCGAGACGCTCGTCCTCGGCACCACGCGCATGCGCGTCCTCGAAGACGGCAGCCACACCGGGCACCGCCTGGGGATCGCCGAGTCCGTCCTCGCCCCGCACACCCCCGGACCGCCGCAGCACCGCCACGCCGAGCACGACGAGGGCTTCTACGTCCTCTCCGGCACGGTGCGGTTCACCGTCGGGGACAAGGACCACGACGCGACCGCGGGCACACTTGTGGTGGTCCCGCCCGGCGCCCCGCACACCTTCGCCAACCTGACCGACCAACCCGCCGTCATGCTCAGCATGTTCACCCCCGACCTGTATGTGCAGTACTTCCGGGACCTCCAGGGCATGACCGCCGACGGCAGGCCGCTGACGCCCCAGGACAGCATCGACACGATGAGCCGCTACGCCACCGAGCCCGCTACCGACTTCGCCTGAGGTCGGCGAGCCGCCCCCCACGGGCGGCTCCACCGCCGCGGGCGAGCGGGCGGACGGGCTGGCTGGCTGGCTGGCTGGCTGGCTGTTAACCGTGGGCGCTGATCACACCGCCGGCGCTGAGCACGATGTATATGCCGTTGGCGTTGAAGCCGATGTCGTGCTGGTTCGCTTCCACCGTGGTGTCCGCCTCGCCGCCGAGGATCTGCGCGCGGTAGTGGAGGTCGCCGATCTTCGTGACCTTGGCCGTCCAGCCGCCCGCGAGCTTGAAGGTGCCCGGTGCCTGGTGTCCGCCGCCCGTCCAGGAATGGACCTGGCCGTCCAGCGTGAGCACGACGAACATGTCGTTGGCGTCGAGCCCGTCGTCGTGGTTCTTCGTCTCCAGCGTGGCCAGGACCGAACCGTGGGCGACGATCTTGGCGCGGTAGTGCTGGTCGCCGACCTTGTAGATCTCGGCCTTGCTGATGCCGTCCGCCAGGCGCTGAGTGCGGACCGGGGATGCCGCCCTGCCACCGGCGGCGGCGTGCGCGCTGCCCGACTGCTTGCCCGCAGCGCCCGTCTTGGCGTCGGTCTCGGCACCGGAGCCCGCCTTGGCACCGGGGCCCGCCTTGGCATCGGAGCCCTGCGCTCCGGCGGAGGAACCCGCGCCGCTGGACTCGGCGGTGGGCCCGCCGCTGGACTGGGCGGCGGCCCCGCCCGCGCCCGTGTGGCCCGCGGGCTTCGGGCCGGCGTCGTCCGAGCCGGAGCAGGCGGTCAGGGTGAGGGCGGCGGCTGCGGTCAGGGCCGCGGCGGCCATGCGCAGAGTGCGGCGACGAGCGGTGCGGACGGTGGTGCTGGAGCTCATTTCGGGTCCCCCCAGGACAGTCGGTGTCGTTGTCTCCTCGGTACGTCACCCACTCTGGTCGGGGCCACTATCGCAAGGCTGCCCCTCCGCTAACGTCCGGCTAACACGGGGAGGAGGAGCGGCAGTTGGCGCCACGAGCGCCCGAAAGACCAGGTCACGGCCGCCAACGCACCGAAGGTGCCGCGCTCGCCCTTGGGGGACCTGCCCTCGTCCGCGCGGCCCCCGTCGCGAAGCCGCTACGCCCCCGCCCGTGCCCGCCGCTCCGTGGTGGCGATGGTGGCGGAGCCGACCACTCGGGTGCCGTCGTAGAGGACGATCGCCTGGCCGGGGGCGACGCCGCGGGCGGGCTCGGCGAAGGTCACCCGGAGCTCGTCGTCGGTCAGCTCGGCGGTGACTTCGGTCTCGTCGCCGTGGGCACGGAGCTGGGCGGTGTACGTCGCCGGGCCAGATGTCGGGGGCCGGCCGCACCAGCGGGGGCGGATGGCGGTGAGGGCCGTGACGTCCAGGGCCTCGACGGGGCCGACGGTGACGGTGTTGTTCACCGGGGAGATGTCCAGGACGTAGCGGGGCTTGCCGTCGGGTGCCGGGTGGCCGATGCGCAGGCCCTTGCGCTGGCCGATGGTGAAGCCGTACGCGCCTTCGTGGGAGCCCAGGCGGTTGCCGTCCTCGTCGACGATGTCACCGGGGGCCGCGCCCAGCCGCTTGGCGAGGAAGCCCTGGGTGTCGCCGTCGGCGATGAAGCAGATGTCGTGGCTGTCCGGCTTCTTGGCGACGAACAGGCCGCGGCGGGCGGCCTCCTCGCGGATCTCGGCCTTGGTCGTGCGGGTGTCGCCGAGCGGGAACATGGCGTGCGCCAGCTGGCGGTCGTCCAGCACGCCGAGGACGTAGGACTGGTCCTTGGCCATGTCGGAGGCGCGGTGCAGCTCTCGGGTGCCGTCCTCGCGCAGCACCACCGTGGCGTAGTGGCCCGTGCACACCGCGTCGAAGCCCAGGGCCAGGGCCTTGTCCAGCAGGGCGGCGAACTTGATCTTCTCGTTGCAGCGCAGGCAGGGGTTCGGGGTGCGACCGGCCTCGTACTCGGCGACGAAGTCATCGACGACGTCGGCGCGGAACCGTTCGGCGAGGTCCCAGACGTAGAAGGGGATGCCGATGACGTCGGCGGCACGGCGGGCGTCGTGCGAGTCCTCGATCGTGCAGCAGCCACGGGCGCCGGTACGGAACGACTTGGGGTTCTCGGACAGCGCGAGATGCACGCCGGTCACATCGTGGCCGGCCTCGGCGGCGCGGGCCGCGGCGACGGCAGAGTCGACGCCGCCGGACATGGCGGCGAGTACGCGGAGGCGGCGGGGGGCGTCATCAGTCATAGCCCGTCCAGGGTAGACGGAACCGCTGACCGGGCGGAAAGCGTTATGCAGCGCATGGGGAAGAAGGCCGGGGAGAGGCCCGGGGTGGACGGCACGAGTGCCCACAGCGGCGCCGAGGGGACCGCGGCCGGGGTCACCCGGCGGCGGGCGCTGTGGATCGGGGGCGGCGGGGCACTGGCCGCCGGCGCGGTGGCGCTGGCTGCGCGGGACGAGCTGCGGCACTGGTGGTGGCAGCTGCCGGGCAACGACATGCCGCGCAGGGCGGGCGAGGTCGACCACCGGGGCGCGCAGTGGGTGCCGGCCTCCCCGGCGAACTACCGGCGGGCGGACCGGCCCGCCGACTACCAGGTCGACCGGGTGGTCGTCCACGTCGTCCAGGGCAGCTACGCCACCGCGCTGGATGTGTTCCAAGACCCGTTCCACGAGGCCGCCGCGCACTACGTCGTCCGCAAGGACGGGCACATCGCGCAGGCCGTGCGGGAGCTGGACGTCGCGTTCCACGCCGGCAACCGCGGGGTCAACGAGCGGAGCGTGGGCATCGAGCACGAGGGCTTCGTGGACCGGCCGGGGGCGTTCACGGACGCCATGTACGCGTCGTCGGCGCGGCTGACCGCCGACATCTGCCGCCGGTACGGCTTCCCGGCCGACCGGGAGCACATCGTCGGGCATGCGCAGGTCCCCGGGACGGATCACACCGACCCGGGGCCGCACTGGGACTGGGACCGCTATCTGCGCCTGGTGCGGGCCGCGCTGGACGCGCGCCGGGGTCGGCACTCCGTCTAGGAACGTCCAGGAATGTCCCGGAGTCCCTCAGGCCCCTCAACCCCTCAGGACCCCTCAGGCCCCTCAGGACCCCTCGGCGAACGCCGCGCGCAGGCCGGGTCCGTTGCTGAGGAAGGCGGTGGCGGCGAGGGGGAGGGCGCTGACGGCCTGTGCCAGCGCGAACCACCCCGGGCAGATCCCCGGGATCAGGTCGACAGCGATGATCGCCACCGGCATCACCACGGAGAGGATGCGCACCCGCCGGTAGGCCCACCGCCTGCCCCGTGCGGCGAGCACGGTCAGCCAGTGGACCACCGCGGCGCTCGCGAGCAGTCCGGCCGAGCGGCCCCACATGAACGAGGTGACCGGGTGGCCGGTGATCGCGAGGACGGCGACCGTGAGGAGGACGGCGGCGCTGAGTACCCCGTAGGCCGCGACGAGTATCTTCGCGGTGCCGAAGGCCCGTTGGGCGCCGGGAAGGTGGAGCGGGGCCGCGTCGGCGGTGGTGCGGTTGCTGGTTTCCATGGCTGCTTTCCCTCGTGTCGTCATCGTGGTCTCGACGCTAGAAAGCGCACCGGGGGCGCGGTATGGGCCTGGACGTACGAGTGGGTGGGGCCAGCCCCACTCCCGGGCCGATCCGGCGGGAATCGCGCTCCGGGCAGCGGACAGTGGAGGCACCGGGTCGAACCGGCCCGGCCGGGCGGCGCCGCACCGCGGATGCCCCGGCAGTGGTCATCACATGAGGGGGAAGGCGTATGCGACAGCTGGTGTCGTGGCTGAAGAGTGCCGGCGTGGGGCTGGTGCGGGCGTGCGTGGTGGTGGTCGTCAGCATGCCGGTCCCGGCCGTGTGGGCCGGGGCGGTGGCGCTGGGGATCTGGTGGTCGGGGGACCCGTGGCTGTGGATCGGGCTGTTCGTGTGGGCGTGCCTGGGCACGCTCGCCCTGGCCCGCCCGGTCTGCCGGATGGTGCGCTTCCTCGTCGCGAGGTGGACGGCCACCGTCATCCCCGGCGGATACCGGCAGGCCGACCCGGTGGTGCGGATGTCCACCGGCTATTGGTGGAACGGGTTCTCCTACACGCGCAGCAGTCAGGACGCCCGGCGGGAGCAGCGGGTGCGGCTGTGGTGGGGCGATCCGGCGACCTGGCGCGATCTGCGGTTCGCGGCGCTCGCGCCGTTCACCGCGGGCGTGCTCGCCGCGGTGCCGCCGGCCGGAGTCGTGGGAGCGGTCCTGGGGTTCAGCCGGTCGACGCTCTTTGGAGGCGCCGTCGGGGTGCTCGGGCTGGTCGTGGCCCTCGCCAGTGCGCCGTACGCCTGGCGGTCCGCTCCGCCGATCGCCGTCCGCTTCCTGCGCGCCTCGCCGGCGAGGGCGCTGGCGGACCGGGTGGACGAGCTGACGGCCCAACGGGCGGACGCGACGGTCGCGCAGGCCGCCGAGATCCGCCGGATCGAGCGGGACCTGCACGACGGGGCGCAGGCGCGCCTGGTCGCGCTCGGGATCTCGCTGGCGACCGCGGAGAAGCTGATGGAGACCGACCCCGACCGGGCCAGGGCGCTGCTGCGGGAGGCGCGGACCGGCGCCGCCACCTCGCTGACCGAGCTGCGTGAACTGGTCCAGGGCATCAACCCGCCGGTGCTGAGCGAGCGGGGCCTCATCGATGCCGTGCGTGCGCTGGCCCTGGACAGCCCGCTCCAGGTGACGGTCAGCGCCGGCCTCCGGCTCCGTCTGGACCCGCCGATCGAGTCCGCCGTGTACTTCGGGGTCGCCGAACTGCTGACCAATGCGGCCAAGCACGCCCGTGCGACCCGGGCGCGGGTCTCCCTCACCCGGGACGCCACCGGCCTCGTCGTCGAGGTGGAGGACGACGGGCGCGGCGGGGCCGAGGTGCGCGCCGGCGGTGGACTTGCGGGGCTCCGCCGCCGCCTCGCGGTCTTCGACGGCACCCTGGAGCTCACCAGTCCGGCAGGCGGACCGACCCACGCACGAATGGTGGTGCCATGCGCATCGTTGTAGCCGAGGACCTCTACCTCCTGCGGGACGGACTGGTCCGCCTCGTCGAGGCCTTCGGGCACCAGGTGGTGGCGACGGCGACCACCGGGCCCGAGACGCTCGACGTACTCCTGAGGTGGCGGCCGGATGTGTCCGTCGTCGACGTCCGCATGCCGCCGACCCAGTCGGACGAGGGGCTGCGGGCCGCCCTCGCCGCCCGCCGCGAACTGCCCGGGCTGCCGGTGCTGATCCTCTCCCAGCACGTCGAACAGCTCTATGCGCGCGAGCTCCTGGCCGACGGCGCCGGTGGCATCGGCTACTTCCTCAAGGAGAGCGTCTTCGACGCGGATCAGTTCATCGACGCCCTGGAGCGGGTCGCCGGGGGCGGGACCGCCATGGACCCCGCCGTCATCGCCAAACTGCTCTCCACCGGGCCCTCGAACCGGCGGCTCGAAGGGCTCACCGAACGCGAGCACGCGGTGCTCGCCCTGATGGCCGAGGGGCTGTCCAACCAGGCCATCGGCCAGCGGCTGTTCCTCAGCGAGAGCGCCATCGGCAAGTACACCACCGCCATGTTCGGCAAGCTCGGCATCACCGATGACGGCAACACCAACCGCCGTGTGCTCGCCGTGCTGGCCTACCTCAATAAGCCCTGACCCGCCGTGCGGGCCCGCGTAGGGCGGGCCCCGCGGTGGCGGTGGTCATGCCACGTACACGCGTAGTCCCGGGGGCGCTCAGCTCAGGCCCGCGCTGCGTGCCCGTTCCACCGCCGGGCCGATGGCCTCGGCCAGCGCGGCCACGTCCGCCGAGGTGGAGGTGTGCCCCAGGGAGAAGCGCAGGGTGCCGCGGGCCAGGTCGGGGGACATGCCGGCGGCGAGCAGGACGTGGCTGGGCTGGGCGACGCCGGCGGTGCAGGCCGAGCCGGTGGAGCAGGCGATGCCCTGGGCGTCCAGGAGGAGCAGCAGGGAGTCGCCCTCGCACCCGGGGAAGGAGAAGTGCGCATTGGCGGGGAGCCGGCCGGCCGGGTCCGGGTCGCCGCCCAGGACCGCGTCCGGGGCGGCGGCGTGCACCGCCTTGATCAGGTCGTCGCGCAGTGCGCCGATGTCGCGGGCGAACTCCTCGCGGTGCGCGACGGCGTAGCGGCCGGCCGCGGCGAAGGCGGCGATGGCGGGGGTGTCCAGGGTGCCGGAGCGCACCTGCCGCTCCTGGCCGCCGCCGTGCAGCACCGGGACCGGGGCGTACTCCCGGCCCAGCAGCAGCGCGCCGACGCCGTAGGGGCCGCCGATCTTGTGACCGGAGACCGTCATCGCGGCGAGCCCGGAGGCGGCGAAGTCCACCTCCAGCTGGCCGACCGCCTGCACCGCGTCCGCGTGCAGCGGGACCTCGAACTCCCGTGCCACCTCGGCGAGTTCACGGACCGGCTGGATGGTGCCGATCTCGTTGTTGGCCCACATGACGGTGGCCAGCGCGACATCGGCGGGGTTACGGGCGAGGGCCTCGCGCAGCGCCTCGGCGGGCACCCTGCCGTAGGCGTCGACCGGCAGCCACTCGACGCGGGCGCCCTCCTGCTCGGCGAGCCACTCCACGGCGTCGAGCACGGCGTGGTGCTCGACGGGGCTGGCGAGCACCCGGGTCCGGGCCGGATCGGCCGCCCGGCGCGCCCAGTACAGGCCCTTGACCGCGAGGTTGTCGGCCTCGGTACCGCCCGAGGTGAAGACGATCTCGCTGGGGCGGGCGCCGAGCGAGGCGGCGAGGGACTCCCGCGCCTCCTCGACGGTGCGCCGGGCCCGCCGGCCGTCGGCGTGCAGCGAGGACGCATTGCCGGTGACGGTCAGCTGGGCGGTCATCGCCTGCACCGCCTCCGGGAGCATCGGGGTGGTGGCGGCGTGGTCGAGGTAAACCATGGTGCGCACGATTCTACGAGCTGACGTGCCCGGGGCCGGGGGCGCATCCGCGGCGCGCGGGAGCGGCCGCGCGCCGGGCCGGCGATGCCCGCGGCACCCAGCGGCTCCGTCGGCACCGGCCGCCGACCGCCGCCCCCACCCCTCGACACCGGATGTAAGGAGTCACTAGCCTTACGCTCATGACAGACTGGACGCTGGACCGTACGTTCCGTGCCGCGTCGGGTGACGCGGTGCGCTGGGCCGCCCTCGGGGCGCGTCGCGCCGGGGCACCGCCGGTGGTGCTGCTGCACGGCACGCCGTTCTCGTCGCATGTGTGGCGGGCCGTCGCCCGTGCGCTCGCCCCGTGGCACCGGGTGTTCGTCTGGGACATGCCGGGATTCGGCGCCTCGGAGATGCGGGACGGGCAGGACGTCTCGCTCGCGGCGCAGGCCCGGGTGTTCGGGGAGCTGCTGGCGCACTGGGAGGCCACCGGCGAGCTGGATCCGGCGTCCCCGCCGGCCGTCGTCGCCCACGACATCGGCGGCTGCGTCGCGCTGCGGGCCCATCTGCTGCACGGGGCGCGCTACGCCCGGCTGGCGCTGGTCGACCCGGTGGCGCTGGCGCCCTGGGGCTCGCCCACGTACCGGCTGCTGGGCGCCCACCCCGAGGTGTTCGGGCAGCTGCCGCCGCCGCTCCACCGGGCGTTGGTACGGGAGTACGTCTCCTCGGCGAGCGCCCCGGGCCTGCCTCCGGGCGTCCTGGACCGGCTGGTCGAGCCCTGGTGCTCGGAGGCGGGCCGGCCGGCGTTCTACCGGCAGATCCAGCAGAACGACCAGCGGTTCACCGACGAGGTCCAGGACCGTTACGGCGAGCTCGACCTGCCGACGCTGATCTGCTGGGGCGCCCAGGACAGCTGGATCCCGGCCGCGAAGGGGCGGGAGCTGGCCGCCCGCATCCCCGGCGCGCGGCTGCGCCTCATCGAGGGCGCGGGCCACCTCGTCCAGGAGGACGCGCCCGCCGAGCTCACCGCGGCGCTGGCGGACTTCCTGCGTCCGGGCGGCCCGACTACGGCGCCAGACGCCGGCTGAGTTCGCGGACCGCGCCGGCCGCATCGGCGGCGCCGGCGCCCCGCTCCCCCAGCGCCGCGGCGGACACCGCCGACTCCAGCTCGGCGCGCAGCAGGCTGAGCTCGGCCCGCCGCACCCGGCCCGTACGCTCGAAATCCGCGACCCGGAGCGCGAGTTCGGCTTCGAGGTCCGCAAGCTCGCGGTACCCGGGAGAAGCGGCCGCAGCACCGTTTTCCGGCGCGTCCG
Organism: Streptomyces sp. NPDC020742; assembly: GCF_040641675.1. Taxonomy (NCBI): domain Bacteria; kingdom Bacillati; phylum Actinomycetota; class Actinomycetes; order Kitasatosporales; family Streptomycetaceae; genus Streptomyces; species Streptomyces sp. NPDC020742. Next base: position 79,210 of record NZ_JBFAEA010000021.1, read on the forward strand.
GGGCGTCGGCACCCAGGAAGCGGAGCTGGTCACGGAGGGTGCGGACGGCCGCGGTCAGCTCGCGCAGCGCCGTGCCGGTGCTTGCGGCGTCCGCGGTGCGCGACACGGCCGAGGGGCGCGCCCCGCCCGTCCCTGACAGCGCCGGCACGGACGCTCTCTCCCGCAGCAGGGCGCGCACCTCACCGGCCTCCGGGGCGCCGAACTCCTCGTAGACGGCGAGCGCCTCGCGCCAGTGCCCGCGGGCGCTCTGCTTGCGGCCCAGCGCGGTCTCGGCCTTCCCGAGCGCGGTCAGCGCATCGGCACGCCAGCGCTCACCGCCCGGCACCAGCAGCCGCTGGGCGGCGTCCTGGGCGGCGGCCGCCGCCTCGCCCGGCCGGATCAGCGCGACCATCTCGGCGGCCATCCGGGTGCGGGTGCGGCCGGCCCACAGGCGCTGGCGGTCCTCCTCGAAGAGCGGCAGCGCCCGGAAGAGTTCGCGCAGTGCGTCGACGCGCCGGCCAGCCGCCGAGAGCGCCTCCGCCAGGGCGTACCGGGCGTGCGCGAGGCCCGGGGAGCCGTCGCCGGCAGCGCGGCACAGGCCCACGCCCCGCTCGGCGAACAGCACGGCGTCGCTACTGCCGGCCGCCGCCCAGGCCCGGGCGAGCGCACCCAGCACGGCGGCCTCGCCCAGCCGGTCCTTGCGGTCGCGGCAGTGCTCCCAGGCGGCGGTGAGGTGCCGCTCGGCGTCGTCGTACCGCCGCTGGTGGAGGGCGATGGCCCCGGCGGCCAGCGGGGCGCGGAAGAGCGCGAGCGGGTCGTTCGCCACCCGGGCGAGGCGGACCGCCTGCCGGGCCTCCGGTTCGGCGCGGGTGAACCGTCCGACTGCGGCCGAGCACTCGGCGAGCGCGACCCGGGCCCGGGCCTCGGCGCGGGCGTCACCGGCCGTGGCCGCCCGGTCCGCCACCGCCCGCGCGGCCGGTTCGAACGCGGCGGCGGGTGCCCCGCAGTCCGCCGTCACCTGCGCGAGCAGCAGCAGGTCGGCGGCGCTCCGGACCAGCTTCGGGGCGTCCGCCACGGCCTGCCGGACGAGCGCGAGCGCCGCCGGCGTCTCCTCGGTCCACACGGCCAGGGCCCGGGCGGCGTCCCGCAGCGGCGGCAGGCCGGAGGCCGGGACGCGGACGAGGTCCTGCGGCATCCGCTCGCCCGGGTAGCGGAGGGTGTGCACCTGCCGCCCCAGGGCCAGGTACCAGGTCAGCAGCCGGGACAGCGCCTCGGCCCGCGCCTCCTCGGACAGCTCGGCCCGCAACTCCCAGACGAGCGGCGTGAGTTCATAGGAGCGGCGGTAGCGGCCGGGGGCCGCCTCCGACAGCGCGCCGGCCGCCAGCAGCGCGTCCAGCAGCGCCCGGCCGCGCTCCGCCGGCACCTCGAGCAGGGCCGCCGCGGCACCGGCCGAGAGGTCCGGGCCCTCCGGTACGGACAGCAGCCGCAGGGCCCGTCGCGCGTCCGGGGTGAGCCGGTCGTCGAGCCCGCGGAGCGCGGACCGCACCGCGGACGCCTCCGAAGCCGCCCCGGCAGCGGGCGCGGACGCCTGCGGCGGGTACGCCTCCGCGAGGAGCTCGCTCCACCACCGCGCGAGCCGGACCCGCTGCGCCGCCGCGTACGGCCCGGGCAGCCCGGCGAGCGGTTCACCGTCCCACAACTCCAGGGCGGTATCGCGCAGTCGGCGGGCCTCCTGGGGATCCCGGGCGGCGCGCGCCCGCGCGATCAGCTGCTCGGCCTCGTCGAGATCGAGGGCGGGCGGACTGCCGTCGGGGCCGCGCAGCGCATAGCCGCCCCGCTCACTGACGAGGAGCCCCCCGTCCGCGCCGAGCGCCCGGCGCAGCCGTGCGGCATAGGTGCGCAGCGTCGCGCGCGCACGGGGCGGGCGCTCGTCCCCCCAGAGGCCGGCGACCAGTTCGGAGGTGGTGGCCCGGCGCCCCCGGCGGAGCAGCAGGGCGGCGAGCAGGGCGCGCTGGTGCGGGGAGCCGAGCGCGAGGGCGGTCCGTCCGCGCCGGGCCCGTACCGGCCCGAGGACCGTGAAGCGCAGCTCCGCGGCCGGCGGGGCGGGCGGCACGGTGCCCGAACAGCGCACCGGCTCCGGGGGGTCGCCGCCGGTGCGCTGTTCCGGCACCGTGCCGCCCATCCGCTCCAGCACCGGGCTCGCGAGCACGGCGAACGCCCGTGCCGAGGCGTGCAGCCGCAGCTCGCCGCCGTCGTCGCCCATGAGGACGGGGAAGTCCGGCAGCCGCCCCAGGTACGGCTCCAGGGAGCGGCCGACGGCCTCGACGACGTCTACGGCCTGTTCGGTGCCGAGCCCGCTGAACAGCAGCTCCCGTACGCCCGGCCGGAAGTCGTAGACCGGCTGCGCCGGCCGGCCCGGCGAGGGTGCGCCCAGGGCCCGGTCCAGGGTCCGGACGGCGGCCGCGTCCACGGCCCGGTCTGTGCGCTCCAGCAGGCCGCCGAGCAGGATCTCCGCGACATGGGTGGGGCTGGCGTCGGGCATCGTGGCCGCCCGCACCAGCTGCATCAGCTCGGTGGTCAGCGGGCGGATCGCGGAGAGCCGGACGGCGAGGCGGTAGGCCTCCGGCGAGAACGCGCCGCGGAAGTGGGTGAGCAGCTCCTTGGCGCTGCCGTGCGGCGGGGTCGGCGGGGCCTGCGGCGTCCCGGCCAGCAGCGCGGTGTCGACCAGGTGCGGCACCCCGGGGCGGGTGAGCAGGCCGACCCACTGCTCCACCGCGGACGCGGTGGGGTGCAGCACGGGCAGCGCGAACAGCCCGGCCGCCTCCGGGTCGCGCTCGCCGCTGAGCGGGTCGCACACCACCAGCCGCCCGGGCGGGTCGAACTCACCCGGTGCGGCCAGGAGTTGGGGGCGCGCGTCGAGAGCCGTGCCCCGCCACAGCCGCCGCGGCAGGGGGTTGATCACCGCCACCGGCCCGCCCCCTCCGCAGGCGGTCAGGGCCCGCACGGCCTCGCGGCTGCGCCAGCCCGGGTCCGTACCGTCGGTGAGGACGAAGGTGACCGTCGCACCCCCGGACCCACGGCAGGGCAGCGGAGCGCGGGGGTCGATCGCCCGGACCCGGACGGAACGGAAGACCGCACTCCGGACCAGCAGCGCGCGCAGCTCGGCGGCGAGCGGGCCCCACACCTGCATGGCCGGGGAGGTGTCCACCAACAGCTCGGCCGACCAGCGCCGTTCCCGGTCGGGCCGGGAGACGACATCGAAGAAGCCGGTCTCGGCGGTGAACCGGACGGTGGCGTCGATGTCGGGGACCGTACGGTGCGGATGCTCGCGGTTCTGCCGCAACGGGCGCAGCGCGCCGCCCAGTTGTCGGGCTTCGGGCAGTGCCCGCCCGCCGGGCACCCGCGCGGGGCGGGCCCGTCCGCCGCCCGGCCCGCCGCCCTGGCTGCCCATGGCGTACAGGGCGCGGCGGGGCGGGCCTGCGGGGGCGAGGGGGTCGGCGGGCCCGGCGGGGGCCTCCGGCCCATCAGGACCGGCGGCCCCGGCGGGAGGCTCCGGGGCGGTGGCGCCCACTTCGGACCAGGTGGCACCGGCGGCCACATCAGCCCCGGAAGCATCGCTGGCATCGCCCACATCGCCCGCATCGCCGGCACCGGTCGCCGACGCCCCGGGGTTTCCCGGATCCCCAAGGACCCCGGGCGCCCCCGCTCCGCCCTCCGGCTCCTCCCCCAGCGGCCGGGCCGCCGCCCCCGTCCGGCCCTCCCCCTCCATGGCCCGCGCCAGCCACAGCACGTCGAGGAGTTCGGTGGCCGCGAGGTCGTACCCGGCGGCCGCCAGCGTCTGCCGCAGTCGGTCCATCATGGCGACAGCGAGGCGTCGAGGCGGTGCAGGACGGCGGCGAGCAGCTCTTCCTTGCCGAGGTCGGCGCCGCTGATCCGTAGATGGACGGCGGCCAGCAGCTGGTCGGTGGCCAGGGTCTGGGTCTTCGCGCGCTGGTGGAAGACCTCGATCAGGTCCTCGGCGGCGGCGACGGCCTCCTCGCCCAGGTTGTGCTCGATGATCCTGCGCAGCCGGTCGCCGGTCGGTTCCGGCAGGTCGAGCCGTACGCAGCGGCGCATGAAGGCCGGCGGGAAGTCCCGTTCGCCGTTGCTGGTCATGATGACGATCGGGAAGTGGGCGCAGCGCACCACCCCGCGGCGGACCGTGACCCGCTCCCGGCTGCCGCTCAGCAGGACCTGCACCTCCTGCTGGTGTTCGGGGAGCCGGGCCAGCTCGGGGATCTCGAACTCGCCCTCCTCCAGGACCACCAGCAGGTCGTTGGGCAGGTCGATGTCCGCCTTGTCGAGCTCGTCGACGAGCAGGACCCGGGGGCGGTCGGCGGCCAGCGCACTGCCCAGCGGGCCGAGGCGGAGGTACTGGCCGATGTCGCCGGCCGCGCCGGGGCGTCGCACCCGGGGCCGTCGCGCGCTCCCCCGGTGCGCCTCGTGCTCACGGCGCAGCGACGCCTCGCGCAGCCGGCCCACCGCGTCGTAGCGGTAGAGGGCGTCCTGGAGCGTGGAGCGGCTGTTGACCGACCAGCGCAGCACCTCGCCGAGGCCCAGTTCCTCCGCGACCGCGCGGGCCAGCGAGCTCTTGCCGGCGCCGGGGCGGCCGGTGACCAGCAGCGGGCGGTGCAGGTGCAGGGCGGCGTTGACGACCGAGATCTCGTTGCGCTCCAGGAGGTACGGCGCCCGGGGCGCGGCGCCCCGGGCGGCGGGGAGGCGCCGCCAGGGCGGTGGGGCGGGCAGCTGGGCGGGACCGCGGAAGACCCACCAGTCCTCCGGCCCTGAGCCGGCGTCGTCGTGTGCGCCTGCTGCACTCTGTCCGGTCACCGCGCGTACTCCTCGTTGCTGTCCGTGGCCGCGCTGCGGCATCCACGGTCGTTCATGGTTGCGTCAACACCCAGGCGTCCGGGGCGAGTTGCGGGGGCCGGTGGTCCGGTGCGTCGTAGAGCAGGGACAGCCGGCGGCCGGGGTGGGCGGCGCTCTCGGGCTCGGCCATCGCCTTGGCCCGTTCGAGCCGGACGACCTCGGGGACCTCGGTGTGGTTCGCGCCATCGACCAGGGCGAGCAGGTCCTTCACGAGGCGCTCGCCGTGTTCGGCGCGGTGCCACAACACGGTGTGCACACCCGCCTGGACACACTGGCGCAGCAGCATGCCGTGGTGGTGCGGGTCGCAGCAGACGATGACCGTGCCGGCGTCGCGGTGCACCTCCAGCTGGGCGCGGGCGACCTTGCGGTCGGTGTGGCGATGGTCCAGGACGAGGCGCTTGGCGGCCGGCAGGGCGGCGGTGCGCTGCTTCCAGCCGGCGTAGCTCTCCCGGGAGCGCTCGGTGGTGCGCACCACCACCCGGCGGGTGATGCCCGGCGCGAACGGCCCGTCCTCGTCGCTGTCGGGCGACTCCCAGGCGTCGACGTCCAGACCGAGCCAGGCGGCCGGCAGGAAGTACTCCACCAGGGCGGTCTCCGGGTCCTCCCGGACCTCGGTGCGCAGCACCCGGCGGATGTCGTCGACCACCTGCTCACTGCCCGCCTCCGCGTCCCGGACCAGGGCGAGGCGGTGCGCCTGACCGTCGGCGAGGGTCCAGATCTGGTACGTGAAGCGCCGGCCGGTGGGGGCCGGCAGCAGCTCCACTTGGACCCGTGGGGCGGCCGGGCGGACGGCGCCGACGGGGACGGGGTGCACGGCCCCGCCCAACCCACCGTTGCCGCGGGCCGGTGCGGCGGCGGCCTCCACATCGGCGCGGAACTGGTGGACCGCCGCGGCGTCCACCCCCGACCGGGCGGCCACCCGCTCGACCCAGGCGTCCAGGTCCTCGGCCGGGTAGCAGGCACCGGTCGCGCGCTCCGCGACGCTGATCCGCACCACGCCCTGCAGCAGTGGGGCGACCGGGGCCCCGGCGGTGGAGCCGAACCCCTCCAGGGCGTCCATGGCGTCGGCCAGGCCGGTGACGGCGGGGAGTTCGGGGGCGTGCGGCAGCACCGTTTCCAGGAGGACGCGGGGGTCGGTGCGGGTGCAGTGGGCCAGCAGGCCGGAGAGGTCGCGGCGCTGGCGGGTGGTCAGGTACTCGCCGGGGCGGACCGTACGGGCCGCCCGGCGCAGCCGCTCCCGGTCCTCGCGGGCAGTGTGGAGCCCGGGCAGGGGGCGGAGCTCGTACGGGTCCGCGTGCGCCGGGTGGACGTACTCCCCCGCCAAGTCGAGGAGTTCGGGGATGCCGCGGCGGACGCCCACCGCGAGGCCGACGAGCCGATCGAGGTCGGCGGCCGGGCCGACCGAGGGACGGCCGAGCCGGGCGGCCAGCCGCCGTTCGCAGTCCAGTACCGCCTCCCGGCCGGTCAGGACCCGTTCGAGGGCGTGCAGCAGCTGCTGGACGCCGCGGCGGGCGGTGGGCACCGACGGCGGCGGGAGGGTGGGGAGTTCGGCCTCGACGGCAGGGACGCTCAGGGCGTACATCGTCGCCGGCAGGGACCCGCAGGCCGCCGTCTCGGGGGCCCGGTGCACGGCCACGACCAGGCCGACCACGGCCTGCCGTGCGCGGTCCCAGAGCGGGCCGCCGCTGAAGCCCTCGGTGACCTGGGCGCCGCCGAGCACGTCCAGGGCGAACCAGGGCGGCGCCGAGACCCGGGGCACGGCGCGCAGCGTGGGCAGCGGATTGCCGCTGGCCCATAACGCGATGGTCTCGCCGGCGTAGGTGTGCTGGAGGAACGGCGCGGGCTCGGCGCCCTGGGGCGGCGGGGCGGTCAGCTCCAGTACGGCGAGGTCGCCGTGGTAGGGGACCCGCCCGGGGTCGACGGGGCCGGATCCGGCGGCCGCGGCCCGCGGCGGCCGCCACATCTCCCGCACGACCCGGGCGGTGAGGTCGACGCCGGCGGCGACATGGGGCAGCCGGAGCGTGACGGTGTCGGCCGGGCCCGGCGTGTCCTGATCGAAACGGGCCCTGCCCAGTGCGCTGTTGACGACGTGGGCGCAGGTCAGGACGAGCCGCTCGGCGACCAGTACGCCCGCGCCGACGGCCCGCTCGCCGTGCCGTACGGAGGCGAAGGACTGCTGGAGCGGGGTGTCCGGACCAACGCCTGTGATCATGGCGCGGCCCCGCCCGATCCGTCCGCGTCCCTCCGCTCCGCGCCGAGGTTCCAGGTGGCGGAGACCTTGAAGCTCGCCTCGCCGTTCCCGGAGAACACCCCCAGGCGCAGATCGGAGCCGAGCGTCACGCCGAACTCCACGGTGACCTCGTCGGGCCGGTGGCTGCCGCGGGCGATCGAGCGGTGGATCTGGCCGAGCACGCCGCCGAGCGGACGCAGCGCCTCCTCCAGCACCTCCCCGCCGCGGGTCAGTGCCCGGGCCGCCCGGCTGTCCACGCTGACCGGTTGGGCGGAGCCGAAGGCATCGGGCAGCTCCAACTCGCCGTCCCCGCCGGCCTCGCCGTCAACCGCAGGGTGTTGATACCGGCCACCGTCCGGGCCGGGCTCACCGGGCGCGGTGGCGCGCAGCCAGACGACAGTTCCGTCTTCCATCCTCAGCGGCACGTCCCCCATGTCGATCAGTCTGACACGAGGTTCCGGCCTCCCGCGCGCGGTTTTGCGTCACTCTTCGCCCTCCCACACCGGTGGCCACCTGCGAAAAGGGGTCTCCCCCGGGGGCAGCACGGTAGACCGCGGAAGGGCGCGCCGCCTCACCCCTCCAGCAGCGCCCGCGCCAACTGGCGTGATTGCGCCACCAGTCGGTCCTGGGAGTCCCAGACCTCCGCGTCCTCCTCCAGGAAACCCCCCGCCAGATTGCGGGTGGTGATGGCGACGCGCAGCGGACCGGGCGCCGGGCGGCAGCGGACGTGCGTGGTCAGCTCGACGGTGGGGACCCAGCCGAGCAGGCCCATCTCGAAGGCGGTGGGCGGCAGCGCGTCGACGGTCAGCAGCAGGGAGAGCGGGTCGGGGTCCCGGCCGTCGGCGAGGCCGAACCACGCGCGCATCTCGCCCTTCCCGGACGGCGCGCCGACCGCCCAGCCGGCGGTGGCCGGGTCCAGGCGGAGGTCGAGCCGCTCGGCGATGGCGGTGCTACCGGGGATCGCGGGGCGTCCGCCGGGCGCGCTGTCGGTGCCCAGGCAGTGCTCGTACGGCGGGATGGCCGGCGGCTTGGCGGTGGTGCGGACGTCGTCGGGCAGCGCACCGAGGTCGCCGTAGGTGGCGAGCACCCGCAGCCGCTCCACTTCACTGCCGTCCTCGGCGAACTGGATCAGGCGGGCGGTCCCGGTGGACATCGTGCGCCCGGCGCGCACCACGTCGGTGCGGACCACGGCGGGGCCGGGGACGGAGGCGGTGAGGTAGTGCGCGGAGACCGACAGCGGGTCGGGGTGCGGCAGGGCATCGCCCAGGGCACGCCCCATGAGGGCGAGGAGGTAACCGCCGTTGACCGCCTGGATGATCGTCCAGCCCGCGGAGAGGTGGGCGTCGTAGACGCCGGGGGAACGGCGGGTGACGGCCGTGTCACGGTCGAACTCACTGTTGCCGATGGTCACCAGAGACATGGCGTGGACGGTACACGCTTTTATTACCGACCGGTAGTGTCAAATTGTGCCCGCCCGACCCGGAACCGGTTGTTCCGGGCCTGCCATGATGACGCCATGCTTCACGTGCTCTACCTGGCCGGCGTCGCGGCCTTCGCGGCGAGCGGGGTGCTGGCCGCCTACCGCGCCAACATGGACCCCTTCGGCGGCCTGGTGCTCGCCTTCGCCGCGTCCATCTCCGGCGGCACCCTGCGCGATCTCATCCTCGACCGGCGGCCGCTGTACTGGACGCACGACTGGGTGCTGCTCACGGTGATCATCTGCGTCGGCGTGGGCACCATCCTCTATCTGCGGTTCTGGTCGCTCCCGCACAAATCGCTGCTGGTGGTCGACGCGATCGGGCTGAGCGTGGTCACGGTGATCGGGGCCCGCGCGGCCATCGACGCCGGCGCCACCCCGCTCGCGGTGATCATCCTGGCCGTGCTGACCGGCGTCGCCGGCGAGGTGATCCGCGATGTGCTGTGCGGCGAGTTCCCCCCGCTGCTGTTGCGGGAGGACGTCTACGCCATCGCCGCGCTGGCCGGCGGCGGCTGCTACCTGCTGCTGCACCACCTCGGTACGGGCGCCACCCCCGCCGCCGCCATCTCGGCGGGGGTGGTCTTCGCCCTCCGTATGGGCGCGGTCTACCTGGGCCTGCACCTGCCCCGGCCGCAGCAGCTGCGTCCCCGTCCGGGGCGGCAGGACCTGGAGTGACCGCCCGGGCTCACTTCCCCGGCAGCGCCGGCCGGCTCCCGGTGTTCAGCCAGGTGTCGAAGAGGTCGCCCAGCTTCTGCCCGGAGATCTTCTCGGCGAGCGCGATGAACTGGGAGGTCTCCGCGTTGCCGTAGCGGTGCGCGGAGGTCCAGGCCGGCAGCAGCTTGAAGAACGCCTTGTCGCCGATCCGCTCGCGCAGCACCTGGAGCGTCATCGCACCCCGCTGGTAGACCGCGCTGTCGAACATGGTGTCCCGCTTCGGGTCGCCGATCTTCAGCTTCCAGAAGGGGGCGTCAGCGGGGAGGTCGCCGTAGGCCTTCCGGAAGGCGTCATGGGCGCTCCGGCGGCCCTTGTGCTCGTCCCAGAGCCACTGCGCGTAGCTGGCGAAGCCCTCGTTGAGCCAGATGTTCTTCCACTGCTTGACCGAGACCGAGTCGCCGAACCACTGGTGCGCCAGTTCGTGGACGATGGTGCTCTCGCTGCGCACCGCCGAGTACACCGGCTTGGACTGCACCTCCAGCGAGAATCCGGCCTGCGGCATGTCGTCGACGACCGCGCCGGTCTCCTCGAAGGGGTACCGCCCAAAGACCTTCGACCAGTAGTCGGTGGCCTCGGCGGTGATGCCGTAGACGTCGACCTTGCCGGTGGGCAGGGTCGGGTCGGTGGCGACGTAGATGGGGATGCCGCCGGGCGTGGTGCCGGTACGGACGTCGAACTTCCCGATGGTGGCGGTGGCGAGGTAGGTCGCCATCGGGCGCTTCTCGCGCCAGTGGGCCCAGGAGCGGCCGTGCGCCTCGCCGGAGCCGACCAGCCGCCCGTTGGAGACCCCGGTCAGGCCCTTGGGGGCGTCGATGCGGATGTCGTAGGTGGCCTTGTCGCTGGGGTGGTCGCTGGAGGGGAACCACGTCGAGGCGGCGTTCGGCTCACAGGCGACGAAGACGCCGTCCTTGGTCTTCATCCAGCCGTAGGGGGAGCCGAAGATGATCGGCCCGCCGAGCGGCTTGGGGACGCCGTGGTAGGTGACGGTGACCTGGAACCGCGCGCCCCGGTGCAGCGGGAAGTCGGGCCGGACGGTTATCTCGTCACCGGATCTGGCGAAGTGCGCCCGCCGGCCGTTCACCCGGACCGCGTCGACGTGGAGCTTTTGCAGGTCCAGGTCGAAGGAGGAGAGGTTCTGGGTGGCCTTGGCGGTGAGCGTGGTGCGGCCGTCGAGGCGACCACTGCCGGGCTGGTAGCTCACGCCGAGGTCGTAGTGCAGGGCGTCGTAGCCGCCGTTGCCCATCTTGGGGAAGTACGGGTCGCCGGCGCCCGAGGCGCCGGGGGACGGCTGGGGCGCCGCGGCGATGGTGGCCGCGGAGGCCACCGCGGTGGCCAGCGCCAGCCACCGGGAGGTGCGGCGCGCAGAGCGGGAGAGTGCCATAAGTCTTCCCTTCGGACACGGACGAAGACCGATCAAAGATCGAACAATCGTGCTGAACTCTGCACTCTCCCGCGCTCTTTCGCCTCTTATTTTGCCAAGTCGTCAGGGATCACTGCGCACTTGACGGCAAACCGGGCGCTTCGCCCGGCGCTTCCCCTGCGGCCTCTCCCGCCCTCTCCCCTACGGCCTCCCCGGGCGCCGACGCCGTGGCCGCCGGGGCGGGCCGCTCGGCGTCCTCCGGGTGGTGGCAGGCCACTTGATGCCCCGTCCGCAGGGCGACCAGCGGGGGCTCGGTGGCGGAACACACCTGCGTTGCCTTCCAGCAACGGGTGCGGAACCGGCACCCGGAGGGCGGGTCGATCGGCGAGGGCACATCGCCCGTCAGCAGGATCCGGTCGCGCTGGGTGCGCCGCTTGGGGTCCGGCACCGGCACCGCGGACAGCAGCGCCTTGGTGTACGGGTGCATCGGTGCCCCGTAGAGCGCCGCCCGGTCGGCCAGCTCCACGATCTTGCCGAGGTACATCACCGCGATCCGGTCCGAGACGTGCCGGATCACCGACAGGTCGTGGGCGATGATGACGTAGGTCAGCCCCAGCTCCTCCTGGAGGTCGTCCATCAGGTTGACCACCTGCGCCTGGATGGAGACGTCCAGCGCGGAGACCGGCTCGTCGGCGACCACCAGCTTCGGCTTGAGCGCCAGCGCCCGGGCGATGCCGATGCGCTGCCGCTGGCCGCCGGAGAACTCGTGCGGATAGCGGTTGTAGTGCTCCGGGCTGAGCCCCACCAGCTCCAGCAGCCGCTGCACCTCCTTCTTCACCCCGCCCTCGGGCTCGACGCCCTGGAGGCGGAAGGGGGTGGAGACGATCCCGCCGATGGTGTGCCGCGGGTTCAGCGAGCCGTACGGGTCCTGGAAGATCATCTGGACGTCGCGGCGCATCGGCCGCAGCCGGCCCGGGGACAGGTGGGTGATGTCCCGGCCCTGGAACTCGATGGTGCCGCCGGTCGGTTCGTCGAGCCGGGTGATCAGCCGGCCCATCGTCGACTTGCCGCAGCCGGACTCGCCGACCACGCCCAGCGTCTCCCCGGGGCGGACGTCGAAGTCGATGCCGTCGACCGCCTGCACCGCCCCGACCTGCCGCTTGAGCAGGCCCTTGGTGATCGGGAAGTGCCGGACCAGCCCGCGGACCTTCAGCAGCGGCTCGCCGGCCGCGGAGGCCGGGGCACGGCCGGCCGCGCCCGGTGCCTCCTGCTGCGGCGGGATCTTCTTGTTCGGTTCGTCAGTCGTCTCGGTCACAGCTTCGGCGCAATCTCTTCGGTCCAGATACGCTCCCGCTCCTCCGGCGCCATGTGGCAGGCGGAGAAGTGCCCGTCGCCGGCCTCGCGCAGCTCGGGGCGGACCGTACGGGTGAGGTTGTCCCCCGGCACCTCCGCGTACGGGCAGCGGGGGTTGAAGGCACAGCCGGACGGGACGTTGATCAGGCTGGGCGGGGAACCCTTGACCGGGATCAGCCGCTCGGTCTGCTCGCGGTCGATCCGCGGCATGGAGCCCAGCAGGCCCCAGGTGTAGGGGTGTTGGGGCGCGGAGAAGACCTGCTCGGCCGGACCGCGCTCGACGCACCGCCCGCCGTACATCACCAGCAGGTCGTCGGCGAGCTCGGCGACCACGCCCAGGTCGTGGGTGATGATGATGACCGCCGAGCCAAACTCCTTCTGCAGGTCCCGGATCAGGTCCAGGATCTGCGCCTGGACGGTGACGTCCAGGGCGGTGGTCGGCTCGTCGGCGATCAGCAGCTCGGGGTTGTTGACCAGCGCCATCGCGATCATGGCGCGCTGGCGCATCCCGCCGGAGAACTGGTGCGGATGGTCGTCCACCCGCTTGTCCGGCTGCGGGATGCCGACCCGGTCGAGCATCTCGATCGCCCGCTTGCGCGCGGTCTTCTTGTCCACGTCGTGGTGGACGCGGTAGGCCTCCACGATCTGGTTGCCGACCGTGTAGAAGGGGTGCAGCGCGGAGAGCGGGTCCTGGAAGATCATCGCCATCCGGCGCCCGCGCAGCCGGCGCACCTCGTCCGGATCGGCGGAGACCAACTCCGTGCCGTCCAGCCGGATCTCGCCGGACATCCGTACCCTGCTGCGCTGTTGGCGCGAGGCGCGGTGCAGGCCCATCACGGCGAGCGAGGTCACGGACTTGCCGGACCCGGACTCGCCGACGATGCCGAGCGTCCTGCCCTTCTCCAGGCTGAAGCTCAGCCCGTCGACGGACTTGACCAGGCCGTCGTCCGTGGGGAAGTGCACCTTCAGGTCCCGCACCTGGAGGAACGGGGGTGTGGCGGGGGCAGGGGGCACGGCGGACGGCGCCCCGGCGGCGGCCGCGGCGGTCCCGGCCACGGCCGCCGGCGCCGGCTGGGTGGTCCTGTCCTCGGAGGAGTCGGTCACGAGAGCCTCACCCGCGGGTCGACGGCGGCGTACAGAACGTCCACCACCAGGTTGCAGAGGACGATGAAGAAGGCGGCGAGCAGCGTGACGCCGAGGATGTTCGGCAGGTCGTTGGCGTTGATCGCCTCCACCGCGAAGGCGCCGACTCCCTTGAGGGAGAAGACCTGTTCGGTGATGAGCGCACCGCCGAGCAGCAGCCCCAGGTCCATGCCGAAGACCGTGATGATCGGGGTGAGCGCGGCCCGCAGACCGTGCCGTACGACCACCTTGCGCTCGCGCAGGCCCTTGGCGCGGGCCGTACGGATGTAGTCCTCGCCCAGTGTCTCCAGCATGCCGGCCCTGGTGAGCCGGGCGTAGAGCGCCGAGTAGAGGAAGGCCAGGGTGACCCAGGGCAGGACCAGGGTCCGGGCCCACAGGAACGGGTCCTCCGTCAGCGGCACGTAGTCGCTGCGTTCGAAGATCGGCCACTGGTAGGTGAACAGGGCCAGCGCCAGGGCGCCGGTGAAGAACATCGGGAGGGAGACACCGGCCAGCGCGACGCCCATCGCCATCCGGTCGAAGAGCGAGCCGGGGCGCAGCGCGGAGAGCACCCCGGTGGCGACGCCGGAGACGACCCACAGCACCGCCGCGCCGGCGGCCAGCGAGAGGGTGACCGGGAGCCGGGACTGGATCTCCGGCCAGACCTCGATGTGGGTCTTGAAGGAGTAGCCGAAGCACGGCATGTGGCAGGTGGCCGCCTCCGGGCCGAACTTGTAGTCGACGCCGACGAAGATGCCCTTGAGGAAGTCCCAGTACTGCTCGAACACGGGCTTGTCCAGGCCGAGGTTCTTCTTGACCGCGGCGATGTCCGCGGGCGTGGGCGCCTTCCCGATGTACTGCTGGGCCAGCTGGTCGGTGCTCTGCCCGGCCAGCTTCGGCAGCAGGAAGAAGATGCCGAAGGTGACCGCGCTGACGATCAGCAGCAGGACCACTGCGCTGATCAACCTGCGGATGATGTACGAGACCACGGGGATGCGGCGTCGGCGCCGCGGGCCGGCCGGGACCGGCCCGCGGACTCCAATGCCTTCACCTGCCTTCCAGGGCTGCTACTTCTTGACGCCGATGTTGAGGTAGTCGTACTGACCGCTGAAGGCCGAGGTGGACACCAGGTTGGTGGCCTTGGGCGAGCGGTACATCAGGACCTTGAAGTAGGTGAGCGGGACCAGCGCCGCCTGCTCCATCGTCTTCTTGTCGATCTCGGCGTAGGCCTTCTCGCGGGCCGCCTTGTCGGTGTTGGCGATGGCGGTGTCGAGCAGCTTGTTGATCTCCGGGTCGTCCAGCTCGGAGAGGTTGGTGTTGCCGGACTGGCTGATCGCCTTGCCGTTGAGGATCTGCTGGAGGTAGCCGTAGCCGGTCGGGAAGTCCGAGCCCCACTGCATCATGATCAGGCCGACGTTGTTCTTCTTGTTGAACTTCGGCACACCGGCGTAGTCCGAGAAGTACTTGCTGGTCGGGTACTGCTGGAGCTTGGCGGTGACCCCGATCTTCTTCAGTGAGTCGATCACCGAGGTGGCCGCGTCGACCTCGTCCTGCCGGTCGCTGCGGGCCAGGATCGTGGTGGAGGCCTTGCCGGCCCCGCACTTGTCCCAGTGCTTCTTGGCCTCGGCCAGGTCCAGCTTGTCGCCGTCGTACTTCTGCGGGTACAGGTCGTACTTCTGGTAGCCGTCGATGTCGGTCGGCAGGACCGTGGAGGCCAGCGCACCGCGGATCGGCCCGCCGAGCGCGGTCTGCACCGCCTTCTTGTCGATGGCGTACTCGACGGCCTTGCGGCACTCGAGGTTGTCGAACGGCTTCACCTTGGTGTCGATGGCCGTGTAGACCAGCCGCTGACCGAGCGCGTTGTCGGTGTTGGCCTTCTCCTTGGGATCGGTGGTGAGCTGGGCCTGGGTCTGGCCGTCCACCCCGCGCCCGGCCAGGTCGACCAGGGTGTTGCCGGACTGGAGGTCCTTGTCGATGGTCGACTGGGCGACCTTCAGGTTCAGGACGATCTTGTCCGGCAGCTGCTTGCGCAGCGGGTCGGTCTTGGCCGACCACTGCGGATTGCGGACCAGGGTGAGCTGCTTGCCCTCCTGGTAGCTCTGGTACTTGTACGAGCCGGTGGACAGCACGGACTTGGTGTAGTCCGCGCCCTTGTCCTTGGCCTGCGGGACCGGGGCCGTCTGCGGGGCGCTGACCAGGTAGTCGAACTCCGCGAACGGCTTCTTGAGGTGGAAGACGACCGTCTGCTCGTCCGGCGTCTCGATGGACTTCAGCCCGGCCTTGCTCTTGTCCTTGTACGGGCCCTTGTAGCCGCCGTCGTTGTCCTTGAGGAACTGCTGGAAGTAGTTCGGGCCCAGCGAGAGGGTGTCGCGGGCGAAGTTGGAGCGCTCGACGGCGTACTTGACGTCCTGCGAGGTGACGGTGGTGCCGTCCTCGTACTTGACGCCCTTGCGGAGCTTGTACGTCCAGGTCCTGCCGCCGTCGCTGGGCTTGCCCATGGACTCGGCGAGGTCCGGGACCAGCTCGTTGCCCTTGGCGCCCGGGCCCGGCTTGAAGGTGGTGAGCGGGCGGGCGTAGAGCCGGCTGAAGTTGTAGATGAAGGCGTAGTAGGTGTTGCCCGGGTCGAAGGACTCGGGGGCGTCACTGATCGCGTAGGTGAGCGTGCCGCCCTTCGCGTCCGAGGCGTTGACCACGCCCTTGGTGGCGGCGTTGGCCTCGCCCGAGGCGTCCGAGGAGCCCTTGCCCCCGCTGCAGCCGGCCAGCACAAGGCCCGCACTGGTGATGGCCGCTATCGCCGCGACCGGAACTGACCTTCGCATGATGGTCGGTCTCCCCTTCATTCGTCTTCCTTCGGACTAATTCGTGTTTTTTCGTCGAGAAACTCACAACGGTTAGAACGTCACATGCAGTTGAGGAGTCCGGGCGCGCGCGCCCGGCCGGGCCGTCAGCGGCTACGCGGGTCCAACGCGTCCCGCAGACCGTCACCGAGCAGGTTGAAGGCGAGCACGGTGACGAAGATCGCGAGGCCGGGCACGATCATGTACTGGGGGTCGACCTCGTAGTACTTGACCGCCTGGTTGAGCATGCCGCCCCAGGACGCCTGCGGGGGCTGGATGCCGACGCCCAGGAAGCTCAGCGCCGCCTCGAAGAGGATGTTGGAGGGGATCAGCAGCGTCGAGTAGACGATGACCGGCCCCACCAGGTTCGGCAGCAGCTCCCGGAACAGGATGAACGGCCCCCGGGCGCCCATGCCGCGGGCGGCGTCCACGAACTCCCGCTCGCGCAGCGACAGCGTCTGGGCCCGCACGATCCGCCCCATGTACGGCCAGTTGAAGAAGCCGATCACGAAGATCAGGACCGAGATGTGCAGCGGCAGACCGTCCAGCCCGAAGGCGCCGCCCTGCAGCGAGGCGGAGATCGCGATGGCGAACAGCAACAGCGGGAAGGCGAGGAAGACGTCCATCATCCGGCTGATGAAGGCGTCCACCCGTCCGCGGTAGAAGCCGGCGATCACGCCGAGGACGGTGCCGATGGCGACCGACAGCAGCGTCGCGCCGAACGCCACGATCAGCGACACCCAGGAGCCCTCCAGGATCCGGGCGAGCAGGTCGCGGCCGAACTTGGGGTCCACCCCGAGCGGATGGTCCGCGCTCATCCCGCCCCAGTCCCCCTTGGGAAGCGTGGTGTTGGCGTCGATCAGCGACGGGTCGGGGCTGTTGGGGTCCAGGCCGAGCAGCGCCTGGAGCGGCCGGGAGAGCGCGGCGACGGCGATGAGCAGGACGACGACGAGGGCGCCGGCCACCGCGACCTTGTCCCGCCGGAAGCGCAGCCAGGCGATCTGGCCGAGCGAGCGCCCTTCGATGCGCTTGCCGTCCAGGCCCTGCAGCACCGCTTCCGGCTGCGCCTCGGCAGCGGCCCCGGTGGTCTCGATCGGTGCGGTCACGGTGCCTTCGACCCCTCTCGGCCGATGGTGGCCGGCCCCTGCCCCGCCGCATGAGCGGCTTGATTCACATCACTGGTGCGATTCCGTACTGGTGCAATGCCGTACAGGTGCAGTTCCGTGCAAGTCCGCTGGACGTCGCGGCAGTTCGCACTGCGGGAGTCAGAAATTCACGCGACGCCGTAGGGAGGGTGACGCTCGATGACGCTCATACGCAGGGCCGGAGCCCTGTTGTGTGCGGAGTCTTCATCGCCCTCGCGATCAGTCACTAGCCCCGGTAGGGAAAGGATGCGCAACTGTGATGTGGCCCACGACATTCCGTTATTCGGACAACAGTGCGAGCTGAGCGGGGTGGAAGGCCGCGGGAGAGCTCCTCGACCGCGGGTCGTACAGGGCGCATTCACGCCGGATCCCTGCCGGAGCGATCCGCTCCGGCAGGGCGGTGCGCCCGTCAGTAGGGGCGCGGGTAGCCGTAGCCGTACGAGGGCGCCGGCGCCGGCTGCCCCTGCGGCTGGGCGTAGCCGTCGCGGTCGAAGAAGGGGCGCGCCGAGGCCCGCATCCACATCCCGACCGGGTCGTACTCGTCGTTCATGGCGACGGTGGAGACCGGCAGGCCGTCCGGAACCGCGCCGATCGACTGCTGGATCATCAACCGCGCCGAATCCACCGCCTGTTGGCCGGTGTCGTACAGGTCCAGTCCGATCGCCAGATACGGGGCGCCGAGGGCAGGCTGCACCCAGGCCCGGCGCAACGACCGGACGGCGGGCGTACGGTGCGCGTTCTGCGCGAGCAGGGCGTAGAACTGCGGGATGTCGATGACCGGTTCCGAGATCCGCAGCGGTCCGGCGGGCAGCCGGTCCAGGCCCACGGCGATCCGGCGCAGGTCCGGCCAGGGGATGCCGACCCCGCCGCCGGGGGCGTGCGGGTTCAACCACAGGCCCCAGCGGTCGGGGAAGAGCGAACCGGCGATCTCCAGGCCGCCGACCGCCTCGTGGTCACGGTTCCAGCCGGACGCCGCGAGCTCCGCCGCCGAGGTCACGCACGGCGCGTAACCGAGGCCGTCGACCTCCATGTTGCCGTACTGGGCATCGGGCGAGCCGGCCCGGCCGTGCCAGAGCAGCATCCAGACCTGGCCCGCGGCGAGCGCGTGCAGCAGCGCCTCATAGGCGTCGTAACGGCCTGGCGAGACCTGCTGCAGCAACTGCTCCAGCGCTCCGGCCGCCGCCGGCCCCTGATGCGCACCCGCGCTCACGTGGTCCGTCCCTTCTCTCGGCAGGGCACGTGTGGGTGCGCCCGCGCGTCGTCCCTCCAGCTTACGAGTGGTCCCGGGAGTAGAAGGGCCGCACGCGCTCCAGCAGCCAGTCGGCGACCGGGTCACCCTGGGCGAGATCGAGCATCACCAACTGGACGGGCCAGGGCACCGGCACCGCGCCGAGCGCACGTCCCAGGGCCGTGAGCACCGTCCCACGGGCGGTGCCGTCATGCAGCGCGGCGGGGGGCGCCTCGATCTGCACACCGACGAACAGCGCGGGCGTGTCGCCCTCGACACTAGCCAGGGCACGTCGGGCAGTCAGGACAATTCCGGCACCGGAGAACTCCAGTCCGGCGGCGGCCAGGAAGTCCACCGGCTCGTCCTGCCAGTCCGGTTCGAAAAGCCGGACCCGCCCGCCGCTGGGCAGCCCCTCCGCCTCGTGGTGGCCCGAGCGGCACAGGGCGGCCACCGCGGGCGGCGGCAGCGGAACGCCGACCGTGCCCTCGGGGTTGACCGCGATGCCTATCTTCGGCGGCAGCCCGCGGGCGAACTCCCGGGCCGGTGCGACGGTGAAGGACATGTGCGAGCCGACCACCCGCAGGAACTCCTGCTCGGAGCTGTAGACGGGGACGTAGGCCAGCCCGGCTATCTCCACGGTGGGCAGGTCCAGGCCGCGGGCACCGGGGCCGGCGCTGTCCGGACCGCCGCCTTCGGGCAGCGGCACCCACACCGGGCTGCGGCCCAGTACCTCGACGATCCGGCCACCGGCGCTGGGATGCCCGACCGAGGCGGCCAGCACCTCTTCCAGTTCGTTGGCCGGCCACGCCAGTTGCGGTATCCCCTGCTCCGGAAAGTTCATCTGCACCCACCCGTTCCAAACCGCTGTCGGCCCCGACCCTAGACGAGAAGGGCCGAGGTGGGACGTACGGGGTGCGGGTGCACAGCACGCCGGAAGCCGTTCTCCGCCCAGCGGAAGCCGGCGGGCTCCAGGGCGCCCCGATGCAGGCCGACCGGCTCCACGGCTCCCGGTGGAAGCCGACCGGCTCCGGGCCCCTCGACGGAGGCCGATCGGCTCCGGGGCGTCCTCAGTGGAAGTCGACCGTCTCCAGCGCGCTCGCCGCCCGCCGGTCCAGCAGCACCACCGAGCCGAACCCCGGGGGCGGCCCAGCGGACTCCGCGGTGGCGATCAGCCGCCCGACCGCCCTGCGATGGCGGGCGAAGGCGTACGCCGAGACCCCGCGTCCGCGCGCCTCCTGCCCGGAGCGGGCCACCTCCGGCGGGACGTCGAGCAGCACCAGATGCAGCCCGCGCCGGCCGCGCCGGGCCGACCGTGCCACCCAGCGCCGGACCCACGCCAGCGTCCCGCAGTCGTGCACCACCACGCTGTCGCCCGAGCGCAGCGTCCGGCCGAGCGTGAGGTAGTGGGCGGCCCGGACCAGCGGGCGGTACAGCCCGTACGGCAGCCGGCGCAGCCGCCCGCGCCCCCAGCGCTCGCGGACGTCCTGGGAGTCGATGCGGTGCACCGCGCCGCCGCCGGTGTCCAGCGGGGGCACCACGCGGTGCATCAGGGTGCTCTTGCCGCTGCCCGGCAGCCCCGAGACCACGACCAGGTCACCGGCCGGGAACCGCAGCTCGGCGGCGCCCCCGGCGGGCGTCCCGGCACCGCGGAGGTCGACGGTCCGCTCGCCGCGCCCCGGGCGGAAGACCGTGCGCGGCGGCCGGCCGGCCGGGAGCGCACCGGCCGCGGACACCACCGCCGCGGCGTCCGGGGGCACGGCCCCCGACGTGGCCGCGCAGGCCGCTTCTCCGTGCACCGTGCTCGCCTCCCCGTCCCGTCCGGATCCGTCCCTTACCCGCAGAGTGTCAAGAAAAGGTAATGAGCAGCAAGGTGCGGGGCCGATCCGCCCACGTCGTGAGCGGGTCGGTGGCAGGGGCTCCTCCATCCGGCGATCCCGTGCAATGATGTGGCCGCCACGTGCACATCGCAGTTCACTCGTGCACCGCCAATTGCATACCGGCCGCTTGAACCCGCGCGGGAGAGTCCCCGGCCGCCACGGCGGGGCGCCGAAGGAGCAAGTCCTCCCTTGAATCTCTCAGGCCCCTATACCGCGCGGGCGAGGCAGATCTGAAAAGCGAGCCACCGCCCGGTTGACGGCGCGGCTCCACCCAAGGTGCAAACCGGGTCCGTTCGCGGGATCCCGGTGAACCTCTCAGGTTCCGATGACAGATGGGGAGAACGTCTTGTCACCCCTGCCTGGGAGCCCAGAACCATGACTGATGCCCCCCGCCGTACCGCGCTGGACGCCACCCATCGCGCGCTCGGCGCGACCATGACCGACTTCGCCGGCTGGGACATGCCGCTGCGCTACGGCAGCGAGCGGGACGAGCACCTCGCCGTCCGCACCCGCGCCGGCCTCTTCGACCTCTCCCACATGGGGGAGATCACCGTCACCGGCCCGCAGGCCGCCGATCTCCTCGACTACGCGCTGGTCGGCAACATCGGTGGCGTCAAGACCGGCCGCGCCCGCTACACCATGATCTGCGAGGCCGAGGGCGGCATCCTGGACGACCTGATCGTCTACCGCCTGGCCGAGCAGGAGTACATGGTGGTGGCCAACGCCTCCAACGCCCAGGTGGTGCTGGACGCGCTGACCGCCCGTGCCGGCGGCTTCGACGCCGCGATCCGCGACGACCGGGACGCCTACGCACTGCTCGCGGTGCAGGGCCCGGAGTCCCCCGGCATCCTCAAGAAGCTCACCGACGCGGACCTGGACGGCCTGAAGTACTACGCGGGCCTGCCCGGCACCGTCGCCGGCGTCGAGGCGCTGATCGCCCGTACCGGATACACCGGCGAGGACGGCTTCGAGCTGTTCGTCCGGCCGGCCGACGCGGTCGCCCTCTGGGAGGCGCTGACCGAGGCCGGCCGGGACGCCGGGCTGGTGCCCTGCGGCCTGTCCTGCCGCGACACGCTGCGCCTGGAGGCCGGCATGCCGCTGTACGGGCACGAGCTGACCACCGCGACCACGCCGTTCGACGCGGGCCTGGGCCGGGTCGTGAAGTTCGAGAAGACGACCAACGGCGGCGACTTCGTGGGCCGCGCGGCGCTCGCGGCGGCCGCCGAGCGCGCCGCGGCCAACCCGCCGCGCACGCTGGTCGGCCTGATCGCCGAGGGCCGCCGGGTGCCGCGCGCCGGCTACTCGGTCACCACCGCCGACGGCACGGTCATCGGTGAGGTCACCTCCGGCGCCCCCTCCCCCACGCTCGGCAAGCCGATCGCCATCGCCTATGTCGACGCGGCCTACGCCACACCGGGCACCGAGGGTGTCTGCGTGGACATCCGTGGAAGCCATGAGCCGTACGAGGTCATCGCGCTGCCCTTCTACAAGCGGCAGAAGTAGCGACCGCGCCTCGGCGGACCCGGCGGCGGCGCGCTCCCGCGCGTCTCACCGTGCAAGACGCTCCCGGAGTCTGCCGTCCGGGAGACGGCCCCCTTCACGACCACACCCTCGCGTACAGGAGAATCGAGCCATGAGCAACCCCCAGCAGCTGCGCTACAGCAAGGAGCACGAGTGGCTGTCGGGCGCCGAGGACGGCGTCTCGACGGTCGGCATCACCGAGCACGCGGCCAACGCGCTCGGCGACGTCGTCTTCGTGCAGCTCCCTGAGGTCGGCTCCACGATCACGGCGGGCGAGTCCTGCGGTGAGCTGGAGTCGACGAAGTCGGTCAGCGACCTCTACTCGCCCGTCGACGGCGAGATCGTCGAGATCAACGAGGAGGTCGTCGCCGACCCCTCGCTGGTGAACTCCGCCCCGTTCGAGGGCGGTTGGCTGTTCAAGGTGAAGATCAGCGGTGAGCCGGGCGAACTGCTCTCGGCCGACGAGTACGCCGCCTTCATCCAGAGCTGAGCTTCCCGCCACCCGACCTCCCCCGGAAGGCGCTCGCCCCGCGCCGGCCTCTTTCCCTAGGACAGACTCATGTCGCTTCTCAACAGCTCCCTGCACGAGCTCGACCCCGACGTAGCCGCCGCCGTCGACGCCGAGCTGCACCGCCAGCAGTCCACCCTCGAAATGATCGCCTCGGAGAACTTCGCCCCCGTCGCGGTCATGGAGGCCCAGGGCTCCGTCCTGACCAACAAGTACGCCGAGGGCTACCCCGGCCGCCGCTACTACGGCGGCTGTGAGCACGTCGACGTCGTCGAGCAGATCGCCATCGACCGGATCAAGGCGCTGTTCGGCGCCGAGGCCGCCAACGTCCAGCCGCACTCCGGTGCGCAGGCCAACGCCGCCGCGATGTTCGCCCTGATCAAGCCGGGCGACACCATCCTGGGTCTCAACCTCGCCCACGGCGGGCACCTGACCCACGGCATGAAGATCAACTTCAGCGGCAAGCTCTACAACGTGGTGCCCTACCACGTCGACGAGAAGACCAACCTGGTCGACATGGAGGAGGTCGAGCGCCTCGCCAAGGAGCACCGCCCCAAGCTGATCGTGGCCGGCTGGTCGGCCTACCCCCGCCAGCTCGACTTCGCCGCGTTCCGCCGGATCGCCGACGAGGTCGGCGCGTACCTGATGGTCGACATGGCGCACTTCGCCGGCCTGGTCGCCGCGGGGCTGCACCCCAACCCGGTCCCGCACGCCCACGTGGTCACCACCACCACGCACAAGACCCTGGGCGGCCCGCGCGGCGGTGTGATCCTGTCCACCCAGGAGCTCGCCAAGAAGATCAACTCCGCGGTCTTCCCTGGCCAGCAGGGCGGTCCCCTGGAGCACGTGATCGCGGCCAAGGCGGTCTCGTTCAAGGTCGCCGCCTCCGAGGACTTCAAGGAGCGCCAGCAGCGCACCCTTGAGGGCGCCCGGATCCTCGCCGAGCGCCTGGTGCAGGACGACGTCAAGCAGCACGGCGTCTCGGTCCTGTCCGGCGGCACCGACGTCCACCTCGTCCTGGTCGACCTGCGCGACAGCGCGCTGGACGGCCAGCAGGCCGAGGACCTTCTGCACGAGGTCGGCATCACCGTCAACCGCAACGCGATCCCGAACGACCCCCGGCCCCCGATGGTCACCTCGGGCCTGCGCATCGGCACCCCCGCGCTGGCCACCCGTGGCTTCCAGGCCGAGGACTTCCGCGAGGTCGCCGACATCATCGCCGAGGCCCTCAAGCCCGCCCCCGACACCGAGGCCCTCAAGGCCCGGGTCACCGCGCTCGCGGAGAAGTTCCCGCTGTACCCGTCGCTGTGACGCGTCTCATGCAGTGATCTCCCGGACCGCCCATCGGAGGCGGTCCGGGAGCGAACGGGCCGTGAGCCCGGGGCTGTTGGCCCCGGGCTCGCGGTCTGCAGGGGCCCTCCGAGCCGGTGTTCCGGCGGCTCGGCGGCGCTGACGGTGATTCGCCGGAAATAAGGTGGTCGCCGGCAGACGACAGACCCTTCGACGGCGAGGGGGCATGCGGCAACAGCAGGACGGACGACACTTCCCATGGACATGAGCGCGGGCGAGCGCAAGGGGCTCAGCCTCTTCGCCCTCATCATGATTGGCATCGGCTCGATCTTCGGCTCCGGCTGGCTCTTCGGCGCCGGCTCCGCCGCCCAGGTGGCGGGACCCGCGGCGCTGGTCGCCTGGGTGATCGGCGTGATCTTCATCGGCATGATCGCGATGTCGTACGCCGAGGTCGGCTCGGCATACCCGATCCCCGGCGGGATGGCCCGCTACGGGCACTTCTCGCACGGCCCGGTCCTGGGCTTCCTCACCGGCTGGGCGGTGTGGATCGCGACCGCCTCGCTGATCCCGATCGAGTCGATCGCGGCCACCCAGTACATGACGTCCTGGAGCTTCGGCTGGGCGAAGGGCCTGGTCGATCCGGCCACCCACCAGCTGACCCTCTCCGGCACGGCGGTGGCGCTGCTGTTGACCCTCGCGCTCTGGCTGACCTGCTACTGGTCGGTCCAGCTGCTGGCCCGCGCCAACACCGTGCTCACCCTGGTCAAGTTCGCCATCCCGGTGCTGGCGGTGCTCGCCCTGGTCGGCTCCGGCTTCCACACCTCGAACTTCACCGCGCACGGCGGCTTCGCCCCGTACGGCTGGCCGGCCGTGCTCACCGCCGTGACCACC
Organism: Streptomyces sp. NPDC020742; assembly: GCF_040641675.1. NCBI lineage: Bacteria > Bacillati > Actinomycetota > Actinomycetes > Kitasatosporales > Streptomycetaceae > Streptomyces > Streptomyces sp. NPDC020742. The sequence goes on from NZ_JBFAEA010000021.1 coordinate 103,650, forward strand.
TGCGGTGTGGTCTTCGCGTTCAACGGCTTCCAGGCCGTGGTCAACCTCGGCGGGGCCGCCAAGAACCCGGGCCGAGCCATCCCGCTCGCCCTGGTCGGCGCGCTGGCGCTGGGCCTGGTGATCTATCTGGCGCTGCAGATCTCGTACCTGGGGTCGGTGCCGCCCGAGCTGCTCGCGCGGTCCGGCGGCTGGCAGGGCGTGAACCTCAACTCGCCGTTCGCCGACCTGGCGGGGCTGCTGATGCTGCACTGGGTCGTCACCATGCTGCAGTTCGGCGCGTTCATCTCGCCGGCCGGCTCCAACATCGCCAATGTCGCCTCGGCCGCGTACATGGTCACCAACCTCGCCGAGACCGGGTTCTTCCCCCGGAAGCTGGCGGCCGTGCACCCCCGCTACGGCACCGCCCGCCCCGCAATGTGGCTCAACCTCGCCTTCTCCGTCCTGCTGCTGGTCACCGTCGGCCGCAGCTGGCAGGCGCTGGCCGGCGTGGTGTCGGCTGCCATGGTCATCTCGTACCTGATCGGCCCGATCGCGGTGGGGACGCTGCGGCGGACCCGCCCGGAGCTGCCCCGGCCCTTCCGGCTGCCGGCCGCCGGGGTGCTGTGCCCGGTCACCTTCGCCTTCGCCGCCTGCGCGCTGTACTGGTCGAAGTGGCCGGAGACCGGCAAGATCACCCTGCTGACGCTGGTGGCCGCCCCCGTTGCGGCGCTGGTGCTGTGGCGCCGCGGCGAGCGGCGACTGCTGCAGCAGTTCGCCCCGGCTTGGTGGATGATCCTCTTCCTGGTGTGGACGGCCGCGGTGTCCGCGCTGGGTGGCCCGGAGTTCGGCGGCCGGGGCGTCATCCCCAGCGGGCTGGACACCGTCCTGATCGCCGTCACCGCCCCGCTCTTCTACTTCTGGGCGGTGCGCTCCGGGGTCAAGGCCCATGAACGCGGCCTGACCGGCGCTCCGTCTCCCGCCGAAACCAGCCCGGAACCCACTGTTACCCCCGACGACGGCCGCCCGATGGCTTCCGTCTAAGGGCAGCACGCCGGGTCCGCGTTACGCTCGAAAACCGGCGCAGCATCTCCCCACACCCCCCAGCTCCACCGTCCACCACGAGCAGACAAGGGAGTCCGCCACCGTGGCCATCTCCGTCTTCGACCTCTTCTCCATCGGCATCGGCCCCTCCAGCTCCCACACGGTCGGCCCCATGCGTGCGGCCCGGATGTTCGTCGGACGCCTCAAGAAGGACGGCCTGCTCGCCCAGACCACCGCGGTCCGCGCCGAGCTGTTCGGCTCGCTGGGCGCCACCGGCCACGGCCACGGCACGCCGAAGGCCGTCCTCCTGGGCCTGGAGGGCCACTCCCCGCGCACCGTCGACGTCGAGACCGCCGACGACGAGGTCGAGCGCATCCGCACCACCAAGCGGCTGCGGCTGCTCGGGGCGGAGATAGGCACCGCCCACGAGATCGACTTCGACGAGGACAGCGAGCTGATCCTGCACCGTCGGCGTGCCCTGCCCTACCACGCCAACGGCATGACGCTCTTCGCCTACGACAGCGCCGGCGCCCCGCTGCTGGAGAAGACCTACTACTCGGTGGGCGGCGGCTTCGTCGTCGACGAGGACGCGGTGGGCGCGGACCGCATCGTGCTCGACGACACCGTCCTGAAGTACCCCTTCCGCACCGGCGACGAGCTGCTGCGGCTGTCCGAGCAGACCGGTCTGTCGATCTCCGCGCTGATGCTGGAGAACGAGAAGGCGTGGCGCACCGAGGACGAGATCCGCGCCGGTCTGCTGGAGATCTGGCAGGTCATGCAGGGCTGTGTCAGCCGCGGGCTGGCCCAGGAGGGGATCCTGCCGGGCGGACTGAAGGTGCGGCGCCGGGCCGCCAAGTCCGCCCGCGCCCTGCGCTCCGAGGGCGACGCGCCGGCCCGCGCCATGGAGTGGACGACCCTGTACGCGATGGCCGTCAACGAGGAGAACGCGGCCGGCGGTCGGGTGGTGACCGCCCCCACCAACGGTGCGGCCGGCATCATCCCGGCGGTCCTGCACTACTACCTCAACTTCGTGCCCGGCGCCGACGAGGACGGTGTGGTCCGCTTCCTGCTGGCCGCCGGCGCCATCGGCATGCTCTTCAAGGAGAACGCCTCCATCTCCGGCGCCGAGGTCGGCTGCCAGGGCGAGGTCGGCTCGGCCTGCTCCATGGCCGCCGGCGGCCTGGCCGAGGTGCTGGGCGGCTCCAGTGAGCAGGTGGAGAACGCCGCGGAGATCGGCATGGAGCACAACCTGGGCCTGACCTGCGACCCCGTCGGCGGCCTGGTGCAGATCCCGTGCATCGAGCGCAACGGCATGGCCGCGGTGAAGGCCGTCACCGCCGCCCGGATGGCGCTGCGCGGCGACGGCCGCCACCACGTCTCCCTCGACAAGGTCATCAAGACCATGAAGGACACCGGCGCCGACATGAGCGTCAAGTACAAGGAGACCGCCCGCGGCGGTCTCGCGGTGAACATCATCGAGTGCTGAGGCCGCACCCCGTTTACAGGCCCTGACCAGCGCTTTCATGCCTTTCGAGCGCTGGCCAGGGCCTGCCTCGTTTCCGCAGCAGAGGGTCTGTGAAACCTGGGGGTTCATCGGCACCCAATACCAAGAGTTTTACCGCACTCGCCTCGCCCGCCCCTGTGACCGTCCTGACGTCGGCCCCCGAGGACCTCCGCATGCTGTGCGGTGGCGGCGTCCGCGTCGTCAAGGTCTGAGTCTGCGAGGCCGCGCTCAAGGGAACGCGGGTACCCCTGGTCGACGGCGAACGTGCCGGACGGGCGCAGGGTGGGTTTCGGTGGGCAGGCCCGCGAGGCGGACCGGACCGGTGCCCGCCGGGTGCTATCGCCCGACCTCCCAGGCGAACGGCGGGAGTTCGCGGGCGCGGGAGTAGATCTCCAGGGCCTGGCCCGCGGGGACGAAGGGGTGCACACGGGCCCCGTCGAGGCCGGGCAGCAGGCGGGCGCAGTGCAGGACGCAGCCGGCGATCTCCCTGCCGTGCCGGTCGATGAGGGTGGCGGCGTCGTGCGGCCCCTCACAGGGCGCGGGGTCCTTGGCGGCGGCGGCCGGGCAGCGGACGGATCGGGCGGTGGCGGGTGCGGCGGTGTCCCCGGCGGCGATCCGGCGCGATTTCGAGGCGTCGAGCGAGTGGTTCATGTGGTTCATGCGCGTGTTCCCCCTGGTGGTGCGCGGTGGTTGTGGGTCGCTGGTGTGCGATCGGCGTCCGCAGTGGTTGGTGGTTGGTGATCGGTGTGCGCGGTGGTTGCGCTCGGTGGTGCCGGCGGCGCAGAGGCGTGCGGTCCCGGCGTCCAGGACAGTACTGCTCGGCCCGGGAGGCGTCCATGCGGCCTTGGGGAAGACCTGGTCCGATCGTCAGCTCTTCATGGGAATATGCGTCAAAAGGGGGCGTACGGCGCACGTAGAGGGCGCTCGCCGCGTGCGTGCGCCGTTGTGCCCGGCGCGGGGTTCCGCACGCCGCGGTGTCAGCACCGTACGGAGTCAGCGCAAGTGCCGCGTCAGCGCGGTGCGTCGCGTTCCGAGCCGGGGACGGCGTACGGCTCCAGGAGTCGCGCGAGGCTGAGTACGGCGGCGGCCAGCAACCAGCCAGCGAGGACGTCGCCGGCCCAGTGGACGCCCAGATAGACCCGGGTGAGGCCGACCGCGACGGCCCAGAGGGCGAGCACCGCGCAGCAGGTGCGGGTGACCGCCGGGCCGGCGCGCCGGGAGATGCCCCAGGCCAGGAGGCCGGCCGCGAGCGCCGAGGTGGTGGCGTGTCCGGACGGGAAGGCGTGGCCGGAGGCGCGGCCGGCCCAGTCGGCGAGCGGAGGGCGGGGACGGGCGAGCAGCTCCATCAGGCCGTAACGGACCGCCTGGCCGACCGCGAGCACGGCCACGGTGCAGAGCACCGCGCGGATCCGCCCCAAGGTGCCGCGCCCGGCCAGCAGGCCCGCGAGGACCGCCATCAGGTACGGGATCAGGCCGGTCCCGGTGGCCGTGAGCGCGCGGGCCGCCGAGCCCAGCGGTTCCTGACGGTGCGCCAAAGACCAGTGCAGGGCGGCCCGTTCGGGGGCGAGCGGGACGCCGTGCCGTACGGAGACGGTGACCGCGGCGGCGGTGAGGAGCAGGGTGCACACCGCGGCGAGGGCCAGTAGAGAGCGGGCGGCGGGGCGCGGGCAGGGGCGGGGGCCGCGGTGGACCGGCTGCGGAGGGCTCCCTTGGCGCCGCCCCGCCTCCGGCCCGGGTTCCCGCTCCGGCTCCGGGCCCGGGTCCCGTTCGTCGCCGGTCATCGTGCGGCCACCAGAGGGCGCAGGCGGGTGGCGCGGATCCGGTCGACGGCGGGTGCCGCTCGGCCGGCCAGCGGGGTGAGCCCGTAAGCGATGAGCGCACCGGTCAGCAGGCCGGCGACGACATCGTGCGGATAGTGCGCCCCGATCCAGATGCGCGAGGCGGCCATCAGCAGTGCGGCCGGCACCGCGATCCGGCCGAGCTGCCGGTCGCACAGGAGGAGGGCGACCGCGGCGGCCGCGGCTATGGCGGCGTGGTTGCTGGGGAAGGACCAGTCGCCGGGCCCGGGGCAGGCCTCGACGGTGAACACGGACAGCGTCCGGCAGGGCCGCTGCTCGGCGAAGAGGCTCTTGACGAGGTCGTTGAGCAGGTAGGCGGCGATCACCACGACGGGCAGGGCCAGCGCCCGCGCCATGGCGTCCGGGCCACGGTGCCGGGCCCGCCACCAGGCGACCAGCATCAGGGCGGCGAAGAGGGCGAGCCCGTAGTCGCTGAAGTACGCGATGAGGGTGTCCAGGCCGTGGGGGGTGTCCCGGGCGAGGACGGTGATGCGGGTGTAGGCCCCGCCGTCGATCGAGGCTCCGCCGAAGGCGAGGTGGTTCACGGGGTGCTCCTTGGCGGTGGGCGGTGCGGATGCACTGGGCGGTGGGAAGTGCGGGTCCGGTGCGCAGTGGGAAGTGCGGGTCCGGTGCGCGGTGGGAAGTGCGGGTCCGGTGGGCTGTGCGGTCCGGTGCGCAGTGCGGTCCGGTGCACGGTGCCGGTACGGCGTGCGACGCAGGTGCGGATCCGGTGGACGCGTGCGGGCCGGCTGCGGTGGGCGGCGTGCAGCGCGGTGCGGGTCAACGGCCCGGCGGCGCCGGCCTATCGGTGCCCGTCGGGGCCGGCCTATCGGTGCCGGTCGGGGCTGGGGTGTCGGTGCCGGTCGAGGCCGGCGTATCGGTGCCGGTCGGCGCCGGCGTATCGGTGCCGGTCGGGGCTGGGGTGTCGGTGCCGGTCGGGGCCGGCGTATCGGTGCCGGTCGGGGCCGGGGTGTCGGTGCCGGTCGGGGCCGGCGTATCGGTGCCGGTCGGGGCCGGGGTGTCGGTGCCGGTTGGGGCCGGGGTCGGGCTGCGGCGGGAGCGGAGGACTTCGAGGGCGAGCGGGGTCAGCGAGACCAGCACCACGAGGGCGACCAGCGGCAGCAGATAGCGATCGACGTTCGGCACGGAGGAGCCGAGGGCGTAGCCGGCGAGGGTGAGGCCGAGCGTCCAGACCAGGCCGCCGGTGATCTGCCAGCGGGTGAAGGTGCGGACGGGCACGTTCAGCGCGCCGGCCAGCGGGTTGAGAACGGTGCGCACCACGGGTACGAAACGGGCGAGGACGATGGCCTTGGCGTGGCCGTAGCGGGCCAGGTACTCCTCGGCGCGGGCGGCACCCTCGTGCAGCCTGCGGGCGCGGCTGCGGGCGAGCAGGCCGCGCCCGCCGCGCCGGCCGATCCAGTAGCCGGTCTGCGAACCGGCCAGGGTGCCGGCCGCCGCCGCGGCCAGGACCTGCGGCAGGGCCAGGTGGACGGCGCCGCCGGCGCCGGGGGCGCACAGCAGTCCGGCGGTGAAGAGTAGGGAGTCACCGGGCAGGAAGAAGCCGACCAGCAGTCCGGTCTCGGCGAAGAGGACGGCGGCGATGCCCAGGGCCCCGAAGGCCGCGAGCAGCGACCCGGCGTCGAGCGGGTTCACGGCCTGGCCGAGGCCCACCATCCCCCAGGTCACCTGCGCATATGCGGCGGCTGCGGCCATGTCGGTGAGCCCTCCCATAATGGGTTGCGGGCCTGCCGGGCGGCCGGCCCGACCGACTACAGTCACGTAGACGGTCTACGGAACTGTAGACGACGAACCGCCGGAGGGCGTTCCATGTCGGAGAGATCACCCGTGCAGCGGCGCCCCTCGGGCGAGCTGGAGGCCGGCGTGCTCGCGGCGCTCTGGGCGGCGCAGGCGCCGCTGAGCCCCGCCGAGGTGCAGAGCGCGCTCGGCGGCCGGCTGGCGCGTACGACCGTCACGACGATCCTGACCCGGCTGCACGACAAGGGCGCGGTGTCCCGCTCCAGGGCGGGACGGGGCTTCGTCTACTCCCCGATACAGGACTCCGCGGGGCTGACCGCCCGGCGGATGCGCAGCGAACTCGACAAGCAGGACGACCGGGGCACCGCCCTGGCCCGCTTCATCTCCCAGCTGACCCCCGAGGACGAGCAACTGCTGCGCTCCCTGCTGGAGGCGGCGGGCGACGACACGGCCGGGGCACCGGACGCCGACCCGCCGTCCGATCCGGAGGGCGCCCCATGATCATCGCCGTATGGATCCCGCTGCTGATGCCGCTGCTCGCGGTGCCGGCCGCGCGACGGCTGGCCGAGGCGCTGCCGCCGCGGGCCGCGGCCTGGCTGCTGACCGGCTGCGCCGCCCTACTGGCCGGCTGCACCACCGCGGCGCTCGGGCTGCTGGTGGCCGCCGGGGCGCTGCGGCTGCCGCCGGTGGCCGCGCTGGGGCACCTCTCGCTCCCCCTGCTCGGCGACGACCCGGCCGTCTCGGTCCCCGCCGCGGCGGTGGCCGGCGCCCTGCTCACCGCCTGTGCGGTGGCCGTGGTGCGCCGCACCGGCCGGCACCACGCCGAGCTGCGCCGGGCCCGTCGCAGCACCGCGGCCCACCCCGTCTCCGGCGATCTGTGCGTGCTGCCCGACCCCGCACCCGACGCCTACGCCCTGCCCGGCCGGCCGGGCCGGGTGGTGGTCACGGCCGGGATGCTCCGGGCGCTGCCGGCTGCCGAGCGGGAGGCCCTGCTGGCGCATGAGCGGGCCCATCTGGCGGGCCGCCACCACCTCTTCCTGCTCACCGCCGCCCTGGCCGCGGCCTGCCATCCGCTGCTCCGCGCGTTGCGTGCACCGCTGGCGTACGCCCTGGAGCGCTGGGCCGACGAGGTAGCCGCGGCCCGGGTGGGCGACCGGACGGTCACCGCCCGCGCCATCGGCCGCGCCGCGCTGGCCGCCCGCCCGGATGCCCCGGCTCCGCCCCGTCCCGCCGCGGTGCTCGGCGCGACCGCCGGTCCGGTGCCCCGCCGGGTCGCGGCGCTGCTCACCCCCGAGCGGGCGGCCGAACACGCCCCGGCACACCGCGGCTTCCGCGGCCGCCGGCTGGTCGCCGCGGCCCTGCTCGCCTGTGTCGGCTTCTCCGCGGCCTCGGCCCTGGACGCTGCAGCGGATCTGCACCAGACGGTGGAGGTGGCCCAGGGCGAGGCGGCGGCGCACTGAACGGGCACCCGCCCGGCATCGGCGGGGCGGAGGTCGCGTTGCCGGAGGGGACGGGCGCCGGGTTGCCGGAGGGGACGGACGTCGACCGGTGCCGCGGGGTCCGCACTGCCGGCCGGGCGGGGGCCAGGCCCAGCGCCGCTCAGCCTGCCCTACGCCCGGCGCCGCCCAGCCAGCCCTACACCCGCCGCCGCCCAGCCAGCCCTACACCCGCCGCCGGTCAGCCGAGCCGACGCTCGGTGTCGTCCCCGGGGCCCGTTGCCAGGGGCTTGCCCCGGCCCACGGTGAAGCCCAGGGTGGCGCCGCCGCCCGGGCGGTGGGCGGCGAAGGCGTGCCCGCCGTGCGCGGTGGCGATCTCCCGGACGATGGCCAGGCCGAGGCCGGAACCGGGCAGGCCCCGTGCGGCCGGTGCCCGGTAGAAGCGGTCGAAGACCCGGGTCAGGTCGGCCTCCGCGATGCCGGGGCCGCGGTCGAGGACCTCGATGCGGACGCCGGTGACCAGCACCTCGATCGGTTCGGTGCCGCCCGCGTCGAACTTGGCCGCGTTCTCCAGCAGATTGTTCAGCGCCCGGTTCAGCGCGGCGGGGCGGCCCTCGACGACCGCCGGGCGGACGTTCGTCACGGTGATCTCCCGGCCGGTGCGGCGGCGGGCCGACGCGGCCGCCTTCTCCGCCACCTCGGCCAGGCTCACCTCGGCCAACGGGTCGTCGCCCTGCCCGGCCGCCAGCCCGACCAGCTCGTTGACCAGGTCGCTCAGCTCCCTGGCCTCGCCGGCCAGGTCGGCGAGCAGCTCCTCGCGGGCCTCCGGCGGCAGCTCGTCGAACCGCTTGAGCAGCGAGATGTTCGTCCGCAGCGAGGTCAGCGGGGTGCGCAGCTCATGGCCGGCGTCCTGGACGAGCCGCTGCTGGTCCTGGACGGCGCTGGCCAGCCGCCCCAGCATGTCGTCGAAGGCCCGTCCCAGCCGGGCCACCTCGTCCCGGCCCGCCACCGGCACCGGTACGTCCAGCCGCCCGTGCTCGGCCACGCTCTCGGCGACCGAGGTCAGCCGCACCAACCGGCCGGTGATCCGGCGCGCCAGCCACCAGCCGGCCCCACCGGACAGCGCGATGACCGCGGCGGCGAGCAGGGCGGTGCGCTGCTGGAGCGCGGAGAGCAGGTCCTCGGTCTCGCTGAACTTCTGGGCGACCTGGACCGCCCCGCGCCCGCCGCCGAGCGCGACGGTCGCGACGTGGTACTCCTCGTCGCCGACGTCCGCCTCGCGCTCGATGTGGTGGCCGGCCTGCCGGGCGGTGGCGATCCGGCGCTCCTCGGGCCCGGCGGGCAGCGCCGGCCGCCCGGCCTCCACGACCCGGCCGCCGGCACCCAGGATCTGCACGTCCGTACGGGTGGGCCGGGTGAGGTCGTCGCGCGGCCCGTCGTGGTCGGGGTCGGAGCTCGCATAGTCGGCGGGCTGGAACGGCTTCTCCTGCACCTGGGTCCGCAGATCGCGGACCACCTGGGAGAACACCGACTTCTCATCCACCCGCACCAGCCGGGCCGCCGCGTCGTAGCTGAGGAAGCCGACGAGCACGGTCACCGCCGCGGCCCCCACCGCGAACGCCACCGCGAAGGCGGTGCGCAGACTGGCGGGCCTGCGGGTGCGCAGCCAGGCGGCCCGGCCGCCGCGCCACCAGGCACGTATCCGGGCGCGGAGCCGGGAGCGCAGCCGGCGGCGCCCGGCGGCTGCGCTGCGGCCACCCGGCCCGGTCACCTCAGTCCTCCCGCAGGACGTAGCCGACGCCCCGGACGGTGTGGATCAGCGGCCGGCTGCCCGGCACATCGACCTTGCGCCGCAGATAGCCCACGTAGACGGCGAGGTTCTTCGAGCCGGGCCCGAAGTCATAGCCCCAGATCCGGTCATAGATCGTGGAGTGGTCCAGGACGATCCCGGCATTACGGGCGAGCAGCTCCAGCAGTTCGAACTCGGTCCGGGTCAGCTCCAGCTCGCGCTCACCGCGCCAGGCCCGGCGCGAGGGGCCGTCGATCCGCAGGTCGGCGGCCTCAACCACACCGCTGTCGGCCAGCCGGGCGTCGTACCCGCCGGCCGTCTCCCCCGGCTCACCGGCGGCCTCGTTCCCGGGGCCGGACGTCATGGGCTCGCCCGCCCCGGTCCGCCGCAGCAGCGCCCGCAGCCGGGCGAAGACCTCCTCGACCTCGAACGGCTTGACCACGTAGTCGTCGGCCCCGGCGTCCAGGCCGGCGATCCGGTCGGCCGTCTCGACCCGGGCGGTCAGCATCAGGATCGGGGTGCGGTCCTGCTCGGCCCGCAGCACCTGGCACACCTGGAGCCCGTCGATGCCGGGCATCATCACGTCCAGCAGGATCACGTCCGGCCGCTCGCGGTGCGCGGCGGCCAGCGCCTGGATGCCGTCGGCGACGGCGGTGACCCGGTACCCCTCCAGGGTCAGGGCACGCTCCAGCGCGGTGCGGATGGGGCGGTCGTCCTCGGCCAGCAGTACGGAATGGGTCACCCGGCAAGTCTGCCAAGGTCATCTGGGGGCGGTGGCGGGCGGGCGGTCCGCCACCGGGTTTCTTACCCGGCTCTCACCCATGCTTCTTACCGGTCTCTCACCCGTACCACGCCCGCGGCTTACCCCTTACCGCCACGGTTGCCCCGTGCCGGACGGGCCGGTCACGGCACCCCCGCCACGGCGGCGGTCCCCGCCGGTCGGAACGACGGGCACACCTCGGGAAGAACACCACTCCGTATGAAGATCACCCTCCTGCTGCACAACGCCTACGCCATCGGCGGCACGGTTCGCACCACGTTCAACCTCGCGGCCGCGCTCGCCGACCGGCACGACGTCGAGATCGTCTCGATGATGCGCCACCGTGAGGTCCCGCGGTTCACGCCGGACCCCCGGGTGCGGCTGATCCCCCTGGTGGACACGCGGGTGGGCAGCGAGGACATGGCTCATCCGCTGTTCGCCGAGCCCGCCGAGGACTTCCCGCTCGCCGAGAAGCGGCACCACCAGTACAGCCGGCTGACCGACCTGCGCGCCGCGGAGTTCCTGCGCGGCACCGACGCCGACGTGCTGATCGGCACCCGGCCCGGCATCAACGTCTACCTGGCCCGCTTCGCCCCCCGGCAGACGCTGCGGATAGCCCAGGAGCACCTGCGCCACGACGCGCACGGCAAGCGGCTGCGCGCCGAACTCGCCCGGCACTACCGGACGCTGGACGCCCTGGTCACCACGACCGAGGCGGACGCCGCCGTCTACCGGGCGCGGATGCCGCTGCCGGGCGTACGGGTCCTGGCGGTGCCCAACATCGTGCCGGCGCCGGCCGGGCCGCCGTCCGAGGGCACCGCGAAGGTGATCGCCGCGGCCGGGCGGCTGGTCCGCGGCAAGCGCTTCGACCTGCTGATCGAGGCTTTCTCCGCGGTCGCCGCCAAGCACCCGGACTGGCGGCTGCGGATACACGGCGGCGGCGCGGAGCGCGAACGGCTCCAGGGGCTGATCGACGGACTCGGGCTGAACGAGCGGGCGGAGCTGACCGGTCCGCGGTCGCCGATCGAGGCGGAGTTCGCCAAGGCCTCGATCGTGGCATCGGCCTCGGACGCCGAGTCGTTCGGGATGACGCTCGTCGAGGCGATGCGCTGCCGGGTACCGGTCGTCAGCACCAACTGCCCGCTGGGCCCCGCCGAGATCATCGACGACGGCCGCAACGGGCTGCTCGTGCCGGCCGGCGACGGGCAGGCGCTCGCCGCCGGCCTGGTCGACCTGATCGAGGACCCCCACCGCCGCCAGAAGATGGCCGAGGCCGCGCTGGAGAGCGCACACCGCTACGACCCCGAGCCGATCGCCGAGCGCTACCGCCTGCTCTTCCAGGAGCTGCGCGCCACCCGCACCCGCCGCGCCTGGCAGCGCACCCTGGGCCGCGCCCGCTCCCGGGCCCGTCGACTGCTGCGGCGGGCGCTGCGGCGCTGACGAACGCCGTACGCCTCTGGGGGCGCGGGGCCGGTCCGGGCGACGGACCGGCCCCGCGCCGTTACGCCCGGCTGCCCCGCCCACCACCGTTCGCCCCGGCCCGCACCCCTTCACCCCGCTTCACCCCGTACGCCCCCGCCTCGCCCCCTGTCACCCCGTACCGCTTCTTCCCGCCCCCGCTGCCCCCGCCCGGACGCCAACAGCCCTGCACGGCAGGGAACTTCCCGACCGCTCTCTGGCGTCTCCGGTAATGAACATGCTGAACTGCGGGAACCACCCGGTACGCATCCCCTTCCACGGACACAGCGCACGTACGGAACACCCCCCACGGGCGGCACAGCAGAGGGGCCCGGAACGCGGGCACGGAACACGGACCCGCGCCGCCCCTCGCACACCGCCGGAACACCTCGCAACACGGTTGACGGTTCGAGCAGTTGGCGCTTCGAATCCGCAGGTCCGATCGGCAGGAGGCCGTTCATGCTGCACGGTGTCGATGTCAGTTCCTACAACACCTCGTACTCCGCCGAGGGGCTGGACTTCGTTTTCGTCAAGGCGACCGAAGGCCGCTCCTACATCAATCCGCACCAGAACGCACAGGCGGCAAAGGCCCGTAAGGCGGGCTGTGTGGTCGGCTTCTACCACTTCCTGTGGCCCGGGAACATCGCCGCCCAGGCCCGCTATTTCGTCGAGAAGTGCGCCTCGGTCCAGGGCGACATCCTGGCCTGCGACTGGGAGCGCACCGGCGAGGGCACCTATGCCAGCAATGCACAGAAGGACCAGTTCCTGGTCGAGGTGAAGAAGCTGCGGCCCACGCACCGCGTGATGCTCTACTGCAACCGCGAATTCTGGCTCAACCACGACACCACGTCCTATGCGGCCGACGGCCTGTGGATCGCCGACTACGTCACCGCCGGGCAGCCGCGGATCAAGGCGAAGTGGCGCATCCACCAGTACACCGACCGACCGCTGGACAAGGACGTCGCGGACTTCTCCAGCAAGGCCGCCCTGAAGAAATGGGCGCACCCGGCATAAGGTTTCCTACCGGCACGCGGTTCACCGTTTCCGGGAACCGTCCGCAGGCCCGCACCGCACCCTGCGTACGCACCCCGGAAACAACGCGTGACGACCACCGGAAAAGCATCCGGCCGCACACCGTGACAATTGCCGTGAAAGACGGCGCACGGCGCCGCGGACGGATCCCCAGAGAAACTGAAGGAGCAGCCGTGACCGACCCGGCGTCCAAGGCCCTGCAGCAGGAGATCGCCCGGGATCTCCAGGTGACCGCGTCCTTCGACGCCGAGCAGGAGATCGAGCGCCGGGTGGCCTTCCTCACAGCGCAGCTGACCTCCGCGGGGCTGCGCTCGCTGGTCCTCGGCATCAGCGGCGGCATCGACTCCACCACCACCGGCCGGCTCTGCCAGCTCGCCGTGGAGCGGGCCCGGGCCGCCGGGCACGAGGCGACGTTCTTCGCGATGCGGCTGCCGTACGGCGTCCAGGCGGACGAGAAGGACGCCCAGCGGGCGCTGGAATTCATCCGCGCCGACCAGGAGCTGACCGTCGACATCCGCCCGGCCAGCGACGCCGCGCTGCAGGCCGCGCTGGACGGCGGGCTGGCCTTCCGTGACGCACACCACCAGGACTTCGTCCAGGGCAACATCAAGGCGCGGCAGCGCATGATCGCCCAGTACGCGGTGGCCGGCGCGCACCAGGGCCTGGTCGTGGGCACCGACCACGCGGCCGAGGCGGTCTCCGGCTTCTTCACCAAGTTCGGCGACGGCGCGGCGGACGTGGTGCCGCTGACCGGGCTCACCAAGCGCCGGGTGCGCGCGGTGGGCGCGGTGCTGGGCGCCCCGCGGGAGCTCGTCGAGAAGGTGCCGACCGCCGACCTGGAGACCCTCGACCCGGGCAAGCCCGACGAGGACGCGCTCGGTGTGACCTACGACCAGATCGACGACTTCCTGGAGGGCGGGCCGGTCGACCCGGCCGCCGCCGAGGCGATCGTCCGCCGCTACCGCCTCACCGCCCACAAGCGGGCGCTGCCGGTCGCCCCGTGACCCCGCGCCGGGGGGGGGGGGGCGGCGGGGGGGCCGGCCCCCCCCCCCCGGGCCCCCCCCCCCCGACCCCCCCACGGGCA